>NZ_JHXF01000032.1 GCF_000621845.1 Ruminococcus flavefaciens MA2007 | reverse complement strand
GCCTTCTTATCAAAAAATTTGCCATAAGCCACTTCATGTCCTGCCGCTATTATCTCACGCCATTCCCACGGATCCTGCTCCCTGTCACCAGTCCACCAGTAATCAGGTGAAACGTGCTCCTCAACAGAGAAGCCTTTGACTTCGTTGCCGAATAGCGGCAGGAATCCAACCTCTTTTATCCAATTCACAAGCTCTTTCGGACTGCGTATCCTGTAGGGATCGTCCCATGAAAGTCCGTGTATTATCCATTCACCGTTCTCTACTATCATAACCTGCTCCTGCTTTTTTCTTAATTATATCATACATCAAAGGCATTTACAATACTGCTCAGAAATGATATAATTATTTCAGGTATACAGCTATGATACAAAATCAAAGAGTGCAGCTTACGCATCTCTCAGTGCAGGTTACGCACAGATCTATTGACCACTGGCTTCCTTTCGGGTATAATTCAGACATACCAACACGAAAGGAAGTATTCATCATGAATAACACATTAACATCAACTGATATCAATAGAAAGACAAAGGGCAGATTTCTCAAGGGACTTGATATTCTCACATACGGACTTGCAGCTTTTCTTGCATTAGGCTGTGAAGGTATCCTCGCATTCTGTATCGAGCAGAAGATATATAACTGTACCATTAAAGAATTCAATACATGGCAAAGTATATTACACTGGGTACTAACATACATCATATGGGGAGCATTTGCAATATATATACTCCGCAGCACAAAGAAAAAGGGTTACGACCTTTTTTCAAAGACTGACAAGAAGATACGTCCTTGGCAGTGGGCTTGCATAGCTATAGGCGTTGCTGCTTGTCTTATATCCACATGGATAGACTGGAACGGCAGCAAAGTTCTTACAGAGCTTGAGCATAAAGGTACACTCCTCTTCGTTTTCCAGTACATATATTATTTTATTGAAGTATTTCTTGTTATGCTCATCATTGTCTGCGGACAGAAAGCCTGCGAAATTTGGTTTGGCAAGGAGAATATTCCTTATGGCGGTATTATCGCTGCGCTAACATGGGGACTTGGTCACTGGTGGTCAAAGGGTTCATTGGCAGCAGGTATTTTTACAGCAATTTGCGGGCTCGCACTCGGAAGTGTATATCTTCTCGCAAACAGAAATGCAAAGCTTTCATATGCTCTGCTCTGCGTAATGTTTATATTATAAAGGAATTTTTTTGAATGAAACTGATAAAGACAAAAGAAAGAGGACTTACAGAAAACTATCTCGAACTGCATTATGACGAGATAAACGATGAGACTAAAGAAGTGATCTCCCGTCTCGATACCACACTTTCAAATGTGGAAGGAACTTATGATGAGAAACACGTTTCCGTACCTGTTACAGAAGTGCTGTATTTTGATACAGTGGACAGAAAAACATTTGCATATACAGATAAAATGTGTATCGAAATGAGAATAACACTGAGAAATGTTCTTGATAACTATTCGGATGCAGGTCTTATCAGAATAAGTAAATCAGCAGTAGTTAACGTATATAAGATAGATCATCTGCAAGGTGATATAAACATGAGAACGACCATATTTCTGAAAAATGGTGAAAAGCTCGTAATGAACAGAGGATACAAAAAAGAATTTATGACTGAGCTTGAACGTATAAAGGAGAGAAACAGAAAATGAAGCTAATAAACAAAAAGAATTTCATATCAATAGTTTGTATCAGCTTTACGCTGGTAGTATGCGGAAAACTTCTCCTTGAAAAAGTCATTGGATTTACCGACAGACATTATACAGAAAACATATTTACCTGTCTTGGCTTTTCGATAATCATTACTGCTGTATTGGCACTTCACTTCTATCTTCAGCGTTTTCCGCTTATACCCGTATTGATCGCTCAATATGCCATAGTAATATGCACAACTGTTGGATTCGTAAAGCTTGCCGACATTATTGCTGATACAGATACAAACGCCATGTGGCAAATGATCCTCTCAGTCACTATTCCATTTATAATAAGCGCAGCAGTTTACTACATTACGTTCTTCAGACAGATAAAAAAAGCAAATGATATTATTGCCGAGATCAACCATGTATCTATAAACCAATAACATAATAATCACGGCAGCCCAATGGGCTGCCGCTTCATTTTCTGTACAGTTTAGGTATATGGTCTGGTACTATTGAACTGAGATATGCTGTAAACTGTTCAAATCCCTCTTTATCAAAAACAGATTCGGAGCAGGCTATTGTGAATTCAGTATCATCATAGAAACTGTACCAGCCTGTTTCATAGAAGCCGTTTCTCAGATAAAAGTCACGTCTGCGAAGTCTGAACGCATTATTATCACAGCTGTCATCAGGAGTCTCAAACTCTGTTACTATCTGCGCGTCGGGATATCGTTCCATAAGGAGCTTCACAGCTCCACTTCCTATTCCTGCTGAACGTTTATCCTGACTGACTGCAAAATACGCAAGATAACGTATGTTTTTATATTTGCGTACTAAAAAAATCCGACGATAGCATTATCATCGTATATGCCGAGAATTTCAATTCTATCAGCCGTATCGGAAGCATACATATCGTCAAGAGAGTTCCTTTCACATTCGGGGAAAGCCTCTTCATTTATGGTATCCGCTATTAGTTTATCCTCAGAGTTTTGTGGCAGTAATTTCAGCTGCATGTTTTTTTCTCCTTATTGTACAGAATTCAACTTCCTTATTATCTTTACATATTCATCTGCCTGATTTATGGAAAACTCACCATGATAAAGTCCCGAAAGCTCATGTGTTGTGGAATGTGGGATAGTTCCTTCTATAATCTGAGCAGAGCGTTTTATTCCTTTGATCTCCTTTTGCCCGTAATACAACTGAACATTAGCCGAACATTCTTTGATCGTTTTTTTCAGAGAATAAGAAGTATTTGCCTGTAAAAAAGCGATCATATCTTCTTTTGTCACCACACAGGTATCACGATAGTAATCATCAAACAGTTCTTCCTTCATATGCAGTGATCTGAACTGCATTTTTGAGAACCATTTCTTTTTTATAAGCGGATAGGAACAGCTTATGGACGACTTCATAAGCTTGTTTGTCAGCTTTGAAGGTATGACCATTGCACTTTCAACAAGTGCGTACTGACATATATCGCCTTGCTGAGAAAGCATTTCCAGCAGTATCTGCCCTCCGAGCGATAATCCTCCAATCATAAAGACCTTACCGTTTAGATTTTCTTTTATAAAAGCAATTATCTCAGCTGCGTTGTTTTCAATCGTAGTAAAATGTGCATCACTGCCTGCATGGCCGTCCAATATCGGCAGTATCACATGAAAGTCATTTTTCAATAATTCTGCTTCTTCACGATAGTTCCACCATGATAATCCACCACCGTGAAGAAAAATAACAGCTTGTGAATTCTCTTTCCCGTATTCATTGTATCTCATATATTAATCCTTATTTATCATTGATACCATATTCCTCAGGTATTATTCGTTTACCTTCCAGAATGATCTCGCAGGTGCTGCCGCACTTATCAGATACCAATGTTGCAAGCCATTCAGGGAGAGATTTATCTTTTGATAATTCGCCGTATATTTCAATTTTCTCAAGTGCATCGCAGCCTTGCATTGCATCTCTTCCAAATGATCTCAGACTGATTGGCATACGCAATGTTTTTAAGTAAGAACAGTTCAAAAATGCCTCGAACCATATTCCCTTAACATTCTCGGGAATACTGATCTCAGTCAGCGATGAACAGCCTTGAAATGCATTATGTATTATTTCCTTCAAAGCAGACGGAAGTTCCACTGTATGAAGTGATTTACAGTATGAAAATGTATATTCACCAATATTCGTTAATGCTGACGAAAGCTTGACCGATTCCAGCGATGTACACCCTGCAAATATCATACGACGTATATCCTGTACGCTGTCGGGAAGTTCTATTGCACGAAGTGACTTGCAATCGCGGAATGCACCTTCATATATAGTCGTGACACCATCGGGAATACGTATTTTCTTTAAATTCTCACAGCCAAGAAATGCACAGTAGCCAATGGTTTTCAGACTTTGTGGCAGAGAAACAGATTCCAGTTCCTTATAATTTGATAATTCCAAATACCCAATATCAGTTACTCCCTCAGGCACATCAATATGGCTCGCCTCAGGAAATCTTCTGTTTATTGGCGTGTCATAGCTGCGGTCGTCCCACATTGTTTATTTCCCCTTTACACACATTATTTACTGTATCCTCTTTCACAAATATACTTCACAGGTACTTCTTCTGTACACCAGACTTCATTCTCAGTTACTCCGAACGTGTAGCCGTCATGTGCCATTTCCGAAGCAGCAATTTTCAGTACTACGGGAGTTTTATGCCAACGCTCGGCTGACTGCCATGCTTTGCCTATATCAGCCTGCATATGTACAGCGTGGCGCTTCATTTTCTTTATAGCTCCGCTTTCTTCGATAGCTTCAAGTGCCTTTGTTGTAGTTCCGTGATAGAGAAACCCGAGAGATTCGCAGTATTAAATGCTTTTGTCACCATTCTACTTTTATCTTCTTTTTTGAGTAGTAGTTTTCAGGGATCGCATATTCGTATTCAACGTTTATGTTTTCAATATCATATTCATTATAATATCTCATGTTCTTTGTATCGTCAGCATTGAGTTCGATTTCTTTCATGGTATTTGATTCAAAATCGAATTCAGTGGTACGTAGGTCAAATGTATTGCTTTCTTCATTCATGACAGGAACCTGAACAATTACCCGTTCATCGCTTACATAGAGAGAGGAAACCTGTGGATTGAAGTCCGGTTCGAGAGTTACGAACTCATTATTCTCTTCATCAACAAGGTATAAGCCCTTTGTAGTATCCATAAAGGTCTTTCCACGCACATTAAACAGCCCAAAACCATTTTTACGTCCCAGACTTGATAGATTTTGGCGGCAGCACTGAGTTATATCTCCAGTAGCCTCGTCTATTCGGAATACAGCGACATCTCCGCAGTATGGTTCTTCCGTAGTACACCAGTCGTATTTTCCAATAACATAAATACAGTTATTCTGATGATCCACGGCTATATCACCGACGTATACAGGTATTTCGCTTCCGCTTTCCAACAACTGTGAGAGGTATTCGTCACGCATTTCACGGTAAAAGCCTTTACTTCCTTCTTCTATCTTATATCCATCTTTTAATTGGATATTGTCAAGATCATTCGGTGTAAACGTAACGGAATGCTCAGTATGAAATGCTTTTGTAGTAGTAACATTTGTAGTTGCTGCAGTCGAAGTTGTTTCTGTAGCGATAGTTGTAGAAGTAACAGTCGTTGTTGTTTGAACTGGTACTTTTTCAGGATATTCCGAACTATTATTATCACTACATGCTGTAAACACTGCCATAAATAACATGGCTGCTAAAAGTATTTTTTTCATACTATTACTCCTATTCGATATCTAAAAATTTTTCTATAACGTTCATTATCTCCTCAAAGCGCTTACCTCCGACACCTTTGTTTTTACTAAGCTCTGCTTCAAGAACAGAAGGTCAATGGTTTTGCACTGTTCTCCGGGAAGCTCATCCCTGTACTGGAAAATGAACTTTGTAAGCCCCTTTTCGTTTCTTGTAGCCTATTATATCATATTACCGGTATAATGTAAATACATAAGAAGTAAGCTCCTCCGAAAGGAGGAGCTTGTGGAACGCAGACTTTATGAAAGAATTCGGAAAACAAGGTGATACAGACTATATCAGTATCGGATTCGTATTTAGCAAGAATACTTCGTTCTTCTTTATTAGGAATATTTGTCCTCGTACATAAGGTCCACGGCAGCAGTTATCGCCTCATGCTCCCGGTATGAGTTTACTTTCAGTCTTTCAAAGTCGGAGTGAGGAAGGAATACCAATTTCTCGGCCTCACAGCGTTTGGTGTTGTGACCGGAAGCCTTTTGTATCAGCTTATAAACTTATTGAAAATGCTCGGAACTGACGCCTTTTCTCCGGACATATAAAAAGCGTCAACTGTTGTAAAGCGTAAATTTATCTGATTGCTCTATCGGGCACCTGTGACTGCTGTTCTTCACGGTTCGGGATCGCAGACAATGCAGTTTTTTCCATTGTTTTTACCATAATACAATCTGTTGTCGGCTTTCTCAATCAATTCATTCGTATCCTGTCCCGGATTTCGGGAGACTATCCCCACAGTGATCGTCACTCTGATCTCTTTTCCAGCAAATCTAACGGTGGATGCTTCAATATTTTTCCTCAGCTCCTCAAGCATTGCGATGGTCTCGTTATAGGGGGCATAGGAGATGATAAGGAACTCCTCCCCGCCCCAGCGTGATATGTCACAATTGGGACATTCTCTGACAAGCCGTTCTGATAAACATTTTAAGACCTCGTCGCCTGCATTATGCCCATGAACATCATTGACACCCTTGAAGTCATCTATATCCGCTATTGCAAGAATACATTGCTTGTCAGCATTGGTTATCTCTGTGAGCCTGTCGAACATATAATGACGATTGTATAGTTTAGTGAGCTGATCGATCTGGGCAGCCCGCTTCAGTTCATCTTCCGAGTGTATAATAAGCCTGATAAGATAACTGATAAAGGCAATCAGAAAGCTAAAAACGACCAGTGCATTTAGGCTCCAGAAAAATGCTGTTTGCTTGCCGCTGCGTTCAAAGACAGGACCGTGACCGGATCCATAGCTCGTATAAATGATATAAAAGGCAGTAATGATAAGACTTACGGGAAGCGCCTTCATACTCCGTCGTTTTTGTTTGTATGCTATGTATTCAGTTACAAAAATAATAGGCACTATTGAAAAACAGTACAGGTGAAAGCCGTATCCGATGCCGATACATATGGTCGTCACACAAGTATATAGGGTGATCCAGCAGTATACAAGCCAGACATATATATTCAGCTTGTCATAATGTATCAGGACAAAACCGATAATATAGACACAGGCATCAGGAATACTGAATGCTACAAGAAAAGGGACATCAATATACCAGAAGAATATCATGTGTCCGAATACCATTAAAAAAATGGCTATATTGACGATCCATGCTATTTTCTTCAGATGGGATAATTCCATATTATACCTCCTTTGCAGTGTTTCGCTGCTTCGGTAATCCGTAACATAAACAGAATTAGTCGCATTTCTTCCCTGTCAAAGACATGAGAAAACTCTCTTCCTTTATATGTAAATTTTCCGTTATACAAATCGAATTCTTCCATATTGCTTTCTTAAATAAATACAAATAGCATAACACTCTTTATGTTTTATCACCTATATTATACCATATTCCACAATGTTTTTCAATATAAACTCAGATATTTTGTCATACCACAAACTCATCCCACGCTTATTGCAAACTTCATCGAAAAATAAAACAAATAACAAACCATGCATAAAAAGAAACAATTCAAAGTAATCGCCAACCAATATATCCCAGCGATAGTAAAAAGCACAGGCCGGAACTAATTGTCCCGACCTGTGCAAAGGTAAATTATAAGCCGCCCCCGTAAAAATCATGGACAACGTTCAGTATGTCAGTCTCGGTGTGCTGTTCAGCGGAGCTTTAACAAAAGACGGCGAATTATATATATGGGGCAATAACAGCCTTGGCTGTGTTGGAATAGAAAGCGATGCGCTATTATCTGAACGAAGAAATACAACAACATATCCATCTGACACATAGGTACTATAAGTAGTCTCATATTTTTTCTCTTTCTTATTTTCACTTGGGTTCTTTTCCGATAAGCTTTATTATCTCAGCCTTATCAGCATCAGGATATAACTGCTTGATCCTGTAAACGATACGCTTCCACGACTCATAAGGAGATTCATTGTATGCGGAAGTAATTGCATCATATCCCCATAAAGCTTCAGGTGGAAGCAGCACCGAAACAGGCATACCGTACTCTGCACCTTTCTTATTTCTGCGTCTGTGGAAGTCAGCAGTAACAAGATATGTTTTCATCATAAGCTCGGTAGTAATACCCTGAAAGTTCTTTTCTCCGCCTTTTCCGAAGCCTGCTAGCTGTTTAAGTTCAGTTGACAATATCTGCTTATCTGTCCAGATAATATCACCATCACTGTCAGTATCAGTAAGGCAATCCATTATAAGCTTCTCACGGCGATTGACCTTGCTGTCCTCCCACGCGGAATCGAAGTCGTAGCCGTC
>NZ_JHXF01000031.1 GCF_000621845.1 Ruminococcus flavefaciens MA2007 | reverse complement strand
ATCGTATGGACGGATATTATCCGCCCGTTTCAATGCATAATTAAAGGCGAACCTTAACCGCAACACTTATATAGAAGCTTACAGTTAATTATGGGGGAAACCTTTCTGAGGAAAGGTTCTCCCCCATACCCCTTTCCAAAGACTTTTATCTGGTTTTTTCGCAGATAGGGCGCTTCTTAAATAAAAAAAGACCTGCAAAAATGCAGGTGCGCCCTATCTGTGAAAAAACAAAACTAAAGTTTTAGGGAGAGAGTTTGAGAGAAGCCCCTTTTTCAAAAGGGGTTCTCTCAATAATAATTATAAAACTTCTATATGAGTATCATGGTTAAGGTTCGCCTTTTTTGCGTTATATTTCTGCTTTTTGCTCATTCGGGCGCTCGGAAAGTGCCCTACAGGTTAACAGCTAACGGCTTATTTGAGGAAGCCGTTTATTATCTGCTCCTCAGCCTCAGCCTCGGTAAGACCTAAAGTCATGAGCTTTATGAGCTGCTCGCCTGCGATCTTGCCGATAGCAGCCTCGTGGACAAGAGCTGCGTCGATGTTGTTTGCTTCAAGTGAAGGAACAGCGAGAATACGTCCGTTGTCCATGATAATTGAGTCGCACTCTGTATGACCGCTGCAAGCCGCGTCGCCCTTGATACAGAGGTCGAGCTTCTGATAGGAGTCGTCCCTTGCCACTGAACGCGATACAACGTCTGCGCTTGAACCGTTCCCCAGCAGGCTCACCTTGTAGATACTGCCTGCGTACTGCTTGCCGTGAGTCATAAGTCTCTCGCGGACGATGAGCTTTGCGTCGCCCTTGAGCTCTGCGATAGTGGTTCTGTCGGTGGAGTCAACGCCCTTTATCTGCACCATTTCCATTTCCATGGTGCTGCCCTCCTCCATGTAGACCTCGGTCACAGGATTGAGTATGCGCTTGCCCGTGCCGTCGCCTGAGCCGTAGTGCTTCTCGACGTACTTGATACGGGAGTTTTTGCCGATATAGAAGCGGTGGATACCGTCGTGCTCGGAGTCCTGAGAACCGCAGTTGTCGATACCGCAGCCTGCAACGATGAGCACATCGCAGTTTTCACCAACATAGAAATCGTTGTAAACGTTCTCTTTGAGACCGCTCTGACTGAGCACAACAGGGATATGAACGCTCTCGTTCTTAGTGCCGTCCTTGATGCGGATATCAATTCCGCTTACGTCTGTTTTTGAAGTTATATCAATGTTTGCAGTAGTATTTCTACCCACGGATTCGCCGTTTGCACGGAGATTGTAAGCTCCCTCGGGGATATTATGGAGATCGGCGACCTCCTGAAAAAGTCTTTTCTGAACTGCGTCCAAAGCTGCCATATTATCCCTCCTTACACCATTTTGTGACAGATATTAGTTGCGTTTTCAGTGCCTGTTATCTCGGGGAGAATGATATCCCTGCTGCCCTGCTTGGCTATCTTGCCGTCAGCGATGACAACTATCTCGTCAGCGATATTGAGGATACGCTCCTGATGAGAGATAACGATAATGGACCTGCCGTGACGGTCCTTGCGCATATTCTCGAAAATGCGGATAAGGTTGTTGAAGCTCCACAGGTCGATACCTGCCTCGGGCTCGTCAAAGAGAGCCAGCTTTACGTCACGGGCAAGAACTGTAGCTATCTCGATACGCTTCAATTCGCCGCCCGAAAGTGAAGCGTTTATCTCACGGTCGATGTAGTCCTTTGCACAGAGACCTACCTCGGAGAGGTAATCGCAGGCTTCGGAAACAGAGAGAGTCCTGCCTGCGGCGATACGGAGGATATCGAGGACTGTCATGCCCTTGAAGCGTACAGGCTGCTGGAAAGCGAAGCCAATACCCATACGGGCACGTTCGGTTATGGACTTCTCGGTAATGTCCTCGCCGTCGAAGAATATCTGACCTGATGTGTTCTTGATTATACCTGCAACTATTTTGGCGAGGGTGGATTTACCGCCGCCGTTAGGACCTGTTATAACGACGAATTTGTTGTCCTCAACAGTGAGGCTGACGTCGCGTACTATGCCAATGCTCTGACCTTCGTCCTCGGCATTGAACGTAATATTCTTTAATTCGAGCATTTTTAACTCCCTTTCGATGCAAATCAAAATTTAACGCCTTTGGCGTCCCGAAAAATTGGTATTGTAGGGGCGAACATTGTTCGCCCGTGTCAAAATTGATGTGTATGTTTGCGGGCGCACATTGTGCGCCCCTACAAATATAAATTATGATTTATTGACTTTGTTACTGCTTTATCAATTATACCACGTAAAAACACTCAAATCAACACGGCAGATGATTTGTTGCACTGATGTAACATCGCAGAGCCCTGATATTTGGCGTAATATAGCCTTTTTTAAGTTATACTTTACTAACAACTTATAGACTGAGGCTATTAAAAAGCAAATCCTCAAATAATGAACTTTTGGTATAAGTTCAGCAGAATTCAACGTGTTCGCGTTAAAAAAAAGGACTTTACGGGGTATATATGGAAACGCTTTTAAAACTGACACCAATTACTGAAAGGAGAAATAGCATGATCGTTATTCTGAAAGAAAAATTTGTAAGCTTCGATGAGGGATTATCCGTTGTTATCGCTGAGCTCGCCGTAGACAGCAAGACCGAACTGCCCACCGAAAGCGGTATCGAAGGCAGAAAGCTCTCGCCTGCTTCACTTGCGTGGGAAATAGGCACAGGTGAGTTTTACGGCTTCGGCAGTGACGGAAAATGGGTGAACCAGACCACAGGCGAGTCCTATGATCCGACACCTGCCCCCGATCCGGAGCCCGATCCAGATCCCGATCCTGATCCCGATCCCGAGACCGATACAGAATAAAAAAGGGCGGCATATGCCGCCCTGCTAATTACCGATTTCCGATCACTTAGCTCTGCTTACTGCTGTCTAATTTAAGAGTACGCGCTGTAAGTCCCACAGCTACGCCCTGTGTGCCTGTACCTACATGGCTGGCTATACTGCATGAAAGAGGTCTGTACGTGACCTTGTAGCCCTTGAACTCGTTCTTCACGATATCCACCCAGCGCTTTATCTCCTCGGCAGTCTCCATAGTACCTGCCGCGCCGATACTCAGGTGCTCCTTGGGTATACCTGCATACTTGCTCTCAAGGTCCTTATGGACAGCTTCCAGCATTTTCGCCTCGGCAGCCGCCATTCCGCGGACTCTTCCGTAAGCGTCCAGCTTGCCGCCCTGTATCTTCAGAATGGGCTTCAGATTGAGGACCGTAGCGATAGCAGCCCCTGCGGCGGTAATACGTCCCGTCTTGGTGATACGTTTAAGGCTGTGGAGCGTGATATATATATCGTTCTGATAGGCGTTCTCTTCGAGATATTTTTTTATCTCCTCGGCAGACTTGCCGTTGTTGGCGAGGTATTTCGCGTCGTAGACCGCGTCAAGCAGAGTTATTGAGATACGGTGATTGTCGATGACTACCACCTTGCCGTCATAGTCCGCAGCAAGAGCCTTTGCGGTATTGCAGGAGCCGCTCAGACCGCTTGACATAGGGATATACACCAGCTCGTCGTAGCCGTCCGCAAGTATCCTGTCCCACATAGCAGTAAGAGCTCCGGGAGAGGGCTGAGAGGACACGATGTCCTTGTTCTCGTTCAGCGCCTTGTAGAGCTGTTCGTGCTTGAGGGTGAGCTCCTCCATGAAGTCCTTTCCGTCTATGATAACAGGCATGGGCAGCACATAAACGCCGTGCTTTTCGCCCTCCTCCATCGTTATACCGCTGTTTGTGTCGGTCATTACCGCAGTTTTCATAAGCTACCTCATTTCATTTTCCGCTTCTTCTCCGCCTATTGCGGAGCATCTTTCCCATAGGGTGATTATACCATTATACCGCTCTTTTGTCAAGGGCGGCGGGGTTTAATGATTAGTTGTTAGTGAGTAGTGATTAGTTAGCAGTAAGTAGAAAGTAGTTAAAAGCAACAGCCGTATTCACAAGGAATACGGCTGTTTTTCTAATCACTAAGCACTAATCACTATTCACTAATCACTTTTTCAAGTGCTCACCGAAAGATATCACTATATCCGTGGCTATAGCTCCTGCCATAAAGGCTCCCGTGCCGAGGCATACGGGCTCGGGGAGCTTCTCGCTGAGCTTTCCCGACAACGGGTGCAGCCCGTAAAAATAGGCAACTGCAAGGACTCCGAATATAGCGCTGGATATAAGGCTCGACCTGTCAAGTATGGAGAAATACCATGTCTCGTATGTCCAGAACTGCTCATGGAAGATAAATTCCAGCAGATATGAAGCTCCAAGCTCGAATATTGTCGTCACCACCGTTGCAAACAGAAATATGAACAGCGGGTGCCGCTTTTTTCTCAGCAGGGCAAGGAGTATGAACGCTCCCACGGAATAAATAGGTATTATCGGCATATAGAGCATACCGCGGTTGTCGAAATATCGGTACATTATCCATACCGTAGCCACCTCGTACAGCCAGCCCACAAAACCTGCCGCCGTGAACTCGAATATATATCGGAAGAATATCCGCGTGTAGTTCTTTTTCATTGCTTTGGAAGGTCAAGTCCCAAGTCTACAGGCAGAGCCGAGCCGTTGCACTCAACTATCGCCTGAAACAGCTGAGTCCCCCACAGAGTTATGGTGACGTCACCGCTGTAATACTTGAAAATATTTTCATTTGATTCCTTTACCATAAACGGTTCTTTTCCGAAAAGCGCTATTATTTCGTCAAGCGTCATATATGCTTTCAGCTTTGCGAGCTTTTCCACCAGCTCCCCTGCTTCCATAGGAGCGATGATACCATCGGATTCAAGTACGCTGTCGGGTATAGCTATAATAATTCGCTGAGAGCTGTCAGCTGTTGTTACAGTAGTATTTTCCGCAGTTTTCTCCGCATATGTCACAGCTTCTGCTGTAGGCGCTGCTGTTTCACTTGCAGGACTGCTTTCCGCAGCGCTGCATGATACCGCAAATACAGCCATTAACGCCGCAGCAGCCGATATAAGTACCTTTTTCATGGTATTCCTCCTTTTTCGGGTGATATCACTTGACCTTAGCTCCGAAGGGCATGAGAGCCAGCTTTGCCAGCTTGAACATCTGTATACCGAATGGCGCACCTATTATGGTAGCGCAGAGAACCACTCCCCACGCCGCAAAGCCTACAGCCAGCGGTATACCGCTGAATATGAGCCATAATATATTGGCGATGAGCGAAACAGGTCCGCCGCCGTATTCAACTGTCTTGCCGAATGGAAAGAACGACAGCTTAGCCAGCTTGAAGCACTGATGACCTATAGGTGCGCCGATTATCGTTATGCACCACAGCAGTCCTGCCAGAACCCAGCCCAGTCCGCTGACACATCCGCCGAATATGAACCATAGAATATTGCCTAAGCACCCCATATTTACCCTCTTTTCATGTTTTTATCATTGCTGATGACTACATAATAACACAAATCAGGAGAAATATCAACACAAACTGCAAAAAAGCTTCAAAAATACCAATGGGACCTCCCCCTTTCCCCCGTTCTTTTATATATTATTAACACGTTATAGGCAGCAGTGTTCAGCATAATTGTAAACTTTCTGTTTTTTGCTTATATCAGGGAAAAAATCATTGACGATATGAAAAAAATATGGTATCATATATGTGATAAAATGTCATTTCTGAAGGAGATGTTTTTATGGAAAGATCGAATAAACTACTAAAGCTCCTGTTAGCTTTGCTGATAATCGCTATAATCGGCGTAGCTTTGTTCTTCTTTGCAGGTCACGCCAACGGCAAGTCAAAATCAAATGACACGGAAAAATCCAGCAGCTGCGGATACATCAAATACCGTGATCTGGAGAAAAATGTCAGCATGACAGGCTCTGTATCTGGCAGTGACAAGGTCACAGTAAAAGGAGAAACAGACCTCAAGGTCAAGAAGCTCAGCGTAAAGGTGGGCGACAAGGTCAAGAAGGGCGATGTTCTCTGTGAATTTGATTCCTCCGAGCTCAAAAAGCAGGTCGAAGCACTGAAAACCAAGGCTCAGGAAGATTCAAAGAAAGCACACGCTGCCAACGAGAAAAAGCTCAGCGACGCAAAAAAGGCTAAAGAGGACAATGTCAAGAAGGCTCAGGAAAATATCGACAATGCCAAGTCAAAACGCGATCAGGCTTATACCGACTACAACAATATGGTCGACGAGTACAACGCCCTCATCGGCGAGGCTGACCACGCATACGACGAAATGGTAGCTGCTACAGGCAGCGACGCCGAGGCTAAGAAAGCCAATTGGGAGTCTATCCTTGAAAGAGCAGGCAATATAGACCGCGAAGCGGACGAGCTCCACGCAAAGCTCGCTGACTACGACAACGCTATCCCTGCTGCAAAGACAGCTTACGATGAGGCTGTAAAAAAGGCTGACGCAGAGATTAAAAAGGCTCAGGACGCTCTTGACGCCGAGAAAAATGCGGCACCAAACGCAGATCTTGAAAAGCAGCTCAAGGAGCTTCAGGACAAGATCGACCGCTGTGTTGTAAAATCCCCAAAGGACGGCGTTGTGACACAGGTAAATGCAGCTTCGGGCAAGGTCCCCTCATCAGCTGATATCTTCACTGTATCAAACGCTTCACAGTTCCTTATCACAGGCAAGGTCAGCGAGTCCGATGCCATCAAGTTAAGCGCAGATATGTCTGCGAAGATACAGACAGCTTCAACAGGCGACAAGGTCATAAGCGGCAAGGTAAAGCGCCTCTACAAGAAAGCTTCATCTGACGCACAGGAGGCTGAAGAGGGCTCCACTGTAGAGATCGGCATTGACGACAGCGACAGTCAGCTCGTTATCGGCGAGAAAGCGACTGTGAATATAGTTCTTGACAAGTGTGAAAATGTTCTCAGCGTTCCATATGACGCTGTTATCAGCGGCGACGGCGGCGGATACTATGTTTTCGTTGCAAGCAAGAACAGCAAGGGCGATTACATAATCTCCAAGCGCAAGATAGAAAAAGGCTTTGACGGCGATGATTACCTTGAAGTAACCTCGGACACTCTCCACGAGAACGACCTTGTGCTCACAAATCCAAGGGGCATTTCCGACGGAGACTCCATGCACCTGAATCCGCCCGAGAACTGAGCAGAGCAATCATCTGCACAAAAGACATGAAGCAATATGAGCTCCCGAATATCGGGAGCTCTTGTTTTTATAACTGAAAAAGCCATAAAGGATAAACCTTTATGGCTTTTTGTTACTGATTTACCGCAGGTGAAAGGAATCTCCGCAGCTCTTCGATAGGGATAGGCTTTGAATACTTATATCCCTGCAAATACTGCGCCTTCATCATAATGCAGCGGTCCTCGTCGCTGTCGTTCTCGACGCCCTCAAAGAGTACTGCGTACCGCAGATCGTTGAACATATTAGCGAAGGTCTTGACCATGTACTGCGATGATGTGCTTCTGTGTGACTCCATAAGCATCGAGCGGTCAAACTTGATGATATCGAATGGTATCTCCATGATACGCTCAAAGTTTGAATAGCCTGTTCCGAAGTCGTCAAGATAGAACTTTATGCCTAAGTCCTGAAGCTGGATAACTCTCTGCTTCATAAGGTTGAAGTCCGCCTCGCTTCGGCTCTCTGTTATCTCAACGGCTATCTTGTCGTATTCGAGACCGTTCTGGTCGATTATGTTCTTTACCTCGTCGCAGAAGGTATCATATCGTATATCTATAGCCGAGAAGTTAACGGAAACTCTCTTTACGTAGTAGCCCTCCTCGATAAATCCCCTGACCGTATAGCAGGTCTTGTTGAGGATTATCATACTGAGGTTATGAATAAGGTTGAACTGCTCTGCCAACGGAATGAACTGGTCTGGGAAGACCATTCCCGTCTTTTCCAGCTTAAGGCGCATAAGAGCCTCTGCGGTATCGTACTTGCCCGTGCTTATATTATATACAGGCTGGCAGTACACAAGGACTCTCGGATCGGAGAGGTCTTTTTTAGCAGCGATATCCACAAGCTGACTGAGGATATAGTTCTTGTCGTAGTACTCCTTGATATCCTCATCAGTTACGCGGCAAATGGTATTCTGCTGCATTTTCATCTCGCTGTATTCAATGAGATGATAATAGTCGTCAACATCAAGGATACTCTTTGAGGTCTCCATAATGACTATCTTGTAGTCTATCTTGAACTTTGAGTGACTTTCAAGGAAGTCACTGAGCATTTTTTCGACAAGCTTTTCATAGTCTATCTGCTTTTTCTTTACGATAGTAAGGACATATCTTTCATTCGGGAAGCTGTAAAGAACGCCCTTTTTAACATTGAGCCGGAAGAACTTGTAGAATTCCGATTTGAGCTCGGGCGACATAGAGAGAGAACGCTCAAAATCCGTCATTGAACAGCACATTATGAGCATTTCGTTGCCCTTTTCGATGTTTCCCTCTATCTCCTTGGTAAAGAAGCTGCTTGAAACTGCTCCCGTATCGATATTGAAGGGATTTGAGTGAAACATAAATATTATGCCCACGACAGGCAGGAAGAAACTGAGCGTAGTATATGAAACCTGTCTATTTATCATCTGTATGCAAAGCAATGCGTTTGCAATTATGATAGAGCCCATTACTCCCCAGAAAACTCTGGCAAGAAGCCTTGATTTGTATTTGATAAGTATGTATACGACCGTTATCATCAGCAGCGTATACACTATCTCAAACACATCAAAGGTAGAGCGGTATTCGCCGTTTTTTCCGACATAGAAGCCTACCTTCAGGATAGTAGCCATGATATCTGTGGTCACCGCAATAATTACAGTGATAAGCGATATTATCTGATACTGCTTCTTTGTGCCTGGCGTTACCCACAGCGGCTCGCGGAGATACTGGATATACAGGTAAATTACCGATATCATCAGCACATGATGCGTAAGTCTCATAATATATATAGGCAGCGGTCTGACAGTATCAGCCTTGAGCATCATCTGTACGCCGACATTCGCCATAGCCGATATGAGAATAAATACCAGAATCAGCATAATAATACGGAATCTTTTCTTTTCGCTCCCGATATAGGCCTGTTTTATAAAAACACCCATGATAATACAGAGCGCCATGACCGTGATATCGCCTACAGGGCTGTAAAGTCCAAGGTTAAGGTCAGAAGCCGTAAACATATATTCACCCCCTATATTGCTCCGCAAAAGCAAAACAAAAGCTGCCGTGCCAAGCAATAACGAATATAAATTACACCATTATCCATACATATTATATCACAAAAATGACATAAAGTCAACAATTTTTCTCAATTATATTAATTGTATTTTGTATGCATTGCAATACTTGCAGTATTAGAGAATGCAAACATTTGTACAATAAATATTAATATTTTATAATCAAAACCACCCGTAAAACGGGTGGTTTGAGGAAGCCCTAGAAGGGCTTGATACGGACACTGCCCCTTAAGTGGGCTGAGAAAGGTCTGCCAACTGCATTTCATTCTCAGCTCCCCCTTAAGGGGTTTTTACTTCTTCTTATACTTTTCTCCAGTGAACGGGTCTGTTGTTTCAAACAAACTTAACTGGTCTGTCATAATATCTTCTTGCAGCTGGTTCTTTATATACTCTTCAATTTTCTTAGCATTCTTTCCTACTGTATCAACATAATATCCTGTACACCAGAAATGTCTGTTACCGTACTTATACTTCAGATTTGCATGTCGCTCAAATAT
>NZ_JHXF01000030.1 GCF_000621845.1 Ruminococcus flavefaciens MA2007 | reverse complement strand
CTGTTACCGTACTTATACTTCAGATTTGCATGTCGCTCAAATATCATCAATGAGCTTTTTCCTTTCAAGTAGCCCATTATCTGCGATACACTGTACTTCGGCGGAATTGCAAGCAGCATATGTATGTGATCCGGACATGCTTCTGCTTCTATTATTTCTACTCCTTTTTGTTCACATAACCTTCTTAGTATCTTTCCTATATCAGTTTTTATCTGACTATAAATCACCATCCGTCTATACTTCGGTGCAAATACTATATGATACTTGCAATTCCACTTGGAATGTGCTAAACTATTTATATCGTCTCGTTTCATGACGATACCTCCTTTGTTATTTTCAGTTTGGTTGGCAGACCATTACTATTATAACATGGGAGGTTTTCTTTTTCTACTCATAGCTAAAGCTTCTTTGAACCCCTGGCAGAGCCAGGGGTTTTCGGGATACAAAAAGGGATTCCGAGTATTCGGAATCCCTTTGGATTTATCTCATCATTGTTGGCTTTGCAGGAGCCCCCCATTTGTTATATACCACACTTGGCTGACACCAGAATATGATGTTTACAATAAGACCTCCAAGTGCTAACGGCGAGCAGATACAGGTAAGACCTGTTGAGAGTTCAGGGCTGATACCCGGAATAAGTCTCAAATAGCTTGGGATACTTCCTGCCAACAGCATAAGAAACCACCAGCCAGAATGACCTGCGTCGTGAAGTCTTCTTACAGCTGCCGACCAGTACGGTATTGAAAGTGCCATACTTATGATATAGAAAATAATCATCGGGAAAAACATTTCTTTCAGCAATTTTTCCTCTGACATGAACATATCTATATTGCCCGATTTCATCTTAGGAATGAAAGAAGCTGACAATACGACTACCATGATTATTCCCATTACGATACCGATAATGAAGTTGAACAGGAATCCCCACCAGAATTCGCTTCTTGTGGAGCGTCCCTTGAAGTTGGCGTAGTTCTTGAAGTAAAGCTTTATAGCCTCTCCGAAGCCTACATACTTAGGACTTCCGTCGCCCTCGTTGAATTGTCCGTAGTGGTCAAAGCCGTAGATAGGTCCCTGATACATATTGGGCTGACCATAGCCGTTGGGCTGACCGTAGCCATTGGGCTGTCCGTAGCCATTAGGCTGACCGTAGCCATTGGGCTGACCGTAGCCATTGGGCTGACCGTAGCCATTGGGCTGACCGTAGCCATTAGGCTGTCCGTAGCCGTTGGACTGACCATAGTTGTTGGACTGACCATAGTTGTTGGACTGTCCGTAATTGTTTGACTGGCTGTAGCCTGTTGGCTGTCCGTAATTGTTTGGCTGACTGTTGTCAGGCTGAGCTGCCGAAGTCTCTGCGGCGTCTGTCTGCGTATCTGCTGTTGGTACGGGTATCGCAGAAATATCGTCCATTGCCCCCGACGCTATCTCCAGTGACGCACCGCAGTTTTCGCAGTAGTTGTCGCCTTCCTTGTTTTCATAGTTGCAGTATCTGCATTTCATGTGTTTTCCTCCTTATATCATGATGTTATTATTTTAGCAAAAAAATATTTTCTTGTCAATATATCAAATATTATGTTTTTGTAAATTGTTGCGGGATCAGAAGCCTTTTCCTCTGAATAATCATTCAGTCCCGAAGCTGATTTTTCGGCGCTTTTTTCACTAAAGCCCTGTTTTTTTATCCATATGGCAGTAACAATGCTGATTTAACAATAAATTACTGCCCGTTTATGAGATTTTGTGTTTTATTTTTCTATAGTTAATCGTAAAATATACCCGATGTAAAATCATTAATCCTTTTTCCTTGTAGAATATGAACTGATAGTATATTTTTCATATTTTCTTATTATATGCCTTAAACTCCTGTAATTAGCCTTTTGCTTTCAATATTTACTGCTCATTTGGTGAAATCACAATTTTTTAAACATAATATGTATAACAATTATCCACCTTTTCTATATTTTTTCAGTTGAAATATACATACAAAAAGTGTATAATTTTAGTATAACAAGGTTGCAGCTTCAGGAGCTTTCGACAGAACCGATATATGGATTATGGGGTTTCTCGCACGGTATTTACTCGTAAAACTCAGCAGCAAGCTGCTTCAATGAATAGAGGTGAAACAGAAATGAATTCAGAAGCTATCTTCAACGCTGCTCATTCAACAGCGATACGATTACTCGAATCAGGCGCTTTCATATCCCCTGCTGACACGGTCTGCACTATCCAATCCGCCTCAGGAAGATTATACACAGGCATAAGCCGTCAGGATATGAACAGCGCTATCCACGCAGAGATCGACGCAGTACAGAATATGCTTGCCGCAGGAGAAAACATCATAGAGGCTATGCTGCTTTTAAATACGCAAAGCAGGACTCCTATGCTCCCATGCAACAACTGTATCGGCTATATCATGTCCCTTGCACCTGCTAACGCAAACTGCATGATAATGATGCCTGACAGAATGATAAGCATATCGGAGGTCGGTATGTTTGCCGCTCCTATGGGAAATATGCCCGAGCCTGCAAGATACGGCGGTCATGCTCCCGCTGCTCCGCAGCCGCAGTATACCGCTCATGCAAAGGCTTCTCCGATAACTATGGCTCAACCCTCTGCCAGCAACACGGCAGCGCCCCCTTTAGCCGCAGCTCCTTTCTCGGAGTCTCATATCGAGTCCACCTCGGTATCTATGGACACCAATACAGCCAATGCTAAAGGAGATCTCCTAAAGAACAGAGTCAGCAGTCTGCTGAAGGTCGCAGAAGAACCCGAAACAGACGAATTTCTCGACAGTCTGCCGTCACCGAAGAAGCGCTTTGGCTTCTTCAGGAAGTAATTCAGGGAGGTATTAAAAGAAATGAAAGGTCAAAAGAAAGTATCAACAGTCGCGTTGATCCTCATAATCCAGCTTATCATTATGATAGCTCTTTCACTTGGAATTACTAAGACAATCAGCTCTACAACACGAAAAGATTCTATCGACCATATGCAGACCATTACCAATGAGCGCGCTCATATCATTCAGACTTATGTGGAGAACGCAGAAAAAACACTCAGCTACTTCAGTAATGCAGAGGCTGTAAAGAATATCCTGCTCGAACCCGATAATGATAAATATGTAGCAGCAGCTCAGAAGTACACTGAGGAGTACTCAGCGGATATCGGACTTGCAAACGTTGAAGGTCTTTGGATAGGTACATGGGATACACACTGTATAGCCCATACAAATCCCCAGACTGTCGGAATCCAGACAAGAAAAGACGAAAGCAAGCAGAAAGAGCTTCAGGACGCTCTTCTCCGCGCAGGCAACGGCGTCTATAACACGGGAATCATCATTTCACCTGCTTCAGGTAAGCAGATCGTGTCCATGTATCAGGCGGTATATAACGACAACGGTGAGCCTATAGGCTTCGTCGGTCTCGGAATATTCACCGAACAGCTCGTTCAGACTCTTGACAATCTGGAAATCAAGGGTATCAATGATTCTTCCTATACTATGATAAATGTTAATGATAACAAGTATATCTTTAACAAGGATCCCGATCAGGTAGGTAAAGTCGCAACAAACAAAAACATCCTCAAAATATGTCGTGAGCTCAGCTCCGAAAAAAGCGGCAATACCGAAGGTTCATTCCAGTATAAGGACAAAGAAACGGGTACAAAGTATATCTCTATCTACTCTTATATGTCAAAGTATAACTGGATACTCATGCTGAATGATACAAAGGAAGAGGTATATGCACTTTCACACACAATGCGCTGGTATATGGCATTATTTGCAATTGCCATCGTAGTCCTCACCCTTATCTTCGCTTACCTCAACAATAAGCAGGAAAAGGCGAACCAGAAGCTTGCTTCAACTATCATCAAGAACAACAAGACCAAGGAATCCCTCTATACAGCCATGTTCAAGGACGTTCTCACCGATGTGAACAACAGAATATCCTTCTCTATGGACTTTGAAGAGGTCAATTCTCCGCCGTCGAACCCGTACTACTTCGTAATGTTCAATATCGCAAACTTCAGCGATATCAACTCACGCTACGGAAACGATATCGGCGACTGGCTGCTTGTCAGAACTGTTGACATTATCAATCAGGTATTCAAGAACTGCAAGATCTACCGTACAGGCTCTGATGAATTCGTTATCGCTATGCAGGTCAATGAAAAAGACAGAAAGCAGAACGACATCATCGAGGACGCAGCCGACGCTTACAAGAGACTTACAGCCGCCCAGACAACCCCTGCTGGAAAGATCAACTTCGGCTTTAAGTCTGCTGTTGCAAGAAAGTCAGGCAAGGTCAATTCATCGGTCATCACAGTTCTCAAGGATATGATAAATAAGGACGTGCAGGCAAACTTCGGACATATCAACTTCACAGATATGGACGCAAACGAATAATAACAAAAAGGCTGTCGATGTTCGGCAGCCTTTTTATCATACAGTTTCACGGGCGCCGAAACGGCGCCTCTACAAGTTTTATACGTCTTTTTTTGCTGTCTTTCGCCTTAATTATTGCTATTTTGTCCCTTTTATGATAAAATATATTAAAAAGCAATCATTAAAAGGAGAACAAAATGAATAGTCCCACACGTATTTCCGAAAAGAAAAACACGGGAAACAATTCCGTTTTATCAGGACTTTTCGGGATACTCACAGCACACCCTTATATTTCAGCATTTCTGATATGTATCATCTGCACTATGCCATTTTGCGCGGCAAGCAGCAATATATCATCAGCAGCTGTCATGATAATGTTCTTGTTCTACTGCTTTTCGGCAGGTCTTATCGTACCGCGGATATGCAGCAGATATAAACTGAAAAATCCCCTGCCTGTCATACTCACCCTTGCAGTTTCGGCAGTGGGAGCTCCCGTTTTTCTGTATTTCCGAAATCAGAAAAACAAACTTCTGTTTGTATTCGCCTATGGCTGCATACTGCTGACAGCTTATTATTTTGCCTTTTACACGAAAAAGCTTACGCGGCGCTTCAATGCGCTGCTCATCATGGGCATGGGCTTTATGGTAAAGCTGTGCTACGTCCTCGGAACGTCCATAAGTGAGCGACAGCATGATGTGAGCTGGTTCGAGCCCTCAAAAGAAGTCACTCCCGGACACCTTGGATATATCTCCTATCTCTGCTACAATCATCACCTTTACGACGGCGATTACAGGCAGGTTTTCCAGTACTGCCACCCTCCGCTGCACCATGCACTGTGCGCAGTGTGGATAGGTTTTCTGAACCGCGTTCTGGGCGTTGATATCGGAAATGCCGTAGAATCGGCACAAACGCTGCCGCTGTTTTACTCCATGGCAATAATTATCACAGCATATAAAATATTCAGATACTTCAAGCTTGACGGCAGAGCACTTTATATCTCTCTTATAATAACCGCTTTCCACCCCTGCTTTACTTACCTTGCCGCTTTCATGAACAACGACGCCCTCACATGGGCTCTTACAATAGGAGCCGTATACTGTACCCTGAAATGGTACAAAGCCCCTACAATGGCAAATATAATCAAAATAGCGCTATGCCTCGGACTTGGAATGATGACCAAGCTGTCGGCGGCTCTGGCAGCATTTCCTATCGCATTTGTTTTCATCGTTGTATTTTTCAAAACCTTCAAGACCTCATGGAAAAAGCTGTTCATACAATTCGCCGCATTTTTAGCTCTATGCTTCCCATTGGGAATGTGGTTCCCTATAAGGGGGCTTATACGCTGGGGGATACCCCTTACATACGTTCAGGAGCTCCCCGAAATGGACCAGACCATAAAAGGCATAACATTCTGGGAGCGAATTACCGATTTTTCATTAAAGCAAGTTCAGAACGTCTATGAAAACTGGCTGTGGCGTGACGAAGCAGGAGAGCCCCAGGGCTTCAATGAGCATAATCCGCTGATAGCCATACTGAAAAACTCCATATTCGGCGAATTTATCAACGGAAACAACTTCCCCGATATGGAATACATGGATACGGTCTGCAAGGTGCTGTTCTGGCTGGGAGTATCCATTGCAGCTGCCGCATTCGCCGCAATGATATTCTACCTTTTCAAGAAAACAGATGCGGACAGGATACAAAAGGGATTTCTGGTGTTCTTCCACCTTGTTCTGATGATAAATCTGTACACGCTTTCAAAAAATTACCCTATGGTTTGCAGCATGAATTTCCGCTATCTTATGCCGACGGTTATTACAGGAACGCTGTTCCTCGGATTCGCGGTGACAAAGCTGGAAAGCAGCTCCAAAACAGCCACAAAAGCGCTCAGAATGCCTGTTTATTCTATAATTATCGCATTCGCAGCATTATCCACCTACGTCTATATGGTAGTCGCTTCGGCGATGTAATAAAAACGAAAAAGAGCAGAATAAGCTGCTCTTTTTGTTATTCTGAAGCTTTTTCAATGTAATAGTCGTAAGGTGGAACTTTTATTTCCTTGTATTCCTTATCTTTATCGACCTCAATATCGTAATACTTCATAATAAAACCTGAATAAGATAATTTATCACTTTCATCATCAGAATTTATTAGTCCATCGCTCAAGTCATCATGATGAAATTCAGTATACGGAAGAAGGATCAATTTGATATATCTGTTCTTATCATCCTGAAGCTGCTCCTTGATATAATCATAACGAATAGTATTTATATGCTTATTCGTCAAACAAGCTGTCATAACACAAAAAACAGAGCATAATGAAAACGCACACACAAAACAGCCGATTTTTTTCGTGTATCTCTTATCAATGCTTTTTATTACAGCTGTCAGCAACTCACCACAAAGAAGTATCCAGAACATATAATTTGCAAAAAAACAGCGTGGAGTAGCCGGTTTTATAAAAACAAAAGGAGCGGTCAAAAGAAATGTACTTATAAGATACAAATATAAACGTAGCCTGTTGTTCTTATCAAAAAATACATATATAAGATATGCTATTGCAACAACATAGATGAAAGAAAATGCGGTTTCAAGTGCAACAACTCTCATAGCAGGAGTAATAGCCCTAAAATCAGAAATGCACATTGTAAAGATTGAATAGGCAGAATACAGCCAGCATATCGCCATACAAACATTAAGATATTTTGGCTTTTTTTCATTAAAATCAGATTTAATATAAAAGAAAGTAAAAGATAGGGTGAGAATAATAGATATAAGCCAGAAATCCTTAGTATAATGCTTTACTACATAGGTAAATGCATTATGCATAATATCTGAATAACTAAACACATAAGCTCTCATTCCAATTGAATCTTCTGTTTTTATCTCACTATAATTATTATTGCCAAACATTATTAAACAAGAAACAACAGTGCCAACAAGGAAAAAAACGGCGTGCAAGATGCACTTTTTATTAAGTTTAAAAGCAATAAATAAAACAGCAACAGCTAAAAACACATTATAAATCGTTACGTGTTCAACACATAAACCGCCAATCAAGGCAAGTATCAAAAAAGCAAACGAGGAATATATCTTAGGTGAATAGCCCTTAAAAAAGCATTTAAAAACAAATGATAAATAAATAAAAATACACAGCATTGAAAAAACATAATTTGTATATCCCGATATCCAGTTTACGGTCTCAGCATAGGTGCTATGAGGTATAAAAACAAAAAAAAGAAGTACCAAATAGTATTTATAACGCCCCAGCACATTCTTAAAATCAAAAAGCTTTCCAAGTAAAATAAGAAAAGCAGCAAAACTTATCCATACAAAAATAGTTCTGAAAGCAAAGCTACGAACAAGCCAATATGTTATCTTATTGGAAAACAATCTGCCATTTGCCACTACCCATGCTTCAAGTTCCTTATTTTCAGAAATATAATACCAATAATATAGGATAAAATGCCTTGTTTCCTGCAATTCTCTTTAACATACGATCACCGCCCAAATATAAATAAACTTCGGTCTAAAGACAAAGCATTTACTCTGAAGCTTTGCTTTCATTATAATCTATAGCCTCTATCATACGTCTATTTCTGTTCATGAAGTCTTCATATGAGATACCATGATACTTCAAAATGTACTCACCATAACTGACATCATCTTTCAAAACTCCCGAAAAAATAGTTTTTTCACTAAAGTCATCATATGCATATTTCTGATATGGCAGTAACATAAGATCAACTCCCCTTGACTTTGATGACATCTGCTCCTGCAAGTATTCAAACCTTTTATGGTCATAAAGACAATTTGTGATATTCATATTTGCAAATAAAACAAAAATACCGCATGACGTACATATCAGTATTCTCTTGTAAATACTCCAAACCGAGCATTTTACTCTTTTCATAGAAGCAAATAACACTTCCAGTGCAAATAAAATCCAAAATAGATACTCAATAAAAAAGCATCTTGGAGTTACAGGTGATACAATTGCAAAAGGAATTGTAAGCGTAACGGAACTGAATAAATATACCAACGCACGTAAACGCTCATCAGGCTTAAGATAAACAACAATATTATATATCAAAGCACATATATACAAAAATGTAAATGCAAACTCTATAGCTCTGATCTTCATTGCAGAGCTAAGTACTGCAAGGTCCTGAAAAACAGAGGTAAACATCAGGTAGATAACAAATACCCAACAGCAAGTAAGACAAAGTCCTGCATACTTGAATTTTTTAGAGTTTTCATTTCTATAATAAAATACAGTGAATACAACAGTAACAAGTATATGCAGTATCCAGAAATCCTTGCAGAAATGCGGCAGTACAAAACGCAGGATCTGCATAAAAGAATCAGCTATAGATAATTCAAAGCCTCTTGTGCCGAGTTCATCTGTCTCAACAGCTACAGTATGATATATACTGTGTGAAAGCATTAATACCGCACCTGCGATTGCTCCTGTCAAAAAACAGAAATGATGGAGAAAAAGCTTCTTTTTTCTCACATAAGTCACAGCTACAGCAAAAATACAAAAAATAATATTATATATAGTAAGATGCTCTACACAAAGGCAACCGAAAAAACCAATGACAAGAAACAAAAAAGAAGTGTAAATCTTCGGCTTATAATCGAAAAAAATAAGCTTAAAAGAAAAAAGTATATATATCAATGTAAATATAAACGCAAAACAATAATTGTTAAAACCCGATATCCACCTGAAAACCTCAGTGTAGATCTTAGAAGGAATGAACTGTATCAGAACAAATACAGAAAGCAATGATACGGGAACAGGAATGTTCTGTTTCCTAACAAGCTTTTCAAGCAGTATAACAAGCGAACCAAATGATATTATATAAAATACCGAATAAAGCGGCAGACACTGGACCGAAAATCTTGTAATAAAATTGGTGAAATATCGTCCATTGGGCGAAGCATATGATGACAGTCTGTCATCTGAAAATGCATAGAACCATATATAATCATCGCAGCACATAAACATAGTAAAGCCCGATATAATAATAAAAGCAAAGATCAAAATATAAGCGTAATGAGTCTTTATAAGCTTTTTCATATATATTCCTCCCGAAATAACAAAAAAAGCCTATCTTAAATAGATAGGCTTTAAAGAGTCGGCACTGATTTAGTTTCCCAGGCCGTCACCAGCCAAGTATCGTCAACGCGAATGAGCTTAACTTCCGTGTTCGGAATGGGAACGGGTGTGACCTCATTGCCATAAGCACCGACTATTTATTGAAGTTTTGAAGAGAATAAAGCGTAATGCGAGGCGAAACTCAAACTTGAATGAAGTAAAAAGGAAAAGCCCTCGACCGATTAGTACTCGCAAGCTGAACGTGTCACCACGCTTACACTTTGAGCCTATCAAACTCATAGTCTATGAGAGGTCTTACTCTTACGAAGGGATATCTTATCTTAAGGTCGGCTTCACGCTTAGATGCCTTCAGCGTTTATCCGTTCCGCACTTAGCTGCCCAGCTGTGCCATTGGCATGACAACTGG
>NZ_JHXF01000029.1 GCF_000621845.1 Ruminococcus flavefaciens MA2007 | reverse complement strand
TGCTTCTATTATTTCTACTCCTTTTTGTTCACATAACCTTCTTAGTATCTTTCCTATATCAGTTTTTATCTGACTATAAATCACCATTCGTCTATACTTCGGTGCAAACACTATATGATACTTGCAATTCCACTTGGAATGTGCTAAACTATTTATATCGTCTCGTTTCATGACGATACCTCCTTTGTTATTTTCAGTTTGGTTGGCAGACCATTACCATTATAACATGGGAGGTTTTCTTTTTCTACTCATAGCTAAAGCTTCTTTGAACCCCTGGCAGAGCCAGGGGTTTTCGGAATACAAAAAAACAGCCGTGAAACATAGATTCACGGCTGTCTTGTGTTATTTTCAGTTTTTAGAGGCTTCCTTATACTTGCCGCTGCCTACGTTCTTTACGGTATCTGCGGTAACGTCGTTATCCTGACCAAGGACGTAATAGGACTTCTTAACCTTTTCCTTGACCTGCTTTTCGTAATCGCTCTTGTCGGTGAGCTGTCCGTTCACCTTGTAGATGACCTCAGCATTTTCGTCCTGCTTCTTGCTGTTCTCGGTATTTCCGTAGCTGAACAGCTCCGAGAACTTGTAATTGCCCTCTGTATCGAAGCTGTAAACGCTGCCTGCGGTATAGCTTGGATTATCAACAAGGGAGATGAGCTCCTTGCTGTCGGGAGCAAAGCCGATAGTGCCGTCTGTACCGAATGAGCCAACAGGCACTGTACAGCCGTTCCATGAGTATATATCAACATATGGAGCGTAATGATATCCGCCCGAAACAAAAAGCTCTGGAATATCGTCGCCGTTTATATCATAGAGAGAGAAGTGGTTATCGTCGTTTGCCTTCTTATATTTAAGGTAATCGTTGAGCACAGCCTCATAGCCCTTTTCCCAGCTTTCCGTATCGCCGAGAGCTGCGTCAATGGTAGCGTCGTCAAAGCCGAAATCCAAGCCCATGCTCTTGATAACGCCTGATATGTAGTGTGTGTACTCCTCGTCGTACTTATCATCTGTAACAGGCACGCCGTCGACCTTAGCAGCGCTGGCTGAACGCTGGAACGAGCCCACATTAGCCATCATGCCGCTCTTTATGCGGTAGAGCTGAATGTTCTGCACCTGTATTTCGTCACGGAGACGAACAGCCGTCAGCAGGCTTCTGTCCATAACGTATGAGAGCTGGTCGCAGCCTGTCATCGGCTCAAACTCAGTGTAAACACTTTCGCTGAGAGTTTTTACGAGGAAAGTCTTGTCACCGTAGCCGCCGTATGATATGATAAGCTCGGGTACATGGTCGTCGTTTATATCATAAACGGTGAAGCGGGCGTCGTCGCTGAACTTATCGGACTTCTTGAAGTCCTCCAGTGCAGAGCGGTATATCTTGTCCCAGCTCACATTTGCAACGGAGCTCATATCGGTCTTTTCGCCGCTGACCAGTATCTCCGAGGGATCGCTCTCCAGATTCGGATCGGTTGGAGCGTTGTTCACAGTAGTTCCCTCCTGTGAGCCGCTGCCTGTATCAGCCTCGGTAGTCACCTCCGAGCCTGTATTATTACCTGAAACAGCGGACTGAGAGTCACTGCTGCCTGTATTTTTTGATGAACAGCCGCATAAAAGTGCGGTCATGCAAAGAATAGCCATGAACTTTTTCATGCTCTTGCCTCCGTAATGAGATTATCTTGTTTTTCCGATGTTCTGTACATCGTACAAGTTGATTATATCACAAATCGCCGCAAATGTCATCACACTTATTGCGATTTTCGTCAATTTTTCATTTTTCTTACTTTTTTAAAGACTTTTTAAACTATAATATGTTATCATAGTATCAGACGAACACCGCAAAGGAGATAGCTATGTTTTTTAAAATGCTGAAAAGTGACCTTAAACGCAAAAAAGGTCTGAATGTGATACTGTTCATATTCATATGTGTAGCTTCGATACTTGTTTTTTCAGGTTCGGTGCAGATATTCTCCAATTTCACCCGCGGAGCCACTGCAAAGCGGCTGTGTAAAAGCTCCGATACCCAGTTCTGGATGCTTTCCGAGCGATTCAACGAAGGAGAACTCAGCGACAGGATATCCGAGGCTCTCAAAAAAGAGCCCGATGTCACCGGCTGGAGCACGACCAAGATAGCAAAGATATCCGAAACTGCCATTGAGTACCCCCACAATGACCTCCACGAGAACAGGTATATGTTCATGATGAAGTTTCAGGGGCTCACCACCATGCCGCGGGAGCATGACCTTGTATACGACCTCAGCGACAAGCCATTCTACGTGCCCAACGGCTGTATCGCCATACCTATCGAGGTGCAGTCCACATTAGGCGTCAAAGTCGGCGACAAGGTAAAATACACCAAGCCGACAGGCGAGGTCTATGAGCTGGAGATATGCTGCATATTCAAGGACAATATGGACAGCAGCGTTGTGAGATACATCGTTTCCGACGCTGATTATGAAGTCCTTACCAAAAACCATATCCGCTCCTACATCGTATACAATATACAGATGAAGGATCCTACCGAGAACAGTATAGCCGGCCTGAAAGAAAGGCTGTACAAGCAGGACGTCCCCGTGCTCAGCATTATGTCCAGCTCAAGCATGAGCGACGATGTGATATTCATGGAGATAATCTCGGTATTTGTGATAATAGTCAGCGTTTTCCTCATACTGATAATCTTTATGACCATACGCTTCACCATGATAGCCGACCTCAAGAACGAGGAAAAGGAAATAGGCATGATGAAGGCTCTGGGCGTGGATTCATTCAGCTTCCGCTGGCTCTTTGCCGCTAAGTACATAGCCTTTGCCATAATCGGCGGCATTGTGGGAATAATCGCAGGTCTGCCCATTGCAGGAGCATTTATAAATATGTTCGGTCCCGACTGCATACTCCCCGAGCGCTGGCAGATGATACTCATCGGCGTGATATCCGTTATCGCCATAATCATAATGATGATAGCGTTCTCACTCATCGTAATGCGCAGGATAAACAAGATATCCGTAATAGACGCCATTCACGGCGAGAACCGCGGCGAGCGTTTCAGCAAGCGCTTCCCCATGTTCCTCCACAGAAGAAAGAAAATGTCCGTGCCCTTTTTCATTGCACTGACGGATATACTCATGCGCTTCAAGCGCTATATCTTCCTGCTCATATCCTATTCCCTCGGAATAGTGATAGTGCTTCTCGGATTCAACGTCCGAAACAGCGTAATAAATCCCAAATACACCTCCTACTGGCTGTACAACAACCTTGATTTCTCTATCCGCTGGAACGAAGAGCTTCAGAACGATATATTCAACGAAGCCCAGAACACAGGCGTTTATTTTGCCGATATAGTAAACAAGAGGCTTGCCGACGCCGATATTCCTGCGCATTTAGACTCGATGTACACAACCAGAGGCTATATGAAAATAGACAGCAAGGAAAAATTCTTTGATATACTCTGGAAAAAGGGCGAAGTAGAGAAAAAAATATACCGCAAGGGCGGAAAAGTGCCAAAGCTTGCCAACGAAGCCGCAATGAGCGCCTATACCGCAGGAAAGCTCGGCATAAACGTAGGCGATGTGATAAAGGTATTCATACAAGAGAACAACGAAGACAAAACAGGCTACGTTGAGAACGAAAGAGAGTTAGTTATAACAGCCCTGATAGATTACATGGAGAACGGAGACCCCATTATCATCATGGGCAGCGAATATGAGGACGGCTTCAGGTCGTACAATACATTCACAGGCTACACCATTGACGCACCCGAAGATGAAAAGCCTGCCGTAATAGCTCGGATGAAGGAGCTTTTCGGCAGTGAACAGGTCGTTGACGGCAAACAGGATCTTAAAAACTCGGTAAAGCAATTCGACACACTGTTCATTCTGTTTGAATACGTGGTAGGCGGAGCTATAGTGCTGATACTCGTACTCATAACCTACCTTTACATGAGTATTTTCGTTGCAGAGGAGGTTCCCGAGACCGCACTGCTCAAGAGCCTCGGATTCCGCAATATCTCCATAAAGGCATGGTATCTGCTTAGAATGGTGATACTTCTTGTATTGTCCATAGCTCTGGGAGAACTGTATCTGTGGACACTGGGCACGATATTCTTCGGAAGCTTCATGACGCAGTACGAGGTAACAGGTATGAAGCTCTATTTCGAGTTCCCTGTGAGCTTCATAGTGATACCGCTGATAATCACGTCGGCAGTGCTCTTCACGACCATAATCAATCTCAGAAACATAAAACACATCGGTATCTGGAAGATATCCGAGGAATAACGGAGGCGTTCAGATGAACAAAGTCTTACAGGTAAAGGACCTGTGCAAAACATATATAATCAAGAAAAACAGCAACAACGTGCTGAGAAATATAAACTTCGAGCTTGACGAGGGCGAATTCGTCACCGTCATGGGACCGAGCGGAAGCGGCAAGTCCACCCTGCTCTACACCGTCAGCGGCATGGACGAGATGACCTCGGGCAAGGTCAATTTCAACGGACGTGATATAAGCTCCCTCAACAAAAAGGAGATGTCGAAGCTCCGCCTTACTGAAATGGGCTTCATCTTCCAGCAGATGTACATGATGAAGAAGCTCTGCGTGTTCGATAATATCGTGCTCCCCGCCTATCAGTCGGGAATGTCGAGAAGCGAAGCCAACAAACGTGCCGAGTCCCTTATGCGCAGGCTGGATATCATAGAGACTGCCGAGCATGAGGTGAACGAGGTCTCAGGCGGACAGCTCCAGAGAGCCTGCCTTTGCAGAGCCCTCATAAACGAGCCCAAGGTCATATTCGCAGACGAGCCCACAGGCGCCCTCAACTCAAAGGCTGCGGCAGACGTAATGCGCGAGCTTGTGGCTGCAAACCGCGACGGCACAAGCATAATGATGGTAACTCACAGCATAAAGGTAGCAGCCATGAGCGACAAGGTGCTGTATCTCATGGACGGCGACATACAGGGCGAAATAGAGCTTGGCAAGCTCACAGACGAGACCGAGCTCTCAGGCAGGGAGCGCCGTCTGGGCAGCTGGCTCATGGAGCGCGGCTGGTAAGGAGCGTAATATGAAAAAGAACAGATTCTTCCCTATCCTTGCTGCCGCCGCCCTGACATTATCGGCAGCCGCAGGCTGCGGACGCAAAGGCTATGACGATTTCTCATTCCCCGAGCAGGGACCGAGCACTCTCCGTCCCCTATCCGACATTTACATCGACAATCACTATGAGGGTACAGCTCCCACAAAGGAAAAGACAGTCAAGACCGTGAAAAGCGACGACGATCTCTGCGTTATCGAGTGCAAGGGCAGCTATTTCGACGTAACTCTCGACTATGAAAAGGGCACTCCCCAACAGGTGGGAGCAGCCTACGGCAAGACCATTCTTCTTGCATATCCCGATTACAGCGAAATGTGCGAGGGCTACCTCTACGAGAACATAAAAGCCGCCTTTTCTCATCTCAACGGCGATTATTCGGGCATAAAAAAGCGCACCGACGCCTTTTACAGCGCTCTCCCCGAAAACTACAGGCAGGAGCTTGACGGCTTTGCAGGCGCAATAAGCGGCGATTCCGAGGGCTTCACCGAGGACGGGATCATCAGCTGCGACGAAGCCAAACTTTTGCAGTTTGTACCCGATGTACTCAGAAATACCGCCTGCAGCGCTCTCTCCGCCAACGGAAACGCCACAGCTTCGGGCGAGCGCATCACCGCCCGTCTCCTTGAATGGCAGCTTGGCACCGAAAATCAGATATGCAAAGCCCACACCCTTGTGCATATGAAGAACGGCGAAAAGAGCTTCACTTCCCTGTCATATCTGGGATTTCTCACCATACTCACCGCCGTCAACAACGACGGAGTAATGCTGGGAGAGCTTGACGTGGGCAGCGGTTATATGGTAAAATATACCTGTGAAAACAAGACCAGCTATACCTACGGCATAAGATATGCCCTTGAGAACTTCACCACTGCAAGAGACGCCGCGGAGTACCTCACGGAAAACGCCTACAGCTATCCCTACAGCGTCAACGTTCTTGCCACAGACAAAAACGAGGCTCTCGTTGCGGAGCTCTTTACGGTCCGCGATGACCAGAAGCCCGAGCCCAGCGACGATCCCGATGAAGAGGAAATAAAGATAATCGGCACTCCCCTGATACGTGACAGCTCTTCCGAGCTCCACAGGCAGTACACATGGGAGGACAGCAATTACATCTGCGCAGTCAACTGCTTCGTAACAACGCAGAACCTCATGGATATAGATCAGGATGAAAACAACCTCATCAGGTGGCAGCGCTACAAGGATCTATTCTGCGGCAAAAAGGATATCACCCTTGACCGCTTCAAGGAGCTCATGACCTGCGAGAAAACCGACAACGACCTTGACCGCATACGCAGTGACGGACTGGTGCATATGTTCATCGCAGACTACTCCACCGAGACAATGCAGGCTGTACTTACAGGCGCAGACGGCGTGGAGGACTCACCCGAGTTCATAGACTTAGGCAGCTGGAAATGATACTTACCAAAGGACATGAAAACCTATGACCGACATTCTTATTATCGAAGACGATCCCGAGCTCGGTCAGCTCGTACATGATTTTATAATAAAAGAGGGCTTCTCGGTAAGGCTTTGCGAAGCTGCCGAGGAAGCCCTTGTGCTGCTTAATGAGGAGGATTTCCGACTGGTGCTGCTGGACGTTATGCTCCCACGTATGAACGGCTACGAGACCTGCACTGCCATACGCAGCAGCCGCGATATACCAATACTTATGATGAGCGCCATAACCGACGAGGACAGCAAGCTCCTCGGCTATGAAACAGGCGCTGACGACTACATCGACAAGCCCTTTTCGGTGAAGGTGCTGACCGCCAAGATAAAGGCTCTCATTAAGCGCAAATCCTCCGATACAGAAAGCAGTACCGTCAGCTGCTGCGGCATAGTCCTCGATCCGAATTCCCGTATAGTAACCCGTAACGGCAAGGAGCTGAAGCTCAACGCCAAGGAGTTCGAGCTGCTCCGCTATCTCATGGAGCACAAGGGCGAAGCCGTCAGCAAGGAACAGCTTTTCAACGCCGTATGGGGCACGGACTGCTTCACCGAGCCAAGCACCGTCAGCGTTCATATACGCTGGCTCCGCGAAAAACTGGAACAGGATCCAAATTCCCCACAGCTCATACGTACCGTGTGGAAGGTGGGCTACAAATTCGGTGACAGCCCATGAAAAAGTTTATCCGCTTACTGATGATAATAACCGCGGTATTCGCGGTGCTGATAATCGGCTTCAATATCGGGTTCGGAAATGTCATGAGAAATCAGCTGAAAAGCCGTAATGTTGCCGTCAACAGGATAAACCAAGAGATATCCGACGCTGCCGCTGAAAGCGAAGCTTCTCCCGAGAAGATAATCGCAGATAGGACTGAGCAATGGAAAAAGACCTACGGCAGCAGCGTTCCCGAGAGCATAGTCTTTATCCCGTTGAATAACAGTGACCGCGTGTTTTATGCCGCCGTTGACAAAAGGTGCGCGGTTTGCAGTATCTACGGCAAAGACGAACAGCTCGCAGGCTTTGTAAAGTACACCTGCTCCGACAGCATCTTTCAGCGCATAAAGCTTGCAGTGAATATCATGCTTGCGGTGTGCTTTGCACTTCTCACAGGAGCTGTACTGTTCATTCACTTTGCCGTATTCAAGCCCTTCCGCAGGCTTTCCGAATATCCCGAGAGACTGGCGCGGCTCCGCGATATACAGAAGCTCCCCGAGACAAAGAGCCGATATTTCGGCAAATATATCTGGGGCATGAATATGCTTACGGACGTCCTTGCAGCCAGCAGCCACAGGATACATATACTGGAGGGCGAGCACCAGAAGCTTGTCAGCTCCATAGCTCACGGCGTAAAGACTCCCGTGGCGAATATACGTCTTTACACCGACGCAGTGAGGACGGGACTTTACTCCGATACGGGAATGTCCTCGGATATAGCCGACAAGATAGACAGCAACACCGCCAAGATAGAGTCCATGGCGGCAGAGCTTATGACCGCTTCCGAGGCAACAAACGACGGCTATGACTTTGAAAAGAGCTTATTTCCTCTTTCGGAGCTTGCAGACCTTATCCGCAGCGAATATACGGACAGAATGGCGCTTCTGCGCATACCGTTTACAGTGGAGTGCGAGGGCTCCCCTATCATGGAAAGCGACAAGTACGCCCTGTACCGCGCTGTGAGCCAGCTCCTTGAAAATGCGCTGAAATACGGCGACGGCAGCGGCATAACGGTGAAGCTTATGAAGCAGGACGAGGCATTCTGCATATCCGTCCGCGACAAGGGCGAGCTGCTCTCCGAGAACGAGCTGCCCTACGTATTCAGAAGCTACTGGCGCGGCTCAAACGCCGCAGACAAAAGCGGCTGCGGCATAGGACTTTACGTCGTCCACGAGACCGCAAAAGCACTGGGCGGCAGCGTCCATGTGCGCCGTATCGAGGAGACCTCGGAAATGGAGTTCGTGATTTTTATAGAGCAGTAAAAAAAGCCATAAGGGTTTACCTTATGGTTTTTTAGTTATTAGTTATCAGTGCATAGTGATTAGTAATTAGTGAGTAGTGAGTAGAAAGTAGTAGGGGCGGATATTATCCGCCCGTGAATAACGAAATAACTTCAAACAGCCATGTGTAGGGGGCGATGCCCACATCGCCCCGTGTGTATTCGGTACAATTGGTCGGGCTGATGTGGGTGACTCCCTACAGTGTAGGGAGATGTCAGCAAAGCTGACAGAGGGTACGGGTGCTTGTTAAGCATCAGCCCCTACAAATCGGTAATCGAACTTTTATCTCGAATTACGGGCGAACACTGTTCGCCCCTACAAGCTAACGGCTAATTCTCAATTCAAAACACTGTATTGACAGCAGAAAAAGAATGTGCTAATATAGAAATGTAAAGTGAAATTTGTCAAAATAATAAAATATCTGTCGAACCGTAACACTTGGACTTCCCTGCCCGATTGTTTTTTATGACAGCAAAAAACGCGCAGACGCGCTGAGTATTTCTTCTGCGCAGAAGGAGGATAAAAATGAAAAGGATATCAAAGATAACTCTCATATTAATGGCAGCCGCTTCAATGACAGCCTGCGGCAAGGTCGGCGAGCGTTCAAGCCTCCCTATCCCGCAGCAGCCTGCGGCAACTGTCACCGAAGCAGCCACAGGCACATCTGCCGAAGAGTCCACAACTGCCTCTGATACCACAACTACCGCAGCTGCTGACAGCTCCGAGACTGTGACCACAACAAGCGCAGACACCGAAGCTGCTACAGAAGCTCCTGATGCAAATACTGCAACAGGCAGCTCTGATAATACCGCAGCCGCACCTGCTCAGCAGCAGAGCGCTCAGACTTCCTCATCAAGCGATAATTACGGACCTGCACCTGTGCAGTATGATATCCCCGGTCTCACCTACATAAACGGTGTGCTCATTGCAAACAAGAGCTACAGCCTGCCTGCGGACTTTGCTCCGGGACTTGACTCCACCTGCTATAATCAGTTCTGCAAGCTTTCAAGCGCAGCCGCTCAGGAGGGACTTAACATCTACCTTTCATCGGGATTCCGCTCATATGATTATCAGGCTCAGATATACAACAACTACTGCGCCCGTGACGGACAAGCCGCCGCAGATACATATTCCGCACGTCCGGGATACTCCGAGCACCAGACAGGACTTGCTATCGATGTAAACCAGATAGATGACAGCTTTATCGGAACTCCCGAGGCTATATGGCTTGAGAACCACTGCCACGAATTCGGATTCATACTCCGCTACCCACAGGGCAAGCAGGACATCACAGGCTATCAGTACGAATCATGGCATATCCGCTATGTAGGAACAGACCTTGCAACTCAGATACACGCCAGCGGACTCACACTTGAAGAATACTTCGGAATCGATTCTTACTATCACTCCTGAAATTGCGTATAAGCGCAAAGTTGAGAATTGAGAGTTGATAGTATCGCCTGCGGCGATATGATTTAGATAACGTGAGCGAAACGAACACATAAACTCGCAGCTCTATCAATCAAAACCACCCGTAAAACGGGTGGTTTGAGGAAGCCCTAGAAGGGCTTGATACGGACACTGCCCCTTAAGTGGGCTGAGAAAGGTCTGCCAACTGCATTTCATTCTCAGCTCCCCCTTAAGGGGTTTTTACTTCTTCTTATACTTTTCTCCAGTGAACGGGTCTGTTGTTTCAAACAAACTTAACTGGTCTGTCATAATATCTTCTTGCAGCTGGTTCTTTATATACTCTTCAATTTTCTTAGCATTCTTTCCTACTGTATCAACATAATATCCTGTACACCAGAAATGTCTGTT
>NZ_JHXF01000028.1 GCF_000621845.1 Ruminococcus flavefaciens MA2007 | reverse complement strand
TTATCAAAAAATTTGCCATAAGCCACTTCATGTCCTGCCGCTATTATCTCACGCCATTCCCACGGATCCTGCTCCCTGTCACCAGTCCACCAGTAGTCAGGTGAAACGTGCTCCTCTACAGAGAAACCTTTGACTCCATTTCCGAAAAGCGGCAGAAATCCCACTTCATTTATCCAATTTACCAACTCTTTCGGACTGCGTATCCTGTATGGATCGTCCCACGCAAGTCCGTGTATTATCCATTCACCATTCTCTACTAACATAACCTGCTCCTGCTTTTTTCTTAATTATATCATACCTCAAAGGCATTTACAACTCATGTGAAAAATGTTATAATTGATACATTAGCTACCTGATGATTAGATATTTTTTAATCAGATCTCAAGGAGGATTTCGCATGAAGTATTTTTCTAATGTTATGTCCCGTATCACCGCTGCTGCAACAGCTTTTGTTTTAATTACAGGAACAGCATCTTGCGCAAATAATAACGATAACAATATCGAGTTCAAAAGCCAGCCGTACTATATGAGTAATGCCAAGGATTACAAGCAGGTATATACAATATTAAAAGAATCTGCTCAAAAACAGGATTTTGAACGTATAAGAAGAAACACAGATTATGACGATGATGATATAGATATTGTATACGAAGCCGAACACTCAGATTTATCAGATGACGAAGATGCAGGCTCTGAAGAATACAGTTATTTATCCGGTGCCAGTTACAGTTCACCAATGGGTGTCCCTTTCACTGACAGCATCCTTCCATTGGATCCCGCTAAAAAGACAGATCCGGGTAACAACTATCAGGAAAATGATGTTTTCAGTTACGATATTATCAAAACAGACGGCAAACATATCTGCTATCTGGATGATTACTATGATGAAAAGAAAAATAAGCATTCCTTTCTGCGTGTGATCGACGTTGAAAACGGAAAATTTCTCGGATATAGAGAAGTAGACTTAAAAAAGGATATCTGCGATGATGATGACAATAAAAGTATCGATGCTTGGCAAATGTTCATATACAATAATATGATAGCTGTAATTGGTTCAGTCTCTATTGGAAATTCTTACGTCAATGATGAACACTTCTCTTTTGTTGCTTTTTATACCACCGATGATACTCCCAAGCTGATAGATGTATACAAACAGTCGGGATACAGCGGCTATCCAAGAATAACCACCGATGGATATTTAATCATTCCGACATCATATTCAAGCCTTAAATCCACTGACATTGAAAGCAGTAAGGACATCGGGAATTATATCCCGTACTATGGTCTTAACGGTGATTACTCCCCTGTCCGCCCCGAGGATATACTGCTTCCTGAAGAGATAACCGCAAGCGAAAAACTAAAATACTGGATCATAGGCAGCATAGATCTCAACAATACAGGCTCACCGAAAATCTGTGATATTAAAGCTCTTGCAGGCTGTTCATGGTGTGATTACATTTCCGAAGAAAACATCTATGCCAAATCATATAGTTGGGATAAAGGCGGCAAAACAGATCTGACACGCATATCATTCAAAAATGGCATTATTGCACCTGCGGCTGGATGTACCATAGATGGCTCAGTAAACCACTCAGGCTTCTTTTATGAAACAAACGGATATTTATGTATTGCAGCAAACTATGCGGAGTACGACAAGGTCTTCCACAAATACAGCGACAATAAAGAGATAAAAGAATATTCATACGACAGATTAGAAGGAAGCGGCGACGATGGTTTCTACACTTATAAAGGAAAAAATAAATCTGCCAGATTCCATATTCTCGACATGGATATGAACATAGTCGGAAGCATTAACAATGTTGAAAATGAGGAAAGCATATATAACGTAGATTTCGTTAATGATATGGCTTTAGTCTCTCCTTCACACAGGCAGGATAAGATCTATGCAATTGACTTAAGTTCTCCGGAAAATCCTACTGTTCTTGACAATTTAAAGATCAAAGGCTACAGCTCATATATGCAGTCATGGGACGAAAACTCAATAATTTGTCTCGGTGAAAGTACAAACAAAGACAATTACGTTATAGGTGTAAGGCTTACAATGTTCGACAGTTCTGACCAGAAAGAACTAAAAACTGCCGACATATGCAAATGGGATGACCAGAGAATCGATGCTTCGACCTGGGATCCAAATAAAGAAAATCCCGAGGAGATCTATTCAACTTTCCACTTATCACCTCTTATTATAGCTCCGGAAAAGAATATCATATGCATACCTCTTACTCATGAATACTATCTTTCCACCGAAAACTGTATCGCTTACAAAGCCAACATGAATGAATATGTATTTTATAGTTTTGAAAATGGAAAATTCGTACAGAAAGGCGATATTAAGTCACCTAAAGAAGATCTGAGAGATCTAGGTAAAAATCCCAGATATGACAGAGCTTTATATATCGACGACTACATTTATATGCTCTCAAACAAAAAAATAATTGCCGCAGATCTAAACACGATCCAAATAACAGACGAACTCAATTTCTGATATAACCATCAAGCCCCACAAATGTGGGGCTTTCATTTTGTGTACAGTTTGGATATATAGTCAGGAATTGGCTTTATTAGTCCCATATCCCATGTTCAATGATCAGTATCGTATTATCAGAAACAGACAGACACATATGATCTCCGCTGTAACAACCACCGAGTTCAATATTTTCTGAATTTCTAATGATATCGCATACTATATCTTTCATGTCAGTAGTGTCCTCTGAAGGCGTATACGCTGAGATTGATTTTTATGTCTGCTTATGATATAATGGAAAAATGAGAATATAATATTGCTAAAAAGGAGGTCGCGCTATGAGCAGAAGCTATAAAAAGAATCCTGTTATAAAGGATAATAATAAAGATTCAAAATTGGCAAAACAGCACGAAAACCGACTGTTCCGCCGCTGCAGTTCAGAGCGCGAACTGATTGCAGGCAAATCAGGTATGCACCGCAAATATACCGAAAGCTGGAACATACACGACTATGTAAGCCGATGGACAAAAGCAGAAGCAGAAGCTGACTGGGAACATGAAGAATTACTTATAAAAAGCGGCAAAAGTTACGACAAAAGCACTATTTTGTGGCATCGTATCTACAGAACAAAAGAACGCTTCATGAACTACTGGGCAAAATGCGCGAAACGCAAATAGAGGATAAAATAAATGGATAATTTTTATGAAAAGATAAATGAAGAATGTGGTGTCAGATTACCGTTCTCAGCTGAACAGGACTGGGAGATCTGTGCAGGTGACTATAAAAATACAGCTAATTACATTGATTTTTATAACAGATATTCCGACGATATGGACATCTGGCAGAAATATCTTGCCGTAAACCTTATTGTTCAGGGCATCGAAGATCTTATGGAGCAGGGTGAAGATAAGAATATAACAAATGAATTATGGTCTGAAACAGAAAAGATCCTGCTGAAAGATAATCACAGACATACTATTTTTTCATGGTCGTGTGTCGGACAAGAACTCGATGACTGCTGGCTTATTACATCTAAAATGAGAGAGTTGTTATGACAAAGCGTAATATTCAAAGTAATAATACTACATCATCTGCTCATAATATGCCTGATATGATAAAGCGTTATTCCCTGTTCCTTGTTGGACTATTCATCGCTTCAATTGGCGTTGCTTTCTCAGCAAAAGCAGGTCTCGGGACATCGCCTGTTGCATCCGTGCCATATTCGGTATCACTGGTAAGCTCGCTGTTGTCCTTTGGCGGCTGGCTGAATTTGCTTAGCGTAATACAAATAGCGATACAAGTCGTCGTACTGAAAGGCAAATGCAATTATTTCGAGATAGCGATCCAGACCGCACTTGCCTTTGTATACGGTTATCTGACCAATTTCTCTGTATGGCTGATAAAGGATATACAGGTAACAGTTTATCCTATGCAGTTTGTCTTTATGCTTCTCGGCTGCATTATACTTGCACTTGGCATATGGATGCAGCTTAAAGGTGCAGTAGCAATGCTTCCGGGTGAAGCTATGAACCGTGCAATCAGCAGGGTATTTGGTTTCAGATATGAGAATGTTAAGATATTCTTTGATATTCTGTATATAGCTATTGCAGCTGTAATATGCCTTATTTTCCTCGGCGAGCTCAAAGGAGTCCGCGAGGGCAGCATTATTGCAGCAATACTGGTCGGAAATATAATAAAGGTGTATAACCACGTTTTCAATAAAATTGCCAGCAAACAATCATAAAGAAAATGCAATACACTGTCATCTGCTGATGTGATGAAAGTACATAATACCACAACTCGCCCTTCACGGGCGAGTTCCTTTTTACAGAAAAACAGACAATCAGACGCGCTGCTAATAATAGCAATTTCAGAGATATAAAAAGCACCTGTCCATTTGGACAAGTGCTTAGCTCAATTATTTACGTGGACGGCAGTAATGATAATCGACCATATGTTGTGTTCAGATGGTCACCGACTGTGACCATACCGATTATATTTTTATTCACATCAAAAAGGTCGCCGCGCTCTGTCTCTATCTTATACATAATCCCTTATCCCATACATCCATATTTTCATAAGCAGCTTCTGCGGAAGGATCTTGCTGAGTAAGTGCTCGTACTTGACAAAAAGCGTGCAGACTGACATATCCTTCCCCTTTGCGGAATCACGGAGTGCCTGAACTGCCACTCTGTTAGGAGAAACAAGTCCCGGGAACTTCACAGGCTTGCCTTTGTATTCCTTGCTCAGCATATCAGTGTCTATCCAGCCGGGGCATACTGCTGTACAGATTATGCCCTTGCTTTTAAGCTCCACATTCAGTGAGCGTGTATATGACCGCACAAATACCTTGCTTGCCGCATAAAGGTTTATGTACGGCACAGGCTGGAATGATGAAGCTGAGGATATATTCAGTATCCTTGCTCCCTTTGACATAAAAGGTATCGCATAATTACACAGCAGACATACCGCTTTGCAGTTCAGGTCTACGGTCTTAGAAATATATTCATCTGAAAACTCACAGCTTTCGCCCATATCTCCCATACCTGCATTGTTGATAAGGAGCCTAATATCAGACTTCTCTGCATTGATAAGTTCTTTCAGTGCAGCCAGATCATCAGCCTTGCTTAGATCGCATTTAACTGCCCGCACCTTATCCCCGAACTGTTTCTTCAGCTTATCCAGTTTCTCCTGATTTCTTGCAACTGTCCATATCTCGTCTACCTGTTCTTTCAAAACTTCTCTGACAAATTCCTGCCCGAGACCTCCCGTAGCTCCTGTAATTATCGCAATTGATGCCATATCACATATTTCCTTTCGTTTTCAGAGTTGTAAAACTCCCCCTGTTATAACTGTTTAATGAATCCATTGTTCACCAAACTGTTTATCATAAAACTGTCGCAGACCATCTATGTCATAATTACGGTTCAGGTATATTAATTCATCTGCAATATGCTTTATAAATTCATCGCTTCCGGCAGGAAGTATAACAAGTGCACCGCTCTTTGTAAGCTCCCTCAATACCTTCAATAAGCAGGACTGACACATTTTATAGTAAAAGCTGCTTGTTTTATACGGTGCAAAATAGATCCTCTTATTCTGAGCATAGCCAAATGCAGCGGCAGCCCTCCATCGTTCACCACTTAGATTGCTGAACTTCCTATCATATCTTTCGGGTGTCAAAAGGAATTTATCAGCGATCAGTGAAAAATCACCTTTATCCGAGTTTTTTAAAAGAGCACTTTCTATTGATTTTTTCACTTGCTTTTTCCCATATGGTTCACAAGAAGGTTCTAAATTCAATGCAACATCATTAAGGTCATTCTGGCTAATCAAGCTGCCATTACAGTAAACCTTAATATTCTCAAACTGGACTCTGCCACCAAGTAAATATGACAGATACTCACAACCTTGACCATATTCACTTACTATTCCATATATTTTTCCGCTCTCAAATACTTGATCGCTATAGTGCCAAGTGTCATTTAAGTTTATATCATGGCCAGCAATTAATGATTTGCAAGCTGATGTATCGATTTTTATTGAAAAATCATTATAAAACTCTTTTATCATGTTATTCACCAATTTATCCTCTATTTAAAACAGATGCCCGACGTCTCTACAATTCCAGTGCTTAGCGTGTCTTCGTTTATTTCAGTTCATTTCAGATTCATGACGATAAAAGCCAAATTGCTTCATAATAAAATGAGTAAAGCTGTCACTGCATTTTACAAAGTCTGATATTTGAGCACATTCCGAATAGTAATATACGGGAGGATCATCGCCTTCTGACAATTTGAAGAAATAGAACATATAACCTTGATGCATCCAGAATACAAAATAGTCTTCCTTCATCTTATGTGGAAAACAGTTTTCTTCTAATAATTCATCAGCCCATTCTTTTAATTCCGGAACTTCATTAAAACCGTAGTCCGATCCTACCCAGAACAACCCGTTTCCAGCATATCGCATAAATTCCACATATGCAGACGGCAGCTTGATATTCGGAAACTGTGCCAGAAAATTCTGAATCTTTTCCGGTGCAATCTCATGGAATTGACGAGATGGATTTTGTGAATTAAGAAAAGCAAAAAATTCAGAGAATATCATCTTTCCTGTGTATGTTTCCATATCCTTTCACCTCATTTCAGAAACTGCAATGAAAAGCAATGAATAAAATAGAGTCATCCTGTATAGCAAATGCCTTCTCTTTGTCAGAATTATAGCACATAAGTACGAATTAGTCAATCTGAAAGCGTATTAGCTTCGCCTGTCTAACCATTGAATTCATAAACGCTCACCCTGCTTGGTTGAATTTTCTTTTTTAGAAAAAACCGGACAATTGGACGCACTGCTTATAATAGACAATTCAGAGGTATTAAAAATCACTTGCCAATTAAGACAAGTGCTATGAATATTAAGATAATACAATAGACACCAGAATTCATCGTCTAAGCTCTCCTATTCTTAGTCCTTCACCGAGAATTGCTATACCTGTACGCATAGTTTGTGTAGTAGCTGATGCAAAGAGGTGACCATAATCCTCTTCAGCCGTATCAGAGGCATACATATCATCAAGAGAATTCCTTTCGCATTCGGGGAAAGCCTCTTCATTTATCATCTTAGCTATGATATCAACTGACTATTTTCTTCATTTTAGCACTAGTTATTATTGTTAACTATATTATTTTCTTAAGTTTTGCAGCATCTAACGTGATTTTTCTTGACTTTAATCGCAAAATAATATATAATAATATCACAGTATCACAATAAAAAGTGGTGAAAACGAACTATGGATGTGAATGAAGCAATAAATAATTTTTGTACACATAATGATATTGATCTAGAAAACGATTACTTAGTAAAATCTGAAAGAAAGTATCTTTATAATCTTAAAAATAATGTGACTAAATGGATTAATGGTATTCCTGATGAAGAAACTAAATGTATTCTTTTGAATTTATTTAGTGAATACGAATACGTTTCAACCGTAAAGTTTCAAGACCGCATGGAGGAAATGTTTAACGATATTAGAAATTATCTCAACACTGTTGAAGTTGTTAATCAATTTGGTCAAATTAATAATGATGAAATCCTTTTCATTACTGTAGAATCTAAATACGCTTCTGGCAGTCAAGAAATTATCAGCGCATTCAGATATATTAATACATCAGTAAAACAGCAAAATATTATTGCTGAGTTTGACAAAGCACTTGAGACAAGTGGATTTCTTGATTCATATAAAGTTGTGGTTTTAATTGACGATATTGTCGGTTCTGGATGGACTATTTCAGATAATGCAAAGAAAATTGCAGAAAAGATAATATCAAATACCGATTCCCTTCCTCTTTTTCTCGTTTGTAGTGCATACTGTAAACGTTCAAAGAATAAAAAGGACAAAGCTTTTGCAAAATCTATCGACAAATATCGTTCATCTTTTAAGAAAGATATAATGATTGTCCCTCTTTTCAAGGAAAATATAAATGGAATATTAAAAACAAAGAAAGATGAGAAGGAAATCATAGAAAAATATGAGCATCTAATAAATGAAGAATTTAGACATGATCTTGAAGAACGTTCCAACAATGTAATTGATAAAGCAAAACATCAGCAGTTGCAGGAAGATATAAACTGTTTAAATTATGAAATGGGATTTAAAAATGGTGCATTAGGCATTTCGTTCTATTACAATACTCCAAATAATACATTAAGTTCATTCTGGCTAAAAACCAAAACTAATACTCCACCATTTCTGCGTGAAGAAAAGAAAATTGAGTTATTGCTTCAAGATATTCAAAAGGCTAAAAAGAAAACAGATCAAAACAATTATAAAGCTAAATGCATAGATTGTATAACCAGTAAAAATACATATGAAAATGAACATGAATGAATATAGGTACAGTATAAGTGAGAGAGTACTTTTGGATATCATTGGAAACAATGAATTTTATAGTCCTTACAGTGCATCATTAGTCTTAAAATGTAGCTCAAACAAGGTTGTCGATATGATAGAACGACTTGAGGCTGAAGGCTGTGTTAAACGTTTAAACAAACAGATCTATCTTACAAATATCGGAGAGAAGTATAGAATACCTTATGATAAAATCAACCTTGAGACCGATGATGTCGACATGACGGAAAAGTATTCTTACAAATGGGAAGAAAAACTATATATACCATTGAATGAGAAAATATTTGGAAAAGGCTAATAATTCTCTGGACATTCAATAGCATGGGAGCGATTCGCCCCAATAAAGAAAGGCACTTACTTTATCTAACAAATCCGTCACTACGTTCCGTATTTGTTAGATAAGCGTCGCAAACGACGCTTTGATTTTCGTATTGAATGTCCGGAGATTATTATATATGAGGAAACTATGGAACAAAATGTAAAAGATATGTATATAGAACGTTTGTGTCATACATTGAATGATTCTAAACTTAGTGATATGCATAAAAACAAAATAATATCCTACGCCCAACAATTATTAGACAAAAATATGCCTGTGCTATATGATAAAAAGCATATAGCGATGATTTTCGATTTAAGGAACATTCGACTTATAAGTAGCAATTATAATAAGTTTTATATAGATGAGAAGCATAAGAAACGACTCATTGAAGCTCCTTCAAAAAAACTAAAATCAATACAAAAATGGATACTCAATAATATCCTTGAACAGTTAGATACATCCGAGTATGCTTATGGTTTTCGAAAAGGTCGTTCTATTCTTCAAAATGCTTTGTGCCATCTTGGGAAAAAGAATGTGCTATGTTTGGATATAAAAGACTTTTTTGGTTCAATAGATGAAAAAACTGTTTTCTGGTTATTTAGAAATATAGGTTTTACTTCCGAAGCATCAAAAACATTAAAAAAACTATGCTGTTATAAAAAAGCACTTCCTCAAGGTGCGCCAACCAGTCCATGTATTGCAAATATTGTTTGCATTAATATGGATAAGAAACTGGCTCAACTTGCAAAGAAGTACAATGCGGTATATTCGCGTTACGCTGATGATATTACTTTTTCTTCCGATGAAGATATAAGTTTTCTCAATAAAGAGGTCGAAAAAATAATAAGAAAATACAATTTCTTCTTAAATGACAAGACAAAGTATTATAGTGGCGATCATCCAAAGTTTATTACAGGTCTTGTTGTTCATAAGGATAAGATAAGAGTGCCAAAAAAAATAAAAAGGGAACTAAGCAAAGAAATACATTTTTGTAGAAAATTCGGTGTAGATATGCATCTAAATAATTCTGGAGCTGAAAAAAGAGTCAACTACCGTGAATATCTATATGGAAAAGCATATTACATCAAAATGGTTGAGCATGAAACTGGAGAAAAATTCTTAGGTATGCTCAACATGATTGATTGGCCTGATTGGGCGCTTGGGTCTTCAAATACAAGTGATAATGAAAGTGTTTTATAAGTGAATCATTAATTCATCATACCGCAGCCATAAGGCTGCGGTATTTGGCTAATATGCGTTGTTTTTTAGGTTTTGTTAACCGAGGTTAACTGGAATTTCTACGATATTAAAAAACACACCCTGATATTAGGTGGTAGAATAGGGAAAAAATAACACAATTGATGTATAATTGATGTATAAATCCAAATTTTGGCATATAATCAAAAAATATAACTGCTCGCAAGATGATACAAAGTCAATCCTGCGAGCAGTTCTTTATAATCTGCAAAAGCCTATATTCTGACAAAAATAAAAGGCACTATATTTTGCAATATAGTGCCAAAAGTCTGGTTGCGGCGGCTGGATTTGAACCAACGACCTTCGGGTTATGAGTGCAATGTGTTGATTACTATTAGGAATTATGTAGTATTATATAATACTGTATAATCCGCTAAAAATAGCCACTTACGCAAGAAAAGCCTATATTTCGATAAATTTTTAATCAGTAACTTTATTAGGAAAATATTAGGAAATCGTCTGCTGTAGTTAATAATTCTTTATAAGCGTTTTCGATTATGCAAAGCAAAAAAGAACTCACCATAAGGTGAGTTCAATATATTGCTGTTATTAATAATTAATTAATTGGAGTTTGCCTCCTATGTCAAAAAAGAAATTAGAGCCTACAGGCGTAACTTTTTTCCCATCTATATAAAAAACCTGGTTTCCATAATATCGAACACACTTACCTTCTTTATTAAACTCTAATACTGCTCCAGGATTAATCGTAAATGTTATATTCCAATTACCAACGCCTCCATTTCCATCTTGTTTTTGATTATAATTGGGGGTGTTAAAAGCACCACCGCCGCCAACACTAAATGATACAGTAAAGTTAACAGGTTGTATAGCCTTACATGTTATATTCTTTGTATTTACCGCAATCTCTGATTTTTTCATCCACATTCCGTCTTTGGCATATGATACCAAATAGTAATCTCCATATTTACCAAGTATTTGAACAGGTGTACCTTTTGATACAAGAGCATTCGGAAAAGGTTTGAAGCTTTTTGATTTTAAATCATACCCATACATTTTTGCTAATTCCGCTGTTACTTTACCTATTCTGTGATAAGTAGAATAGTTAACAGGTAACACACTAGCATCAGCTACTATTGGATTTACCAATGATGATTTACCAGCCGACTGATTGACTGATGTAGGGAGTACTACACAAGCAGATAATGTGACCGCAGAGAGTACTGCACTAATTGCTTTTTTGAGTGTGATTGCTTTTTTCATTTTTTTACATCCTTTACATAAAATCTAAGGCTATAATTAGCCTCGTTAAAGAATAATACTATATTTCTTTGGCTTTGTCAAGGATTTTTTTGCTATTCATAAAAATGCACTATAATATAACAAGATATAAAAACGTGCTCCTATTCTTTTGTCAGCAGCTCAGAACGCATTCTAAACGCGTTTTTAGCGCTTCTGTTCCAATCAATATCAGAATATGTCTAAGCGCCGACAAAGCGTTTACAGCTCATTTTGGAGCGTGAAGTGTTATACTGAAAGAGCAGTCGACAAACACCCAAAAATCTGGTAGAATATAAATAACAAAACCGGAAAAGGAAAACGACTATGAAGTACAGTAAAGAATTCAAAGAAGAAGCATTAAAGCTCTCGGATGAGATTGGACTGAAAAAGGCTGCTCAGCAGTTAGGTATCCAGTATTACACACTATCAGACTGGCGTACAAAGCGAAATGCCGCTGCCAAAGCTAAAAAGTATCAGATGACCGACGATGAAGCAAAACTGCGTATTACGGAGCTTGAGCGTGAAAATGCCGAGCTTCGCAAAGCAAATGATATTCTCAAGGATGCACTCG
>NZ_JHXF01000027.1 GCF_000621845.1 Ruminococcus flavefaciens MA2007 | reverse complement strand
TCCAGAAGCTATCCCTCTCTCCAAGGCAGGTTGCTCACGTGTTACTCACCCGTCCGCCACTAAGATATCCTAAGTAAACTCAAAATATCTCCGTTCGACTTGCATGTGTTAAGCGTGCCGCCAGCGTTCGTCCTGAGCCAGGATCAAACTCTTTATTAAAGTTGTATATTTAAATCTCTCGATTTAGATATCTGATCCAGTTCATAACGCTTGCGTTATTACTCGTTAAAAGTGTTTTTTAGTCTTTTCTTGACTTTCTTTACTAAGTTCTTAAACTCAGCAAAGGAATCTCAAGGGTCGTTACTTTTTTCTTCGCATTGTTCAATTTTCAAGATGCTGTTTGCTCTCTCCGCTCAGTCTCCTTTGCGGGACAGCTTTAATATTATATCACAGAAACTTTTCTTTGTCAATACCTTTTTGAAAATTTTCTGAGATTTTTTTGTTGTCACTTTCGAGCGAGTTATCCATGCTACGCCAGCAGGCTTACTGTTTCTCTCTCTCGCGGCGACTTAATTATTATAGCACGCCTGCACAGCAAAGTCAACACGGAATTTCTTACAAGCTTGCGTGTTGCTTTATCCCGAATTGTGTCTAATTTCACTATCAGCCTGTAAAATCCAGTGTCATGCAGTTCTCCGACTCGTTTTCTCTCATCGAAAGATTGATCTGCTCACCAAAGGGATAGCCTGTTTCAACAGCTATCTGGAATATCTTTTCCGATTCGATATACTCCCTTTTAAAGTTACCGTACACCTCTGCGTCAGAAAAGCGCAGCTCTATCACGCCGTTTCCCGAGCCAAGCTCGCGGCGGATTATCTCCTCCGCCCTTTCAGTGCTGTCCGCGTACAAACCGTTCTTTACATAATAGTTATCGTCGGCATTTCCGCAGGGGAACGGCTGAAACAGTGTATTATCGGCATAATGAGTCTTTTCAAAGGTAGCATCATCGCAGAGGAAATACATTTTTCTGGTCTCTCCCGTAACATCGGTATCCGCCCATGTTACGTCGATATTGTACCAGTTCACGCCCACTTTGACCTGATTCCACGCGTGGTTTTCGCCTGATTCCGTAGTACCTGTTATGAGAACGCTTTTCAGCCCCAGCTCCGACGCCAGCAGCTCAAACGCCTTTGCATAGCCCTCGCAGTTAGCCTCGCCCTCGATAAGACAGCCGTAGGCTGTGGACGCGTAGTCCTCGTCCTCGCCCGTGATATATCTGCAATTGTCGACAAGGTAGTCGTTTATGTACCTCACAAGGGAGTAATCATCGGTATTCAGCGCACCTCTTGCGACCTCACCGACCTTTTCGCGGAGCTTCTCCTCCTGATATTCAATGCTGCCCGTGTTTCGGTAGACCACTCTTGCGTCGCGAACCTTAGCCGCCGTATAGTAGACCGAATCGAGGAAGAAAAACTCTCCCTCCTGCTTTTCGATGATACAATATATTCTGGAATACTGACTGCCGTCCACCTCATAGGGCAGCGGAATATACTCCTGATGCTGTGAAATTCCGCGGTAAAGCGCCGTATATATAGCCTTTTCGTCGGTTTTCAGCTGATAGTAGACAGGTCTGGACTCCGCCTCTTCCGCGGTGAGATACTGCGGTTCGGGGTATTTTCTGAAAACTCCCGAGGCCTTGATATATCTCCACGCAGCCACAAGAAGCACCGCACACAGCGCCACAAGCAGCGCCGCAGTTTTTTTAGTAATCAAATCAATTCTCCGAAATCATAACTGTGTTGTTCTTTATTTTGAATGACGGCAGATTCTCCACGAACTTGCTGAACTTGGAGTAGCCGTAGGATTTTACGTCAAATTCGGGCATTTTCGTACAGAGCTGTTTTTTCAGCTCGCCCAGATTATAGCCCTTGCTGCCGTTAGTGCGGACTATAGCCGCAATAGCGTTCTCTATGCGTTCAAGGTCAGTCATGCTTGTTTTCTGGGAAACAAGGATACTGCTGCCCTCCTGACGGAAGCTGAGCCCGTCGAACTCCTTGAGGAACTGAGAGAACTTGGAATATCCGTAATTTCTGACGTCGAAATCGGGGTAGCGGTTGAGAAGTCTGCTTCCCAGCTCGCCGATATTTATCTCGTCTCTGAGGTTTGCATTTTCGGTGATTATGCGCACTATAGCCGTTTCAAGAGTCTTCATCTCCAGCTTTTCGCTCTCGCCTGTGCCCTGAAGCTCCTCATCAGCGAGTATCTCAAGGTACTTGAAAGCGTTGCAGGCGGTGCTGAACGGCTTGGGAGTTTTCTGCTCACCCATGCCGATAACGTGCATACCCGACTCACGTAGACGAATAGCCAGTCTTGTGAAGTCACTGTCACTGGAAACAATGCAGAAGCCGTCGATATTATGCGAATACAGTATATCCATGGCGTCGATTATCATAGCCGAGTCGGTAGCGTTCTTGCCTGTGGTGTAGCTGTACTGCTGAACGGGAGTAATAGCATTGTCCAGCGCCATATTTTTCCAGCCTGCAAGGTTAGGTCTTGTCCAGTCGCCGTAAACTCGCTTATATGTAACAACACCGTAGTTAGACACCTCATCGAGAATGTACTTAGTATACTTAGCCGCAACGTTATCAGCGTCGATAAGCACGGCATAGCGCATTTCCTTTTCCATGGTTCACCTCATATTATATATAGTGATATAGATTTATTATAACATTTTTATTTAATTTTGTATATAGTAAATCCGCACAAAGACATTCTGCGCTCTTTGTGCGGAATTTTAAATCAATATTCAGTTATTAGTTATTAGTGATTAGTGCTTAGTGTAGGGGAGCCCGCCCTCGGGCTCCCACGCCATTAGCCCTTAGCCGTTAGTTGTAGGAGCTCCCTTTGGTGTACGCATATTACGAAATAATTATAAATCACAGTATGTAGGGGACGACGTCCTCGGCGTCCCACCGAAAAAATAAAAATCCCGACGCTATTGCATCGGGATTTGGTCAATGACGAGAGTATTCCCCCGCCACTATGGAGCGGATTACGAGGCTCGAACTCGCTACCTCCACCTTGGCAAGGTGGCGCTCTACCAGATGAGCTAAATCCGCATTATATATAGAACGCTCTCGCGTTCTATATGGTGCTTCCGGTCGGAATCGAACCAACGACACGGGGATTTTCAGTCCCCTGCTCTACCGACTGAGCTACAGAAGCGTGTTGGCGACCCCGAACAGATTCGAACTGTCGACCTCCTGCGTGACAGGCAGGCGTTCTAACCAACTGAACTACGAGGCCATGTGGTGGGGACTACAGGGCTCGAACCTGTGACCCTCTGCTTGTAAGGCAGATGCTCTCCCAGCTGAGCTAAACCCCCACATCGCATAAGCTTTATTTTGTTCTGTCAGGTGTCTTGTCCCTGACGACGAAAATAATTATACCACGGTATTGAAGATTTGTCAAGCGTTTTTTGAAAAAAATTTCAGATTTTTTTAAATTTGTCGATTCAGGGCTATATTTCGCCATTAAAAATCATGACAGCCGCCGCAGTCGTACCCGTATTTTTCCAAAATGCTTATTATTTCCTCGACGCACTCGAAATCATTGTCGGGATCGCTCACAAGAACATTTTGTATTTCCGTCAGCACCTCACTCTCTGAGCGATACTCTTTTTCAATAGCTTCACAAACAGCCTTTTTCAATAACTCTTTCACGGCGTACCTCCTTATCTTATGTTTACATTATATAATGCAAATGTCTATATGTCAAGAGCTCAAATGTAATAATATCTTATGTATAAATAAGATAATGCGGAGGTAAGTTATGTTAAAGCTCAACGTCATTGAACTCCTTGAAGAAAAAGGACGTACCAAATACTGGCTGTACAAGCAGCTCGGCATGAGCTATCAGAATTTCAGCCGAATGATAAACAACGAGACCTGCTCCATCAAATACGAAAATATCGAGGCGATGTGCCAGCTTCTGGAATGTACTCCCAACGAACTTTTCGTATTTACCGACGAATTGGACGGCTCTGCAAAAAAATAATGATTAATATTGATTAAAATGATTTTTTATGATATATTATATGTATAGTTTTAATGATTGACTGTCAATAAAGCCAATTTATTAAGGGAACGCCTTCACTTGCAAGGCGTTCCCTCTCAAAAAACAGTCCACTGGACTGTTTTTTGATTCACCCTTTGCGAAGCGCCTTCGTTTCTTTGGGCTCTGCCCAAACCTGCCTGAGGCGCCGCCTCTGGACTCCGCCAAAGGAACACAGTCCCTTTGGAATCCCTTTCATGGGTGAAGCGGCTTTTTGATAATTACAAAGATTCGGAGGAAAGATATGGGATTTCATTTTAGAAAAAGCTTCAAAATAGGCAAGCTGTTCCGCTTCAACAAGAACAAGAAAGGCGGCAGCATATCCGTTGAGGGACCGAAGATAGCAGGCAAAAAGGTCAAGCTCACGGTAAACAACAAGAAAAAAGCTACCGTAAGTCTTCAGGGCACGGGTATCTCATACGATACTGACCTCGGCGGCAAGAAAAAGCCTGCCAAGAAGTGAGAGCCGCCCATGAAGAGACTACTTTTTATCGGTGACGTCGTAGGCAGAGCAGGCTGCGAATTTCTCGCAGACAAGCTCAGCGGCATAAAACGCGAGAACAACATTGACATTACTATAGTAAACGGCGAGAACTCCGCGCAGGGCAACGGCATCACGCGCGGTTCTGCGGACGCCATTATCCGTGCAGGAGCCGACATCATAACCACAGGAAATCATGCTTTCCGCCGCAAGGAGTCTATGGAGCTCTTCGACGAGGACTACATCGTCCGCCCTGCGAACTACCCCGAGGGCGGCTGCGTAGGCAGCGGAGTCCGTATCCTTGATATGGGAGCATATTCCGTAGCCGTTATAAACCTCATGGGCACGGTCTACATGGACCCCCTTGACAATCCGTTCACGAAAATGGACGAGCTCCTCGAAAACATCGACACTCCCAATATCTTCCTTGACTTTCACGCGGAGGCTACCTCCGAGAAAAAAGCCATGGGGCACTACCTCACAGGGAAGGTCAGCGGAATGTTCGGGACTCACACCCACGTCCAGACCGCCGACGAATGTATCCTCGGAGGTCACACCGCCTACATCACCGACGTAGGCATGGTCGGTCCCGAGCTGTCGTGTCTCGGCGTAGACTCAGAATCCGCAGTAAATCGCCTTAGATTCCGTATGCCCGTAAAATTTCAGGAAGCAGAGGGCGCTTGCTTCCTTTGTGGAACAATAGTTGAATTTAATGAAAAAGATGGCAAATCGCACAAAATAAATAGAATAATTGTAAGATAGTCAACAAAGTTTATAAAAACACTTGCATTTTCACTATTTATAAGTTATAATATATTTGTACAATAGCCTAAAGGCATTTGACATTAAACGTACAAATATTTATATCAGGAGGGTTATTTGTAATGGAAATTCTGAAAGTATCATCACATTCATCACCGAATTCTGTAGCCGGAGCTATTGCCGGTGTTATCAGAGAACAGAAAGCTGTTGAAGTTCAGGCAGTCGGTGCCGGTGCAGCAAATCAGGCAGTGAAAGCGATCGCTATCGCAAGAGGATATCTTGCTCCAATCGGCATAGACCTCATTTGTATTCCTGCATTTGCAAATATCCAGATCGACGGTGAAGAAAGAACTGCTATCAAGCTCATCTGTGAACAGAGATAATCGGTAATGACACAAACCATCGGGCGGACAGTTTGTCCGCCCTTTTTTATTCTGTTATTGCTTTTTCTTTTGATTAGTTGAGAGTTGATGTGTTCGCTTCACTCACGTTATTTTAAATAATACCGCCGCAGGCGGCACCATAACTTTCAACTCTCAGCTCTCAACTCTCAACTTCATGATTTGTTGCTGTTCCAATTGTTAAATGAAAAAAATATCTGAAATTCTGAAAAATTACTGAGAGTTTCCGCTTTCTCAAACGTCTAATAAATGAGAGCGGAAGATCCTTTAGAAAGGAGGCGCTCATGGACAAAGACAAGGGTGAATTATATTATCGCCGCTATCTCGAGGGCGACGATACAGCCTTAGTCGATATGATCTGCGATTACAAAGACGGAGTTATCCTGTACCTCTGCGGCATTACAGGCAGCTACAGCCTTGCCGAGGAGTTCATGGAGGACGCGTTTTTCAAGATCGCAGCCAAAAAGCCAAGATTCTCCGGAAAAAGCTCCTTCAAGACATGGCTTTTCACTATTGCCCGCAATGTCGCAGTGGACGGTATGCGCAAACTGTCCCGTATCTCCGACAAGTCCGTCGAGGAATACGACAAGATGACCGATGAGCGCAGTATTGAAAAGGAATATCTTAGAGAGGAACAGAAGATCTCGCTTCACAGGGCTATGGAGGCCCTTAATCCCGACTACAGGCAGGTGCTCTACCTTACATATTTTGAGGAGCTGAGCAATTCCGAGGCAGCAAGGGTAATGAAAAAAAGCTGCCGCCAGATAGAAAATCTCCTGTACAGAGCCAAACAGGCGCTGAGATCAAAGCTTGAAAAGGAGGGCTTTGAGTATGAAAGACTATAAAGACATTGCTCATAGTGTTTTTCGGCGCAGGGACGAATACTTAAAAGAAAAGAAGCGCAAAAGAGAAGTATTTATGAAGCGCTCAGCTGTAGCCCTCAGCTGCTGCCTTATGATGCTTGTCGGCTTCAATATCTGGCGTACAGACTCACTCAAGACCATTGCTCCTTCTCCTGACAAGTCTCAGTTCAACGTTACCGAAGCAAATACCACTGCTCCGCCGACTACGGACGAAAACGGAAACACAGGCATTCCTGTGACCACAGCTGTGACCGTGACCACCGCTCATAACGGCAATTCCGCCGCACAAAACGGCACAACTGTCACAACAGTATCGGGCGAAAACGCTCCTGCTGTTACGACCACACACAAGAAAAACAGCAGCGGCGCTGTTGAGCCGCCTCTGCCCACAACATTCTCATTCATGGAGGTAACGGCTGTCCGCCGTACAACTGCGGTGACTACCACCACAGACAGAACGACCACCACCACACAGCACAAAGGCGCGGAAAGCAGCAAAACTACCGCAAGAACTACGTCTACCGCTCCCCGTACCGCCAGAACGACCACATTGACCACAGTTCAGCCGGACATTCGGACATCACGTACTACCACCGCCGCATATACCACCACAACATGGTATTATACTACCAGTGTGGCGTATACCACCACAATAGCGACCACTTCCTTCAATTCCGATGTACCTGAACCTGCAACCACCACACAGGACATACATCCTTCGCCTGTGGTCACCGAAACACCCACAGTAACTACCACGATAGCAACAAGCATAACAGGCTTCCACTATAACGGCAATTACTACAAGACAACGGGTACGGTACTGCACGAGGGAGCCCTCGCAATGCACAGGTTTATCGGCACCGAATACGACGAGTTCATTGACAAATACTTCAATATATACACATATAATGACCACATCGATCCCAACTTGATGTGCTATGCCTATGTTGAAGGAAATTATGCATATCTCGGCATAAACGAAGTATGGAAGCCCGAGACCTTCGGCGATCTCCTTGACGGAATAGATGCAGACAGCAACTTGAAGCCAAAATCATTTTATGACACCGCTTCAAACGAAATGCACAGCTTATTCGACGTGCACACCGTCCATGAGCTTCTGGATCAGTACAGAGATAAAAAGCTTGAAATAACAGGCTTGTCCTACGGTGCTCAGTGTGTTATGCTGCAAAATGCAGGCGAAAAGCCGCCCGAGCTGGACCTCAGCAATAAACAGGGATATATCGCAGTAGAGCTGCCATATTCTATGTCAAACTCTGTTAAATACTTAGGACACGGCTATATCCACATAACCGACGACGGTAAACTGGAAGTTGACCTGTTATACCTGAAATACAGCATGGATATAGGCAAAGACGACGCCGAGGAGCTCGTAAACCGATTAAAAACGCTTTAACAAAGAAAGATCTGTCCGCATAAGCGGGCAGATTTTTTTGTCATGTCAGACCTGATGTCTGGATAAATGCCACAATACAAATTATATATGTCCGTACAATTTATAACGATTTTGGCAATCGGGCTAAATTTTTGGTAATAATCCTACCTGCATTGTGCACAGTAACATTATTTCCCTCATTTTGTCCACCAAATATTTATTTTATAGGTTGTTATCAATTCACATTTTATTTATAATAATGATATAGCAATAAGAGATTGCTATCGGGATATTTGATTTGGAGTGATAAAATTGAATAATGCTTATCGGGATACCCTCCTAAGCAGATGTACGGGAATTATTGCTCCTAACCCTGCCAAGAGAATATCCTTATCTAACCCTCTAAGCAGAAAGTGCAGGAAAGAACAGCACCTTAAGCCTGTTACCCCTCCCAAAATGACAGCTTTTGATACAAGGCGCTGTTTTTTCCGAATCTTCTCTGAAAGTATGGGATATACAGCTTTAAGCGGCAGGTCTCCTGCATACGGACCGCTTACAGGTCCCACATGATACGCTTACCCTGAATGAGGCTTCACGCCCGCTTCTCTGCACCGAGAGCGGAAAAGGCTTCACTTTAAACGACGAGGCACAGGTCTATGGCACAAAGGAAGGGCGGTCCCTCTCCCGCTCTCCTTTGTCCTCGCCGAATAATAACGAGCGGAAAAAGTTACAGACATTTTTATAGGAGCTGCTCTCACAGCTCCGTATAAAGCGGCAGAGTACCTCTCATAACTCACCGCATAAATGCTGAATACCATCAGCTTTCCTTTCAAGTCAACAAGCCCGCAGGCGGGGAGACTCTGCACTATACTCCCCTCACCTGCATTCGGGTTTGCTGTTTACGCTGGTTCTGATCGGATAGCTCAGAACAGGTGGTCTTTACAGTATCACGCAGAGATCGTTAAACAAAAGAACCTTTACAAAGACTATAGGCGGTCTTTGTGATATATTGTTGTTAATTCCTTTTTTGCTATCCTTCCATTGTAAGAGGGCAAATCAGAACAGTCTTATCTCCTTGGGTGGGGGTAGGGCTGTTGCTCTTTATACGGATATTTTTACTACGCCGTCAAGAGGTATCCGCATTCCGCCGCAGAACACAAGCTGCCGCGGCATTTCCTCGATAAGGCGGAGATTTCCCGACACGGTGATGTATTTTCCGCCGCTTTTAAGCCTGTCGGGAACAAAATAAGTCACTTCGCAGTAAGGTTCCTCGGATATTTTGTCGCCGAGGAACCTTAATTTTTCGCCGAGCTCTGCCGCATCGTCCTCGCAGAGCTCTGCTTTGCAGTCTGTACGGCGGGCAGTCTCGTCTATCGCGTCCTCATAGCCCGAAAGAGCCGCAAAGGACGCGAACTGCGCCGCACGGTTTTGCCGCAGCATATGCCGCCGCTTTTTGGAGACATGGTGCGGCATATTGATGATATCATCATATTTATCAGACACGCTCAAGCCCTCCTCCTTTTGAACGGGATATCATTCAGCCAGTAACGGGCTGTCGAGGACGCCAGCCCCTACAAAACGTATATCACGCGAACTTCGGGCGGATAATATCCGCCCCTACTTAGCTCTCAGTTCTTAGCTCTTAGTTCTTAGCTCTGAAACCTACGCCCTGTGACCGCCTATCTGCTGATTCCGCAGCACCGCCGTAGCTCCGTTGCAGAGGTTAGCGCCGCGGAGCACCGCGTTCCTGCCGTAGCGCTCCTTCATTCTCAGCATGGCAAGCTGAAGACTGTTCTCACGTCGCAAAGCAGCCTCCTCTGCGTTCCGTCTGCTCTGCTCCTCTTCAAAGTCTGTAAAGAAGTCCAGCTGCCGCTGTTCGCCGCCGAGAGAATCCGCAGGCACCACCTTGTTTGCGCAGATAGTCAGCCTGCGCACCAGAAGCCTGCTGTCAGTGATACGGTCAAAGAGCTTCACAGCCGCCTCGGTGATGAGCTTGGAGGACGACACGGGTGCGGACAGATTTTCCGTACCGTGAGCATGAGCAGGCACAGCCCTGCCGTAGTGGTCAAGGACCACCTTTCCCTCATAGCTCCCCATGATATCCTCCCTGCGGAGATTCTCCACATCATAGCCCACCGTAAGGGTTATCTGGTCGGTGACAAGCCCCTTCCTCAGCAGGTCCATAGCCAGCGTGTCCGCCATTTCCCATGTAATGAGCCGCGCTGTTTCGGACTCAGTGGCCTCCTGAAGCACCTGTCCCGAGCTCATACTGCTGGTTTCGGGGCGATAAGCCTTGATATCGGCGATAGTGCAGGGCTCCCAGCCCCATGCGTGGTCTATGAGAAGCTCCGCGTTGACGCCGAAGAGCTTATACAGCGCATTTTCGCCGAACTCTGAGGTAGACATTCTCGCCACATCCCCCATAGTGAACATACCGTGGTGTTCAAGCCTGCTTGCGTAGCTCCGACCTATGCGCCAGAAATCCGTCAGCGGACGGTGCTCCCACATAAGGCGTCGGTAGGACATCTCGTCCAGCTCGGCGATACGGACTCCGTCCTTGTCGGGCGGCATATGCTTTGCCACGATATCCATAGCTATCTTGCACAGGTACAGATTCGTGCCGATACCTGCTGTAGCGGTAATGCCCGTAGTTTTCAGCACGTCCCGTATCATGGTAACGGCAAGCTCACGAGCCGTCATGCGGTAGGTGCGGAGATAGGGCGTAGCGTCGATAAACACCTCGTCCACGGAGTAGACATGGATATCCTCCTGAGCCACATATTTCAGGTATATCTGATATATTTTCGTGCTGTAGGCGATATACAGCGCCATTCTCGGCGGAGCCACGATATAGTCCAGCTCCAGCGCCCTGTCAGCTTCAAGCTCCTTGGCACTGCACGACTTTCCGCGGAAGCGCCTGTATGGAGCTCTGAACCTTCGGGCGGCATTGATGTCCGCCACCTGCGATACCACCTCAAAAAGCCGCGGACGTCCGCCAACTCCGCAGGCTTTCAGCGACGGAGTCACCGCAAGGCAGATAGTCTTTTCGGTGCGGCTCTTGTCAGCGACCACAAGATTGGCGTCAAGGGGATCCAGCTCCCGTTCTACGCACTCCACAGAAGCATAGAATGATTTCAGGTCTATAGCGATGTATGTCCTTTCCATTGTCTCACCTCTTTCACAGAACATCCGTTCTGAATTTATTATATCACGTACATTTGTTCTTGTCAAGTTTTTTTGAATTGGAAATATCTGTAGGGGCGGCGTTCCCTGTATGCTCCGTTCATTTTATCCTTTCGGTAATATCCCGCGCTGAACCGCAGATATTTACCACAATGGCGCATTATCGCATAAAATTCTGCTTTTCATTGTCAATTATTGACAAAAAGGATTATCTTTCCCCAAACAATCACTTGCAGATAATTAATTGACAGCAATGTGAATAAATGATATAATTTTAATATGGGACTTTCTGCGGAAATAATAGCCAAAAACCGCGAAATAACGCACATAAACTACATAACCCACTTGTCATAGACGCTTTTCTGAGCGTATATCGCTTAAAAGTTATTACACAGTGTATAAGTCCTGAATAAAAATCTAAGGGAGATGTGAAAACATGAATCAGGATTCTATTTCATTCGATCTTGGCTGTAACTTTGACTACAAGCTCTTCGATTTCGTAGACCAGTATGATAAGAAGCACGCCATCACAAGCTTTTTCGGAAAGCTCAAGCACGACGGACTTCCCGGAGGACGTACTGCTTCAATTATCCCGGACTTCACTCTTGATGAGCTCGCTAATTACGTAAAGGAATGTCAGAAGCGAGACATTACTTTCAACTACCTCATCAACCCGCTTTCAATGGACCAGAACGAGCTTGATCCTGTAATGGGCAAGAAGATCCGTGACTTCCTCCACACAATGTATGATATGGGTATCAAGGCATTTACTCTTAATTCCCCTATCCTTATCAAGTACGTTAAGAGAGAGTTCAAGGACGCATTCGTAACACTGGGACTCTATGCTTATCCTACAACTATCCAGCACATTGAGTACTGGCGCAACTGGGGCGTAGACGAGATCACACTCGACCACGGCTTCAACAGAAGATTCGATCTTCTCAGGCAGCTCCTCACACAGTACAAGGATACAGACCTTCACCTCCGTGTAATAGCTAACAATCTCTGCCTCAGAGAATGTCCTTTCCGTCTTGCACACGGCTGTTTCGTAGGTCACTCCGATCCTGACAAGTTCTCTATGGACTACTCACTTGTCAACTGTGCATACAAGAAGGTAACACACCCTGCTGCTATCCTTACAGCTGAATTTATCCGTCCTGAGGACGTTCACTACTACAGAGAGCTTGCAGAAGAGACAGGCAACAAGCACTTCTCTATCAAGCTCATCGACAGAACAAGAACAACAGACTTCCTCCACAGAGTTGTTAAGGGCTACATGGAAGAGTCTTACGACGGAAACCTCCTCGACATCGTAAACTGGCCACAGGCTAAGACAATTGCTACACGTCCCGATCAGGCTGGTCTTGAAAAGGGCGGTGCTCCTGCTGGTGCTCCTATGGGCGCTCCTGCCGGTGCTCCTCCAATGGGCAGACCTGCAGGCGGTCCTCCTCCATGGGTAATGGAAGGAAGAGCTCCAAAACCTGGCGAGGCTGAGGAATGGGCAAAGGCAAACGGCATGTCCGCACCTCCTGCCGGTATGCCAACAGGCGCTCCTGCCGGTGCACCTCCAATGGGTATGCCCGCAGGCGGTCCTCCTCCATGGATAATGGAAGGCAGAGCTCCAAGACCTGGCGAAGCTGAGGAATGGGCAAAGGCACACGGTATCACAGCACCTCCTGCTGGTATGCCTATGGGAGGTCCTCCCGTTGGCGCTCCACAGATGAGATGGATGGAATACCTCAAGCCTGAGGCAATGATGAACTACGGAAGAACAATGCATCTTCCTAAGCTCTACGTAGACAACAAGAAGCTTGACGGCTTCCTTGAGCACTTCATCAAGAACAACAACTGCGGCAAGTCACTCTGCGTAAACGACATTCTCGAAGAAGGTCAGACTGCTCCCAATGCTTGTGCACACTGCTCAACATGGGCTAAGAAGGTCATCTCCTACGACGAGACTGAAGTTGCACAGTGGAAGCAGCTTTGTGCAGGCGTTCTCCAGAGCATCGAGGACGGCTCTATCTACAGATAATTTCTTTATTGTTCATACTCAAAAAGCAGCACTGCAAATATGCAGTGCTGCTTTTATTTCAGCTGTTGTTTTTATGTAGGGGGGCGCAGGCTCTGCGCTGTAGGGGTGCACAGTGTGCGCCCGTGTAAATGTGCTGTAAGCGATGTACGATTATCGGTAATGATAATCGTGAGCGAGTTTACGAGCGGCAACGTGGCAAGGGTGCAGGGTCACGCTGCCGTGGCAAGGAGGCGCAGGCTCTGCGCTGTAGGGGCGGCATTCCGCCGCCCGTTTGATTCATCTGCAATTTCGTGACGCCGAGGACGGCGTCCCCTGCATATAAAAAACGGTACTCATCGAGTACCGTTTTTGCTTACTGTAAGCCGTTTTTCTTATCTGTAGGGTTCATGCTGAGACCTGCTGAAACAGTGCTGCTGAGCTTGCCCTTTACGACCTTTATGCTCTGGAGATTTCTTGAGTAGTAATTCTCTGTATCGTTGAGCATTTTAGCAACAGAAGCCGCAGCGTTCTGCTGGAGGTTCTTAGCGGCTGTCTGAGCCTTTGTGAGCATATCGAGAGCCTTTTTCTTAGCCTCTGTAACGATAGCCTCTCTTGAAACTATCTGAGCTGCACGCTCCTCAGCCTTGCGGATAATGCTCTCAGCGTTGAGCTTAGCCTCGTTGAGGATACGCTGACAGTCAAATTCTATTTTCTTGGCCTCTTTAAGCTCGTGAGGCATATTCAGACGGACGTCGTTAATGAGCTCTCTCATGCGCTCGCCGTCGATGACCTTTTTATGGGAAACAAAGGGAACTGAACCTGCCTTGTCAAGGAGCTCGTCCATTTCTTCTAAAATCTCATCAATGCTCATATCAATTACCTCTCCTTAATTAGTCTTTGTTTTATATCATCAAGTATTTCATTCGGGACGAAATGACTGATATCGCCGCCGAAATAAGCTATCTGCTTTACCAGACTTGAACTGAGATACATATTCTCGGTAGCAGTTGTCAGAAAGACTGTTTCCGCACCTGCATACAGCTTTTTATTGGCAAGAGCCATCTGGAATTCGTATTCAAAGTCGCTGACAGCACGGAGTCCCTTGACTATAGCCACAGCCCCCACGTTTCTGACGTAATCCGCAAGGAGTCCGTCGAGGATATCTATAACCACATTATCAAGGTCTCTTGTGACCTGCTCGATCATCAGCATACGCTCCGTAGCCGTGAAGCTTGGCTGTGCCTTGCCTGCATTTCTGGATATGAGGACGATAACCTTATCAAACAGCTTGGAAGCTCTCGTGATAATGTCCAGATGTCCCAATGTTACAGGATCGAAGCTTCCGGGGCAAACGGCAACTCTTCTCATTCCTCAGCCACCTCCTCGGACGGTTTGCAGAATATCGTAACATTGATCTTGCCGTAGCGGTAGGTCTTTCTCAGCACCATTCCCTCGGGAGCCTGCGGCTCCTCTGCCTCGCACTCATACTCGCAGATTATCATGCCGCCGTCGCGGAGCTTTTTAGCCGCAAAAGGCAGGATATTGGCGATATGGCTGTGTCTGTAGGGCGGATCGAGGATAATGATATCGAAGGTCTGAGCGGTGAGCTTGATATAATCATAGCTGTCGCGGTTGATGACCTCAGACTGTCGTTCAAAGCCTGTATTGCGCAGGTTCTCGTTCACGCATCTGATAGAGCGCAGTGAGCTGTCGATAAAAACAGCGTGGTCTGCACCTCTGCTGAGGGCTTCGATGCCCATCTGACCGCTTCCTGCGAAGAGGTCGAGGACTCTTGCTCCCTCGAGCTCGAACTGAACGGCTGAAAAGATGCCTTCCTTGACCTTGTCGGCGGTAGGTCTTACGTCCATACCCTCTGGTGCGACAAGCTTACGGCCTCTTGCAATGCCTGTGATAACTCTCATGTTTTAGTGCTCCGAAGCCGCAGAAATACTGCGGTTTCCGCATTTACGGTATACGGGTACCGAGATACTTACATTATATTATATAATATTTTCGTTTGCTTGTCTATATTATTTTTTGAAAATAGGCGATTTTGACTAAAAAAGGCTGTTTTCATTTGTCTATCATATACATCTTTGAGTTATTAGTGCATAGTTATTAGTGATTAGTGTAGGGGCGGCGTTCCGCCGCCGTGTATATGTGCTGTAAGCGATGTACGATTATCGGTATTGATAATAATGAGCGAGTTTACGAGCGGCAACGTGGCAAGGGGGCGCAGGCTCTGCGCTGTAGGGGCGCACAGTGTGCGCCCGTCAGTATACACGCTTATTTTCGGGCGAACACTGTTCGCCCCTACATACGGTCATTTATAATTATTACATAATTTACGGGACGTCGAGGGCGCCGTCCCCTACAATTGGATTCATGTTGTTTGTTGTGATAGTCTCGGGACGCCGAGGGCGGCGTCCCCTACATACGGTCATTTATAATTATTACATAATTTACGGGAGCCCGAGGGCGGGCTCCCCTACAAGCTAACGGCTGAAATTTGCCCTGCAAATTTTTTTCAAAAACCCCTTGACAAGTGTATATACAAATGCTATAATGTGTATAACGTATATATACAATATGAGGTGAACTATGGATATTATTATCAGCAACTCATCAGGTGAGCCCATTTATTCTCAGATATCCTCTCAGATAAAGGGACTTATCCTCAATGGTACGCTGAAAGCAGGGGACGCTCTGCCTTCTATGCGTACTCTCGCTCAGCAGCTCCGCATAAGCGTTATCACTACAAAACGCGCCTATGAGGACTTAGAGCGCGACGGTTTCATCGAGTCATATACAGGCAAGGGCAGCTTCGTCAAAGGGCAGAATACCGAGCTTCTCCGCGAGGAATATCTGCGTCAGACCGAAGACCTCCTCGCACAAGCCTGCGAAAAGGCAAGACATTGTGATCTCAGCCTTGACGAGCTGAAGGAAATGCTCGAACTGATTTATGGAGGGGCAGAAAATGAATGATTATGAAAACGCTATAGAAATAAAAGACCTTACCAAGAAGTATGACGGATTTACTCTTGACAAGGTCAGCTTCAACGTGCCCAAAGGCAGTATCATGGGCTTTATCGGGCAGAATGGTGCAGGAAAAACTACTACTATAAACGCCATTCTCAACATAGTAAAAAAGGACGAGGGCGAGATAAAGCTTCTCGGACTTGACCACGAAAAGGACGAATACGACGCTAAAAAACAGATAGCCGCTGTTTTCGACGAGCTTCCCTTTGATGACAGACTTAACGCTATAACTATCGACAAGGTTTTCCGCGAAGTATTCGAGGAGTGGAGCTCCGAGACCTTTTTCAATTACCTTGACAGATTTTCACTGCCGAGAAAAAAGAAGTTCGGCAAGTTCTCAAAGGGCATGAAAATGAAGCTCCAGATAGCCTCTGCACTTTCACATAATGCGAAGCTTCTCATTATGGACGAAGCTACAACAGGTCTTGACCCCGTTGTAAGAAACGAGATACTGGACATTTTCCTCGAATATTTGCAGAATGAGGACCACTCTATCCTTATGTCCTCACATATCACCTCTGACCTTGACAAGGTAGCCGACAGCGTTACCTTTATCGACAAGGGAAAGGTGCTTATCAGCGGCTACAAGGACGATATCCTCTACAGCCACGGCATACTCAAATGCACTAAGGACGACTACAAGGACATTGCTCCCGAGGACATAGTTAGCGCCCGTCTCAATGATTTCGGAGCTGAGATAATGGTGTCCGACAAGGCTGAATGCAGCCGTAAATACTCTGGCGCGGTCATAGATCCCGCAACTCTTGAGGATATAATGCTGTTCTATGTAAACCGCGGCAAAAAGGAGTGGAGATGAATGAAAGGTCTTATCTATCGTGAATTCTATCTCAGCCGCAAAACTGTGGTGTATATGCTTCTTGCCTATATTATCTTCGTGGTAATGATAACCATGATAATAATCAGCACCTATGCAGGAAATCTCGCTAAGAGCAACGATAGCGCAGATACCCGCGATTATCTGTTGTCGCAGATGTATCTCTATGCAGGTCTTATTGGCATGGCAGGCTGTACATACGGTCACAATGACCTCATCGAAAAGGACTATAAATCAAGGTGGCAGCTCTATTCCTATACTCTGCCTGTACACGAAAAGAAGATAATGCAGTCAAAGCTGATACTCCGCACAATACTTCTGGCTTTGGGATTTGTGCTGGCAGTTATTGCCGAGGTCATATTCTCGGCAGCAGGAAAAGTACCTGTAAGCACTGAGCATATCAAGAATATACTGGTAATTCTGTTTGTTTACGGTTCTATGTGTATAATAGATATCCCCTATATGATAATAATGAAAACCCAGAACAGGGGCGTTGCTTTTGCGATGATACCTCTCGTAATTCTGACCACAGCTGTCGGCTATGGTACATATAAATTCACAAAGTTCTGCTATGCAGAAGCAGCAAGGCTCTATCCCGATATGAAAGGCGATGCAGGCATGATGAAAGTCGCTATGCCCTATCTCACAAAATGGCGTGATATTTTCCTGTGGGCAGGTCCGTTCATTCTTATCGGAATTGTAATTATCACCTATTTCTGGGGCATAAAAGAGCTCAAAAGGAGGCGTTACTGATGACGGGACTTCTTTATAAGCTTATCAGAACCAACTGGGTGAAGATACTGCTCTTTTTCCTCGGTTCTTTGTTTTATCCTTTCATGTTTGCGCTGATATTTCGCAGTGACGATATGAAAGATGATATGACAAGCGGTATCAGCATAATGCTGTGGGCTTTTATGGCGTTCATGGCTTTTCTTATCGGCGGAGTTTGTGAGGATTCCATATTCAACGACGACGAGCGCAAAAAATGGGCTTACTTTGTTGCTTCTACTCCCACAGGAATAAAGGGACAGATAGGCGCAAAGTACCTGTTTACACTGTGCTATTCAATGCTGACGGTAACTGCGCTGATACTCTGCTGCGGCTTTGCAAGAGACGGAAGCAGTGAGCTTGCTGACGGCTCTGTTATCTTCATCGGCTTCTTCTATATACAGCTTACTATGCGTGCTATAGAGTTTCCCCTTATGGCGCGTTTCGGCAGCAAAATAGGCAAGTCCATGAAGATAATCATTATCGGTATCGCTGCCTTTATCTTCTTCGCATATATGCTTTTCGGCGATACATCGGCTTTTGCAGATATGGATACCTTCTTTGACAGACTTCTTGCTGCACTGGCTGACAAGAACAAGGTAAAGCGCATGACGCTGTGGTTCAGCATTATAACTTTAGCGGTGATACCCATATATTATCTGTCCTACAGACTTGCTGTAAAATGGTATCTGAAGGGAGTTGAGAGCTATGCCAAATAAGAAGAAAACTCTGCTCCGTATAGCTTTATATCTCATACTTGCATATGTGCCTGTGTATATACTTTGCTTTGCTTTTTCCGACAAGGAAGGCAGTCTCACCAGTGTTCTGGCAGGAAATACGCTTATGCTATACCCTGCTATTGCTGTTATCATCATAAGGATAGTGACGAGAGAGGGCTTCCATAACTCTTTCCTCGGCTTCGGCAAAAGGAACAGCGGTAAATACTACGCGCTCGCTGTGCTATATCCTATAGCCCTGCCATATGTGAGTGCACTGTTACTTCATCTTTTCGTTGTGAAAAACGGCAGTATCACCGATAGCGCTGCCCTTAGTGACGGCACTTCGGCTGTTGCTATGCTGCTTTTGTCGATAGTATCAGGCTTCGCAATGGCGGTCCACGGCTTCGGCGAGGAACTTGGCTGGCGCGGCTATCTTACTCCCAAGCTTGAGGAGCTCATGCCTGCACCTGCGGCTGTTATAGTTACGGGTATAATATGGGCTCTCTGGCACGGTCCTCTCCTTGCTTACGGCTATGACTTCGGCAGGGATTACGACTTTTTCCCATACGGCGGATTTATCGCCATGATAGTGATGTGTGTTTTCTGGTCGGCTTTTCTCACATGGCTCACCAAGCGCACAAACTCGGTATATCCTGCGGCTCTGTGCCATATGCTGATAGATACGGTCCTGAACGCTAATCTTATGCCGTTTGCCTATAATGCAAACGGCGATAAATTCGAGCTTCGCACCAATGACTTCTGGGGACAGATAATCTCTGTGTTCCCTATGATAATCGCTGCGGGAGCTGTTAGCATGGTACTGATGTGGAGAAAGAAGTCATCGGGCGAGAATAAAAAAGTCCTTTCATAAATAACCGCAATGCTAATATAGAAGCTTATATTTATTTATCGGGGGAAACCTTTCTGAGGAAAGGTTCTCCCCCGAACCCCTTTCCAAAGACTTTTATCTGGTTTTTTCGCAGATAGGGCGCTTCATAAATAAAAAAATCCTGCAAAATGCAGGAGCGCCCTATCTGTGAAAAAACAAAACGAAAGTTTTAGGGAGAGAGTTTGAGAGAAGCCC
>NZ_JHXF01000026.1 GCF_000621845.1 Ruminococcus flavefaciens MA2007 | reverse complement strand
AAGTATAAGTACGGTAACAGACATTTCTGGTGTACAGGATATTATGTTGATACAGTAGGAAAGAATGCTAAGAAAATTGAAGAGTATATAAAGAACCAGCTGCAAGAAGATATTATGACAGACCAGTTAAGTTTGTTTGAAACAACAGACCCGTTCACTGGAGAAAAGTATAAGAAGAAGTAAAAACCCCTTAAGGGGGAGCTGAGAATGAAATGCAGTTGGCAGACCTTTCTCAGCCCACTTAAGGGGCAGTGTCCGTATCAAGCCCTTCTAGGGCTTCCTCAAACCACCCGTTTTACGGGTGGTTTTGATTTTTTGTGTGATATTTGAGATAGCTTTTTCGTTTTATTAGTGAAGTACTTCAAAAAGAAAGGAAGCAAATGATGTATCCAGAAAAAATGACGGAAATATACGATAAATACAGTAATGCCGTCTATCGTATGGCGTTTGCTTACTGTAAGAACAAAGCCGACGCTGAGGATATAATGCAGGAGGTCTTTATAAGGCGCTTTTCCGCTGACATTGTTTTTGAAGATGAAGCTAAGGAGAAAAGCTGGCTGCTTAAAGTAACTGTCAACAAATGCAGGGATATGTTCCGCTCTCTGCGGTATAAATACTCCCTGACCTCGATACCGCTTGAAGAAGCCGATATTATTTACGAAACGCAAGAGGAAAGCGACGTCTATCATGCTGTAATGTCACTCCCGAACAAATACAGGACAGTTATACATCTCTTTTATTATGAGGAATACACAATAAAAGAGATAAGTGCTATTACAGGCGATAAAGAGACCGCCATACAGACTCAGCTGTACCGTGCACGTAAAAAGCTAAAGGATATTCTAGGAAAGGAGCTCCGACTATGAATATGAATGATTATAAAAGAGTAACAGACCGCTTGGCACCTGACGAGCGGTGCAGAAAAGAGGTACTTGATATGAGTAAACGTGAGAACAAAATAAAGATGAATAAAAATGAGTACACCGAAAATGTATCGGGAGTTGAGGTTCGCAGCGGTCACGGTATAATGAAATATGTAAGCATTGCCGCAGCCTGCGCTCTCATTGTCGGCGGCATAGGTACAACAGGAGTACTGCTCCACAAGGGCAGTAAGAATGCTCAGCAGTTTACCGAAGTCGTCGAAGAAGAAACAACTGCCGAGGCTGTAACAGAAATAACCGAGGAGCCAACAGAGCTGCCTGTAGAATACGACTACGCAGCTATCGCAAATGAGTTCACACAGCATTATATTGACAGTTTGAATGTAATGCAATACGGCGATGTGTCATATGACAGCAATGAAAGCATAACATTCTATACCTATGACAGTACAAATGAAGAGTGGTCAAATAATTACGGCGGAGAGCGAACATTCTACAAGGTAACTGATGAACGCTTCAAGAGCTGTCAGGATATCTACGAGTACTACAAAGCACCGATTGCGTCTTCAATAGACAGAAAACACTTCGGCGAAACATATGAAAGCTTTACAATGCCTGATAACTATAAGGAAGCGCAAGGTGTAGAAGATAGAGTAACATTATTAAGCTGGTTGGGAGAGGATGTTAGCAAATTTGAGGTCGGCAGCAGAGTTGATCTTGCATATGATCCCGAAGATGAAGGCACTTTTGATTATGCAGCTCATTCTATCCATACAGCAACTTATGTTGAGTATAACGGACAGCTTTATGTAAGACAAATGCCTAAGTTCTCTACAACAGGCGATAATTCTTTTTCAACTGAACCTGCTGTCACACACGAAGAAGCGGACAGCTTTACCGTATCACGTTTTGTAAGGACTCCTTATCTTGGATATGCAAACGCTAAATACGGCGATGAAAAAATTATTACATTCAACCTAATCGACGGTGAGTGGAAAATAAGTTCAATCGAAACAGGCGACAGACCAGAATACACATCAGCAGTAGCTATTCAGAATTATATTGAGAAGAGAGCAGAATATAACGATATAAATATCGGCTATGATTCCGAAGGCAAAGCAGGCAGAGGTATCGGACATATCATGGATAAGCTTGAAGTTACAGAATATGATTCTTCTATCCACGTATGCAAGGTTCATGCAGTTCTTCATAACATGAACGGCGAGGATGCGCTGGATATGACAGCAGAGATAAGCGTTAATCATAACGGAAATCCTGTTGTAATGTCAGCGGATATCACAAGAATAAAAGATTATGACAGCTCATATGAGCGTCCAAATGCAGTTTCAGCAAACTGAATATAAAATTATCCCCTTGAAGTTGATTCAAGGGGATTTTTCTTATGTAACAATAATATCTAATCTGCATAAAATATAAGCAGGAGATATCAGACATTAACGATATTGGTGACAACATCACCCTCGGGAGTGAGGTCAATGTGTCCGAATGAAGGCTTTGCGCCGTCACGGGGGATAGAAGCGCTGCCGGGATTCATGATGTAGAAACCGTCCTCAAAGCTTTGGTAGCGCTCATGTGTATGCCCGAAGAGAATAATATCGCATTCATTTGTAGCCGCAAGAGCCTTCAGCTTGTCAAGAGAACCTCCCACACCATAAAGATGACCGTGTGTAGCAAGGAGCTTATGACCTATAAGCGGCAGGACGATGTAGTCATCGCTCAGGCTGTCAAAATCACAGTTTCCAGCAACATGGATTATCTTAGGAGCTAATCTCTGATGAGAAAGGATAAAATTATCGAGTTCACGTTCACCGTCACCAAGGTGGATTATCCAGTCTGCGTCAGTATTTCGCATAATAACACTTTCAAGAGCATAAGAATTACCGTGTGTGTCTGATATTACAACAATGCGCAAATATATCCCTCCTAAGAAGTTTATACCATATTATAACATATTTTTTTGAAAAAATCAACAGGTATTATCAAAAAAATATAGCCTTGTTTGTTAAAATCGCAAAAATGCGGCAGGTACAGGCATTAAAAACATATTTTATCAGTAAATACAATATATTATTGTATATATCAAGTTTTATGGAGGCAGCTATGAATAATATTGATCCAAATAAAATATCGGGACTTCTCAATGTTGTAAGCAAAAAAATAGGAGTTCCACCCGAAAAATTACGTGCCGAGCTCGAAGAAGGAAAATTCGACAGCGCACTTTCTGCTATGAACAGAAATGACGCCGCAAGATTTCAACAAGCGGTTAACAATCCTAAAATTGTTGAAAAGATGATGAGCACACCGCAGGCAAAAGCACTTTACGAGAAGCTTTCGGGCGGAAAGAAATAAAATGGACGATATAATGGGCAAGATCAGCGAGCTCCTGTCAGACGAGGAAAGTGTGAAGCAGCTTTCCGAGCTGGCACAAATGCTGGTCTCGGACAACGAAAAGAATGAAGAAAAAGCCGAAAAGGCAGCGGATACAGCTCCTGAGGATGTACCTGATATTGCTTCTATGCTAAAACTTACAAGTCTTATCGGCGAAGCTTCAAAGCAGGACAAAAACGCTGATCTGCTACTGGCTTTAAAGCCTCATCTCGGCGCAGAAAAGCAAAAACGTGTCGATAAGGCAATAAAACTGTTGAAGCTTCTGGCGATATGGAATATTGCAAAGGAAAGCGGACTTCTACAGGAGCTGATTTAACGAAGGGAGGCGTGTCAATGGCGGTATACGGTGAAAAATTCCCAAAACGTTCAGATATGGACTGCTTTAAGCTGTACCATGGGACAGGACGAAATACCGCTGCCGACCTGCCGCCTGATATCTGCAAAAAGGAAAATCCTGAGTCGGAAACTGAGTCTCCAAATGGAAAAAATACAAAAAGGCATTTATTTGACAGTCTTATCGATGAATTTCTTGACGGCGGCATAGACAGTGACAAGCTTCTTATCGCAGCTTTACTGTATATGCTTATAAAAGAAGGTGCCGATATCAAGCTTATTATCGCACTTGGATATATACTGATGTGAGAGGTAAAATATGGATATTGAAATGTTGTTTAAAGCCCTTTGCGGAATCGTAGTCGTTATAATGATGATATATTATTTCAGGAGGCAGAAAAAGCTATTATCCTTTATTATAGGCGCATTTACAGGCGGAGCAGCTTTATTTATCGTCAATAAATACGGAAGTTTATTCGGCGCACATATACCGCTTAACCTGTTCAATATACTGGGAAGTGTTATTCTCGGTGTGCCTTTTGTAGTTTTTATTGTAATAATGAATTTTTTGTAAATTCAAGGGCTTATTTCACAAAAACTATTGAATTATTATGATTATAATGGTAAAATATATGTATAGGAGGTGGATCATGAACATCATCGATATTATCAATAAAACAAAAAAATCACAGGAACTTAACGAAGAAGAGATATCGTGGCTTGTGAACGGCTATACTAACGGCGATATCCCCGATTATCAGATGTCGGCATGGCTTATGGCTGTGTGTCTTAACGGACTTACCGAAAAAGAGACTTTCGCACTTACTGCGGCTATGCGTGACAGCGGAGAGATACTGCATCTGGATATCCCATTTACTGTGGACAAGCACAGTACAGGGGGCGTCGGCGATAAGACATCTCTTATCATCGGACCTATCGCAGCTGCCTGCGGAGTATGCATGGCAAAAATGTCAGGACGCGGCTTAGGTCATACGGGCGGAACTATCGACAAGCTTGAAAGTATCGAGGGGTACAGAACTGATCTGTCTCTGAGCGAGTTTGAAGCGATACTTAAAAAAACAGGCTTTTCCATTATTTCTCAGTCAGTAGAATTCTGTCCAGCCGATAAGAAAATGTATGCTCTCAGAAACGCAACGGGCACAGTTGACAGTATACCTCTTATCTGCGCAAGTATTATGAGCAAAAAGCTTGCTATGAACGCAGATTGTCTTGTTCTTGATGTTAAATACGGCACCGGAGCTTTTATGAAAACCAAAGAGGACGCTGAAAAGCTTGCCGTTCTTATGGAAAAAGCAGGCAAGTCAGCAGGAAAGAAGTGCAAGGCTGTCGTAACTGACATGAATACGCCGCTCGGCAAAAACATCGGCAACGCTCTTGAGGTTAAGGAAGCTGTAGAGCTTCTTCAAGGAAAATCAAAGGGAAAGCTTTATGATGTTTGCATTGAGCTTGCGGCAGACTTGCTGGAACTTGCAGGTAAAGGAACTAATGCAGAATGCAGAAAAATGGCTGAAGATGCTGTTTCATCAGGAAAGGCACTTGGCGTTCTGCGCGAAACCATCAAGCTGCAGGGCGGCAACGAAAAGATATGTGATGATACATCACTGCTTCCTAAGCCGCTTCTCAAATACGAGATAAGAGCTACAAAGGGAATGAAGATACTGGGGTTCAACTGCGAGGAGCTTGGCATGACATCTCTGCTGCTCGGCGCAGGAAGACTTAATAAGACCGATAAGATAGACATGAGCGCAGGTATCGTCATGAACTGTGATGTAGGCGACCAGCTTGCAGCCGATGATATCATAATGACTCTTTATTCAACAGTTTGCAGTGATTTCTCGGACGCAGCGGTAAGAGCTTTGAATGCAGTCAAGTTTGAAATAACCGAAAAACCAAGTTATACATAAAAAATATACTAAAAACATAACAGGAGGTCATAAATATGGGATTTGTTGATTCAGTAAAGGATTTTGCAGGAAAATTCGGGGAATCTGTTGAGCGCGGAGCGAAAACAGTTTCAAACAGCTCTAAAAAATTCGCAGAAAAGACTAAGATAAAGCGCGAAATGGCTCGTGTTGAATCTGATATCAATACGGACTACATAGAGCTTGGAAAGGTAATGTACGAAAAGATATGCAGCGATCCTGACAGCGAGTTTATCACAACAATAAACGACATCAAGGAAAAAACATTAAAGCTTGACGAGCTGAAAGCAGAGCTTATGTCTCTTGAGGACAAGGTATTCTGTGAAAACTGCGGTTCTCAGATACGCAGAGAGCAGGTTTACTGCGATAAATGTGGTAAAAAGGTTGCAGAGGACGAAACTGAGACGGTAACAGATGTAACAGTTGAATAAGCATTCAAGGCGCATTAATATTCTTAATGCGCCTTGTTTTATGCAACTTGCTGAAAAACACAGGTTTCGATTTGTTTAAAAAAACGTTTAATAGGTATTTACTTTTTCGCTTTTTTGTGATAAAATAAAAATAGTTTATCGCTTTGCAGCTTTTTGCCTTTTAAACATAAAAGCAAAAAAGCAGCTTAGTCAGAAAGGAACGTAAATAATGCCAATAACAGAATTACTTGAACGAAATGCTAAATTATACGGTACTGATGTTGCTCTGGTAGAAGTAAATCCCGAGATAACAGAGGTTAGACGTATTACATGGAAAGAATATGAGCTTATTGAGCCTAATCCCGAATGTCACTACAGACGCGAGATAACATGGAAGGTCTTTGACGAAAAAGCTAACCGTTTTGCAAATATGTTATTAGAAAGAGGCGTCAAAAAGGGAGACAAAGTAGGTATACTTCTTATGAACTGTCTTGAATGGCTCCCGATATACTTCGGAATACTCAAAGCAGGTGCTCTTGCAGTACCGCTTAACTTCAGATATACAGCTGACGAGATAAAGTACTGCCTTGATCTTGCCGAGGTAGATATTCTTGTATTCGGTCCAGAGTTTATAGGACGAATCGAGGAAATAGCCGATGATATCAGCAAAAATCGTCTTCTTTTCTATGTAGGTGAAGGATGTCCTTCATTTGCAGAGCACTATGACAGCCTTGTTGCTAACTGTGCAAGTGCAGCACCTGACGTAAAGATCACAGATGACGATAATGCTGCAATTTACTTCTCATCAGGAACTACAGGATTCCCGAAAGCAATTCTTCATGACCATACAAGCCTTATGCATTCAGCTAAGGTTGAACAGAATCATCACGGACAGACAAGAAACGATATATTCCTTTGCATTCCGCCACTTTACCATACAGGCGCAAAAATGCACTGGTTCGGAAGCCTTTATTCAGGCAGCAAGGCTGTTCTGCTTAAAGGTGTAAAGCCAAAGTCAATTATCGAAACCGTTTCCGAGGAAGGCTGTACTATCGTATGGCTTCTTGTTCCGTGGGCACAGGATATCCTTGACGCTATAGACAGGGGAGATATCAATCTCGAGGATTATGACCTCGATCAGTGGAGACTTATGCACATCGGCGCTCAGCCTGTACCTCCGTCACTTATCGCACGCTGGAAAAAGGTATTCCCCAAGCACCAGTATGATACAAACTACGGACTCAGCGAGTCTATCGGACCGGGCTGCGTTCACCTTGGAGTTGAAAACATACATAAGGTAGGTGCTATCGGAAAGGCTGGCTTCGGCTGGGAAGTAAAGATAGCTGATGAAAACGGTAACGCCGTTGAACGCGGACAGGTAGGAGAGCTTCTCGTTAAAGGTCCAGGCGTTATGAAGTGCTATTATCGCGACGAAAAAGCTACTGCCGAGACATTAAAGGACGGCTGGCTCTATACAGGCGATATGGCTCAGGAGGACGAAGACGGCTTTATTTACCTTGTTGACCGTAAAAAGGACGTTATTATCAGCGGCGGTGAGAATCTGTACCCTGTACAGATAGAGGATTTCCTCAGAAGTCACCCTGCTATCAAGGACGTAGCAGTTATCGGACTTCCTGACAAGAGGCTGGGTGAGATAGCAGCTGCAATTATTTCCATAAAGGAAGATCACAGCTGTACAGAGGAGGATATAACCTCTTTCTGCCAGAAGCTCCCGAGATACAAGAGACCGCATAAGATTATTTTCGCAGATGTTCCAAGAAATCCCACAGGTAAAATTGAGAAGCCAAAGCTTCGTTCAATTTACTGCGGCGAAAGTCTTGTTGCAAAACAAATCAAAAATTGAAAAAAAAGAGCAGCTAAGCTGCTCTTTTTTTGCTTTATCGACATTATTCGACAAAACTCGTCAATAAACGACGTAATAAACCCTTACCATTTTTTACTAATTATGATATAATTATACTTTCATTGCTAAAAGGAGTGCTTATACTAATGAATAACGTTGTAGCAATAATTGTCAAAACTCTTCTTAATCTCGGAATAGCTCCTAACACCAAAGGGTATCACTATCTGCGAGAGGTGATCTTCATGTGTGTAACTTCAGATGAACAAATCACGAATTTCAGCAAAACGCTTTATGCAAAGCTTTCATATGACCATGGTCTATTGCAATACTGAAAAACTGTTTCATATAAGTGCTTTTTCCGCTTTTGCAATATTTCAGAAAAAATGAACACTTTATTGAAAGAACAGAGCCGGTTAAACCGGCTCATTCTTATTCAAATATGCTTTTTCTTATACTCCCTGACGCGACGGTAGAAGGGATTGGCGCGAAGGCCCATCTGTTTCTGGAACTCTACGGCTGTGATACCCCCAGACTTCCACTGTTCATACAGATGCCCGAATTTAACCCAATCGATACTGATAGGTTGCCTGCCTTTATACTTTCCCTGAGACTTGGCAAAAGCTATACCCTCACGCTGACGTTGCAAGGTCTGCTCACGTTCGAGCTCAGAGAGCGCTGCAAATATGGATAGTACGAAACGCCCCTGCGGAGTATTGGTGTCAATATTCTCCTTACTGCTGACAAGAGTAACGCCTTTCTTCTGAAGAACGTCTATAATGTTGAGCAGGTCTCTGGTGGATCTTCCAAGTCTGCTGATGCTTTCGATATACAGAGTATCACCTTCGCGGACATATTCAAGCATCGTTTTAAGCTCAGGACGATCAGTATTTTTACCGGACATCTTCTCAGCGAACAGGCGCTCAACATGATATTGATGCTTCGTATGTCCTCTCGTTCTATGCATACAATGCAACAAGTAAGACAAAGATAAGCTTTACTGATTATATGAAAAAGAAATGATTTATGAGGACGGCTTTACGCCGTCCTTTTATATAGCAATAAATGGTTTGACACTCGTTTTGAAAAGATGTATAATGATTTAAGTTTTGGAGGTGAATATAAGAATATCATAAAAAACTGATACTAATAATAAAAAAGGAGAATGCTAAATATGTTTAAAAGAATTACATCAATAATATCAGCAATTGCAGTTACTATTTCGATAATGCCTTTTTCATTAAAAACTATCGCTGCTGATGAAAGGACAAGTCCGAATAATGCTTCTGTATCCGCAGAAGGAACAAATCAAATAGGCGATATTCTGAGTTCAGAGCTGAATTCTTCGTTAGCTGAGCAGAGTAAAGAGCAGCCATATAATATTATCTCTGTTAATATGGATAATAATACTGCAAAGGTTGAGTATGAAGCTGAAAAAGATTGTACGCTTATTGTTGGAATATATTCCGAAGATGAAACACGGCTTATTGCAAGTGGAAATGCTGAATTATCATGTGAGAAAGAAACAATTGATATTGATATCAATTCATCCGATTTTCCTAAGTATTATTGTTTGAAAGCATACATGATAGATACTGAAACGTTAAGACCGCTTTCGGATGTTTATGAAAGTTCGCTCTATACAGAAGATATGCAGCGCCTTTCAAATCAGACGATAAATGATTTCGATGAAGACAGGGCTCTGAATCTTGATGATGATATTAATACAAATTTTGTCGTAATAAAAGAATCTGTCACTATGTTTGAAAGCAATTCTGCAATTTTAGCTAATGCTGATGATGAGAAACTTGTGTACACATTTGAATCGCCAGATGAAAAGATGACATCGCTTTCTGTAGGTGATATCTTTACATATAAGGGAGAAGATGATCTGCTTGTTATTAAGATTGCAGATAAGAAGCAAAGCGATGGAACGATAACCTTTTATGGTGAAGAGATTTCTCCGGAAGATGTTTTTGAATGTATAAAAATCGATTATTCAAGCGATACAGCCGAGTTTGATAACGAAGAATATGAGGAGGATCAAAGTAACACACAAAACGAGAATGATGTATCGAGGCGTCCGGCTCCAAAACCGGCTCAAATTGGCGGTCAAATGACAGCTTTCAAACAACTGAAGTGTGTTTTTGTAGATGTTAACGAGGAAACAAAAAGCGATGTATTAAATGGTGAAGAGGATAATGATGATGAAGATGATGATAATAATGAAGAAAACAAAAAGAATAAGCGTGTTGTAGAGAATAAAATTGGAATATCGGGTAGTATATCTTTTACGGTTAAAGCGGATGTTAAATGGCTTATGGCATTTACACATCAATATTTGAAATTCGAATTAAGTTATTCTGCCAAATTTGAACTAAAATACTCTAACAGTATTACTGCTGAATTAAAATTGCCATCGATAAAAATATTTAGTGCTGGTGTAGTATCTATAAAGGTGGATTTATATCTTGTTGGTGAAATAAATGGCTCAATAGAGTATTCCAATACACTCAGTGGTTCCATTGGAATAAAAGCTGAGCACAAAGGTATCAATAATTTTTCATTAGATAATATTTCGAAGCATCCCCAAAGTGAAAGTAAGTTTGAGTGCAAAGCAGATACTTTTATTGGTTTAAAAATTGAGCCAAATGTTAAGGTTAAAGTTAAGGTTAAAGCTTTTAATTTAAAAGGCGTTAATGTAAAAGGATGCGCAAATGTTTCTGCTACAGTTGGAGTAAGAGCTAAGATTGCAAACAATGAGCCCTATATTGATACTGCTCTTGGCAGAATACATGAATGTCAAATATGTTTTGAAGGAGACATTTCTGCTGAATTGTCGATTGCATGTGAAGTATCTTTTTGTAAATGGAAAAGGTCAAGATCATTCGGGCCGTATAGAAAAAAAATAACGGACTTCCATTATTCGCAAACATTTAATGAATTTGGGTTCACTAAGTGTGAACATTGTCAGTATCGACTTGCTGTTGAGGTTTATGATGAGAATGGAACTCCCATAAAATATGCTTCTATTCAATGCGGCGGCGGAGAAGGTACAACAAATGAAGATGGAATAGCTACGATGTTTTCCAAAAGAGGAGAACAGGTGGTTCATATCTCGGCATATGGATATATAGATTCAGATACAACAATCAATATGGATGCACCTAAACAGACAGCTGTAACTCTTTATAAAATACCTGATCTCGGTGATAATAAGAAAAATGTATTTAATTTTAACGGGCACAGTTACTGCGTATTTAATATTAATATTGACACAGTAGATAATGCAATAATATACTGCCATAAACTTGGCGGATATCTGCTTGTTATAAATGATGCAGAAGAAAATGCTTACGTTTATGAGAAGATGATTGCTCAGGGAATAGACAGTGCGTATTTCGGATATACAGATAAGTATTCTGAAGGCTCTTGGGAATGGTTGGACAGAAGCTCTGATTATGTAAATTGGGCTTCAAACGAACCAAATGGCCATGAATCAGAGAATTATGGTATGTTCTATTACAAGTATAATGACGGAACATGGAATGATGGTTGTATTGGTCATACAATTGGTGGTCATAGAGCGTTTATTTGCGAGTGGGATTATGAAATAATTGCAGATGATCCCACACAAGTTACGCCCAAGCCTGTAAATCGCAGACTTATTCCTGATATCGGCACGGATGCAGATACATTAAATGTTATGGAAGATGAGTCTGAAATAGATACAGATACCATAAGTGCCTATTATTCTGATCTTGTCCCTAATGAGGTTTATAATTTCTATTTAGTAAAGACAAAAGATACAGATTACGTAATATCAAGCAATAATCTGCTTTATATTACTCAAGAAGCTGCAGATGAAAACGGAGATTTGACAATAAAATATGCTCCTATTAATAATGAATCAAATGCAGAAAAGCTTCTTATTGGAATGAACGGAACAGATATCTCAAAAGCAAATGTTTCAGTCGAAGATCTGATATATACAGGCGAAGAACATTTCTGCAAAGTTAACGTAATATATGACGGTCAGAAGCTTGTTAAAGGTAAGGATTATTACGTATGCAATGATTTTATTGCTAAAGAGTGTGGTAATTATACTGTATTTATTGAGGGCTGCGGAGAGTATAGCGGTGGAATTACAGCTGAATATAAAGTTATCCAAGATGATAATGAAAGTATAAGCAGTTCAGAAGAAGGTACTGACATATCTGCCAATACAACTACGACAACCATAACTGCAGATACAACATCTATGACCAAGGCTGCAACCACCACCAGAATTACTACAAGTAACGGCGCAACTACAATATTGACATCCTCTGCGATGACAACAAGCAAAGGTGCAACCACTATAGCTTCAGCTCCTGCAACGACAACAGGTAATGGTATAACCACTACAACTACAGTTCCTGTAATGACAACAGGCAATGGTGCAACCACTACAGCTATAGTTCCTGCAACGACAACAGGCATTGCTACTACGACCACGATCTCAATAGTAGTAACTCCTATAACTTATACTCTTGGAGATGTTAACAAAGACGGTCAGATTAATGCAGTTGACGCTTCTTCTGTTCTTGTATATTATTCTATGACCTCAACAAATAAAGATGGAGGTTATGATGAGGAGCAGAAGCTTGCAGCAGATGTAGACCATGATGGAAACATAAATGCAGTTGACGCTTCCAATATTCTTTCGTACTACGCATATGTATCGATTACAAAAGAAAATCCAATGTCATTGGAAGAATTCATGAAAAAGAACTAAGAAAATATACTAATTTGATGACCGCCCTTCATGGGCGGTTTCTCTTTTAGAATTACGATAGCATTTAATCAATCGCATGTACTCATTTGCTTGCTTTTGTTTACATAATATGATATAATATTAACATTAACTGATGGGCTGAATAATTACAATATCAGATATAATTTCAAACGTACCGAAAGGAGCACACATGAAAAAAGCAATCGCATTATTACTTCCGCTGGCGCTGTTGGCTTCAACAGTCTCATGTGCGGAGAAAAAACCAAACTCATCATCATCAGATACGGCGACAGAATCGGAAGTTGAAATCGCTTCTGACAGCACAGTTAAGGACCACGGTCCCAAGTATCAGAGATACGCTTCTATGACTCCAGAGGAGATCGTAGGTGAGCTTACTCTCGAACAGAAAGCAAACCAGATGGTTCAGCCTGCGGTATATAACATCACCGCGGATGACATGAAAGCCAACGACTACGGCAGTATCCTGTCCACTGTCGGATGTATCGATTCCGATGCGTGGTGCGAGACCGTTGACGGCTTCCAGAATGCCGCTATTGAATCAGAGGCTGGTATTCCATATATCTATGGTCAGGACGACGTTCACGGCGTTAATTATTGCAGAGATGCAGTATACTTCCCTCATAATATCGGACAGGGAGCTGCAAACGACGAGGAGCTTGCCTACCAAGTAGGTCTTATCACAGCCGACGAAGCAAAGCTCTGTCATATGCTGTGGAACTTCTCCCCCTGCGTTGCTCAGTCCGTTGACCCTCGCTGGGGACGTACATACGAGTCATATGGCTCTGACCTCGAAACAATAACCAAGCTCAGCACCGCCTACACAAAGGGACTTCAGGACGGCGGACTTGTTGCCTGCGCCAAGCACTTCTTTGCTGACGGCAATGTACTGTACGGTACAGGCGAGGAGGGCGCTCCCCTCAAACGTATAGACCGCGGTGACGCACAGCTCACAGACGCGGAGATAGAGGAGCTTCTCAAGGTCTATCAGGCTCAGATAGATGCAGGTGTTCAGACCATAATGATAAGCCATTCGGCTCTCAACGGCGTTAAAATGCACGAAAACAAGGATTACATCATGAAGCTCAAAAACGAAATGGGCTTCGAGGGCTTCATCGTCAGCGACTGGGGCTCTATACAACATATATCAGGAGATTCGTATAAAGATCAGGTAATAACGAGCATTAATGCAGGTATAGATATGCTCATGGAGACCGACAGATATGACGAAGCAAAGCAGATAATCGTTGATGCTGTAGGCAGCGGAGAGATAACCGAAGAGCGTGTAAACGACGCTGTTACACGTATAATCAAGGTCAAGAAGGAAGCAGGCATATTCGATGATCCGCTGCTGGAAACTATGACTACCGAAAAGACAGTCACAGGTTCTCTTGAATACCGAAAGGTAGCCGAAAAGCTTGTGGAGGAGAGCCTTGTGCTCCTCAAAAACGAGAACAGCGTGCTCCCGCTTAAAAAGGGCACAAAGGTCTATATCACGGGCCCTGCGGCAAACAGCTGTCAGGCACAGTGCGGAGGCTGGACTATGGACTGGAACGGCTCTACCTCAAAGGACGTCCCCGGAGTTACCACCATACAGGAAGCCTTTGAGCGATACGCTAAGGACTACGGCATTGAGGTCATAACCGACAAGGAACAGGCAGATAAAGCCGATGTGGTGCTGCTTTGCCTTGGCGAGCAGAACTACGCCGAGTGGAACGGCGATACTGAGGACATGAGCCTTTTCGGCGCACTGGGGCTTAAAGGCAACTCAGAGGCTCGAAAAGAGGCAAAGGAGCTTGGCAAGCCCACTGTCACCTGTATCGTTGCAGGCAGAAACGTCCTCATAAACAAGAGGATATACGACGACTGGGACAGCGTAGTTATGTGCTATCTCCCGGGCTCTGAGGGCAAGGGCATATCCGATGTGCTCTGCGGCTGCTCGGACTTCACAGGAAAGCTCCCCAGCCCGTGGTACAGCTCATTAGACCAGATACGCACAGACAAGTGCTGGCTCGAAAGAGGCTACGGTCTCACCTATGGCGGCGATTTCAAGGCAAAGGCAGAGCCTGAGACTATACTCGATCCGCCGACGGTAGATGAGTCAGAAAAACTGACTGCTGGAACAAATTATACTAAGGGTCTTTTTAAGGACGGAGTTTATGTAAATGATTACGCCCATATCAAAATGCACGTTCCGGGTAATTTACAGAATATGTCAGCAGGTGCGCAGGATATAAAGGATAATTGGCTTGCAGACATATCAGATGAACAGTCAATAACATATCAATCTTCAACATACTGGGAGAGCTGGTTCACTAATTCTAAGGAATGCATTTATATCAAGTTTATCAATACTAAGCTTGCATTTCCTGATTTTGCTGAGGTTACTGTTGATGAATGCCTTGACGCTAACAAAGCTTTTGAAGATCTGAGCGCTGATAAATATAATTATACTGTGGAATGGAAGGGAAGAGAAACGGTTACCATTGGCGGTGAGGAGTATCTAAAGGACGAAGCAATATATGAAGGTGATGATTCTGATTATGCAGCTTTCTACATGAGAAAACTTGATGACGATCTCGTATGCTTTTTAGTCTTGTCTTCATGCGATCCCGAAAAAACTCCCGAATACTACGAAGCATTATTTGATTGAGGTCAAGTGATGATAATGAAGAAACATATATCAATTACCGCAGTAGGCTGTGCATTATGCATAGCCGCTGTGGGTGCATTTACAGGCTGTTCAAATGGTAATAAAAACTCAGAGCCTGTGGAAGCTGTGACCACTGATGTAACGGTAACCTATGAAACGGAACAGGCGGATACTTCAATGCAGGGAGAAGTTATGGTACAGAGAATCCCCATAACCGCAGACAATGCAAAACTGCAAAGCAGAACTGTAATGAAGGACGATGTTCTGTGGCTGGTGCATAGCGGCTCGGCTGCGGAGTTCACCGTAAGCGGCAGAAATGCCTCCCTTACCCTTGCAGGCAGCAGCGGTATAAATAATTTTGACCCACGCTATGCTGTCTATGTGGACGATAAAATGATATGCGATGAGATCATGGCAGATAAGGACGTAACGGTCAGCCTCTGGAATGATACAGATAAAACAGCGGCAGTAAAGGTCATGCTTCTCTCGGAAGCCATGTAAGGCGGCATTGGTATACGCTCCGTTGAGGTGGAGAGCAGCTCGGCTCAGCCTGTTGTGCCTGCCGAAAAAGCACCGCTGGCGATAGAGTTTATCGGAGATTCCATTACCTGCGGATATGGCGTTGAGAGTAAGTCGCCCAGCGACCCATTCACCACTGCTACGGAGAATTTCTCAAAGTCCTTTGCCTATCTTACGGCGAAGTCCCTCGGTGCGGACTACACCACCTGCTGCTACAGCGGCTACGGCATTGTGTCGGGCTACTCGGGCGACGGAACCAAAAACGACAAAGAACTTCTGCCCGACTGCTACGGCAAGTCAAGTATTTATAAGGACTACGGGTCAGACTGGGAATTCTCCGAGGACTGTGACGTTGTGGTCATAAACCTCGGTACGAATGATATGAACTATGTTGCCGCAGACCCAAAGGCAAACGGCGATGAATTTGTGGAAGGCTACAAGGCATTTTTGAAGACTGTCCGTGAACAGCATCCGAATGCTCCTATAATCTGCACTATGGGTACTATGGGCGGCGATGATATATACAAGCTGATTGAACGTGCAATAGCCGAATTAGGCGATGGCAATATCACGTCATACTTCTCACAGACTCATTCAATGCGTGACGGTATGGGGGCCGACGGTCATCCGTCAAAAAAAACACAGCAGAATATTGCCGATGTTCTTGCAGAAAAGATACGGAATACCCTCGGAGAGTAAAAATAAATTAAAAACAGACTCTGCAATTTAAGCGGAGTCTGTTTTTGTTATATAAAATGGACGGGGGATTGGCGGTTACTTTTTATGCGGCATTGAATGGTTGGCGCTTACATACTTTATATTGACTTATTGCATTATTTATGATACACTAATATCAGAACGTATATTCTGTTTGTGCTTGGAGGTGAGTTACATGTGTATGTCTCTGAGAATAGAACCAAAGGAAATGGCCGAGGTCCTCATAAAGGTACGGAAAATGTCTCTAGCTCAGGAGATGTCGGTTAAGCTCGGTAAGAGCCTTATCATGTCCGGAGACCTTCATCCGTCAGATATAGCACCTGTTCTTGCAACGAATAAGTATGGGAACATGGCTGTATTTCCTATGGCATGGGGATTTACACATCAAGCTACTACCAAGCCTCTGGCTAACTGCCGCGTTGAGACGGCTGATACAAAGGGACTTTGGATAGACTCCTGGTACAGGAGAAGATGCGTTATCCCTGCTTCGTGGTACTATGAGTGGGGATATCCTGTATATGAGGACGATAGCCGCAGCATGATAGAGCATCGCAATGCCAAGAAGGTTAAATACGCCATACAGACCGAAGGCTCAAACATTACATATATCGCAGGACTTTATCGTTATGAGGAGCATTGTGATATGCAGGTGCCTATGTTCACTGTGCTCACAAAAGAAGCAGCAGGCACGGTAAGGGATATACACGACCGAATGCATATTGTACTGGGTAAGGATAGTCTACAGGACTGGATACGTCCTGACGGAGATCCCAGTGCTATAGTAGAAAAAGCTCTGTCCAACATGGTATTTGAAACAGCCGTTGAGTATCACAGATCTCCGAATGAGTTTATAACAGCATAGGATGTATTTATGAACTGCCCGTAATAGGCAGTTAAATTTTTATATTGTACAATAAAATGTTCTTGATTTTAAAAACACGGTGTAATTAAGCTGATAATGATATTATATTTGCTTCAATACATTGTTGATATATTCGATAAAACCGATTTTTTACATATATATTGTATATTGGATATAGTTAAATGAATATTCATTTGATATATATCGGTAATAATTGAGAGGTAAAAGTAATTACTGACTGGTGTTACAAAAGCCTTTTTTATAATAATTGCATTTTCGACTGCAGAGCATTGATTAAGAGAAACATATATAATATAAAAAACATATTTACAATAAATATGTTTTTAGCTGTTTTTTATTTCTTTGGGAAATGACAGGATTATACACCATTACTAAAAATACTCCTGAATTTTTAGCTGTTAAAAATATACAAAACACGTTGAACTTCGATGTTGAATATGCTATAATAAGTTTATCATTAAATACAGAGAGGGGCATTTTTATGAAATATTTTAAGAAAATTGGAGGCTTTGTTTCTGCATTATTGATGGTCGCCACAATGCCCTGTATCACAAATCTTACATCAGCGGCACAGAGCATAGACGGTCTTCTTATAAACGAGGTCTGCACACAGAACAAGAACTGCTTTACTGACAGCCTCGGCAGAGCTTCCGATTGGATAGAACTTCACAACGGAGGAGACGAAGATATCAATATTTCGGGATTCGGACTTTCTGACAGTGCAGATTCTACGCTGAAGTTCGTGTTTCCGCCAGATACTGTCATAAAAAGGGGAGAATATCTGCTGATAGTCGCTGATAAGAGCGGCGACGGACTGACTGAGCTGAACACAGGTTTCGGATTGAGCAAGTCGGGAGAGACTATTATTCTTTCAACGCCTGACGGTACTGTGCTGCAAAGCCTTGAAGTGCCTCCCCTTAAAGAGGATACAACCTACGGACGTTCGCTGGACGGAGAATATCTTGTCATGCCGCCTTCACCTGATGCAGCAAATATCTTTACAGTTGCCGAGCCTGTATTCTCACTGAAGTCCGGCTTCTACAGCGAAAACGACGTAAAAGAACTGACTATAAGCTCAACAGACAAGGTGTACTACACTCTTGACGGTTCGGATCCTATAAGCTCCGATACGAAAATGTTATACAAGAGCGCTATACCAATGTATGACAGGAGCATAGAGGAGAACGTATACAGCAAGTATCAGCACGAGGATAACAGTCCCTATTCTATTACTCTGAAACAGCGATATGACGCCAATCCCGAGAAGTTTGACAAGGCAACTGTTGTAAGAGCTGTGGCAGTGGCTGAGGATGGAACTTTCAGTGATGTTGTCACCAATACCTATTTTGTAATGAATGATGAAAAGCTGAAATACTATTCAGATATACCCGTAGTTTCTCTTGTTACCGATCCTGATAATCTGTTCGACAAGGACAAGGGTATTTATGTCGCAGGTCAGCAGTACCTTGACTGGAAGAACAGTCCGCAGTATAACCGCAATAAAAGCGAATGGGATACTGATAATGTGGCTAATTTCTTCTCTAAGGGAAAGGAATGGGAGCGTGAAGCGGATATAACCTATTTCAAAAACAGAAACCTCGGTTTCACCCAGAAAATGGGTATACGTATCAAGGGGGCTTCCACAAGGAACAGTCAGACCAAGAGCTTCAATATCTATGCTCGCAGCGAATATGGTGATTCTAAGCTTGACTATAAGCTCATAGATGACAATTATTCCGCAATTGACGGCAAGGTCATTAAGCGCTATGATTCTTTCAGCCTCAGAGCAGTTGCGTGGGTGGACAGAATGAGAGAGCGCGTAGTGCATTCATCACTTCGTGATATCCCTGCACTTGCCACCTATGACAGCGACAGGTGTATGCTGTTCATCGACGGAGAGCTATGGGGAATGTATGAGATAATTGAAAAAGCTTCAGATTACTACATACAGTCCAATTACGATATCCCTTCCGAAAACGTTGTTATGATAAAGAACGGCGAGGTCGAAGAGGGGACGGATAGCGATCTTGAGGAACTGGAAGAGATAGGTGAGTTCTGCATGGCACATGACCTTTCAGTTGACGATAACTATAACTACGTAACGTCGAAAATAGATGTGGAGAGCCTTATCGACTGTTACTGTGCGGGACTTTACCTCGGCACATGGGACTGGCCGAACCATAACTATCTCATGTGGAGAAACAGCGGTGAAGCCATTGATGGTAATATCTACAGTGACGGAAAATGGAGGTGCGGTTCATTTGACTTTGATTATTCTGTAGGACTTACCTATCAGAGCTTCGGAGGAGTTGAGGGCTATCAGTACGACAGCTTCCGCAAAATGGACAGCGCCAAAAAGGAAATACCGACTTCAATATTCATGGCCCTGCTTGGCAATCCAGAGTTTAAACAGCAATTTGCGGATAGGTTTTATTCCTATGCGTATTCTGTATTTGAGCCTTCAAAAATGAACGCAGAGCTTGACGATGAAGAAAACAGATACATGGACTATATGACAATGACTGCATGGCGCTGGAGCAGCGGAAAACCGCGTTCTGGCTACAACGGTTATCTGTCAGAGCAGAAAAGCTATTATCACAGTGAAATGGAGAAAATGCGCACTTTCTTCAACAGGCGTGCGGAGTATGCTATTGAGGATATGCAGAATTATCTCGGTATCTCAAGGAATAGCTCGACTATTACTGTAATAAGACAGGGAATGGGAGAAATATCCGTCGATAATGCTTATGCAGCTTTTGGCGGAAATGTCTGGACGGGTTCCTTTGAGAGCGGTCAAAAGGTAACTATTACGGCAAAGCCTGCCGATGGTTATGTTTTTGCAGGCTGGTCCGGAGCGGCAAGTTCAGATTCTGCGAATATAACAGTTACCGCTGATAAAACACTATCGCTGGTATGTACTTTTAAAAAAGCCGAGTATGAACAGGGTGATCTGAATATGGACGGAACTGTAAATGTAGCCGACCTGCTCCTTATGAGCAAATATCTCCTCGGTGCTGCAGACTTCACAAAAGCTCAGTTCGGACTTGCCGATATGAACGGGGATAAGGCGGCTGACATATTTGATCTTGTATGTTTGCGTAAGAAACTGTTGAAATAGTATTATAATAATCAGTGTGTATTGAATTTTAAACTGTAAGTGGGATTGATACAACTGAAAAGGCTATAATTAGGCAAAAACGCGACACAACGCGGCATAATAAACCAGTTCCCGAAAGGGAACTGGTTTTATTGTTTCTATGGACATTTAAGAATACTAATAAGACAACTACCGTTTCTAAAACAACAACAAATACTACTGCAAAGCTAAAGACTTCGCCTGCATGATAATGAACGCAATTATGGTCAAAATAGGTATCCAATATTTAGGGTATTCTCTGACTGCAATATTTCTTGACATTCGCAACATTAATTGCTTTCATAATGTGTAAATATGACAATAATGTTAATTTTTCATCAACTTTTATTGTAGCAAATTGACAGGCAAAGCAATAATATGATATAATATATGCATAGTATATGTTTAGCTTTTTATCATACTATCCTTACAAAAAGCTATCGAAAGGAGGCGGTATCATGACAAAAATCCAAGCACTCTCAGCATTGCTCGCAGGTACGGTTTTATTCTCTTCCACAGGCTGTTCCCTTGGAAAAAACAAGAAAAAAAAGCATGAGATACAGAAATTCACAGGACTTTACTGTGCGCGTAATGACACAACTCTTGACGAAGATAATGAGATCAGAAATATCATAGCCGAAAAAACAGGCTACATCCTCTATGAAGAATGGATGAAGGATCAGGCAGACGTTGACAAGATATTCAGCGACATGATGATATCAAGAAAATATCCCGATTTCATGTCACCTGACGGTCCGAACTGTCAGCGCCTTATCAAGGAAGGAGCCTTTATCCCCCTTGATAATTACTGGGACAAGTATCCCAATCTGAAATCATTGTATTCAGACGCTGAATGGGAGACGCTTCGTGCCGATGACGGTCATATCTACTATATACCGCTGTTTTCTGCAGTCAACAAGCAGGTCACGGGCAACGTCCACGACGGTGAAGCCTTTTGGATACAGGTCAGGGTGCTTGAATGGGCAAATTATCCGCAGCTTAAAACCCTTGACGACTATTTCGACCTTATTGAGGCTTATATTGCCGCCAATCCTGTTGACGAAAACGGCGAGCCATATATAGGCTATGAGATACAGGCGACAGAAGTCCGTATGTTTGCTCTGGACAATCCGCCTATGTTCCTTGACGGTCATCCCAACGACGGCTGCTGCTTCGTTGATCCCGATACTCTCGAAGCAAAGGACTACAACCTGCTCCCTACAGCCAAAAAGTGGTTCAGCAAGCTCAATGAGGAATACCATAAGGGCATAATCGACCATGACTGCTTCTTTATGGAGACCGCTGATTATTACGATAAGCTTGCAACAGGAAGAGTTCTGGGAATGGTAGACCAGCATTGGAATTTCGGAAGCACAGAGCGTAAGCTCCCTGCCGAATGTACATATATCCCCTTCGGGCTTACTATCGACGGTACTCTCACAGAGCACTATCGTGACAACCCTGCTTTCAACGCTTCAACGGGAGTTGGCGTAAGCATAAGCTGCTCAAATCCCGACGGCGCAGTCGAATTCATGAGCAAACTTATCGAACCCGAGATACTGAACCTCCGTTACTGGGGCATTGAGGGAACAGACTATTTCGTAAATAAGGACGGCTATTTTGACCAGACTGAGGAGCAGTACAACAATTGGAACGACACAGCATATTCGCTGAAGCACAAATGTGAATACAGTTATATGCCACATTTCGGTGGTATGGCTCCAGATGGCAAGAACGCCTATGCTCCTGGCAATCAGCCAAATATCTTCCATGACCATCTTGCTCCTGCTATACAGACGTGCTTTGACGCCTACGGCAAGCAGACATACAGCGATTTCCTTAATACTCCGTCGGAAAACCCTCCATGGTATCCTATGTGGTCCTTTGAGAGCTCGGCAACAAAAGAAACTGAGTACGGCAAGGTATCAAGTATGCTAAGCGACCTAAAGCATAAGTATATGCCTCTTATGGTCATGAGCGATGACTTCGAGAATACATGGGAGGAATACAAAAACGCATATAACAAGGCAGAGCCGCAGATATACTTCGACGCACTTACAGATGAGGTCCACAGAAGATGCGGTATAGCCTCAAACATGAATAATTGATATAAAAGAAAAATGCTTCCCTTTCGGGAAGCATTTTTATATCATGGTAAGCCGATGCAGATGTGGTTATTATGTTCTCTCGTTCTATGTATAAAATGCAAAAAGTAAGACAAAGATAAGCTTTACTGATTATATGAAAAAGAAATGATTATTTGGGACGGCTTTACGCCGTCCTTTAAAAACGAATGAACGAATATTATCATCTATGACGCGTTGGGGTGTTCTTTTTTTGGATGCCTCCAGCTGTCTCTCCCGAGGCATAGGCGATAACCATATCTTGCTGGCTAATTCGGCTAGTTTCTTGGATCTGTCTTTGATAGTTTCAATATCCCAGTTATCATAATCGTCCGAAACGTCTCTTGTGAGTTTCCAGCTAGATTTCTCAAACTGTGGACGCTTCTTTTCAAATGGATCGTTTGAGTTAGTTGAGTTGTCCGATTGGTTCATAGGCGCTAAGTTATCTATCGTGTGCAGATATTCTGCATGAAGCTGGGTGTAATTTTCGCCTAGTATATTACGCCAATGCACATTTAGCGTTTCCGGCATGATGTGCTCAATTGACGCTGGTTTAGTATTGATTCGATCGTTAGAGATATAATATTCAAGCTTGCGTTGCACGTAATTCTTGTAGAATCTAGTATTATAGAAATCAAAGCGCTCAAAGGCGTGCTTGAATTCATTGTCACTAGGCCAGATATCTGCAGTTCTGTAGTTTGATAATTCGTAATAAATAGTTTCGTCGTAGTCCTCGCCATGCGAGTTCTTTTGAATCAGTTGAACTAGGCCAGCAAGAACAGCACCTATTGCACCAGTAGTAATATTTCGCGTAATACGAGCTCTGAAGAGCCAGTCTTCGATATAGCCCGCCGCTTTTGCTAGCTTGTCAAAATCGAATGTAGATTTTGGATTATCAGCTTTTTCTGATAAAAACATTAATGACGGTATAGCGTATTCGCTACCAATTTCTTCAAGATTAGAGAAAACCTCGCACACTTGAGGAGATATGTCTGCTATGGATTCAGGGTATTTTATCCATTTGTAGTATTTTGAATAGTGACATAGGCTCGATAATGCGTCTTCGTACGGATTTTCGCTCTCAGCAAACATACGATTTATTCGTTTTTTGAATGTCCTATACTCACTTCCTTTATTAATCTTGTCCGACAAAAAGAGCGTTAAATACCTGTTGATATAATCTACTACGCCTTCTGCAGAGCCGGCATTCTTTTCGATAGTTATCCACTTAGTCTTATAAACCTCTTCTTGCTTCTTTTCCGGGATTCCTATTAGTAGCCAGTTTCTAATAAGGTCGGCATCTGATAGCTTTTTACCGGTAGCATTAATGCTTTCAAAAATAACTTGTGGTGATTCGGAAAGATTGCCCTGTTCTTTTAATTTCAAATCTAATGCAACGACCTGTAGGTTGTTGATGGCGCCCAATATCTCTGCTATGGTCCTACCGGAGTTCTTAATCAAGTGTTTAAATAATTGGTAGTTAACTCCAGCATTCGAATTATCTTCTTCATTATAATTCCCTGAAATAATTGCTTCATATACGTCGCGATCGCTTTCTATCTGTTTTAATTTCACGCGGTTTTGCTCGCTAGACTGAGGGTTGGTCAAATATGTGCTTTGTATATTATTTTTCGCTACGTCGTCAGATGTCAAATCTCGGAGTGCAGCTAGAAGAAGCATTATCGTGGTTACGCGCTGTTGTCCATCGATGAGAGCTAGCTCGGAATATCCGCTAGCAAAGTCGGTAGAGATGGCGTAATACACTATATTGCCAAAATAATGCTTCTTACCACTATCTAGAGAATCTAAGAGATCGCTGAATAGTTTTTCGCAGTTATCTTTATCCCATGAGTAGTTTCTCTGATATACGGGAATTATGAAAGTGCGTTTTATTGCGCTAATAAACTCTAGTATTGACCTTACCTGTGAATCCATAAGTTTATTATATCTAACGAGCGCTTTATCGAATAGTGCTGTTTTGGAAGCTAGTTCTTATATTTCTTTAACCTTCTCATTAGTTTAAATCTTCCCCAAATCGCATCAATCCAATAAACTATATTTTCGTGCATTCTTTTTCTCCTGTTTAGTTATTTGAATAAGATAAACTAGGAGTCTGAATATTAAAAGCGTAAGTAGGATTAATTTGCAATTTTATAGAAATATGGAATAGTATTTTTAGGATGCGGGTAGTTGCTTTAGTATTCGGCAGGCTTAGACCAGTAGTATCTGCCGAGTTGCAAACGAGTGCATTAATGGTGCAAAACAATATCGAGATATCGGCTTGGTGCATATAGGTGCATTTTTATTATCGTACATAAACTCCAGCACAATTTAAACGCGCATACTGCCCAAAGTTTTTATTTGAGTTTCGATACAATCAAAACCACCCGTAAAACGGGTGGTTTGAGGAAGCCCTAGAAGGGCTTGATACGGACACTGCCCCTTAAGTGGGCTGAGAAAGGTCTGCCAACTGCATTTCATTCTCAGCTCCCCCTTAAGGGGTTTTTACTTCTTCTTATACTTTTCTCCAGTGAACGGGTCTGTTGTTTCAAACAAACTTAACTGGTCTGTCATAATATCTTCTTGCAGCTGGTTCTTTATATACTCTTCAATTTTCTTAGCATTCTTTCCTACTGTATCAACATAATATCCTGTACACCAGAAATGTCTGTTACCGTACTTATACTTCAGATTTGCATGTCGCTCAAATATCATCAATGAGCTTTTTCCTTTCA
>NZ_JHXF01000025.1 GCF_000621845.1 Ruminococcus flavefaciens MA2007 | reverse complement strand
TGAAAGGAAAAAGCTCATTGATGATATTTGAGCGACATGCAAATCTGAAGTATAAGTACGGTAACAGACATTTCTGGTGTACAGGATATTATGTTGATACAGTAGGAAAGAATGCTAAGAAAATTGAAGAGTATATAAAGAACCAGCTGCAAGAAGATATTATGACAGACCAGTTAAGTTTGTTTGAAACAACAGACCCGTTCACTGGAGAAAAGTATAAGAAGAAGTAAAAACCCCTTAAGGGGGAGCTGAGAATGAAATGCAGTTGGCAGACCTTTCTCAGCCCACTTAAGGGGCAGTGTCCGTATCAAGCCCTTCTAGGGCTTCCTCAAACCACCCGTTTTACGGGTGGTTTTGATTGTATTAAAGTAATTTAACGAGCTCGTCATGTACGCCCTTGAGTCTGTCATCTGAGAGACCGAAGTCCATGCGCTTGTAGTTCCATGCGGCTCTGCCAATGTCGTGTTTTCTGAATACGGCATTGATAGTTCTGTACCACTTGACGGTGTCCTCAGGGGGGATAACGTCGATACAGCCGTACTCTCCGCAGTAAAGACCTGTGCCGTGCTTTTCAGCCTTGGCTATAGCAGTTGAGAAAAGCTCCTCGAAGTATTTCTCAGAGGTCTCGCTTGCCTCAAAAGCCATACGCTCTTCGGGAATGATAGCGTCTGTCCAGTAAGCGCCCTGATGTGTGAACTTCAGGGGCTCATAGCAGTGCATATTGTAGAATACGTTCTCGTCGTAGGGCTCGTCCAGATACTGAACTGTGCTTGCGCTGTTGTTGTAGTAGCTTCCCACAAGTATGATGATATCGGGAGCTATAGCTCTTATGCGGCGGATACATTCCTTAGCGATCCTGTTCCAAGCGTCGATGAATTCTGCGTCAGTTACCTCGTTGAGAAGCTCGAATGCCACATTTGGAACAAGCTTGCCGTAGCGTCTTGCGACCTCTTCCCAAAGGCGATAGAAGCGCTCCTGATACTGCTCGCTGTCAAAGAATCCGTGCTCGTCCTCGCCGTAGTAGTCGAAGGAGAAGCCTGCGGTCTTGTGAAGGTCAAGGATAATGTTGAGTCCGTTTGCCTTGCAGGCATTTACAGCCATGGTGAGGTAAGCAAAGCCCTCCTCGCTGAAAGAGCCGTCCTTGTTTTCGAGGATATTATAGTCAAATGGGACGCGGATATGGTCTATGCCCCATGAAGCAGCAATTTTAAAGTCATTTTCAGTAATAAAGGTGTCGAGGTGCTTCTTTGAATAATCGCACTGTGAGAGCCAGCCGCCGAAGTTTACGCCCTTATTGAATCCGATCATTTTTTTCATGCTGATCGCCTCCTTTGAAAAGAGTATAGCATATTTTCTATGAAAACTATACTTGTTTTATGTGAAAAATAATAAATTCATGATGTACGAGGTGAAATTAAGATAATAAAAAACCTGCATTCGTAGAATGCAGGTATGGCGCGGATTGAGAGATTTGAACTCTCGCGCCGGTTTCCCGACCTACTCCCTTAGCAGGGGAGCCCCTTCACCACTTGGGTAAATCCGCAAACCGACGAGCGAGAAACTCACCGATAAAAAATAATGGCGGAGAGGGTGGGATTCGAACCCACGTGACCGTTAAGTCAAACGGTTTTCAAGACCGCCTCGTTATGACCGCTTCGATACCTCTCCATTTTTACTGCCGAATTAATCAGCTTTTATATTATACCACGGTGAGGGGGAGTTGTCAAGAAAAAATAAAAAATAATCGTGACGATAAATTTTCAACATTTTGGTGCATAATATACAATGGGATATGTTGAGAAAAAATACTCCGCTGAAAATGAAAAATTCCTGTAAAATTTTTCGTTAAAAATGATTTTTTTGAAAGAATATACTTTACATTATTATGAAATTAGTGTAAAATATACTATAGATATTTTTTTGTGAGGTGCTTATATGGAACCAAAGTATAAAAGGATTTTATTAAAGGTCAGCGGCGAGGCTCTGGCAGGCGACAAAAAGACAGGTCTCAACTATGACGTAGTTACAGAGATATGTCAGAGCATAAAGAAGTGTGCTGACGCAGGCGCTCAGGTAGCTGTAGTTGTCGGCGGCGGTAACTTCTGGAGAGGACGTTCCAGCGGAGCTATGGACCGTACCCGTGCAGACCATATCGGAATGCTCGCTACAACAATGAACGCACTTGCACTTGCAGATGTACTTGAATCACTTGGCTGTGTAGTAAGAGTACAGACAGCTCTTCAGATGGCTGCTATTGCAGAGCCCTATATCCGCAACAGAGCTGTAAGACATCTTGACAAGGGCAGGATAGTTATCTTCGGCTGCGGCACAGGAAACCCATTCTTCTCAACAGATACAGCAGCTGCTCTCCGTTCAGTTGAAATAGACGCAGATATACTCCTTAAAGCTACTCTCGTTGACGGAGTATACGACAAGGATCCGCATAAATTTGACGACGCCAAGAAGTACGATACTCTTACCTTCTCACAGGTCATCGGCGAAGACCTCGGCGTAATGGACAGCACTGCTGCCGCTATGTGCCGTGACAACCACATGAAGATGCTGGTATTCGATCTCAGCCGTCCCGACAATATCTATGACGCCGTAATGGGCGCTAATATCGGAACAGTAGTATCCGAGGACTGATAAACGAAAGGAATCACTATCATGAAAGAACAGCTTAACATCGCTAAGGAAAAAATGAACAAGAGCCTCAATGCCCTCGGAAACGAGTTTGCTTCTATCCGTGCAGGAAGAGCTAACCCCGGTGTTCTCGACAAGGTAATGGTAGATTACTACGGAGCTCCCACACCTGTTAACCAGATGGCAGCAGTATCCGTATCAGAGGCAAGAATTCTCGTTATCCAGCCATGGGATAAGTCCACACTGAAGCTTATCGAAAAGGCTATACAGGCTTCAGATATCGGTATCCAGCCTGTAAACGACGGCAACGTTATCCGTCTTGCTTTCCCTCAGCTCACTGAGGACCGCCGTAAGGAGCTCTGCAAGAGTATCAAGAAGTACGGCGAGGAGTGTAAGGTAACTGTTCGTTCTGTCAGACGTGACACTATGGAGAAGTACAAGGCAATGAAGAAGAACTCCGAGATCACAGAGGACGACCTCAAGGACTGCGAGAAGAAGGTTCAGGACCTTACCGACAAGATGTGTGCTGAAGTTGACAAGATGGTAGCAGACAAAGAAAAAGAGATCATGACTGTATAATTGGTGAAATATGGCATTATTTGGAAAAAAAGACAAATCTGAATCTAATGAACTGGTGCTCCCCGAGAAGCTCCCCGACCATGTGGCATTTATCATGGACGGCAACGGCAGATGGGCTAAGAAGCGCGGTCTGCCACGTTCTCTCGGACACCGTGAGGGAGCTAAGAACTTCCGTACTATAGTTCGTCACTGCAAGGACATCGGACTTAAAACCATAAGCTTCTATGCGTTCTCAACCGAGAACTGGAAGCGCTCACAGGAAGAGGTAGGAGCTCTCATGAACCTTTTCCGTGACTATCTTGCAGACGTAAGAAACTTCCTCAGCGAGAATACAAGAATGGTGTTCCTCGGCGACAAGAGCGCCTTCGCTGACGATATACGCGAAAAAATGGAAAAGCTGGAGGCTGACTCCGCAGATTACGATGAGATGACCATTCTCATGGCTGTAAACTACGGCGGACGTGACGAGATAACTCATGCCGCAAAGCTTCTTGCCGAAAGAGCTGCAAAGGGCGAGATACGCCCCGAGGATATAACAGAGCAGACTATCTCGGATTACCTCTACACAGCAGGTTATCCCGATGTTGACTTGCTTATCCGTCCAAGCGGCGAGCAGAGAATATCAAACTTCCTCATATGGCAGAGCGCCTATGCGGAGTTCTACTACACCGACGTTTTATGGCCTGATTTCACTCCCGAGGAGCTTGACAAGGCTATCATCGAGTACGCTCACAGAAACCGCCGCTTCGGAGGTGTCTGATGCTTACACGAATCATTTCGGGAGCAGTGGGCGTTGTACTGCTGGGAGCAGTGCTGTATTTCCATGACACCATTGTTCTGCCCATAGCAGTTGCAGCTATCATAGCAGTAATGCTCTTTGAGCTTATCCGTGCGGTAAAGCTCCACAAGTGTTTCCCGATACTTATTGCAGCCGAGTTATGCGGTATAGCCGTACCCATGCTGTATTATGTTTTCGGCGAGGCGGAGTATAAAGTGAACTCTATGAATCTGCGTAGTGAAGTAATATATACTTCAGAAAGCGGATTGTCCGCTTCAATTGAAACATTCTATAGTCTGATACTGTTCTGCTTTGTTTTAGCGGCAGCGTTCGTTATATTCGTAACATGGCTCAGAAAGCACAAGGAGATACGCTATGAGCAGGTATTCTTCGTGCTTGCTGTAATGATACTTGTACCGCAGGCTATGACTTCAATGCTCAAATTTGACAGCTTTGGAAGCCAAGATGGTCTTTTCCTGCTCATTATGGGACTCTGCGGCGCATGGATAGCAGATACTGGAGCATACTTCACAGGCGTTGCCATAGGCAAGCATAAGCTCTGTCCCGAGATAAGCCCCAAAAAGACTATTGAAGGACTTGTGGGCGGTATCGTGACTACAGCTGTTGTTTATGCAGTGGCATTCTCCGTTTACTATGGCTTTTCGGTAAAGAGTGCGGTTATCGCCTGCGTAACAGGCATAGTATGTGCTGTTATCGGCACAGTCGGCGACCTTTCTGCTTCTATGGTAAAGCGCCAGATAGGCTTCAAGGACTACGGAAAGATAATGCCGGGACACGGCGGACTTATGGACCGCTTTGACAGCGTTCTTTTCGTGCTGCCTACATTTTATGCATTTATCGCCATATTCGGCGTACAGTGATATTTCTGAAACGGACTATTCACGGATAGTCCCTTTCGCATTTTATAAAGGACTTTGACAAAATAACCATTCGGAAGTTATTTCCGTGAAAAGGGGAAAATATAATGAATAAAACGGTGTCGATACTCGGTTCGACAGGCTCTATCGGTACGCAGTCCCTTGAGGTCTGCGAGAAGCACGGACTCAAAGTCGCTGCCCTTGCAGCTCACAGCAGCGTTGAGGCGTTAGAGCAGCAGATAAGGAAATTCCGTCCTGCATATGCTTGTATCTATAACGAGGAGAAGTACGGCGAGCTGAAAAGCCGTATCTCCGACCTTGACGTGAAGCTCTACATCGGCATGGAGGGACTTTGCAAGCTTGCCTCTCTTGATGAAGCTGATATCGTCCTCAATTCAGTTGTAGGCATGGTAGGACTTCTTCCCACACTTACAGCTATAGACGCAGGAAAGGACCTTGCACTTGCAAACAAGGAAACACTCGTTGCAGGCGGCGAGCTTGTAATGAAAGCGGCTGCTGACAAGGGCGTAAGGATATACCCCGTTGACAGCGAGCATTCGGCTATATTCCAGTGCTTACAGGGCAACAAGCGCTCACAGCTCAGCAAGATAATCCTTACTGCTTCGGGCGGACCGTTCTTCGGCAGAAGCTACGAGGAGCTGAAAAGCGTAACAAAGGCTCAGGCTCTCCACCACCCGAACTGGGAAATGGGTAATAAAATAACCATTGACTCTGCTACACTTATGAACAAGGGACTTGAATTCATCGAGGCTAAATGGCTCTTTGACCTCACTCCCGACCAGATAGAGATAGTTGTGCACCGCCAGAGCGTCGTTCACTCGGCAGTTGAGTACAACGACTACTCGGTGATAGCACAAATGGGCGTTCCCGATATGAAGATACCGATACAGTACGCTCTTCTTTATCCCGACAGAATGAGCTGTCCTACGGGACGTCTTTCACTGACGGATTACGGAAAGCTCACATTCGAGAAGCCCGACTACGACACCTTCAAGTGTCTGTCAGCGGCTATCGAAGCTATAAAGCGCGGCGGAGCTTATCCATGTCTGGTAAACTCAGCCAATGAAGAAGCAGTAAAGGCATTTCTCCATGACGAGATACGCTTCATAGAGATAGGCGAAATGGTATCGTCGGTTCTCGATAAGTTCGGGCTCTCTGAGATAAAGAGCTATGATGACGTTATGAAAGCCGATACTGCGGCAAGAGCATACGTCAGGGAGCGCATCGCGGCTGAATAAGCTGTATTAAGAAAGGAACAGGCAACATGGGTATTATTATTGCGATACTTATATTCGGACTAATAGTTACAGTTCACGAATTCGGGCATTTTATATGCGCCAAGCTCAGCGGCATAAAGGTGCTGGAGTTTTCAGTCGGTATGGGACCTAAGCTTCTCCAGAAGCAGAAAGGCGAGACCAAGTATTCACTGAGAGCTCTGCCTGTAGGCGGCTACTGCGCAATGGAGGGCGAGGATTCCACCAACAGCGATCCGCGAAGCTTCCGCAATGCAAAGCTCTGGAAACGTATGATAGTTCTTGTGGCAGGCGCGGCAATGAACTTCGTGCTGGGTATCGTCATGCTGATGATACTTGTATGCATGATGGAGCAGGTGCCTACAACTACTATCAAGGGCTTCAGCGGTCAGCGCAACGATGACGGCACAGTGACATATTTTGCCGAAAGCTACGAATCGGGACTCCGTCACGGCGACAAGCTCATTTCCGTTGACGGCACAAGGATATACAGCACCCTCGACCTCAACTACATCTTCGATTCCATTACAAGCAATGAGGGACACAAGGTAGTCGTAAAGCGCGACGGCAAGAAGGTCACTCTCAACGATGTATTCTTCGAGGATAAGGCTGAGGGCGGCGGAGTTATCGACTTCGGCGTTGTGTACAAGGATAAGACTCCTCTCACGGTTATCAAGGGCTCGGGAGATATCTTCATGTCTATGAGTCATATCGTTGGACTGTCACTTAAACAGATGCTGACAGGTCAGCTCCACAAGGAGGACGTTTCGGGACCTGTAGGCGTTGTAACGGCTATCAGCGAGCAGACCAAGAACAACGAGTCCATTGTTGACGCTATCTACAAGCTGATATACATGACAGCGCTTATAACTATCAATGTCGGTATATTCAATCTTCTTCCCATACCGGGACTTGACGGCGGACGTCTGCTGTTCTGCCTTATAGAGCTTGTACGCCGCAAGCCTGTAAAGCCCGAGCACGAGGGCTACGTACATCTTGCAGGCATGGTGCTCCTCTTCGGAGTAATGATATTCGCAACCTACAACGATATAGCAAGACTTATTACAGGAGGTTGAAATGCCTGATATCTGCTTATTGGGAACAGGCGGAATGCTGCCCTTGAAGGACAGATTCCTAACCAGTCTGTATGCCGAATATAACGGAAAGGCAGTCCTCATCGACTGCGGCGAGGGTACTCAGGTAGCCATTGCAAAGCACGGACTTAAAATGAGCAGGATAGAGCTCCTGCTCATTACTCACTGCCATGCAGACCATGTAACGGGACTTCCGGGACTGCTGCTTTCTATCGGGAACAGCTCCCGTACCGAGCCCCTTGACATAGCCGCTCCTGAGAGCTGTCTGCCTGTTCTGCGAAGTCTTATGAGCGTCTGCGGAGCTCTGCCCTATGAGGTAAGGCTCCACGGACTTCCCGAGGACAAGCCCTCTGAGTTTTCGGCGGATATGATAGAACCCATGCTGAAAATAAGGACTCTGCCCTTATCTCACAGAGTCGGCTGTATAGGATACAGCCTTATTCTTGAAAAAAAGCCCCCTTTCCTGCCTGAAAACGCTAAGGCGCTGAATATCCCTGTGGAGTACTGGAAAAGGCTTCACGCAGGTGAGACTGTCACCCTTGATGACGGCAGGAGCATAGCTCCCGAGGAAGTAACGGGAGAAAAGAGAGCTCCTATCAAGATAACCTATACCACGGATACACTTCCGATAGCGGAGCTGGCAGGCTTTGCCGAGAGCTCCGACCTTTTCATATGTGAGGGTATGTACGGACTTCCCGAGAAAAAGGAGTCCATGAACGAAAAGTGTCATATGCTCATGCAGGACGCCTGCGACATTTCAGCAAAAGCAAACGTGAAGCGGCTGTGGCTGACGCATTACAGTCCTGCTGAAAAGGAGCCCTCTGTCTATGAGGAAGAATTGAAGGAGCTTTTCCCCGAAGTCGTTATAACTGAGGACGGAGCAAAGCTCACGCTTTGAGAGTAAATTTTATTGGAAAGCAGTGTAGGGGCGGCGTTCCGCCGCCCGTGAAATACCACAAGAATAACAACTAAGCGTTATTCACCGATTACATAGTAAGGAGAGATATCATGAGAAATGTCAGACCTGTAAAGGTAGGGGACTGCGTCCTCGACGGAAAGCATATATATATCCAGTCCATGCTGAATATGCGCTCGGACGACATCGAGGGCAGCGTTAAGCAGGCTGTGGAGCTTGAAAAGGCAGGCTGCGAGATAATCCGCGCAGCTATCCCGAATATGGAGGCTGTAAAGCTTATCCCTGCTATCAAGGAGGCTGTGAAGATGCCTCTCGTTGCAGATATCCACTTCGACTACAAGCTGGCTATCGAGTCCGCGGCGGCTGGAGTTGACAAGATACGCATAAACCCCGGGAATATCGGCGGCATGGACAGAGTAAAGGCAGTAGTTGACGCCTGCCGTGCAAGGAATCTTCCTATCCGTATCGGCGTAAACTCGGGCTCACTTGAGAAGGAGATACTTGCCAAGTACGGCTCTCCTACTCCCGAGGCTCTTGTTGAGAGCGCTATGGGACACGCAGCTATGCTGGAGCGTTTCGACTTCAACGATATAGTTATTTCCATAAAGTCATCTGACGTAAACAAGATGATCGCTTCATACAGACTTGCTGCACAGAAGTGTAATTATCCGCTCCACCTCGGAGTAACAGAAGCAGGCACAGAGCGCATGGGACTTATCAAGTCCGCTGTTGGTATCGGCTCTCTGCTCTGCGACGGCATAGGCGAGACGATCCGAGTATCCCTTACTGACGATCCTGTCCGTGAGGTAGCTGCCGCTAAGGATATCCTCAAAAGTATCGGCAAGCGCGGCGGCGTAAGGATAGTTTCATGTCCGACCTGCGGCAGAACACGTATCGATCTTATAAATACTGCAAAAATGGTTGAAGAAGCTGTCAAGGACATGGACAAGGATATAACAGTTGCAGTTATGGGCTGTGTAGTAAACGGTCCCGGAGAAGCCCGCGAAGCCGATGTAGGTATCGCAGGCGGCGACGGCTGTGCTATCATATTCAAAAAGGACGGGACACAGCGTAAGATAAAGGAAGAGGACATAGTTTCCGAGCTTCTTGCGGAGATAGACAAGCTTTGATCAATTCATTTGGACTGGAGTTTTATAATGCAGATAAAAATATCCGAATTTCTCAAGGAATACATATCGGAGCTCCCCGAAAGCGTAATGAACGGAGAGATTTTCAAGCTCACATACAGTGAAAATCTTGAATCTATCCGTTTTCATGCACATTTCGACGAGGTAGTCCCCAGTGATGATGTATTCGCATTTGAAAAAGCAGTGGAAGCTGCCATAAAGGTGGAGCAGGTGCGTCTTGCCTGCCGTTATCCCTCCGAGAAATTCGGCATGGACTGCTACGGCGAGCTCATAAAGCTGTTAAAGCGTGATATCCCTGTGGTGAACGGCTTTCTCGACGACGCTGACGTTTCTCTCGGCAACGGCGAGCTCCGCATAAGGATAGTTCACGGTGGACGTGATATACTGGACAAGTTCAACTTCTGCACAGGCTTTTCCCGAATGATATACAATCAGTTCGGCGTAAGAGTCAAGGTAGTCCTCGACGGCGATACCTCCGTAAGCGTGGAGCAGTACGACAAGATGATAGAGCGCCTTGAAGCTGATATGCCCGACTACAGCAGTCAGCTTATCCCCGATAAGACTCCCGACGAGATAAAGAACGAGGAAATGAAGTCCGTTATCCCTACAGCCACACTTGACGTTACGGCTCTCGATAAGGACTTCGACGCGGAATCTGCCGAGATAGTGAAGGGCAGGGCTATACGCGAAAAGCCCATACCGATATGCGAGGCTGTACAGCACCTCGGCGAAAAGGTTGTCGTTGTGGGCGACGTTTTTGCTTCGGAGCTCAAAGAAGTCCGCAACGAAAAGACCGTTGTCACCTATGATATCACCGACTACAGCGGCTCACTTAAAATAAAGATATTTGCCAAGAACGAGGAAGTCGAGGAGATGAAGCTGGGCTCCATAAAGAGCGGAGCTACTCTTCTTGTATCGGGCAAGCTGGACTACGATTCCTATGCACGAGACATCGTTATATCTGCAAATTCTCTTATCAAGGTAAAGCGCATACCCAAAATGGACAACTATCCCGAAAAGCGCGTTGAGCTCCACTGCCACAGCAATATGTCCGCTATGGACGCTGTTACCGATCCTGTTACACTTATCAACAGGGCGGCAAGCTGGGGACATCAGGCTATGGCGATAACCGACCACGGCAACGTTCAGGCTTTCCCCGACTGTATGTACAATATGCCCAAGAACTTCAAGGTCATCTACGGCATGGAGGCATACGTTGTAAACGATATAGAGCGTGATATGGCAGTTTACGGCAGTGATGACCGCTCCTTTGATGACGAGATAATCATATTCGACGTTGAGACTACGGGACTCAGCTTCCGCAACGACAGGCTCACCGAGATAGGCGCTGTCAAGCTGAAAAATCTACAGGTAGTTGACAGCTTCAATACCAAGGTCAACCCTGGATTTCATATTCCCGAGAGGATAACGGAGCTCACAGGCATAAGCGACGCCGATGTTGCAAATGCTCCCGACGAAGCAGAGGCGCTCCGTATGTTCATGGAGTTCTGCGGAGACAAGCCTGTTCTTGTGGCTCACAACGCCCGTTACGATACAAACATGATAAATCAGGTCTGCAAAAGGCAGAGCATTGATTTTGAATACACATGGGTAGACACGCTTATCATGTGTCAGTCCATGCTCCCCGAAATGGGACGTCACAAGCTGAACCTTGTGGCAAAACAGCTTAAACTTGGAAAATTCGACCACCACAGAGCCTCAGACGACGCTCTCATGCTGGCAAAGATATACATTGAGCTTATCGGTAGACTGAAAAGTGAAAGAAGCTTCAAGTCCATACAGCAGCTCAATATCCTTGTGGACGAGATAGAGACAAAGAAGCTGAAAAGCTACCATTTTATCATACTTGTCCGCAATCAGGCAGGTCTGAAGAATCTCTACAGACTTGTATCCCTTAGCAACCTTGAATTCTTCTATAAAAAGCCCCTTATACCTAAGTCGAGACTTATCGAGCACCGCGAGGGACTTATCTACGGAAGCGCCTGCGAGGCCGGCGAGATATTCCAGGCTATGCTGGATATCCGCGAGCAGGACTACATCGACGATCTTGCTAAGTTCTACGACTATCTTGAGATTCAGCCCATAGGCAACAATAAGTTCATGGTGCGCGACGGCGTGGCGAAGGACGACGAGGAGCTCCGCGATTTCAACCGCTATATCGTTGAAATGGGCGACAGACTGGGACTTCCTACCTGCGCTACCTGCGACGTTCACTTCATTGATCCCAAGGACGCTATCTACCGTAAGATAATCCTTGCAAGCATGGGCTTCAAGGACGCCGAGGAGCAGGCTCCTCTCTACCTCAGAACTACCGAGGAGATGATGGCGGAGTTTGCGTATTTAGGCGAGGACAAGGCAAAGGAAGTAGTTATCACCAATACCAATGCCATTGCCGACCAGATAGAGGTAGTCCGCCCCATACCAAAGGGAACCTTTACTCCCACTATCGAGGGAGCAGAGGAGGAGTTGGTTAAGATAACCCACGACAAAGCCCATGAGATATACGGTGATCCGCTCCCCGAGCTGGTCGACAAGCGCCTTGACCGTGAGCTTTCGTCTATCATCAAGCACGGCTTCTCCGTGCTCTATATCATCGCCCAGAAGCTGGTGTGGAACTCCGTTGAGAACGGCTATCTCGTTGGTTCGAGAGGTTCCGTTGGTTCTTCATTCGTGGCTTCAATGGCAGGTATCTCGGAGGTAAATCCTCTGCCGCCCCATTATGTATGCCCCAACTGCAAGCACAGCGAGTTCCTGCTGGACGGTGTATACGGCTCGGGCTTCGACCTGCCGCCGAAAAAGTGTCCCGACTGCGGCAAGGACATGAACCGTGACGGACACGATATCCCCTTCGAGACCTTCCTTGGCTTCGACGGCGATAAAGCGCCTGATATCGACCTTAACTTCTCCGATGAGTACCAGTTCTGGGCTCATCGCTATACAGAGAAGCTCTTCGGAAAATCCAACGTTTTCAAGGCGGGAACTATCTCCGTTGTTGCGGAAAAGACCGCCTACGGCTACGTTAAGAAGTACTGTGAGGATAACGGTATCACGCTGAACAACGCGGAAATGAGCCGACTTGCTATCGGCTGTACAGGTATCAAGAGGACCACAGGTCAGCACCCCGGCGGAATGGTCGTTGTACCGTCGGACTACGACGTTTACGACTTCACTCCCGTTCAGCACCCTGCTGATACTGCGGATTCCGAGATAATCACAACTCACTTCACGTTCAACTCCCTCCATGATACCATACTGAAGCTTGACGAGCTGGGACACGTTGTTCCTACCCTGTACAAGCACCTTGAAGACCTGACGGGTATCAAGATAAAGGACGTTCCCACGTCAGATCCCGACGTTATCCGTATGTGTACAAACTGCGACGTGCTGGGAGTTACACCAGAGGACATCTACTGTAAGACGGGAAGTCTCGGTATCCCCGAAATGGGCACGGGCTTCACCATACAGATGCTTCTGGACGCAAAACCAACTAAGTTCAGCGACTTTTTGCAGATATCGGGACTTTCTCACGGTACCGACGTTTGGCTTGGAAATGCCAAGGACCTTATCGACAACGGCGTATGCACCATTTCCGACGTTATCGGAACCCGTGACTCCATTATGACCTACTTATTATATAAGGGCGTCGAGCCGAAAATGGCTTTCCAGATAATGGAGTGGACTCGTAAGGGAAAAGCGCCAAAGCAGTTCACACCTGAGATCATCCAAATGCTCCGCGACCATAACGTACCCGAATGGTACATCGAGAGCTGTCTGAAGATAAAGTATATGTTCCCTAAGGCTCACGCGGCGGCTTACGTTATCGCGGCTATCAAGCTGGGCTGGTTCAAGCTCCATATGCCGCTGGAGTATTATGCTACCTACTTCTCCGTAAGAGGCGAGGACTTCGACGCAGAGCTTGCTGTCAAAGGCATTGGCGCAGTCCGTGCCAAGATAGAGGAGATAAAGGCTCTGGGCAACGACAAGACCAACAAGGACAGCGCACTCTACGATATCCTGCTCATTACAAACGAGATGATGTCGCGCGGCTATGAGTTCCTGCCTATCGACCTGTTCAAGTCCCACGCTACCGACTATCTTGTAGAGGACGGTAAGCTGAGGATACCTTTCTCAGCTATGAGCGGCGTCGGAGACAACGCTGCCAAGGGCATTTACGAGACTGTGCAAAAGGGCGGATTCATGTCAATAGAGGAATTCCAGTCCGAGAGCGGAGCGTCAAAAACTACAATTGATATGTTGAAAAGCATAGGTGCGTTTGGTGATTTACCCGAATCCACACAGATGTCTTTCTTTTAACTTGACTTTTACTTAGTAATATGTTATCATATTATCATGTTAGCAGACTAAAGTGATTACCAAGGAGGTTACTATGAAAAATTACGACCTTATCACTCCCGAGGGTACAAAGGACCTGCTCTTCGGAGAGTGCATAGTAAGACGAAATATAGAGAATACTCTCATGGGACTTTTCAGAAGCAGCGGCTACAGTGAGACTATCACTCCCGGTCTGGAGTTCTTTGACGTATTCAACCTTAATTCACGCTATTTTCCGCAGGAGAACCTGTACAAGCTGACAGACAGCAAGGGCAGACTTCTCGTTATGCGCCCCGATACTACAATGCCTATCGCAAGAATAGTTGCGACTCGTCTGAGAGACGCAGTTCTTCCGCTGAAGCTCTGCTACGCTCAGGCTGTTTACACCACCGAGCCCTCACTTAAAGGCAGAAGCGACGAGGTAGTACAGGCAGGTATCGAGCTTATCGGCTCTCAGCTTAAAATGGCTGACCTTGAAGTAATATCAACAGCTGTTGATTCGCTCAGCTCCTTCGGCATGGAGTTCTCACTTGAACTCGGTCATATCGGTATTTTCAAGGAGCTTGTCAGCAAGCTGGACGCTTCTGAAAATGACAAGGAAAACATCAGAAAGCTCATCGAGAATAAGAATTTCCCTGCTCTCAACGACCTGCTTGACAGCTTCGGCAATTCACCTGTTACAAATGCCCTCAAGAAGCTTCCTGCGCTCTTCGGCGGCGAGGAAGTATTTGAAAAGGCTGAGGAGCTTATGCCTGATGACAATATCAAGCGTATCCTTGACGAGCTGAGAAATATTTACGCAGACGCTTCCGAGCTCTGCGGCGGCGACGGTACTATCACCGTTGACCTCGGACTGGTAAACAAGACCGACTACTACACAGGTCTTATCATAAAGGGCTATTTACAGGGACACGGCGAGGAGGTTCTCTCGGGCGGACGCTACGACAAGCTTATCTCCGAGTTCGGCTACGACGTTCCTGCTATCGGCTTTGCGGTAAATATCAACGCAGTTGCAAAGCTCATGGAAAAGAGCGACGTTCTTCCTGCCGAGCCAAAGGCTGACGTTATCGTATTTGCCGAGGAGGGCTGCGAGGTAGCTGCTCTCAAGGCTGCAAAGGAGCTCCGTGAGCAGGGACTTATCGTTGAGAACGCTCTCTTCGACGACCTTGAAAGTGTCCGTGAATACGCTATGGAGAAGAAGATAGCAAAGGTAGTCGTTATCGACGGCGAGAGCAAGGAGGTAAACATATGAACAAGCCTATAAGAATGGCTCTTACAAAGGGCAGACTGGAAAAGGACACAGTTGGTCTCCTTGAAAAGCTGGGCTTCGACTGCACAGCTGTACGTGAAAAGGGCAGAAAGCTCATACTTCCCGTACCTGACGCAAATCTTGAAGTCGTACTTGCCAAGGCAAACGACGTTATCACCTATGTTGAGCATGGCGTGTGCGACATGGGCGTTGTGGGCAAGGACACTATCATGGAGATGAAAGGCAAGTTCTATGAGCTTGTGGACCTTGGATTCGGCAAATGCAAGTTCGCTCTTGCAACTAAAAAAGGTTACGACTTCTACAGCGGCTACGGCATAAAGACTATCGCTACAAAGTATCCGAATGTAGCAAGAAGCTTCTTTGAGAAGAAGGGCATGGATACCGAGATAATCAAGATAGAGGGCTCTGTTGAGCTTGCACCGCTTCTTGAACTTGCTGACGGTATCGTTGATATAGTTGAGACAGGTACTACTCTCAGGGAGAACGGACTTGAAGTCATCGAGGACGTTGCACCTATCTCCGCAAGACTTATCGCAAACACCGTTAGCCTTAAAATGAGACACGCTGAAATAGACAGACTTATTACACTTATAGAGGAGAATCTCTGATGAAGAAGATATTTGCAAACGGCACTGACGAAGTTGCATTCCTCAGTGACCTTAAAAAGAGAAGCGGCGAGACCAATAAGAAGGTCACAGAAGTCGTTTCCGAGATAATCGAGAACGTCAAGGAGAATGGCGACGAAGCTGTAAAGGGCTATACTCTCAAATTTGACGGCAATCTGCCCCAGTACTACGAAGTACCACGCGAGGTCATCAACGACGCTCTCACAGAGGCAGACCAGGAGTTCGTTGACGCTCTTCTGAATGCACAGGAGAATATTGCCGATTTCCACCAGAGACAGCTGGAGCAGAGTTTTATCTCTGCCAAGGATAACGGCGTTATAATGGGACAGCGTATCCGCGGACTGCACAGAGTAGGTCTCTATGTTCCCGGCGGCACGGCTGCTTATCCGTCAAGCGTTCTTATGAACGCTATACCTGCTAAAATTGCAGGCGTCAAGGAGATAATCATGGTAACTCCTCCGCTGAAGGACGGTACACCGAACAAGGATATCCTTGTTGCGGCAGCTATCTGCGGCGTGGACAGAGTGTTCCTCTCGGGCGGCGCACAGGCTATCGCAGCTCTTGCATACGGCACAGAGGAGATACCAAAGTGCGACAAGATAGTAGGTCCCGGAAACATCTATGTAGCTACAGCCAAGAAGCTTCTTTACGGCGTAGTTGATATCGACATGATAGCAGGTCCAAGCGAGATACTTGTTATTGCTGACGATACAGCAAATCCCAAGTTCGCAGCTGCCGACCTTATGTCACAGGCAGAGCACGACGTGCTTGCTTCTGCAATAATGGTAACAACCAGCGAGAAGCTTGCTGACGAGACTATCAAGGAGATAGACCGTCAGAAGGAGTATCTCTCCAGAAAGAGCATTATCGAGAAGTCCCTTGAGGACTACGGCGCAGTTATCATTGCCGACAGCCGTGAAAAGTGCGTAGAGCTGGCAAACGAGATAGCTCCCGAGCACCTTGAAGTCCTTATGGAGAACCCATTCGAGCTTCTCGGCAGCCTTGACAACGCAGGCTCTATATTCCTCGGTCACTATGCTTCCGAGCCACTCGGCGACTATTACGCAGGACCTAACCACGTCCTTCCAACAAGCGGTACAGCTCGTTTCTTCTCTCCTCTCGGAGTTGCAAGCTTTACAAAGCGTACTGCTTACACATATTATACTGAGGACGCCCTCAGAAAGGCTAAGGACGACATCGTTCTTATCGCAGAGCGTGAGGGACTTACAGCTCACGCCAATGCCATAAAGGTAAGATTTGAAGACTAAATCACGCAATGGGGCGGCTTGGAATACAGCTGCCCTATAGGTGTTTTTTTGGAAAGGATAAAATATGAGTTACAAACTGAATAAAAAGCTTGTAAATTTAGTGCCCTACGATCCCATAACAGGACACTATGATATAAGACTTGACGCAAACGAGAGCTGTTTCAATTTAAGCGACAGCTTAAAGGCAAAGATAGCAAAGAGCATTTCGCAGATAGACTTCAACCGCTATCCCGATTGCCTTGCAAAGGCTCCCACAAAGGCTTTTGCGGAGCTCTACAACATACCCGAGGAGCTTATCAGCGCAGGAAACGGCTCCGACGAGCTCATCAGCATTATCGAGGGCTGCTTCTTTGAGGCAGGGGACACAGTAGTGAACGTGTCCTACGACTTCTCAATGTATCAGTTTTACGCACAGCTCTATGAGGTAAACGTTGAGACCTATCAGAAAGAAGCCGACCTGACAATAAACCCTGACAAGCTCATTGCTTTCTGCAAGGAAAAGGGCGCAAAGGGACTTATCTTCTCGAACCCCTGCAACCCCACATCTCTCGGTCTGGACAGAGCTTCTGTAAGAAAGATAATCGAGTCTCTTGAAGACGTTCTCATTATTCTTGACGAAGCTTATATGGACTTCTGGGACCAGTCTGTCCTTGACGAGGTAAACAACTACAGCAATCTTATTATCCTCAAGACCTGCTCAAAGGCTATCGGCATGGCGGCTGTAAGATTCGGTTTTGCAGTTGCAAACAAGACTATAACCAATGCCATCCGCGCAGCCAAGTCTCCATACAACAACGACACAGTGGCACAGACGATAGTTGCGGATATACTCAGCGAGAAGCAGTATCTTGCGGACTGCCGCAATACTATAGTTGCAAATACAAAGAAGCTCTACAGCGACATCGCAGCACTGGATAAGAAGTACGGCTGCTTTGATAAAGTATATGAGCCATGCACCAATTTTGTATTCATAAAGACAGATGAATGCGACAAGATATATCAGTTCATGCTGGACAATTCAATCGCAATAAGAAAATTCAAGGGCGCTATACGAATCACATCGGGCAGCGCCGAGGAAAATGCACGTCTTATGGAAGTGCTTGAAAACTACTTCAGAAAATAAAGGAGGCGGCTGCAATGCGCAAGGCTGAAATTGAAAGAGTTACCAAGGAAACTCAGATAAAGATATCCGTATCTCTTGACGAAAAGGGAAAGGCTGATATCGACACAGGCGTAGGCTTCTTCGACCATATGCTCACAGCGCTGTCGGTACACAGCGGTATCAGCATGACCGTCAAGGTAAAGGGCGACCTGCACGTTGACTGTCACCACACCATTGAGGACACAGGTATAGCTCTGGGACTGGCTCTGGGACAGGCTCTCGGCACAAAGTCGGGCATAGTCCGCTACGGTACGGCTTATATCCCTATGGACGAGTCCCTTGCTATGGCAAGTCTCGACCTGAGCAACAGACCTTTCCTTGTGTTCAACTGTGATTTTACAAATCAGAGCTGCGGAGACTATGACCTCTGCATGACAGAGGAGTTCTTCCGAGCATTCGCATTCAATTCGGGTATGACACTGCACATAAATCTGCTTTATGGCAGCAATGACCACCACAAGGCAGAGGCTGTCTACAAGGCAGTTGCACACGCTCTTAAAACAGCCGTTACCGAGAACAAGGACGGCTCAACGCTCTCCACGAAAGGAGTTCTCTGATGATAGCGATAATCGACTACGGCGCAGGCAATATTTTCAGCGTCAAGAACGCGCTGGACTACCTCGGACTTGAAAGTAAGCTCGTCAGCGACAAGGAGTCCGTAAAGGCAGCAGACGCGGTGATACTTCCCGGTGTGGGAGCATTCCCTGCGGCTATGAAAAAGCTTGAAGCTACAGGACTTGTGGACACTATCAAGGAAGAAGCCGCAAGAAAGCCGTTCCTCGGTATCTGCCTCGGTATGCAGCTCATATTCGACAAGGGCTACGAGTTCGAGGAGTGCGACGGTCTGGGACTTATCGGCGGCAGCGTCCGCAAAATGGAAGAGCCCGACCTTGTAATCCCGCATATGGGCTGGAACAAGCTTGAAAAGCTCAATGATTGTCCGCTGCTTGCAAATGTGAGCGACAACGAGTATGTTTACTTCGTTCACAGCTACAAGGCACACTGCGAGGACAAGGATATCGCTGCCTACGTTGAGTACGGCGGACGTGTTCCTGCTCTTGTTTACGACGGGAAGTACGTTTACGGAGCACAGTTCCACCCCGAAAAGAGCGGCGAAACAGGTCTTAAGATACTTCGCAGCTTCGGAGGACTTATATGACATACAAGAGCCTGCTTTCATGCACCTGTAATACAAGGGAGCTGGGCGGCATAAGAACGTCTGACGGAGGGTTTACAAAGTGCGGCGTTTTCTGGCGCAGTGATGTGCCTGTGGCACCAACAGCAGAGGACGCCGAGAAGCTCCGCGCTGCTCATATCACAACTATAATAGATATGCGCACGGAAGAGGAGCGGCTTAGAAAGCCCTGCGGACTTGCTGATATTGAGGGATTTGAGTATCATCATTTCCCTATAACCGAGGGCAGCGGCGTACCTGAGAGCCTTGAAGCTGTACCGCTTTCCTACATGGACATAGCAACGGCTGATAGTATGCCGAAGGTGATGAAAACCATTGCAGAAGCAGCAGAGGGTGTTCTTTTCCACTGTACGGCAGGCAAAGACAGAACGGGAGTCGTGTCAGCTATAATTCTTCTGCTCTGCGGCGCAGAGCGTGAGGATATCGTTGAAAATTACGTCGTCAGCCGCGAGTACAACCACAAGAACTTAGAGGCATTCCTCAGCGCTCACCCCGAGGTGGACAGGAACATAGTTCTTGCCAATCCGAGGAGCATGAATTGCTTCATCGACCTTTTCGCGGAGCGCTTCGGTACTGTGGAAAAATATTTTGAAGCTATGGGACTTTCCTCTGAATACGCAGAAATAATAAGAAATAAACTAACGAGGTAATAAAATGAACGGAATAATACTCTGTCGTTCTAAGTACGGAGCTTCTGCAAAGTATGCACATTGGCTCTCTGAGGAGACAGGATTCAAGGTCATCGACACAAAAAAAGCTGACATAAAAGATGTTGAAAAATACGATACGATAATTCTTGGCGGCGGCGTTTATGCATCTGCGATAGCAGGTATAGGATTTCTGAAAAAGAATATCGGAGCTCTAAAGGGCAAGAGGATATTCGTTTATTGCTGCGGACTTGCTCCACACAGCGGCGAGGTAATGGATATACTGAAAAAGAAGAATCTCGGCGGCGAGCTTGCAGACATACCGCTGTTTTACTACCGCGGTTCATGGAACATGGACGCTCTCGGCTTTTCCGACAAGGCAATGATAAAGCTATACATCAAAATGCTGGAGAAAAAAGATCCTGCGGAGCTTAAAGAATATGACCGTCCGATGCTGGAGGTCAAGGACAAGAAAGTGGACTGGACGGACAAGAAAAATCTGGATCCATTACTGAAGCTTATCAGAGCAGAAGGAGAATAATAATGATAATTTTACCTGCAATAGATATAAAGGACGGCAACTGCGTTCGACTGTTCAAGGGCGACTTTTCCACAGTTGAAAAGGTAGCCTCAGACTATCTCGAAACTGCAAAGGGCTTCGAGGCAGCAGGCGCTCAGTGGATACACATGGTAGACCTTGACGGCGCAAAAGAGGGCAGACCTGTCAATACAAAGATATACACAGACGTTGCCGAAAAGACAGACCTCAAAGTAGAGCTTGGCGGCGGTATCCGCAGTATACAGACCATTCGTGAGTATCTCGATATGGGTATCACAAGAGTTATCCTCGGTTCTGTAGCACTGAAAGATCCTAAGCTTGTCTGCGAAGCCGTTGAAAAGTTCGGCAGTGAGAAGATAGTCGTTGGGATCGACGCAATGAACGAAATGGTAGCTACAGAGGGCTGGCTTGAAAGCTCCGACGTGCACTATATCGACCTTGCAAACAAGATGATAGAATCAGGAGTGAAGTATTTCATTTTCACCGATATATCCAAGGACGGCACACTCTCGGGAGTAAACCGTGAGCAGCTCAAAAAGCTTGCAGACGCTACCGAGGGCAGAGCCAATATCGTAGCAAGCGGCGGTGTCCACACAATGGACGATATAATCGCCTGCAAGGGAATGGGACTTTACGGAACTATCTGCGGAAAGTCAATATACAAAGGCACTCTCGACCTGAGAGAAGCCGTAGAATATGCGGAGAAGTAATATGAATGATGTAAAACCGACAAAAGCATGGATAATATCATTATTGGCAGGCAGTATATGCTCAGTCATCATTATACTATTGAAAATGGCTGAAATTGAGCTCAATGACTGGGTAAGGCGTATATTAGGTCTTATCGTGCTGATATCGCTGCCTGTAATGGTATTTACCTCCATAAGAATGTATATAAAGGCTAAGAACGGATAAAAGGAAGTGAAATAATGCTTGCAAAGAGAATAATCCCTTGTCTTGACGTAAGAAACGGCAAGGTAGTCAAGGGCGTGAATTTTGAGGGAGTCCGTGATGTAGGCGATCCTGTTGAGTGTGCCGAGGAGTACAACAAGCAGGGCGCTGACGAGATAGTATTCTACGATATCACGGCTTCATTTGAGGGACGAGGAGTTTTCCTCGACGTAGTAAGAGATACTGCGAAAAAGGTATTCGTACCTCTTACAGTGGGCGGCGGTATCAAGACCGTTGACGATATCCGCGAGGCGCTGAGAGCAGGCGCAGACAAGGTCTCGGTAAACTCTCAGGCTGTACAGAATCCACAGCTCATCAAAGACGGAGCTGATATCTTCGGCAGCCAGTGTATCTGCGTAGGTATCGACGCCAAGAAGATAGCCGACAACAAGTGGACAGTCTATATAAACGGCGGACGCAAGGACATGGGCATAGACCTTATCGACTGGGTACACACTATCGAAAAGCTGGGAGCAGGCGAGATATGTCTTAACTCCATAGACGCAGACGGCACAAAGGAGGGCTTCGATATCCCTATGCTGAAGGCTGTATGCGACAACTGCTCCATACCTGTTATCGCCAGCGGCGGAGCAGGCAAGATAAACGATTTCTATGAGGTTTTTGAAAAAACAGGAGCTACCGCAGCTCTTGCGGCTTCACTTTTCCACTTCAAGGAGCTCACCGTAGGCGAGGTCAAGGACTACTGCCGCGGTAAGGGCGTAATAGTCAGATAAGCTTTGTACGTGAGGTGAGAGCTATGCTTTGGTTTTTTCTGATATTGGATGTGATTTTCTCTGCGGCAGCTCTGTTTGGCGGCTATTATATGAAGTTCCACGCTCCGCAGGATTCCGAAATGAAAATCGGAGTGCTGACTGAGAGTGCAAAAAAGAGCCGTGACACATGGGAGTTTGCCAACAAGACCTGCGGCAAGTACTGGATAAGAGCAGGTATCGCAGGTATCGTGCTGACGACAGCCGCTGTGAATACGGCATTTCTTGCAAGTGAAAAAACAGCAGCTATAGTTTCGCTTGCAGCAACAGTTATCATCGTGCTTGCTATGAGCTGTTCAATGACCACAGTTATGATGAAGCTCCGTGCAAATTTTGACGAAAACGGTAAACCTGTCGAAAAGGAGGAGCGATGAACCATGGACAAGATATGGCAGGAGATGTATGCAGCTGCAAAAGCTGTTCTTGCGCCGCGCCGCATATCCGAATATGTTACAGCAGGCGAGGTCTCGGCAGCTGTGCTGAGCAAATCGGGGAAAATATATACGGGAGTATGTATTGATACCTGTTCCTCACTTGGTATTTGCGCTGAGAGAAATGCCATATTCAGCATGATAACCAATGGCGAAAACGAGATAGACAAGGTGCTTTGCATACCACCCTTTGAAGGCAAGGGCGCTCCATGCGGAGCCTGCCGTGAGCTTATGGTGCAGCTTATGCCTGAAAGCTATAAGGATATCGAGATAATGCTCGATTACAGCAAGGGCAAGGTCATAAAGCTCGGCGATATAACTCCCGAGTGGTGGATAGATTATTGAAACGAAAGGTAAAAATAATGATAAAGATAGACATGAACGACCTTGACAAATTCTTCGTAAAGGGAGAGCTTATCCCTGCGATATGTTACGAGGTCAACACAAAAACTGTTCTTATGCTTGCGTATATGAACAAGGAGAGCCTGAAAAAGACTCTCGAAACAGGCTATACATGGTTCTGGAGCCGTTCCCGTCAGGAGTACTGGAACAAGGGCGCAACGAGCGGACATTTGCAGAAGGTAGTTTCTATCTACGGCGACTGCGACAACGACACCCTGCTTGTGAATGTTGAGCAGACGGGAGTTGCCTGTCACACAGGAAGCTACAGCTGCTTTTTCAACGAAATATATAATACAGAGGAGAATGAATAATGACAGTTTATCAGGAAATTTTTGAAGTTATCAAGGAGAGAAAGAAGCAGTTCGAGAACGGTACAGCTGCTGAGAATTCCTACACCTGCTACCTTTTTGAAAAGGGCGTTGACAAGATATGCAAGAAGGTAGGCGAAGAGGCTACCGAGACAGTTATCGCTGCAAAGAACGGCGACAACAACGAGCTCATGAATGAGATAAACGACCTGCTTTATCACGTAATGGTGCTCTGTGCAAATCAGGGACTTGACTGGTCTGAGGTAGAGAGAGTTCTCGACGAGAGAAACGAAAAAATCGGCAACCTCAAGAAGTTCCACGAGGTAGACAAGAATACATGATAAAAAAGGCGTGATATCATATCACGCCTTTTTTATGTAGGGGCTGGCGTCCTCGACAGCCCGTTTAATGTACCTTATCCTCCCAACCGCTTTTTGAAATCCGTAGTATCGAGGAAATCAAACAGAGCAGTCAGTATATCATTGTAGCATGGGATATAGATGTGCATACCGTCTCCCGAGGAATACTCATCTCGGAGATCCTGTTTATCGTCGCAGACCACTGAATAAACGTCGAAATAGACGACCTGCGGCGAATCCATATCCTTTACCATTTTTTCAAGAGCCGTGTTGTACTCGCGGATAATGCTGTTCTTGACCACAGTGCACTCAGAGCACACAGGGGTTATGCCTGCCACAACGATGTTTATCTCGGGCATACGCTTCATTATCTCGTCGATGACCTCACGGTAGCGCTTCACGTATTTCTCGGAGGAATTCATATTTATATCGTTCATACCCACGGACATATACAGCAGTCTCGGACGGACTTCTTCAATGGAATCCACCAAGCCCAGCTCGCCGTTTCCGTGATTGAACGTGAAGTAGTCCAGATTCCACATGGATACGGAGTCTGCCGCAATATTATGCATTTTGGGTATGAAGCCGTAATAGCAGAAGCCAAGTGCAAGAGAATCTCCTGCGACTGCAAGTCTTTCCTGATAGAATGCGCTGTTAGGCGAAGTACCTGCGGAGCGGTCAGGCTGTATGACCTCATATGGGGAGGTCGTAGTTGCAATAGTGGTAGTAACCGTGGTGGTAGTCGTAGTCGTTGTGCAGGTAGTTACGGGACAGGTAGTCAGCTCGTCGTTGACGATATCCGCAGCAGCGCTGACAGCGGCAACTGCAAATTTTCCTGCCGCTTCCGAGTCCTCATTCAGTCCTAATGAGGCGGTGAGGGAAAACATAAGAACAGCTGACAGGAATATCAGCATACCCGTCACAGGACTTTTCAGCAGACCGATAATTTTATATTTCATAGTCAACACTTCCTGTTTGACGCGGAGTTTCATAGTAAATGTCCTGAAAGGGAACGCTTATATTTTACCATATTTTTCCTGAAATGTAAAGCTTAAACGAAAAACGTGAAGAAAAACTTCCTGCTATATTGACATTTTCAGCGCAGGGGAGTATAATATTTATATCTGTGTATATAATTACAGGAATAGGAGTCAGGAAAAATGGAAAATGTAAAAATAAACCAGCTTTATGACCTCTCTCATACAGCGGCAAAGGATTATCTCAGCAAGTTCACATATCCTTGGGAGGCTCTCAAGGGTATCAGCGAATTTATAGTCACACTGGGCAAGTCGCTCAGCAAGGACGAGTACGATAACCCTTCCGAAAACGTATGGGTACATAAGACCGCAAAGGTTTTTCCCACAGCATATCTGGGAGCTCCATGCATTATCGGAGCTAATACCGAAGTACGCCACGGCGCGTTCATCAGAGGAAGCGCACTTGTGGGCGATAACTGTGTTGTGGGCAACTCGGTAGAGCTGAAGAACGTTATCCTTTTTGATAACGTGCAGACTCCTCATTATAACTATGTAGGCGACAGTATCCTCGGCTACAAGTCACATATGGGAGCAGGCTCTATCACTTCAAATGTAAAGTCCGACAAGACCAATGTTGTGGTAAAGTCAGACGATGAAAAGATAGAGACAGGCATCAAGAAGATAGGTGCAATGCTTGGCGATTTCGTTGAGGTAGGCTGCAACAGTGTACTCAATCCCGGAACTATCATCGGCAGAAACTCAAACATCTATCCCACAAGCTGCGTAAGAGGAGTTATCCCCTCAGACAGCATTTACAAGACAGGCGGAGTCATAGTTCACAAGCAGTGATCTGGCTTCTGACGGCGATATCTCACACTGTTTTAAAGATATAAAGACTAACTGATGCTTTTTCAGCTCCCGTTCGGGAGCTTTTTTGTTTGATTTTTTTTGCGTTAAATATTGTAAAATAAAGCAAAATGTGGTATCATAATAGTGTATATTTTTTCGCCGAGGGGCAGAATGGAGGATCGTATGGAGAACAAGATCACATTCAGCGGCAATATGACCGCGCAGATAAACTTCGCAATGCAGCAGAACTATGTTCCCGTTTTCAGAAATATCGTCATGACCAACAACACCGACGAGGAACTGACAAGCGTAAAGCTGAGGATAAGGTTTGAACCAGAGTTTGCAAAGACCTTTGAATCAGTGCCTGTAGACCTGAAGCCGTCTCAGCCCGTTGAGACAGCTCCCATAAATATCATCTTAAACGCGGACTATCTTTTCAGTCTCACTGAAAAGCTTGTGGGCAGTGTTACTATAGAGGCTTTGCAGGGGGACGAGGTCATTGCTGAGGAGACGCGTACAATAGAGCTTCTTGCATACGATCAGTGGTCGGGGATAAACTTCATGCCCGAGACCGTTGCTGCCTTTGTTTCGCCCAATCACCCAAAGGTTCAGGAGATAGTGGCTGCGGCAGGAAAGTACCTGCAAAAATGGTGCGGCGATCCTGCATTTACGGGCTATCAGTCCAAGAACCCAAATATAGTCAAGCAGCAAATGGGCGCAGTTTATGCGGCATTACAGGAGGAGAACATCGCCTATGCTATGCCGCCTGCAAGCTTTGAGCAGGCTCAGCGCATACGTATGCCCGACGCAGTCCTTGGATCCAAGCAGGGAACCTGCCTTGACCTTGCAGTGCTGTACACTTCCTGCCTTGAAGCTGTTGGACTTAACCCTCTCATCATAATGATACAGGGACACGCCTTTGCAGGCTGCTGGCTTGAGGAGGAGACCTTCTCGGACTGCCTGCAATACGATATGTCGGCAGTCACAAAGAGAGCCGCTCACGGAATCGACGCCCTCAGTCTTGTGGAGTGCACCGACTTTACCGCAGGTAAGAACACTGATTTTGACAGTGCCGAGAGCCATGCTTTATCGGCACTTGACGACGAGTCAAAGTTCTGCTTTGCCATAGATATAAGCCGTACCCGTTCCAGCGGAATCCGTCCCGTGCCCTCAAAGGTATCGGAAAACGGCACATTCAAGGCTGTGGACTACGGCGCAAGAAAGAAATCAGAGATAACCTCGGCTCCCAACGAGATAGCCCAGCAGGGCATTGCCAACGCAGAGGGCAGAGAGGTGACAAAGCAGCTGATGTGGGAGAGAAAGCTCCTTGACCTCAGCCTGCGTAACAGCCTGCTTAACTTCCGTGCAACAGCTATGAGCGTTCAGCTGATGATAAGCGACTTAGGCGTACTGGAGGACGAGATATCAAAGGGCGAGGACTTCAAGGTAATGCCGATGCCCAACGATATGACCTTGCAGATGTCTGACAGCAAGATATTCGAGATAGAAAACGACCGTGACCTCATTAGCAATATCTCCCAGTCGGAGTTCAAGAGTCACCGCCTGCGTACCTTTTTATCTGAAACAGACCTTGAAAAGACCATGAAGAAGCTCCATAGACAGGCAAAGGTGAGCATCGAGGAAAACGGCGTAAATACCATATATCTGGCACTTGGCTTCCTGAAGTGGTTCGAGACCGAAAAGAGCGACAAGCCGCGCTATGCGCCTCTTGTGCTGATACCTGTGGATATTATCCGCAAGGTACAGGAGAAGTCCTATGTTATCCGTATGCGCGACGAGGACACACAGGTGAACATCACCATGCTGGAGTATATCCGCCAGACCTACGGTATCGACATAAAGGGACTTGATCCCGTTCCCGAGGACGAGAACGGCGTTGACTTGCAGCTTATCTTTAACACCGTAAGACAGGGCATACTTTCTCAGCCCCGCTGGGATATCGTGGACTATGCCTTCATCGGACAGTTCTCATTCAACCGTTTCATCATGTGGAACGATATCCGAAACCGCGCTGACGAGCTTGCAAAGAACAAAGTCGTGGCAAGCCTTATCTCGGGCAAGACCGAGTGGGCAGGAGACGACCTGTACATATCTCCCCTTGACCTTGACAACAAGGTAGCTCCTACTGATTTAGTTGTACCCCTCAGTGCCGATTCTTCACAGCTTGCGGCAGTTTATGCGGCTTCTCAGGGCAAGAGCTTCGTGCTTCACGGACCTCCGGGAAGCGGTAAGTCGCAGACTATCACCAACATGATAGCAAGTGCGCTGTATCAGGGAAAATCCGTACTCTTCGTTGCCGAGAAAATGGCGGCGCTCTCAGTTGTTGAAAAGCGTCTCAACAAGGTCGGTCTGGGACCGTTCTGTATCGAGCTCCATTCAAACAAGGCTCAGAAGCGAGCCGTGCTCAATCAGCTTGAAGAGACACTCAACGTAGGACGTATCAAGAAGCCTGCGGAGTACAAGGCTCAGGCTGACAAGATAGCTGAAATGCGAAAAGAGCTCAACGGCACCATGGAGGAGATACACAAGAAGCGCAACTTCGGCTGCTCCATGTATGACGCGGCTGTAAGATACGAGCATAACAGCAGCTTCGGCGGCAAGTTCACATTCACCAATGAACAGCTTGACGCCATGAGCGAGACCTCCTATTCCACATGGCGAGAGACCTTGGAGAGCCTTGCTGCGGCAGGTCGTGAATTCGGCGACGTGACAACTACTGCCCTCGGAGTTTGCGAGCTTACCGAGTGTACTCCCGAAACAAGGGGCGCTATGGAGGCGAAGCTCCGCGAGCTTAAAACAGCTCTTGCAGCTGCACAGAGCGACACAGCTCAGATAGCAGCATTCACAGGCAGCAGCGAGATGACCTTTGAGGAATGCAGACTTGCTGCGGAGATAATGACGGCTTCTGCAAAGGGCGAGCAGCTTCTCCCCGATATCATTGCCGACAGCCGCTGGAACGGCTTCAAGGAGCCTGCACAGGCGCTTATGGGCACGGGAAAGCAGCTTATGAGCGTCAAGAACGAGCTTCTCGAAAAGTTCGAGCCCTCAGTCCTCGGCTACAATGCTTCGGACGCTCTGGTGCGCTGGAAAACCGCACAGGGCAAGTGGTTCATAGGCAAGGCATTGGGCAGCAAAAAGCTGGTTAAGGAGCTTGCAGCTCATGCGAAATCGGCTTCAACTGTAACCAAAGAGAATATAACGCAGTATTACGACAAGATAAATCAGTTCGCAGCTCTCAAAGCTCAGGTCACATCGGCTCAGCCCGAGCTGGTGAAGTATTTCGGTACTCTGAAGCTTGACGAGAATGCCGACTGGAATGCAATAGAGGGCATAGTTGCCCGTTCCTCGGAGCTGGGTGAAAGAGTGGCGGCTTCAACATTCTCGCCCGAGATAAAGCAGAAGCTCTGCGCAAGTCTTACAACAGGCGTAAACGGCGATATTTCAAAGATAACTGCGGATTATGCAGCTCTGGAAAATGTGGCTTCACAGCTCCGCGGCAGCTTCGGTATCAACACGGACAAGCTCATAACAGGCGAAAACTGGGGCAGCGACGCTCAGCAGAAGGCGGACGCCGTTATCGACGAGCTGCCAATGCTCAAGGAGTGGACGGGTATCGTCACTATATGCAGCAGGCTCAGAGAGCTTGGTATCGGCAATGTTGCCGAGGCATACATGAACGGCGAGGTGCCTACGGAGCAGCTTATCCCTGCCTTTGACTGCGATATCAGCAAGGCTATGGTGACAGGTACTATCTCACGAAACAGCGTACTTTCACGTTTTCAGGGAACTCTCTTTGAGGAGACTATCAGAAAATTCGGCGAGGTACTGGACAACTTCTCAACACTGTCTATCAAGGAGCTTGCGGCTGACCTTTCGGCTAAGATACCGACGCCCGGCAGCTCCGCTAACAGCTCGGAGATAGGCATACTGCAAAAGGCTATAAAGTCGGGCGGACGTATGATGTCTATCCGTAAGCTTTTCGACAGCATACCAAATCTGCTCCGCAGAATGTGTCCTGTAATGCTCATGAGCCCTATATCTGTGGCTCAGTATATAGATCCGTCTTACCCCAAATTTGACCTTGTCATTTTCGACGAGGCTTCTCAGCTTCCAACCTGCGAGGCTGTAGGAGCTATCGCAAGAGGCGAGAATGTCATCGTTGTCGGCGATCCGAAACAGCTGCCGCCTACAAGCTTCTTTGCGTCAAATCAGGTTGACGAGGAGAATTACGAAAAGGAAGACCTTGAAAGCGTACTGGACGACTGTCTTGCACTTTCAATGCCTCAGAAGCACCTGCTCTGGCACTATCGTTCACGCCATGAGAGCCTTATCGCATACAGCAACTCCAAGTACTATGAGAACAAGCTCTACACATTCCCGTCCCCTGACGATCAGGTCTCGGAGGTAAGCTGGGTTCACGTTGAGGGCTACTACGACAAGAGCTCCACACGTACAAACAAAGCCGAAGCGCAGGCAGTTGTTGAGGAGATATGCCGCAGACTGAGAGACGAAAAGCTGAGAAAGCTCAGTATCGGCGTCGTTACATTCAGTCTCCCGCAGCAGAACCTTATCGACGACCTGCTCATGGACGCTTACCGCGCAGAGCCTAAGCTTGAAGAATACGCCAACGAGATGTATGAGCCCATACTTATCAAGAACCTTGAAAACGTACAGGGCGATGAGCGTGATGTTATCATGTTCTCTATCGGCTACGGTCCCGACAAGGAGGGCAAGGTGTCTATGAACTTCGGTCCTCTTAACCGTGACGGCGGCTGGAGACGTCTTAATGTTGCAATCTCACGTTCAAAGTGCCAGATGATAGTATTCTCTGTCATCACCCCCGATATGATAGACCTTTCACGTACACGCTCAGACGGCGTTGAGGGACTCAAGGGATTCCTTGAATTTGCCGCCAAGGGCAGAAGCGCTCTTCCTGTAAGGGCAGGCTCAAACAGCAGCAGCGAGGGCTTTGAGACAGTTGTTGCGGCTGAGCTGAAAAAGCTTGGCTACGACTGCAAGTGCAGTGTGGGCTGCTCGGACTACAAGATAGATGTTGCAGTTGTAAATCCCGACAAGCCTGACAGCTACATCATGGGCATAAACTGCGGCAATGAAGCTAACTTCCATAACGGCACAGCAAGCGACAGAACGCTGTCTCAGCCGAGTGTGCTCAAAGGTCTTGGCTGGAACGTTATGAGCGTTTATATCATCGACTGGCTTGATAACAAGGAAAAGGTGCTCGGCAAGATAAAGGCTGAGATTGACGCGGCTGTGGAGCGTTTCCGCGATCCTGATTCAGCTCCAAAGGCTGAGGAAAAGAAGAAGCAGGAGATAGTTTTCGAGGCCGAGGAAGTCAGCGGCTTTGCAGAGAGCTTCGACGAATTCAAGTCCTTCAAGATAAAGGCACTTGGAAATTCTGAGAACTTTACAGAGGCGGCAACAGCAAAGATAACCAAGTGTATCAATGATATACTTGCGGCTGAGGCTCCAATGAACAAGAAAGTCCTTGCGAAAAAGACCTTTTCTTGCTGGGGAATATCCCGTCCCGGAGCTAATATGAAGGCACTCTTCGATACTGCTTTTGCAAAGGCAGACGCGGCTGTTACTCAGGCAGGCGAGAACGAGTACGTATGGCTCAGCTCGCAGAAGCCCGAGGAGTATGACAAGTGCCGCACCGTCTATAAGAACGACGAAAAGCGCGATATCGACGATGTTGCTCCCGAGGAGATAGCAGTCGGCATAAAGGAGATAATGTCCCGTCAGGTGGCTATGGCGCGTGAAGACCTGCTTCGTGAGGTAGCTCATCTCTTCGGCTTTACAAGGATAACACCGTCGCTGGAGACATCGGTGTCTCTTGGTATAAAGGCGGCTAAGAACCGCGGCTGGGTAGGCTTCTCCGAGGACGGAAGAGTGTCCTACACAGGAAATTGAATTAACGGAGTAAATCAAATTGAAACGACTTTTGATATTAATAGGAAAGATAATAGTCAAGCTTTTACAGCTTATGCACCGTAATGCGGGAAATCTGCCCGGAATCGTGTTGTGGCATCTGTCACGGCACAAGGCAGTGTCAATGTTTAAGGTGGACTGCCCCATAATCGCCGTAACAGGCACAAACGGAAAGACCTCTGTCACCAACTGTATCGCACAGCTCTTTGAGCGCAGCGGCAAGAAGATAATCATCAACAAGGAGGGCAATAATCTCGATACGGGAATATGCTCCATGCTGCTGAAATACTGCGATATGTCGGGAAAGGTCAAGGCTGACTACCTCATTCTGGAGACTGACGAATCCCATGTGCCTGTAGTGTATTCACAGCTGAAGCTGGATACCCTTGTGGTGCTGAACTTCTTCCGTGACCAGCTTGACAGAAACGGCGAAATGGAGACTCTTATCCAGAAAATAAACGGGTTCTGCAAGACCTTTGAGGGCAATCTTATCCTCAACGGCGACGATCCCAATACAGCACGTCTGGGCAGGGCTAATCCTAACAACAAGAACGTTAAGTACTTCCACGCAGAGCCTTATGCCTTTGCTACAAAGAAGATATTTGAAGCTTCCGAGGGACGCTTCTGTCCGTTCTGCGGCGAGCCGCTGGAGTATGAGTACTATCAGTACTCCCACATCGGAAAGTTCATCTGTAAGAAGTGCGGCTTCGGAGACTATCAGCCCTACATCACCGCAAAGGATATCGACCTTGAAAAGCCTGTATTCACGGCTGGCGGTCATACCTATTCGCCTAAGCTCAACAGCATTTACAATGTCTACAATATGACCGCTGTTGCGGCAGCAGCTAAGCTCTACAGCATAGACCAGAAGATAGTTGACGGAGTTATCAACAGCTACACAGTTAAAAACGGACGTATGGAGAACTTCATGCTGGGAAAGAGCAAGGCTACGCTGAATCTTGCCAAAAACCCTGTGGGCGCCAATATGACTCTCCGTGTAATGAACGAAATGCAGGGCGAAAAGGAGCTTCTTTTCGTGCTCAACGATAATATCGCAGACGGTCTGGACGTTTCGTGGATATATGATATCAATTTCAGTATCTTCGAGCGCGTGACAAGAGTTGTTACTTCGGGCACAAGAGCCTATGATATCGCAGTACGCATAAAGACTGCCGGATACGATCCTGCGAAGATAGTAGTCCGCCCCGACCTTGACAAAGCTGTCGAGGAGCTTGCGAACACCGAGAGCCGAAAGTTCGTCATCGCAAATTATACTGCCGTACAGCCCACAAGAGCGGCTCTGAAACGCTATATCGCAAAGCATGGAGGTAACAAATGAAAACTATAAAAATTCTTCATATGTACGCCGATATGCTTGACCTTTACGGCGACAGCGGCAACATGGAGGTCATGGCTTTCCGCTGCAAAAAGCGCGGTATCGACTGTCAGATAGACAAGTATTCCATTGATTCAGAAATGCCTGATTTCAGCGCCTACGACCTTATCTACATCGGCGGCGGAGCCGATCTCGAACAGCAGCATATCTCCGCAGACCTGCTGAAATGCAGGGACGGTATCGTCAAGGCTTACAAGAACGGAACGTTCCTGTTCCTTATCTGCGGCGGCTATCAGCTCATGGGAAAATACTACCGTGACGCTGACGGCAACGACATCAAGGGACTGGGACTTTTCGATTATTTCACTGTAGCTCCCAACAGCCGCAGAAAGCGCTGTATCGGCAATATCGTCATCGAGACCAAGCTCACGGGAAAGCCTGTGAAGGTGGTGGGCTTTGAGAATCACGGCGGTCAGACTCAGGGAGTAAAAGCTCCTTTCGGAAAGGTGCTTTTCGGCAACGGAAACTGCTCCAAAAGCGAAGCCGAGGGCTACTGCGAGAAAAACGTCATCGCAACTTATCTCCACGGTCCCTGTCTGTCGAAAAATCCCGAGATATCGGACTACATGATAGAGTATTGCATAAACAGGGGAGAGACCGAGCATATCGCTCTTGAAGCTCTCGATGATACTCTCGAAAAGGAATGCCGTCAGGTAATGCTGGACAGGCTTCTTAAAAAGTAAGGACAATGTAGGGGCGGATATTATCCGCCCATGTAATGTGCTGTAAGCGATGTACGATTATCGGTGTTGATAATAGTGAGCGAGTTTACGAGCGGCAACGTGGCAAGGGGGCGCAGGCTCTGCGCCCGTGTATGACAAACCGCGTTTGTTTCGGGCGAACACTGTTCGCCCCTACACATGGCATTTTTATTTGCAACGGGAATAACGGGCGCTCGGAAAGCGCCCCTACATAATCTAATGACTTTTAAACAAGCAACAGACAGTTGCTTGTTTTTTTCTCACGATATGTTATAATAACATCAGAGGTGATGATATGGAAACCAAAAATATTATACTTGAACTAAGAAACAGTCACGGTTTGTCACAGGAAGAGCTTGCCGAAAAGGTATTCGTTACCCGTCAGGCTGTATCACGCTGGGAGACAGGGGATACAGTGCCCAACACGGAAACGCTGAAGCTTCTGTCGGGTATCTTCGGTGTATCGATAAATACTATTTTGGGCTCGCCGAGAAAGCTGATATGTCAGTGCTGCGGTATGCCCCTTGAGGACGAGCTTATCAGCAAGGAGACCGACGGCAGCTTCAACGAGAATTACTGCAAGTGGTGCTATGCCGACGGTAATTATACGTATCACGATATGGACGAGCTTATCAACGTTTGCGTTAAGCATATGGCTGCCAATGGCTTTTCTGAGGAACAGGCGCGTGTCCATATGAAGGATATGCTGCCAAAGCTTGATTACTGGAAGAATCATAAGGAGCTCGAGGATGGCGGCAGATTTGAGGAATTCAAAAAGCAGCTCATTGACGAGTTCAATGCGCTTGATATCAAGGGTATGCCAAAGGTGGAGAAACTTAACGCTCTGGTGGGCAGCTATGTGAATCTTGCCTATCCTATGCCCAGCGGCTGTGTGGTGAAGCTTCTGGACGACAACGCTACGTATCTGGGCAATCAGCTTGAAGCTGAGAACGGAAGGTGCTTCGGTGTGCTGGCAAACGCAGATTTTCTTATGGTGGCTTCCTACGGAAAGGACGGCGCTGAGCCTGAGCTTATTCTCTACAAAAAGAGATAACGCCTTTCATATATACTCCGAAAAGGGGATTTTTTCAACGCGAACACGTTGAATTTCAGAAAAATAATTTTGAGATTCTACGTATTGAACAAACGTTTCTGTGTATAGTAGTTAGTGATTAGTGCATAGTGATCAGCAGGGGCGGATATTATCCGACCGCAATTTCGATAAAATGACGAATGACACACTGTAGGGGCTGATGCCTAACAGGCACCCGTACCCTCTGTCAGCTTTGCTGACATCTCCCTGTACTACAGGGAGTCACCCACATCAGCCCTACCAATTGTTATGTAAACCAACGGGGCGATGTAGGCATCGCCCCCTACGCAAGGAAGTTTTATTTGTAACGGGAAAAACGGACGCACATTAGGCTGCTCCCCTTAACGGAAAAAGCGGGCTACCGAGCCGTAAAGTAACGGCTCATATTTGGTAACCTGCGATTCCGCCAAAGGGGGCTCCCCTTGCGCGTCCGTTTTGTCATTTTTACAGTCTTTCTCCCATAAAATGTAGAAAAAACTCGGAGGAACTGTGATGATAAAAAGCAAGGTAGTCCGCGATACGCTGCTGCTTACGGCAATGCAGCTGTTTCTCGACTCCGCAGCACTGCTGCTCAACGTATTCATAAACAAACAGCTTGGAACGTCTGCTATCGGTATATTGAGCCTTATGGGCTCTTTTCTGGGACTTGCAGGAATACTCTCCAACGGCAACGCATTTCTATGCACAAGCCGCCTTGTTTCGGAGGAATTCGGCAAGCCCTGCGGTGATGTGAATCGTATCCTCGGATATGGGGTGAAGCTCTGCCTGCTGCTGAGCGCCGCTGTATCGGCAGGTGTGATATTACTGGCGGAGCCAATAAGCCGCCGTTTCTTCAGCGGCGCCCATATGACCGCAGCCCTGCGGCTCATGCCCTTTGCGCTTGTTACGGGAGCTGTGGCGGCTTGTCTTAAAGGCTATTTCAACGCCGCACGCAGGGCTGCGGTCACAGCAGCAGGCGATATAGCCGAATTTATCACAAGATGCACTGTCATTATTGCTGCTACCTGTTCAGTGAAAAACTGCACAGAGGACGCTGTCTGCGGGATTATGATAGGTGGCATAATCGCAGGCAATACCATGTCTCTGCTGTTTCTGAGCATTGCTTATCTAAGGTTCAGAGTCAAGGGAACGGGACGTTGCTCGCTGAGCTTCAGGCAGTACGCCGCTTTTTCCTTTCCGATAATGGGCGGCAGCGTTCTGACGGCTGTATTAAGCAGCACCAATGACGCGCTGATACCCGTATGTCTTCGGCAGTACGGTGACTCAGCAGGGGACGCTCTGGGAAAATTCGGCGTTTTCGAGGCAATAGTCATTCCTACGCTTTTCTTTCCGTCGGTAGTATTATGCTCCATGTCGGGGATAATAGTCAGTGAAGCTGCCCGGGCAAAGGCGGCGAAAAACAGCCTGCGGATAAAAATACTTACGGAGCGCATAAAGGCGTGGACGCTGATGTTTTCCGTATTTGCGGCGGCTGTACTCATGCGGTTCGGCAGTCAGATAGGGGAGCTTCTCGGCGGCGGAGAGCTGGCAGGTACTATGATAACTATAATAGCTCCAGTTGTGCCGTTTATCTACATGGAGATTGTTCTCGAAGCCATAATAAAAGGGCTGGGGCTCCAAAGCTTTTCGTCAATGAATTACCTTGCGGAGTACGTCATAAGGATTGCGGCAGTTCTTATTTTTGTGCCGCAAATCGGCTTTTACGGCATAGTGGTATCATACTATGCAAGCAATATCTTCGGCAACTGTATGCGTTTCGTAAAGGTAACGAAAGCAGCAAAGGCTCGGCGGGCACTTTGTGGAACATTGATTTTGCCCGTAATACTGGCATTTCTGACTATGTGGGCTGCAGAGGCTCTTGTTCATGTTTTCGGGCTCGGTATCGAAAAGCTCGCTGTTATGCTGTTTTTCGGGCTTATCTGGGGGACGGCTTATTTCGGGATTTTCTGCGCATTGGGGAAAGTTAAGCTATTTAGTAAATGCGGAGAAGACCTTTTTGTAAAAAATACACAACAAACTATTGAACGCATATTATAAAATGTAGAAAATTTTATGTTAGTATTGCAATTTTTTTATTAATGAATTATAATATTTGTATGCCGTGAATATCGGACGGATAAACCATTTAAGAGGAGAAACTTTGTCATGAAAGAATATGATGTAAACAAGGTGAAAAACATAGCATTTGCAGGCCATAACGGCTCGGGAAAAACTTCTCTTGCAGAAGCAATACTCTACAAGGCTGGAGCTTCCGACCGTCTTGGAAAGACTGCTGACGGCACAACAGTTTGCGATTACGATCCTGAAGAGATCAAGAGACAGATTTCAATCGGTACTTCTCTTGCTTCCTTTGAATATAACGATCTTAAAGTTAATCTGCTTGACACACCGGGTCTGTTTGACTTTGCTGCTGAAATGATCGAGGGTATCAGAGCTTCTGATACTGTTATGATAACCGTTTCCGCTAAGTCGGGCGTTAAGGTAGGTGCAAGAAAGGCTTACGAGGAGGCTGTAAAGCAGGGTAAGTCAAAGATGTTCGTCGTTACAAAGATTGACGACAAGGACGCTAATTTCTTCAACGTGCTCACAGAGCTCAAGACCGTTTTCGGTCCTACAGTTTGCCCTGTAGTTGTTCCTGTTGTAAGCAACGGTCAGATAGTTGAGTACGTTAATCTCATCGAGATGAAGTGCTATAAATACGACGCTAAGGGCAATCCTGTTGAGACAGAAATGCCTACAGCTGAGATATCCGAGAAGTTCGAGTATCGTATCGACGGTCTCGTAGCCGCTGTTTCAGAGGCTGTTGCCGAGACTTCCGAGGAGCTTATGGAGAAGTTCTTCGAGGGCGAGGCTTTCACTCAGAAGGAGCTTATCGACGGTATCCACGACGGTATGAACAGAGGTATCATCACTCCTGTAGTATGCACATCTGCTGCCGACCTCGGCGGTATAGATATGCTCCTCAAGGAGATAGAGCTGCTTCTCCCGTCGCCTAACGAGGTATTCGCAGCCGAGGCTTACACTCCTACACAGGATGTTGTAGAGGTAAAGTGCGACGTGAACGATCCGCTCTCAGCTTTCGTATTCAAGACAGTTGCCGATCCGTTCGTAGGAAAAATGTCATTTATAAGAGTTATGTCAGGCAAGCTTTCAGCTAACAGTGACGTTATGAACTCCACTACAGGCACAGCTGAAAAGATAGGCAAGCTCTATTCACTCTGCGGAAAGAAGCAGACAGAGGTATCAGCAGCAATGGCAGGCGATATCGTTGTAGCTTCCAAGATCTCCGCAAATACAGGCGATACTCTCTCAGACTCTTCAAGAGTTGTGGAGTTCGGCAAAATGGAATTCCCGAGACCTTGCTATTCAATGGCTGTAAAGGCTAAGGCTCAGGGCGACGAGGCTAAGATATCCGCAAGTATGCAGCGTCTTATCGAGGAGGATCCTACCCTCACATATGAGCAGGACGAGACTACAAAGGAGCAGATACTCAGCGGTCTCGGCGAGCAGCATATCGAAGTCGCAGCTGCTAAGCTCAAGACCAAGTTCGGCGTTGAGGTCAACCTTACAGTTCCTAAGATAGCTTACAAGGAGACTATCCGCAAGAAGGTAAAGGTTCAGGGACGCCACAAGAAGCAGTCAGGCGGTCACGGTCAGTTCGGTGACGTTTGGATAGAGTTCGAGCCATGCGTAAGCGATACCCTCGTATTCGAGGAGAAGATATTCGGCGGCGCTGTTCCTAAGAACTACTTCCCGGCAGTACAGAAGGGACTGGAAGAGTCAGTCAAGAAGGGCGTTCTGGCAGGCTGTCCTGTTGTTGGTCTGAAGGCTATACTGGTTGACGGTTCTTATCACCCCGTTGACTCATCGGAAATGGCGTTCAAGACAGCCGCTTCTATCGCATACAAGGAAGGTCTCAGACAGGCTGATCCTGTAATGCTGGAGCCTATCGGCGAGCTCAAGGTAACAGCTCCCGACGATAACACAGGTGATATCATGGGCGAGCTCAACAAGCGCAGAGGCAGAGTTCTCGGCATGGAGCCTGTCGGCAGCGGTATCACTCAGATACTGGCAGAGGTTCCTATGCGTGAGATGCACGACTTCGCAATGTATCTCCGTCAGACCACAAGAGGCATGGGAAGCTTTACCTTTGATTTCGTAAGATATGAGCAGCTCCCTGCAAATCTGCTTACTGAGGTCATCTCATCTGTCGGTGCTGTTGAATAAGTAAAATACGGCGGCTGCCGCGGTTGCGGCAGCCGTTTTGGTTTATATAAGGGGAGAAAGATATGAGTAAAAACGGTAAAAAGAGCAAAAAGCGAGCCATTCTTATATTTATAGCGCTTTTTATTATAATTTCTATCGTTGTAGGCTATGTTATCACCTGCGTGGAGATGAACAAGAATTTCGGACGCGGCGATTATCCCGAAAGACGATTTGCAGCTACATACTTCTATGACCACTATGAAAACGATTATCCCCGTCAGGAGGTAAGCTTCTTGTCGGGTGAGAATACGCTGAAAGGCTATATCTACGGCGGCAGCAACGACAAGGGACTTATTGTTTTTGCCCACGGCATAGGCGGCGGACATGAATATTACTTGAAGCTGCTGACAAAGCTTGTTGACGACGGCTGGCGAATCTTCGCCTATGACGCTACAGGCAGCGGAAACAGTGCGGGAGAGGGCTCCAAGGGGCTTGCTCAGTCTGTGATCGACCTTGACCTTGCGCTTGATTTCGCCGAAAGCGATCCCGAGCTTGGAAAAATGGATACATATGTGTTGGGACACAGCTGGGGCGGCTATGCGGCGGCGGCAGTACTGAACTTCGACCACGATATAAAGGGCTGCATTACCATGTCGGGCTACAATACGCCCTATGAGCAGCTGGCAAGCTCCTGCGACAGTATGTACGGCAAGGCAGGTATCTTGCTTCACCCCTTTGTCTGGACATACAACAAGATGAAGTTCGGCAAGGATTCCTCATGGTCGGCTGTGGACGGCATAAACAAGGCTGATATTCCCGTGCTTGTTATACACGGCAATGATGACGAGACCATAGGCTATGAGGAGGCGGCTGTTATCGCCCATAAGGATGAGATAACCAATCCCGATGCCGAGTACAAGGTCTTTACCGAGGAGGGCAGGAACGGACATAATTCCTATTTCTATACTCCCGAGTACAGGGATTACAAGAAGAACGTGCTTAGTCCGAAATACGAGGCTTTAAAGGAGAAGTACGGCAAGGATATCCCCGACGAGGAAATGGAAAAGTATTATGCTTCTGTGGATAAGGAGCTGTATAACGGCTTCAATCAGGAGCTTATCGACCTTATAGACGACTTTTTCACAAAATGCATGGGTTAAACCATGATGCTTATACAGAAGTTTATAGTTATTTATCGGGGGAAACCTTTCTGAGGAAAGGTTCTCCCCCGAACCCCTTTCCAAAGACTTTTATCTGGTTTTTTCGCAGATAGGGCGCTCCTGCATTTTGCAGGACTCTTTATTTTATGAAGCGCCCTATCTGAGAAAAAACAAAACGAAAGTTTTAGGGAGAGAGTTTGAGAGTGACTCCCCGCAGTGCGGGGAGATGTCACGCAGTGACAGAGGGGACGTCCTCCGTCAGAGGGTCCCTTTTTCAAAAGGGGTTCTCTCAATAATAAGCATAAAACTTCTTTATAAGTATCATGGTAAAACGCAGACGTTTTGTGCCTAAATAGGGCTTGATTTATTTTTGTCAACGTGATATAATATTCTTTGAACGATTTTTTAGAAAGAAGTGTTTTACATGACAAAAATAACTATTTTCTCGGGCTTTCTGGGCGCAGGAAAGACCACTCTTATAAAGAAGCTCATTCAGGAGGGCTACAAGGGCGAAAAGATGGTGCTTATCGAGAACGAGTTCGGTCAGATAGGTATTGACGGCGGCTTTTTGCAGGACGCAGGCGTTGAGATAACCGAAATGAACTCGGGCTGTATCTGCTGCAGTCTCGTGGGAGACTTCGGCAAGGCTCTGGAAAAGGTCCTTGCAGACTATGCTCCCGACCGTATCCTTATCGAGCCCTCGGGCGTTGGCAAGCTCAGCGACGTTATCCGCGCTGTTCAGAACATCAACGCTCACGATGTAGAGCTTGACGGCTTCACTACAGTTGTAGACGCAAAGAAGTACAAGATGTACATGAAGAACTTCGGCGAGTTCTTCGACAATCAGATAACCTATGCAAGCTGCCTTATTCTCAGCCACACAAGCGGTCTTTCGCAGGATAAGCTGGACGAGTGCGTAAAGAGCCTCCGCGAGAAGAATCCTGCTGCTCCTATAGTTACTACTGAGTGGGACGAGCTCACAGGCAAGCAGCTTGTTGACGCTATGACACAGAAGAATACACTTGATGACGAGCTCAAGGAGCTCCTTGAAGAGGCTGCACATCACGATCATCACCACCATGACCACGATCATGAGGAGCATGAACATCATCACCATGATCACGACCACGATGAGCACGAGCACTGTCATCACGATCATGACGAGCATGAGCATTGTCATCACGATCATGACCATGATGAGCACGAACATCATCATCACGATCACGACCATGATGAGCATGACCACCACCACGATCACGGTCCTGACTGCACCTGCGGCTGCCACGATCATGACCATGACCACGAACATCATCACCACCATGCTGACGAGGTATTCACAAGCTGGGGCAGAGAGACTACAAGAACTTACACTATGGACGAGATACAGTCTGCTCTTGAGGCTCTTGGCAACGAGGAGAAGTACGGCATGATACTTCGTGCAAAGGGTATCGTTGCAGGTGCTGACGGTCAGTGGATACACTATGACTATGTTCCCGGTGTGCCGGATGTCCGCACAGGCTGTGCAGGCACTATCGGCAGACTCTGCGTTATCGGCTCAAAGATAAACGAAGAGGCTATTGCAGAGCTTTTCAAGGCTTGATAGAAAGGAGAATGGACTGTGCCTAATCAGGACGAACTGATCCCGATATACCTGTTCCTTGGCTTCCTTGAATCGGGAAAGACCAAGTTCATACAGGAGACCTTAGAGGATAAGCGCTTCAACAAGGGCGAAAAGACACTTCTTCTTATCTGTGAGGAGGGCGTGGAGGAGTACGATATCTCCCGTATGCCAAAGAAGAATGTCATTACTCACGTTATCGACGATAAATCTGAGTTCACTATGGAGAACTTTACGAAGATACTCAAAGAGAGCGGCGCTGAGCGCGTAGTCGTTGAATACAACGGTATGTGGCTCATGGACGACTTCTTCAAGGCTATGCCTGACGAGACAACTATCGCGCAGGTAATGTGCTTTGTTGACGCGACTACATTCAATAACTACAACGCCAATATGCGCAGTCTCGTTGTTGACAAGTTCAATAACGCTGAAATGGTGGTTTTCAACCGCTTTGAAAAGAGCTATGATCCCAATGAGTTCCACAAGGTAGTAAGAGGCGTCAGCAGACGTGCCGAGATAGTTTACGAATATACTGACGGCAAGGTTGCTTATGACGATATCGAAGATCCGCTGCCCTTTGATGTTGAAGCCGACGAGATAACCCTTGAGGACAAGGACTTCGCTCTTTGGTACAGAGATATCATGGAGGAGCCTATGAAATATGACGGCAAGACCATGACATTCAAGGCGCTTACTGCCAAGAATGAGAAGTTCCCTGTGAATACCTTTGCGGTGGGACGTCATATCATGACCTGCTGTGTCGAGGATATCCAGTACTGCTGGCTGGTAGCCCAGTATGAGGAGGGGGCAGAGCCTGCAAACAAGGAATGGGTGACTGTTTCGGGCGTGATAAGCGTTCAGAAGCACAAGCTCTACCGCGGAAAAGGTCCTGTACTTCTTGTGAGAAGTATCGGAAAGGCAGAGGCTCCCGAGCAGCCTGTGGCTACATTCTATTAAAAATAGTAAAGCTCCGAAGTGGTTATGCTTCGGAGCTTTTTGTAATAAATCATAAATTAAAACAAAAACTTGCCGAGCCCATGAACGGGATTCCAAAGGGACTTTGTTCCTTTGGCGGAGTGACTCCCCATAAAATGGGGAGATGTCCGTAGGACAGAGGGGACGTACCGGTAAGGTCAGAGGCAGCGCCTCTGGTGGGGGGGCAAAGTCCCGCAGTTACGAAGGCGTTCCCTAAACGGGACGTCGAGGACACCGTCCCCTACATTTTTTCAACGGGCGGATAATATCCGCCCCTACAAATTATGATTTTCTTGATTTTTATTTGCGTAAGTGATATAATTCATGTTGCGGATAGTAAAAAGAATTTTTGTTTTGATGTGCTAACAAAATTCGAAAATTTTTTTGAAATTATTTCGTCTTTTTCGGCGTCTGAAATCACTTATTTATGAAAGCTTTCATCAGGAGCTTCAGAGGAGCTTGCAAGTCAGGGCATTGTCCCTGCCTCTGATACTTGAAAGGAGTGAGGAAAATGGACGCCGAAACTAAATTACTAAGCGGAGGTGACGGAGCGATATTTACTAATGTACTGAATAAGGAACGTAGTATGCCTGCGGAAGAGGATAATACAGTAAATGATCTTATTATCAGCTGCCGAAATTCAAAGGAGAGCCTGAATACTCTCTATACCATGTTCAAGGACAGCGTTTTTGCGGTTGCCTTCGGTATTACATCGGACTATCATCTTGCAGAGGACTGCGTCATCGAGACCTTTGTCAGACTTACGCAGGTGAAAAAGTTCTCGCCGAAAAAGGGCGACGGAAAGGGCTTTATTCTCACTATTGCACGCAACGTTGCATTGGAGCTTCGCCGAAGACATAAACGAGAGGTCTCGAATTTTATCATACAGAGCTACGGCGAGGCTGAAAAGACTGTGGAGGACAGTATTTACATAAATCAGCTTCTGAAATATCTGAACGAAAAGCAAAGGGAAACGGTGATACTGCATTGCTGTGCCGAGCTTACGTTCAGACAGATAGCTAAAATAATGAAATGCCCTGAAACTACGGCAAAATCAAGATATCAAAAGGCAATATCCATATTAAAGGAAAAGGCAGGTGAACAGCAGTGAAAGATAACAGAATAAACGGAGCGGATGAGCTTGAAAAGGAGCTCAGAAATAAGATGTCGGAGCTTTCATCTAACGTTGACTGCTTTGAAAAGATCTCCGCAAGAGCTTTTCCTGAGACAGATCAGGATTTTTCAGACAGCGAGCTGACCGTAAGCGACCTTGAGAATGTCACGGGCAGACGCAGGGCTGTTCCCGTATTGAAATGGGTATCAATAGCTGCGGCGGCTGTGGTTTGCATAGGAGTTCTGCCGAGGACTGTCTTCTTTCAGGAGTTCATGGCTGATCTCGGTACGGATTCAAACAGGAAGTACCGTGACATGATCTCCGAGATACAGAGAGAGACCGAGGTCAATGATTATAAGGTCTACGATATGCCCCTCAGCGAGTACATCGAGGACGATATTCTTATATCTCCTTTATACAGCTGTCCTTTTGAGGCAGAGAACACAGACGATATAAATGTCCGTGTGTTCGTCAGGGAGATAGAGGGAGTTCTTACAAATCAGATATATGCTGTTGAGTATACAGGCGATTACAATGAATCCAACTTCCTTGCGGCTGCGGAGTCAAAAGCCAAGTTTACAAATAAGGATATCGAGGCTATCGGAGATATAAGCACTGAAGCCAATGACTACAAGGCGTACAGAGCGGCCTGCAATGCGTTTACGGGAGACAAATACGCATTGCTCGTTGACGAGGACGGCAAAAGAGCAACCGCTGCTTCGTTCGCATACGTTCATATCTTCAAGTACGATGATGTTGTAAAGACCTTGCAGACTCAGGTGCTGTACTGCAATTATGATGAGGATTGCGAGAAGTATTACTACGATATGATGACAAGCTGCTATGATGAAGAATTAGGCGGATTGGTAGAATATATACTTCCCGAAGCTGATAAGCTATGGAAAACATCGCTGAATTACGACGGTTCAGACGCTATGCCTGAAGAGAACAAGTCTGCATTTAACAGAAAGGACTTCTTTGCAGATGCGGCAGAATATGAAGACTTAACTGAAACTCTCAGCTGGTATGAGCCTTACAATCTGGCAGATGAAGCTCTTGTTGATGACAAGGTGCAGACCATGAGATTCAGTGAAAACAGTGCTGTCAAGACATTTAAAACGCCTGCTGACAGCAGTATAAAGGCTGCTATGCGTATGTATGAGCCTTATATCACTCATTTTATGTATGATTCGCAGAGCGATCCGACTGTTGATATCAGTATCGACGGGAGAGATGAGCATATAATCGTTCATAGCGGCAATATCGAGGGCGATTTTGCTGAACTTGGCAAAAAAACAGAAAAAACGACAAATTATGTAGAGTTCAGCGGCGACCTTTTCGCGGAAGAACAGGAGCAGATGCAAAAGAATGCTGAAATAAACAGACAGATTCATGAGGCAGCTTTGGAATCAGAGGAGATACGGAAACAAGCAGAAAATGCTGCTGAAAAAACAAGTCAGCCTTATAATGCGTTTATATTCAGCACGGATCAGTCATTTGTACTTTCGAGCGGAGAACAAGAATAAGCTTACGGCAGCTTGCTGAAAACAAAAGAAAGAAATATACAGCCCTACGTGAATAACCATAATACCCATGTAGAAATTTTATGCTTAATATTGAGAGAACCCCTTTTTAAAAAGGGGCTTCTCTCAAACTCTCTCCCTAAAACTTTCGTTTTGTTTTTTCACAGATAGGGCGCACCTGCATTTTTGCAGGTCTTTTTTTATTTAAGAAGCGCCCTATCTGCGAAAAAACCAGATAAAAGTCTTTGGAAAGGGGTATGGGGGTGACTCCCCGCAGTGCGGGGAGATGTCACGCAGTGACAGAGGGGCGCGCCTCCGTCAGAGGAACCTTTCTTCAGAAAGGTTTCCCCCATAATT
>NZ_JHXF01000024.1 GCF_000621845.1 Ruminococcus flavefaciens MA2007 | reverse complement strand
TTACCAGCATATGTATATGATCTGTCATTGCTGTTGCCTCTATTATTTCTACTCCTTTTTGTTCGCACAGCTTTCTGAGTATCTGCCCTATATCTGCCTTCAACTGTCCATATATAGCTTTTCTTCTGTATTTCGGCGCAAACACTATGTGATACTGACATCTGTATGTGGAGTGGGTTGTATGCTTTATTTCATTTTTCATTGTTAATAACCTCCTTGTATCTCAGATAGTAATGTGGTCGCCAAACCTTTACTATTCTATCATACTTGGAGGTTATTTTTAAGCTTTTGCTAAAGCATTTTTATTCCCCCAGTAGAACTGGGGGTTTAGTTTCGCTAAAGCGCCAAAGAAAATCCCGAAGAGCAGCTCTTCGGGATAATTTTCTTATAAAGTGCTGTCATTTTCAGCAATATCAGCCTTTTCGTATGGTGGTATCTCGTCCGGGATATCAGACACATCAACTATAAGCTCGTTTCTCATAAGCTTTTCAAAGTCGTCACCGTCGATCTTTTCATACTTGAGCAGATATTTTGCAAGGAGATGCATTTTATCTGCATTAGCCTTGAGTATTTCAAGACAATTTGCGTATGCCTTGTCGATGATAGACTTTACTTCCTCATCGATCTGAGCAGCTACAGTTTCGCTGTAGTTCTTTGTATGACCGTAATCCTTACCGAGGAATACCTCGTCATTATCAGAGCCGTAAACTACAGTGCCCAGCTTGCTTGAAAAACCGTACTTTGTGACCATTTTTCTTGCAGTTGAAGTTGCACGCTCGATATCGTTTGAAGCACCTGTACAGATATCATTTGTAAAGAGCTCTTCTGCACAGCGTCCGCCGAGTAGGGAGATGATGTTCTCGAACATTGCAGTTCTTGACAGATGCTGATCGTCTGTTTCAGGACGGTATATAGTCATACCAGCTGCCATGCCTCGCTGGATTATGGTTACCTGATGTACCTTATCCTGTGTTTTGAGGTTATAAGATGCAACTGCATGACCTGCTTCGTGATAAGCGGTAATGAAGTTGTCACGGGGAGTAACGATCCTTGATTTCTTTTCAGGACCTGCAATAACTTTAAGAGTAGCTTCCTCGATATCAGCCTCTGTGATAGAGAGTCTGTCGTTTCTTGCAGCAAGGAGAGCTGCTTCATTGAGAACGTTTTCGAGGTCTGCACCTGTAAATCCACGGGTGGTTCTTGCGATACGCTTGATATCTACGTCAGGACCAAGGGGCTTGTTCTTTGAGTGAACGAGGAGTATCTCCTCACGTCCCTTGACATCAGGGTAGCCGACAACTATCTGTCTGTCGAATCGACCTGGTCTAAGGAGAGCAGGATCGAGGATATCACGTCTGTTTGTAGCGGCAAGAACGATAACGCTGTCGTTGCCTGTGAATCCGTCCATTTCAACAAGAAGCTGGTTAAGTGTCTGCTCACGCTCATCGTGTCCGCCGCCGAGACCTGCGCCTCTGTGACGTCCTACAGCGTCTATCTCATCAATGAATATAATAGCAGGAGCGTGCTTCTTAGCCTGCTCGAAGAGGTCTCTTACACGTGAAGCACCGACACCGACGAACATTTCCACGAAATCAGAACCCGAGATAGGGAAGAACGGACAGCCTGCCTCGCCTGCAACTGCACGGGCAAGAAGCGTCTTACCTGTACCGGGAGGTCCAAGAAGGAGTACGCCCTTAGGCACCTTTGCACCGAGGTCTGTATATTTCTTAGGATTTTTGAGGTAGTCAACTATCTCGATAAGCTCCTGTTTCTCTTCGTCAGCACCTGCAACGTCCTTGAAAGTAGCTTTTCGTCCGCTTGCTCCGTTTTTAAGGTTTGCCTTGCCGAAGGTTGCGTACTTTCCGCCGCCGCCGCCCTGCTTCATCATGAAGTACAGTATAGCTATACCGAGAAGTATAGTCAGTATAACAGGAATAAGCGAATACAGCCATGTTCTGTCTGTTATCTTGATATAGTCCTGTTCAAGAGGCATATCATGTGTGGCATTGTAATTCTTACGGTAATCCTTTGTGTCCTCAAGGAAGATATTAACGTTAGGAACCGTATAATGCCTGTCTTTATCTTCGTCTTTGATCCTGTAGGTGAGTTCGCCTGTACCGAGGTCAAGCTCGTAATATGAAACATCGTACTTGTCAAAGTAACTGATTATCTCAGTATACTCAGTTTTATCGGTATTGGCATTGAGCTTTGAGCTTATAAGAACAAGGCAAAGAACAGCAATGGTAATAACGATAAGGTAGGTGAAAACTCCCTTGCTTTTTTTAGGTGTCAAATTATCCTCTCCATTCTTTAGTGTCTTTCTACTGAAACTTTAAGACATCTGACTGTATTATTATCAGGTGCAACGCGGTCGGCTATACCTATGCCCTCCGCAAAAATTGTACCTTCTTCATCTTCAATGAAGTGAAGCGTAGGACGTAATTCAGCATCAATAGTTTCATTTATCAGCTTTTTTATCGAAGAAGTAAAGCTTCTTCCGCTAAGCCTTATTTTGTCACCGAACTTTCGGCTTCTTAAAATAGTCCTTCCATTTATTTTATCATAATCGAGGAGATAAAATGTGGATTTTTTGTGAACAGCTTCAATTTTCTTCAAATTTTCACATTCGATAATTTCACAAATGAGCTCGCAGTTATCGAAAATTCGGTTTATACCGATGATAAGCGGCGATTCTGTGACATCTTTTGCCTGCGGAGATATTTTTTTCAGCTCTATAGAATCATCTGAACCTATGAGATAAATATCACCGGAAATATTTATCTTTCCGCCTTCCATAAGAGCGGTGTCTGCTTCTTCAAGCCGTTTGTGCGAGTAGGGAAGTCTATTTTCACTGAGAAGCCTTGATATACAGCGCTTTCTGATTATCGGCGGATACTTGCCAAGTCCATTCAGAGCATTTTTGATTCGGCATTTGTTCATTGCTTCGTCAGTCTGCTCCTCGATAAACGCATTTTCCTCGCGGACTGTATTTATTGAATTAATAGATGTTTCAACTGCCGAGCTGTTTATCTCAGCAAGGAGCGGCAGTATCCTGTGCCTTATCTTGTTACGGGTGTAATCGTCAGACAGATTTGTGCTGTCCGTAACATAGGGCTGTGACCGCTTGGCGAGAAAATCTTCGATCTCCTTACGAGTGACGGTAAGAAGCGGTCTTATGATATTTCCGCGGACTATTGGTATTCCTGCGAGTCCTTTGATGCCCGTGCCGCGGGCGAGATTCAGTATGACTGTTTCAAGATTATCGTTGGCATTATGTGCTGTAGCAAGCTTTTTGCCCTTTGAATGCTCCATGAAAATATCATATCTGAGTTTTCTTGCGGCTTCTTCCGTCGAAAGGGAATACTGTTCCGCATATGACCTGACATCACAGGATATAGCCTTAAATGGCACATTCAGCCTTGCACACAGTTCGTGGCAGAATTGTTCGTCACCGTCGCTCTCTGCTCCGCGGAGACAGTGATTGACATGAAGTGCTTCAACGCTTATCCCAAGTTTTTCGCTGAGCTCCGATAGAGAAATGAGAAGCGCAACACTGTCCGCACCGCCTGATAGTCCGCATACGACTGTATCGCCGCGGCATATCATATTATTGTCATTGATGAATTTATAAACCTTAGTCAGCATCATATATTCTCGGGTGGAGCATTGTAATCGGGATTTGAGAAGCGTGTATACTGTCCGTCCCAGATGAGCTCCACAGTGCCTGTTTCGCCGTGACGGTTTTTAGCCACGATACATTCGGATATATTCTGCCGCTGACTTTCTTTGTTATAGTAAGCGTCGCGGTAGAGGAAAAGCACGATATCAGCGTCCTGCTCAATAGAACCCGATTCACGGAGGTCTGACAGCATTGGGCGCTTATCTGTACGGCTCTCAACAGCACGGGAGAGCTGTGAAAGCAGTATTACAGGAACATTGAGCTCCTTAGCCATTACCTTTAGCTGACGGGTTATCTCACTGATTACGGTAACTCTGTTATCCGATTTTGAGGTTGATTCCATGAGCTGAAGATAGTCGATGATGACAAGTCCGAGGTTTTTAGTCCTGCGGAGCTTAGCTTTCATCTTCTGAACAGTCATGCTCGCTGTATCGTCGATATAAAGGGGAAGTGTGCTGAGATAGCCTGCGCTTGTTGCGAGCTTTACCCAGTCATCACCTGATATTCTGCCGTTTCGGAGCGTATTTGACTCTACAAGAGCTTCTGTAGAGAGGATTCTTGTAGCTATCTGCTCCTTTGACATTTCCAGATTGAAAGTAACTACCTCTTTTTCAGCTCGTCTTGCAACATTCGTTGCAATATTCATAGCAAACGAGGTCTTTCCCATACCAGGACGGGCGGCTATGATTATCAGGTCTGACTTGTTAAGTCCCGAGGTTATGCTGTCAAGGAGAGTAAAGCCTGTCCTTGCACCTACATATTTTTCCTTATCGGGACCTGATATCTTGCCAAGACGGTCATAAGCTTCGGAAATAGCCTCAGAGAGTGGAACAAGTCCTCTTACGTCGCGCCCCTGACGGATATCGTAAATTTTCTGTTCAGCCGCGTCAAGAAGAAGCTGAGCGTTCTGCTCGCCTGACTGTATCTCTTCAAGTATAGTTCTTGCCACATAGCTGAGACTTCTGAGGAAATACTTATCTGCAACGATTTTGCAGTAGCTTTCGATATTTGCAGTTGAGGGGAGAAGATTTCCTATCTCTGCGAGATAGCGTCTTCCCTCGGCAGGGCTTTCAAATATGTGCTGCTTTTCAGCCTCGTTGAGTACCGTCACGATATCAACTGGCAGGCTCATGGAGTTCATTTGCAGCATTATTGAATACAGCGCCTTATGCTGGTCATTGTAGAAGTATTCGGGCTTTATGAGCTCGATCACGTCAGACAGAACCTGCGGATCGGAGATTATCGCTCCTAAAACAGACTGCTCCGCCTCGATACTGTGTGGCAGTTCTCTGGCGGAGAGCAGGATATCGTTTTCGTCCATATTACGCACCTATCAGCCTTCGCTGACTTCAACGTCGATAGTCTCTGCAATACCATTATAGAGCTTTACAGTTGCTGTATAAGAACCGAAATTTTTGATATCGGTGCTGAGAACTATCTTTTTCTTATCGACTTTTACGCCGAGCTGCTGTGATAAAGCGTCGGCTACGTTTGCAGCAGTTACCGAGCCGAAGAGCTTGCCATTTGAACCTGCCTTTGCAACGATCTCGACTTTCTTGCCCTTGATCTTTGCAGCAGCGTCCTTGGCAGCCTGTACATCAACGTCTATTTTGTGCTGTGCAGAAGCCTGAGCTCCCTCCAGCTTGTTCATATTTTCTGGAGTTGCTTCAACGGCGTATCCCTTGGGGAGAAGCATATTTCGTGCATATCCGTCTGCAACGTTCTTTAATTCGCCTTTTTTTCCTGAACCTTTAACGTCCTGTAAAAAAATTACCTTCATTGGTGATTCCAACCTTTCTTAGTGAGTATTATCCGCATTTTTACGGCATTCATCTATTGCATATATAAGTGATTTTACAGCGTCCTCAACGGAAGTGCCTTCAAGCTGTGTTGCAGCCATAGTCTGATGACCGCCGCCGCCAAGCTGTTCCATAATTACCTGCACGTTGAGCGCACCGAGAGATCTTGCGGAGATATTGAGGGTGTTTCCTGTTTTGTAGATAACAAATGATGCGTCTACATCAGTTATACCAAGGAGCTCGTCAGCAGCCTGCGGAGCTACAAGCCGTATATCGTCTGACTTGAAATCAGCGGCGGCGATAGCACAGTTGTTATGTATCTTCGCAGATGCCACAATCTGAGTTTTTCTCCTGTATGAATCGATTGAATTGGAGAACAGAAGCTTTACGGCAACTGTATCAGCTCCGAGCTTTTTCAGGAAAGCGGCTGCTTCAAAGGTCCTGACGCCTGTACGCATAACAAAATTCTTTGTATCAAGCATGATACCTGCAAGGAGAGCGTCAGCGTGACAGTTCCTTAGCTTTTCATCGCCGTCATAATTGAAGTATTCAAGAAGCTCTGTGACCATTTCCGAAGCAGATGAAGCATAGGGCTCGTGGTGGAAGATGACAGCATTGTCAATGAAGTTGACATTCTTTCTGTGGTGGTCAATAACTACCACATTCTTTGCCTTTTCATAGAGAGACCTGCTTTCCACATAGTCCTTGTTGTGTGTATCAACGATAATGAGCAGATCGTTCTGTGCGATCATGCCCTCAGCTTCCGAAGGAGTTATGAACAATTCGCCCTCAGTTTCCTCGTCTACAATGTCGATGAGGTTCGTAGCAAGGTTTTTAGTACGGTCAACAGCGATATATACAGGCTTGCCAACGAGTGAGATAGCTCCCGCAAGACCGCAGGCAGCTCCTACAGAGTCAAGGTCGCCGAATCTATGTCCCATAATGAATATCTTGTCGCTGTTCATTATAAGATCCTGAAGTGCGTTTGCAATGATACGTGTTTTGGAGCGTGAACGCTTTTCTACACCGTTTGATACGCCTCCGAAGAAGCGGTAGCCGTTGTCAGTCTTTACTACAGCCTGATCGCCGCCGCGTCCGAGAGCCATATCAAGGCACTGACGGGCGAATTTCTCGCTTTCAGCAAGGGAAGAAGCTCCCTGACCTACGCCTATGGAGAATGTAAGGGAATATTTTCCAGATATCTTGATGTTTCTTGCAGCGTCAAGTATCTTGAACTTGCTGTCGATTATCTCATTTATATGATGATTCTCTATTATTGCATAGAAAGTGTTTGACGAGGTCTTTTTTATAAAGCCGTTGGTCTTGCTCATAAAGTTTTCGATGAGCTTTTCGGTCTCAACAGAAGCCTGCGCCTTTTCGCTTTCCTTAGCATTCTGCATTATATCGTCATAGTTGTCGATATTAATGATGACAACATTGGGATGTGATTCCTCCATTCGCTTCCTGACGGTATAGTAGCTTGTATCGTCGTGAAAATACAGTACAAGGAAGGACATATCGTTCTTGTCGAATTTTTCGGCTGTGACATTGTATATCGAGCCGTTCATGGGACATATAGCCGAGCCTTCCTTTAGAAGCATATTCATGTCTATTTTGACGAAGCCCTCAAGCTCAAGTCCGTATACGTCCTGTCCGAGACCTATTTTTTCAGCAAATATTTGATTATACCAGACGAATTGTCTGCTTTCGTCGATAACTGCCACAGGAGCGGGGAGAGAATTCATAAATTCAGCGGCGGAGCTTTCAAGGTGCTGATTCATTTTAGAAATGCGCCGCATTGAATTCTTGGAGTATATTATAGTATAGATAACACAAATTAATATAAGTGCGACCACGGATAGTATCAGTGCATTGAGCACTGTATTTTTGCGGTCTATCAGCAGATACGTCGGGATAAGCACTCCAAGCACCAAAACATGGAGCATCATCAGAACTGCCGGAAATTTCTTTTTCAAATTTAAGCTCCTTTCGGATATGCCTGCCTGAGCGTTAAGACTCAGGCACAGCCTATCATGTTTCCATGATAATAGGCAGTATCATAGGACTGCGCTTTGTTTTCTGGTAAATATAGTCAGAAAGCGCGTCACGAAGCTTGCCTTTAAGTGAATTCCATTCTCTGAGCTCACTTGCGGAGCAGTTAGCAAGGGTATCTGTGAGAAGTCCCTTTGCTTCGTCCATGAGTTCCTCTGATTCGCGGACATAAACAAATCCACGTGATATGATATCAGGACCTGCAACTATCTCATTGCTGCTTCTCTCGATACCGATAACGATAATGATGAGACCGTCCTGAGCAAGGTGCTTTCTGTCACGGAGAACGATCGAGCCTACATCGCCTACGCCGAGACCGTCAACGAGAACACGTCCTGCAGGCACCTGTGATACGACCTTCATAGTGCTGCCGTCTGTTTCGATGACATTGCCTATTTCAGCGATTATAACATTATCCTTTGGCATACCGAGCTGGAGCGCCAGGTCGGCGTGCTTTTTAAGGTGCTTGTACTCGCCGTGAACAGGGATAAAGAACTTTGGCTTTGTAAGCGACTGCATGAGCTTCAGCTCTTCCTGACAAGCGTGTCCCGAAACATGAACTTCGTACATAGCCTCGTAAACTACCTCTGCGCCTGATTTCATAAGCTCATTTACTACTCTGGTAACGAATTTCTCATTGCCGGGGATAGGAGTTGCAGAGATGATAATGAAGTCCATAGGCGTAATGTTGACCTTTTTATGGTCATTCATAGCCATTCTGGTAAGAGCTGACATCGGCTCGCCCTGACTTCCTGTGGTTATAAGAACTATCTGCTCGCTTGCATAGCGGTTCATCATTTCAATGTCGATGAATATTCCGTCAGGAGCGTCAAGATATCCAAGCTCGATAGCTGTATTGATTACATTTACCATGCTTCTGCCGAATACAGCGACTTTTCGTCCGTATCTTGCGGCGCAGTTCACTATCTGCTGAACGCGGTGTATATTAGATGAGAATGTAGCGATGATTATACGCTTGCCCTCGCCCTTCTGGAAAAGCTTGTCGAAGGAGTCACCGACAGTTCTCTCTGAATGAGTATATCCTGGGCGTTCAGCGTTTGTTGAGTCAGCCATAAGAGCGAGAACTCCGCGGCTTCCAAGCTCGCCGAAGCGTGCAAGGTCGATTATTTTGCCGTCAATAGGGGAGTAATCCACCTTGAAGTCGCCTGTATGAACGATAACTCCCGCAGGAGTATGGATAGCCATACCTACCGAATCAGGGATAGAGTGGTTGACCTTGATGAATTCAACAGCCATACAGCCCATTTTTACGGTCTTTTTAGGCTCAACGATGTTGAGGTTCACCTTTCCGTAGAGTCCTTGTTCCTTGAGTTTGCCCTCAATAAGTCCGATAGTAAGCCTTGTAGCATAAACAGGTACGTTTATCTTTTTGAGCAGATAAGCAAGTCCGCCGATATGGTCTTCGTGTCCGTGAGTTATAACGATACCTCTTACCTTTTCCTTGTTTCGCTCAACATAGGTAAAATCAGGGATAACGATATCGACGCCGGGCATATCAGCGTCAGGGAAGGCAAGTCCGCAGTCGAGAATGAACATATCGTTGGAACACTCGAATACGGTCATGTTCTTGCCGATCTCGTTAAGTCCGCCGAGAGGAATGATCTTTACAGGAGTCTTTTTAACTTCCTTGGGCTGTCTTGTTCTCGTTCTTGGCTTTGAAGCAGCGGCTTCAGCCTTTACAGCAGTATCCTTTGCAGGCTTTTCTTTTGGAGAAATTCTTCTTCTGTATGTCCTCTTAGGGGCAGCAGCCTTCTTTGCATTATTTTTTTCTTTTTCGTTCACTATATGACCTCGCTTTCAAAAATAGGGAAGACTTTCACATGAACGCAGTGAAGGTCTCTATGATATGTAAAAAAACTCCGAAATATTACATTGCGTAAAAATAAACCTATACTCATATCGAATGTAAAATATATGTTATCATCAAAATAGCGATAAAAATACTGACCACATCAAGCAGGCAAACGTACAAGCTCGTTGAATTTGAGCCAAACCTGTTGGTATATGTGACCTGATAACATTATTATCCCGAAGCTGTTGACCGTATATCGCCTTGCGGTCTTATATCTTAATGACGATTTTTCGCCATAAAAGCCTTATCAAAAGTATTTTGGCATAATCTGCCAAGCATAACTATTCAAATATAATTATACATAATCATAAGACCTCTGTCAAGAGTAAAAGTGTGACTAATCCAACATTAGGCAAAATAAATAAATTTTTACGGAGAGTTGAATTTATTGTATAGTGAAATCAGTCATCGGACATGAAACAGGTCACATTTTATTTATTGGCGCAGAAGCGGACTTTTATTCGCTTTTGACGTGTTTAAACAGCAATAAAAGCGCCAAAAGATTCGGAAAAGCCATTAATCCGTTAAATATGTCGGATATAGTCCATATGCTTTCAGCCTTGAATATTGCTCCGAGCGAAGCTGTCAAAGAGAAAGTAAAAGCGAATATGGCAGCTTTTCTGCTTTTGAAAAGATATTTAAAAGCAGTTTCACCGCAGTAATACCAGCCTATAACGGTGCACAATGCAAAAACGGCCATTATTACCGCGAGAAAAATATCGGTTTTAACGCCCATGACATGAAAAAAAGCTGTTCTGACCGTATTATCATCTGAGGCACAGAGAATAACTATCGCTGTGAGGGTACAGCAGAGCTTTGTGTCGATAAAGACCTCAAGCATACTGCTTATCCCCTGCATTGCCGAGTTATTGGCGTTTTCGGCGGAGCTGTGAAGTATAGGAGAGCTTCCCAGACCGGCTTCATTAGAAAATACGCCTCGGCGAATACCGGCAGAAACAGCTTTTGAAAGGGCATACCCCGATATTCCCCCTGCGGCTTGCTTTATGCCGAAAGCTTCATTTATTATCTGCGAAAAGACATAAGGCAGTTTTTCGCTGTATTTTGCTATAACAAATATGCACAGCACTGTATAAAGCACTGTTGCAAAAGGCAGGAGAATCTGTGCGGCTGAGCCGATTCGCTTTGCACCGCCGCTTATTATCGCATATATCAGTAAAAACAATACTAATGACAGAAAAAAAGGCGGGATATCGGTACAGTTTCTCATACTTTCCGAAAGGGCATTTATCTGTACCATACCGCCCATGCCGAAACAAGCGAGTATACAGCATATCGAAAAGAATGCGGCTAAACACTTGCTTCCGAGCCCTTTTTCTATGTAAGCCATGGTTCCGCGGACTTTTTTATCGGTAAACTGTGCTGAAAGGCTGTTTTCTGCGTAAACTGTTGCCATTCCGAAAAATGCGGATATCCACATCCAGAATACAGCTCCTGCACCTCCTATTGATATTGCGGAAGCTACGCCTGTGATATTTCCCGTTCCCATTGCAGTCCCCAGCGACATACAAATAGTACGAAACTGCCCATTATTTCCTCCTTTTTTCACGTTTTTTATGAAATAGGGGAACATTCTGAATTGTATGAACCGTAATTTAAAAGTATATAATGCACCTGTCATCAGAAGCAGAGATATCAGCACGACGCCCCATACATAAGAATTGACCTTTTCCAGCATATCGTCTTATGCTCCTTGTAAAGTTTACAATTTGTTTTTAATTTTAGTTTTACAATAAATAATATTTGTGATATAATAAAGAGAAACCATTGAGAAAACTTGATCTTAATGCGAGAGGGGGCTGAGAATGAAGCAGTATGCACCTGACAGACATTGTCTGTCAACGCTGAGGATTTTAATAACCGCGGCAGTCGTTATTATTATTTTTGCGGCTAAATATTTTATTCCCGTCGAGAAAATAGTATTTATCATAATGATATCAGCAGTTTCTATTGGCTGTTTTGAAATGTTCATTCATCTCCCTCTGTATTTTTCTTCCATAAAATACACTGCCACTGAAACAGAAGTTATGAAAAGCAGCGGCGTTTTTATAAAGGTACATCAATCTGTACGTTATTCGTCTATCCAGTATACTACAATTATCAGCAGTCCTTTTTCTCAGTATACGGGATTCAATTTCATAATATTCTTCGTTTACGGCGGACAGCTGAGACTGCTTTTTTTAAAACAGTCAGACGCCAAGGAGATAATAAGGCTTTCCGGCAGCATCAGTGTAAAGGGGGACAGGTATGTACCATGAACATCCTCTGAAAATACTGAAATACTCCGCAAAAAATATATGGCTCCTTATTTTTCCCTTGCTTCGCGGAGTCTACACTTATCATTTCGACAAAAACTGGCTCTACAGCTGGGTAAAGGGCGCATGGTTCGACATAGCTGTTCTTGGAGCTATCATTATATTTGGTTTTGTGCGCTGGTTCTTTTCACGAATAGACTTCACACAGGAGGAGCTTGTACATCGTGACGGAGTATTCGTCCGCGTAAATACCTATATACCGTTTAAGAACGTAAGCTCTGTCACCATTGAAAGACCTTTTTATATGGCTCCTTTCAGAGCTATGCGGTTCAGGTGTGATACCCGTGCAGGCATATTCAAGACCGTGGACTTAAAGCTTCTTGTAAGCAAAAAGACGCGGAACGCAATAATGCATCATATGCCTGATATAAACGAAAACGAGAAGATAAACGGCATACCGCAGCCCACATCGCTTTCGGTATTGCTTTTCTCTGTGTTCTTTTCCAGCGGATTTTCGGGAACTATCTATCTTGCTACATTTTTCTTCAAGGGCGGAGATATCGCCTATGATATCATCAGCCGTTCCTTGAATATTTTGACCACAGAGACAGCAAAGCTTACCGAAAAGCTGGTATTAAAGATACCAACAGCGGCAATTTTTGTAGGCGTGTTCTTTATCGCTTCGTGGTTTCTTTCTTTTCTTGTAAATCTTTTCAGATACGGAAGATTCAGCATAGACTGTGACAAGAACTGCATGAAGGTCGCTTACGGTATAATTGACCGCAAGGAATACAGAATAAAAAATTCTCATATAAATTATACAGACCTGCGGCAAAATCTGATAATGAAGCTGTTTAAGGCAGTTGCTGTCAACATAAGCTGTGCAGGCTATGGTTCTTCAAAGAACAGACTTCCTGTGCTTCTGCCTGTAAAGCTTGAAAAAAAGCTGGGCAGTAATTTACAGGTCATCGGCATATACAGCGGTATAAAGAACGATTACAGCGCTCAGCCGGCAGGTATCGGTTCATACCTGCTTATCCCGCTTGTTGTGGCTTCGCTGATAATACCGTCTCACGACTGGCTGGCAAAGCTGTTCCCACGCTTTTCAGAGCTTTCATTCTTCGTGGCTGTCATGCTGGAAATTCCTGCGGTATGGTTCATAATCGTGAAGTTTGTAGCTCTTCTCACAAGCGGAGTCGCACTTTACGACGACAAGATAATGATACGCTGTTCTGCCTGGACTCGTTTCCATACTGTAGTTTCAGAGCGCGAAAAAATAGTCAAGATAGAGCTTGAACAGAATCTTTTGCAGGCTATGAGCGGCAGATGCGCCATGAGCATATGGTTCGAGGGAGAGGAGCACAGACGCTTCAAGATAAAGGCGATGAAAGCCTCTGATGTAAGAAAAATAGCCGATATACTTGGCTACAAGCTCGGCGAAAAGGTAGAAACTTGACTTTTTCGCAAAAAAATGGTATTATATCAGATGAGCAGACTATGCGGTAGCGGAAACGTTTTAGTTTACGAGGAAAGTCCGAGCATCACAGAGCAGGGTAGCTGCTAACGGCAGCCGAGGGCGACCTTAGGGCAAGTGCAACAGAGATATACTGCCGTCTTTATGGCGGTGATGGTGGAAAGGCGAGGTAAGAGCTCACCAGAGTACTGGAGACAGTACTGCTATGTAAACCCTATCCGATGCAACGTCTATTGGTGCCTGTTATCTTAACGTCGGCTCGGCGGATAACAGGTAATGACGGCTTGAGCTTATCGGCGACGGTAAGCGTAGATAAATTACCGCACACGACAGAACTCGGCTTATCGGTCTGGTCATAAAAAAAGAGAGCTTACGCTCTCTTTTTTATTATATATTCAGTCACGCCACATCTTTCTGTAGGAAAAGCAGGTAAGATTTTCGGACTTTTTGAATTGCCTTGCAAAATAGCTCTGGTCGTTGAAGCCGCAAAGATGAGCTATTTCTTCAACGGATTTATCCGAAAAGCGCAGAAGCTTCTTGCCGTAGTTGATACGTGCGGTTATTATATGCTGGAAGATAGTTTTTCCGTAGATATGCTTATATTCACGGGTCAAATAGTATTTGCTGATATAGAACTCCGAGGAAAGCTTTTCAAGGGAAATATCCTCGGTAAAATGGTCTTCTATGTAGCTGTTTACAGCGGCAAGCTTTTGTTTTAAAGCAGAATCGTACTGCTGCTGGCTGTTATTGACTGTAAGGGAAATAGTAAGCAGGTCAACAATATATTTCGAGGTAAAAAGCTCCGCATTTTGCTCGTTTTTTTCGTGAAGCTCGATTATTTTGCTTATATCAGAAACGACTTTATCGAAAAAAGGCGGTCTGAATATATTTTTTGAATTTGAAGCAAAGAAGTCATAGTACTGCTGGGAGGTGCTGCCGTTAAAGTGTATCCACATCAGTTCCCACGGCTCGGAATCAGAGCTTTTGTAGGAATGTGGCCTGCGGCAGTCTATGAAAAAGCAATCTCCCTTTACAAGAGTGAGGTTTTCACCGTCGACTGTCAGCTCGCCACGTCCGCTGACAACAGCGCCAATAAGAAACAGGTCCAGTTCACGGCGATTAACGGCATATGCGTCCTCTTTCATAGTACAGCCTGCCTCCTGTATATAGAAAAAAGCACTTTTTGCGGCAGGAGTCGGTGTGGATATTATTCTTTTTGAAAGCTTGTTTCTGAATTTCTTTTCGTGATGTTCCATACTCGGACTCCTTTACTTGAAGATGTTTAAATCAGCCCATTAATAATAAAATCAGCAGGCATAAAGCTATGAGCAGGGAAGAAATGATATACTTTCTTATACGTCTGTTTTTTCCTGTTCTGGTATCAGGGAGAAGCCTGTTAAGAAGCCTTTCAGTCTCTTTTCGTTTTAAAACCTCCGGAAAAATCGTGACATTTGGTTTTACATAAAGCACAGCTTTCTCAAAATAAAGACTGTCAGGATTATTGATCTCAATGATATTCTTATTTACGCCTTTAACCATAAAATCTCCTCAATAGTTATTTATTGGGAGTATTGACAGCTTTTATCGGTTTATTCGCCCTGTTTTGCGATGTTTCTTATGTAATGGAAAAGATACTGCTGAGCTATACCGCCTTTTTCTCTGGCAAATTCAGGGAAACCGTTCGGGTAGTACTGAGCAAGAACGCGCTTTATCCACACATCAACAGGAAAGGCTTCTGTTCTGTACATTCCGAAAAGAAGCACACATTCTGCGACCTTTGGACCTACGCCCTTTATTTGTTTCAAAGCAGTACGTGCCTCGTCTATGGGAAGGGCGGCTATTTTATCAAGTGAGATTTCGCTGTTTGCAGTCCTGCTTGCGGCGTCTAAGATATATTTTGCACGGAAACCGCTTCTTAGGTAAGACAGACTATCCTCAGTTTCATAGCTTAACTGCTTTGGCTCAGGGAATTTACCGTGATAATGTTCACAAAGACGGTCAATTATGCCTTTTATGCGGGGAATATTATTATTCTGGGAAATAATAAAGGAAATAAGGCATTCCCAACTGTCCTGTCTCAGCAGGCGTATACCCTGAGCGAATTCACAGGCTTTTGACAGTGTTTCGTCCTCGGAGAAACAGCGTTTCAGCTCGGAATAATCAGTTTCAAAGTCGAAATATCTTATCCATTTTGAGACAAAATCGTTTTCGGAAGTATCGTGAAAGATGAAATTGCCCTTGCTTTCCTGAGATATCATCAGCTTATCGTTTATAAAAAAGCCCTCATATGTACATTCATAGTCTGACGGTATCTTTTTCCAGCGGAAAGCCTGTCCGCAGTCAAGAGTCTCATCGAGGTCAAGGTCTGGTTCATGTACGATAATATCTCTGCCTTGTACGCGATAATCCATATTACAACTCCTTTTTTGAAATTTGTTGAACGGTTGTACTTGATTTTTCTATTAAATTATACTAAAATATAATAGTAATTACAAGAGTAAGGAATGATTTTTTTGAAAAAATTTTTATCCGCAGCAGTTTTTGCGGCTGCTATCGGACTTACAATATGCAGCTGCTCGCATAAGAGCAGTACCACTTATTATGTGCCCAAGAGTAAAGTTGAAACAACAAGCCAGCCCTTTACTGAGCGTGAGGTAAGAGCTGCCGAGGGGACTTATGTATTTGATAAGGCAGGCATATTAAGTCCCGAGGCTGTAAAAGCCTGCAATGACTATGCAGGCTGGCTTTATAACGAAAAGCTTATAAATGCGGCGGTTCTGACTGTAAATGACCTTGGGGATAAATCTCCCTACGATTACGCCGCTGACGCATTTGCCGATATTTATGAAGCAAAGGGCAGCGGTCTGATAATCCTTATAAATAACGCCACAAATGAGGATATTGTATTCAAAACAGGGAACTGCTTTACCAATATAAGCGATAAGGAGCAGGAAAACGCTGTTTACTGGGCTACAAAGGAATTTATGAGCGGAGATTACCGAAAGGGTATCATGCGCCTTTTGCAGCTGGGCGAGCTTTGTCCTGCTCATATAGCTGATAATATTCAGCTTTTTGAGTATGAGCAGTCCGAAACTCTGGAAAAGGCACTTGCTTCATGCAAGGAGGATATAACGCTTTTAGATTCAAAGAATAACTCGTCTACTCCTAACGAAGAGATATTAAAGACGTATTATAAACGCAAATACATAGACAGAGACGGAATAATGCTGATGATAGATACCAAAAGCAAAAAGATATTAGCTTATTCCGATAAAAAGATACCCAAGGCGCTTGATACAGCACTGAAAGAGGCAAACGAGCTTACTGCAAAAGAAGATTATTACGGTGCTGTAAACAAGATAGTTGAAGCAATGGACGGAAAGGCAGCTTCAGAAAAGAAGGAATAGTTTTAAGGAGTTGATACATATGCCTCCTGTTGGCGGACCGCGCGGAATGGGCTATCTTACCGAGGAAGAGAAGAAGAACCGTCCGAAAGTCACAAAAGAGCTTTTAAAGAGGATATTTTCATATTTAAAGCCTTATTGGAAACAAATGCTGTTAGTTCTTGCAGCTATAATCATTTCGTCTACACTTACCCTTCTTCCTTCTGTACTTACAGGTAAGATAATCGACGAGGGACTTATAGGAAGAAGTTTAAAGAAGCTTATATTCTTTATTGTTATGTCTCTTGCGGTAACTCTCGGAGCAAATCTAATAGGAGTGCTGGAAAGCTACATGAATACATGGATAGCTCAGCATATAACCTATGATATGCGAAACAAGATGTATGCCCACTTGCAGAAGATGTCCCAGAGATTCTTCACGACCAATAATCAGGGCGATATCATAACCCGCATGACCAGCGATATATCGGGAGTTCAGCAGATAATCACCAATACTCTTACAAGTATTCTGTCTAATTCCATAACTCTAATCGTTGCAATGATAGTTATGTTCCGACAAAACTGGATACTTGCAATTGTCGGCATACTTGTTGTACCGTTGTTTGCTATCCCTACAAGAAGTGCAGGAAAGACTCGCTGGTCCATAACCAAGGAGTCTCAGGCTTGCAGCGACGAGATAAACGGCATACTCAACGAAACAATGTCTGTCAGCGGACAGCTCCTTGTAAAGCTTTTCGGCATGGAAAAGACCGAATATGATAAATATGAGAACGTCAACCGCAAGATGATAAAGCTGAATATCCGCGAGGGCATGGCAGGACGCTGGTTCAGAGTAGCACTTACGACTTTTTCAAGCATAGGCCCTATGCTTATTTATCTTGCAGGCGGTATTTTGATGATGAAATACGATTCAGACCTTACTGTGGGCGATATTACAGTCCTTGTAGCACTTCTCGGAAGAATGTACGGACCTGTGAATCAGCTTCTTAACATACAGGTCGACTGGATACGCTCCATGGCTATGTTTACAAGAATATTTGAGTATTTTGATATGCCGGTTGAGATCGAGAATGCTCCCGACGCTGTAACTCCCGACAAAGAGCCTGATGGCGAAGTGGAGTTCAAAAACGTGGGCTTCTATTACGATAAGGAGCGTCAGATACTCAGCGATATCAACTTTACCCTTGAAAGCGGCAAGTGTATAGCTGTTGTAGGACCGTCAGGCTCAGGTAAGAGCACTCTTGTAAATCTAATTCCAAGACTTTACGATGTCACGGCAGGAAGTGTTCTGTTCGACGGAATCGACGTGCGAAAGCTTGACCTTGCGTATCTTCGCAGGCATATAGGCATAGTAAGTCAGGAGACATATCTGTTTAACGGTACTATCCGTGAAAATCTGCTTTATGCAAAGCCTGACGCTTCGGAGCAGGAGCTTATCGAAGCCTGCAAGCAGGCAAATATCTACGAATTTATCGAAAAGCAGGAAAAAGGTCTGGATACTGTAGTGGGAAACAGAGGATTGAAGCTTTCTGGCGGTGAAAAACAGCGTATTTCCATAGCTCGTGTGCTGCTTAAAGATCCTGCACTTATGATATTTGACGAAGCTACATCTGCTCTTGATTCTATTTCGGAGCAGAAAATACAGGACGCTATTGAGCCGCTTATATCCTCGAGAACAAGTATTCTCATAGCGCACAGGCTCTCGACTATTCTTGCCGCAGACGAGATACTTGTCATCAAGGACGGCGTTATATCTGAAAGAGGCACACACAGCGAGCTTGTTAATAAGGGAGGCGTTTACTCCGAGCTTTACAAAACACAGTTCAGCAAAGCCGAAAACGGTACTGAGCGCTTTGAATATACCGAGGGCGAGGATAACACAGACTAAAGACAGAAAGGAAGGATACATATGAGCGAAAAGGACTTCATTATAGAAGCATTTGATAATCTTCCTGCACTTACTGATAACAGTGAGTCAATGAAAGAAATGTTTTCTCATGTTTTTTATGATTTTTTGCAGTTACAGCACCTTTATGACTCGGCTATCGAAGTCGTAAGGACTCACCTTAACATACTTGATAACGAATTCAGCGTGAAATTCCAGCGTAATCCTATCCATAATATTGAAAGCAGACTTAAATCACCACAGTCCATAATAGGAAAGCTTCAGAAAAAGGGACTTCCTATTTCTACCGACGCCGCAAGGAAGAATCTTCTTGACCTTGCAGGTATCCGAGTTACCTGCTATTATATATCGGACATATATGCAATAGTTGAAATGCTGAGCAGGCGTGATGATTTTACAGTCATAAAGCGCAAGGATTATATAAAAAGTCCCAAGCCAAGCGGCTACAGGAGCTATCATATGATACTGAATGTGCCTGTTTATCTGTCAACTCATAAGGAATACGCTCCTGTTGAGATACAGATAAGGACTATTGCTATGGATTTCTGGGCAAGTCTGGAGCATCAGCTCAAATACAAGACGTCTTCCGAGATAACTCCCGAGATATCCGAGGAGCTTCGGGAATGTGCCGAGCGGATAGCTCAGACAGACATACAAATGCAGAGGATATATATGCAGATAAATGATATGGAATAATAAAAACTCGCCTTATGGGCGAGTTTTTTCGTCAAAATGCCGCTTAATGCTTTCTGTTTTACAAAAAAACACCCGTTCACAATGCGCTTTGTCGATGTTATAATAGTATTGTCTTATGACGGAACAGAAAATGAAAGGAGCACAAATATGTTCGGGATAGTAAGAAGAATAACACATGAGGTAAGAGACAAGACCGTATATATGGAGATTTTCGGTGATAACAAGGTAGCTTACAGAGTTCTCAGCGGCAGACTTTTTATGTACGGAGATGAATTCATTACATATGGCGTAGAGGTTATCGACAGAAAAAGCGGTGAAAAGGAGTGCATTCCTGATTTTTCACGTAATATCGAAGACGCTGTAGCCTTTGCAGAGGCGCTGATATCAGAGAGATGCCGCCCGAGACAGCTTTACAGTAAGGCGCTTGATTTTCTAAGAGTATCTATTTGAATTTTTTTCTCCGTGGCTGTTGCTTTTTATTATGTTTTATGTTATAATACTAAATTGAATGGTAAACAGCCAAATTTTGAAAGGAGAACTGACAATGGCAGAGCTTAAATATGAAATTACAGAAAAGATAGGTGTTCTTTCCGAAAACGCAAAGGGTTGGACTAAGGAGCTTAATATGGTAAGCTGGAACGAGCACGATCCAAAATATGATATCCGTGAGTGGGCACCCGACCATTCAAGAATGGGCAAGGGGGTTACTCTTACAGCTGATGAGCTTGCAGAGCTTAAAGAGCTTCTTGCAGGCATTGACCTTGATTCATTTGACGAAGCATAATAAAAAGGCAGCTCAATGAGCTGCCTTTAGTCATTTTATAAGGGCTTTTCCGCCGAAATAGATAAGCACAAGAGCACCGAGGATTATTCGGTACCAGCCGAATACCTTGAAGTCATGCTTCTTTATATAGTCCATGAGGAATTTGATAACAAATACCGATACAAGGAAGGAAACTACACAGCCAACAAGAAGAACCGTAAGCTCGCTTCCTGTAAAATCAAAGCCGAATTTAGCAAGTTTAAGGAGACTTGCACCGAACATAACGGGGATTGCAAGATAGAATGTGAACTCAGCGGCAACTGTACGGGAAATGCCTATGAGAAGTGCACCTACTATAGTTGCTCCTGAACGTGATGTTCCCGGGAAAACAGCTGCTATAAGCTGAAAGGCTCCGATAATCAAAGCCGCGTTGAATGTAAGCTCTGAGATAGTTTTTATCTTTGGCTCTTTGCCTTTGTTCCAGTTTTCAACAATGATAAATGCAATACCGAATACGATAAGGGCAACTGCAACAGTCCACGGATTGTAGAAATGCTCATCTATCCAGTCGTCAAGAAGAAGTCCCACAACAGCGGCAGGAATGCAGGCTGCAAGCACCTTGAACCACATCATAAAGATGTCGGTCTTTATCATCTGACCGAAAGGGGATTTGTTAAACGGGTGAGCGTTGTCTTTCTTTCCGAATGGCCAAAGCTTTTTCCAGAAAATAACAACAACAGCCATTATTGCTCCGAACTGAATGACAACATCGAACATTTCCTTGAAGTCCTCGGATTTATCGAGATTCAGAAACTCACTTACAAGGATAAGGTGTCCCGTACTGCTTATAGGCAGCCATTCCGTGATTCCTTCGACGATACCGAGAATGATTGTTTTGATTATCTCCCATATCATAGTTTATTTTGTTCCTTTCAATTAAAAATCAACATTTATTAGTTTATCACTTCGATAGCGAAAAGTCAACATATATTTTCTGATGTGACGAAATTGTTATTTTAAATATCGCGGTCAATGGTATGCTGTAATTTGAATTTACGCTTTGATATAGTAAGTACACCTGCTTTTTTTAATCTTGATATCTCGCGCTGCAATGCGCTTCTGTTGACGCAGAGATAGTCCGAAAGGGCAGTAGTTGAAAAAGGTATCTGCGGTGCTTTTCCTTTCGGAGTTTTTTCTTCGATTATACTGAGACAGCTTATAAGCTTATCCTCAATACTGCGCTGGCTGAGGACTTCGATACGTTCATTCAGTGATATTGCCTTTTCTGACATAAGGTCAAGGAGATTCTCAACTACACGGGAATGACACTGGCAGGCGTTTTCACATCTTTTTGTAATTTCGGAACGTCTTACGAACATGACCTCGCAGTCTGTCTCGGCAGCTATTTCGATTCCGCTGCGCTGTGACGCTGTAAATGTAAAATATACGCCGAAAACGCTTTGCTCACCGAGAGATTCCATAATAGAGCGTACTCCGTTTGCATCGTACCTGACCATAACAGCAATACCGTTCAGAACTATTCCCAGTTTGTCGGGATTATCGGAATAATCCATTATCCTGCTGCCTGACTTGAATTTTCTTATATCTGCGTTAAAACAGCTTATCATACGGTGGCAGTCATCCCGTTCAATACCTTTAAATAATACGTTATCTTCTGGTAACATAAAAAACTCTCCTGATGTTGCATATGCAACAGATTTTTGACTTCTTTTATGATACAATATATTCAGACAAATGTCAATACTATGTTTATGGAGGTCAAAATATTATGAAAATCAATGTAATTGGCGAACAGCTCTCACAGGACGAGATAAATGCCTATATCGACTATGGCAAGAAGAAGTACAGCGACAGAGAGATTCTTGGCATGACAGTTAAGACCGACGGTGAATACGTTGATCTCCGCTACGATTTTGCACAAGATGTGCCATTTGACAGGATCAGAAGAATAACAGGATATCTCGTAGGTACCCTTGATCGATTCAACAACGGCAAGCGTGCCGAGGAGCGTGACAGAGTAAAGCATTCCGTTTAAAATGTCCATATCGCAAGGCTTACAGCTTAGCTCGGACTAAAAATAATTCAAAACAATGGAGGTAATTATTATGAAAACTTATGTATGTCCAGTTTGCGGATACGTTCACGAAGGAAACGAACCACCAGAAAAATGTCCACAGTGCGGTGTTCCTGGTTCTAAATTCATCGAAAAGGAAACAGGGGACAAGCTTGTATTTGCCTGCGAGCATGAGCTTGGTGTTGCAAAGGCTGTAACAGACCAGGAGATACTCGACGGTCTCAGAGCTAATTTCAGCGGCGAGTGCACAGAGGTAGGTATGTATCTTGCAATGGCAAGAGTAGCTTACAGAGAGGGATATCCCGAAATCGGCGCTTACTGGGAAAAGGCTGCATACGAGGAGGCTGAGCACGCTGCTAAGTTTGCAGAGCTTCTCGGAGAGGCCGTTTCTTCTTCAACAAAGGAAAATCTCGAAAAGAGAGTTGCTGCTGAGCACGGCGCTACAGAGGGCAAGCTGAAGCTTGCAAAGAAAGCTAAGGAGCTCAATCTTGACGCTATTCACGACACAGTTCATGAAATGGCAAAGGACGAAGCACGTCACGGCAAGGCTTTTGAAGGACTTCTCAAGAGATACTTTGGCTGATAAATACATAGAGAGCGAGGCAAATGCCTCGCTTTTTTTATAAAAATGAATTTTTTGTATAATTTTGACTAAAGTCCTTGCAATGATATGATTAATTTGATATAATGTATTCATAATATTTTTTCACAGTGAGGTAATAGCTATGAAAAGAACTCTCGATTGGAATAAATATCTTGAAAAAGCCGCAGAGACCGTTGCAGAAGGTATTGTTATGCTGAAAAACGATAACAATGCACTGCCCCTTGATATGAGTAAAACGGTTTCTGTTTTTGGACGCATACAGCTTCATTATTATAAGAGTGGCACAGGCTCGGGCGGTATGGTAAATGTATCAAAGGTCACAGGAATTGTTGACGGACTTATTGAAGCAGGCGTAAAGATAAACGAAAAGCTATATGATATATATCGCTGTTGGGACGAGGAAAATCCCTTTGACCAGGGCGACGGCTGGGGCGGAGAGCCTTGGAACCAGAAAGAAATGCCGCTTGATGAGAGCATAGCGGAAGAAGCTGCTTCTTTAAGTGATACAGCCATTGTTATAATAGGCAGAACTGCAGGTGAAGAACAGGACGCTCGACTTGAAGAGGGTTCATATCTGCTTACTTCAATCGAGCTTGATATGCTCAAAAAGGTGAGAAAACACTTCAAAAAGGTCGTTGTTCTGCTCAATGTCGGCGGACTTATAGACCTTGAACAGATACTTGAATGCTCTCCTGATTCATTATTGTACGTATGGCAGGGCGGTATGACAGGCGGCACAGGCACAGCGGCTGTTCTGACTGGCAAGGTAAGCCCGTCAGGCAAGCTTCCCGATACTATCGCTTATAAAATATCAGATTATCCCTCTGACAAGTATTTTGGCGACAAGAACAAGGCTGTTTATACGGAAGATATTTTCGTAGGCTATCGCTGGTTCGAGACATTTGCAAAGGAAAAAGTGCTTTATCCTTTTGGTTTCGGATTGTCCTACACGACATTTGATATTAAGATGACTGATGTCAAAAATACAGGAACCGAAACAATAATTAGTGTAATTGTTACGAATACAGGTAAATTTAAGGGCAAAGAAGTGGTTCAGGTCTACTGCGAAGCACCTCAGGGAAGCCTTGGCAAGCCGCGAATGGTACTTTGTGCCTTTGAGAAAACATATGAGCTTGCTCCTAACGAAGCTCATTCTATGGAGATAAGGGTAAAACACAGTGACCTTGCTTCATATGACGATTCAGATCGCAGAAACTGCTGGATTCTTGAAAAGGGAAAATATATCTTTCATATTGGAAACAGCGTAAGGAACTGCTCGTTGCAATGCTCTTATGAGGTCGAAAACGATATAATCATTGAACAATGCTCTCGGGCTCTTGCACCTGTTGCCGAATTTGACAGGATCAGGGCTGTTTCCTCAGCTAACGGTGTTTCATACGTCATGGAAAAGGCTCCTCTCAGTAAAATTAACGAGGAAAAGCGCAGACTTGACAATCTGCCTGCTGAGATAGCTTACACAGGCGATAAGGGTATCAAGCTTGCCGATGTCAAGAACGGAAAGTACACTATGGAGGAGTTTGTGGCTCAGCTTTCAGATTATGATCTGTCATGTATAATTCGCGGCGAGGGTATGGGAAGTCCCCGTGTTACAGCCGGTACGGCTTCTGCATTCGGCGGAGTTTCCGACGCTCTTGTGAAATTCGGTATCCCTGCAGGCTGCTGCTCAGACGGACCGTCGGGTATGAGACTTGACTGTGGAACAAAGGCTTTCAGCCTGCCTAACGGTACTCTCATAGCATCTACATTCAATCGTAAGCTTGTGGAAGAGCTTTTTGAGTTCATGGGAACTGAGATGATAGCTAATAAAGTAGATTGTCTCCTCGGTCCAGGAATGAATATTCATCGTCACCCGCTTAATGGCAGAAACTTCGAGTATTTCTCGGAAGATCCGTTCCTTACGGGACATATGGCTTCTTCGGAGCTGAAAGGACTTCATAAAGTAGGCGTTACGGGAACTATCAAGCATTTCTGCGCGAATAATCAGGAAACGAACCGACATTTTCTTGATTCCGTAGTTTCCGAAAGAGCTTTGCGCGAAATATACCTTAAAAGCTTTGAAATTGCTGTTAAGGTCGGAAAGGCTAAGACTGTCATGACCACATACGGCGCAATAAACGGTCTGTGGACTGCAGGCAGCTTTGATCTGAATACAACAGTGCTCCGTGACGAATGGGGCTTCAACGGTTTTACGATGACGGACTGGTGGGCAAATGTCAACTATAGAGGCAAAGAGCCGCAGCGAAGCTATTATGTTCCTATGGCAAGAGCTCAGAATGATGTATATATGGTCTGTTCAGATAGCTCATGCGTTGATAATGATATCGAAGCAGCTTTAAAAGACGGAAATCTTACAAGAGCAGAGCTTCAGCGAAACGCTATGAACATCCTTGGATTTATCATTGACACTCACGCTATGAAGCGTATCATGGGCGAAGAAGACACGGTTGAAATAATAAACCGAAGTGAAGGCGATGAAGCTTCTGATGAACCTGTGGTATTCTACGAAGTTGGCGATTCTTTAAAGCTTGATCTCACTGGCATAAGAAGCGAAAAGGGCAAGAATCACTCATTTGCGCTTATAATCAACAAGCAGGGCTGGTATGACGTTACTGTTACAGCTTCATCAACTCAGAGTCCGCTGGCACAGATACCTGTTACTATCTTTGCTATGGGTACAGCAAGCGGAACTCTTACATGGAACGGAACAGACGGAAAGCCCGTTGCATTGAACTGTGAAATACCGTTTTTCTCACGCTTTACAGCTATACGGCTTTATTTTGCTCAGAACGGACTCGACCTGCACAGCATAGAGTTCAGGCTTGTCCGTGAGGCTGATGATATGGATCTTGCTTTTGCGGAGGATAATTGACAATGAATATACAGATTTTCGGAACAAAAAAGTGCTTTGACAGTAAAAAAGCTGAGCGTTACTTCAAGGAAAGAGGAGTAAAGTATCAGTTTATCGACATGAAGGAAAAAGGCATGAGCCGCGGCGAGTTCAATAATGTCAAGCAGGCTGTAGGCGGAACAGATAAGCTTATAAACACCGAACACAAGGATAAGGACTTACTGGCACTTTTACAATATCTTTCCGACGAGGACAAAGAGGAGAAGATCCTTGAAAAACCACAGATAATTCGTACTCCTGTAGTTAGAAACGGCAAAAAAGCTACTATAGGTTATTGTCCTGATATCTGGAAGGAATGGGATTAATATAGTTAAAAAATAAAAATATATTGAAATCCGTAAAAAATTGCTAAAAGGTAGTGCAATTTTTCTTAAAATATGTTATAATTACATCATGTTGGTTTGGACACTAACAGGATAATGACGGAAAACAGCTATTTTCCGCGAAATATTTATAGGGATTATTTCCCGAAAGGAGCTATAATTATGGGTCTTATCAAAGCAGGTCTCGTAGCAGCAAGTCAAACACTGGCTGATACATGGCTGGAATTCTTCGTTTGTGAATCGATTCCGAGCGACGTTCTTGTCGTAAGAGGAAAGAAGCAGCTTGGCAAACATTCTTCCAACACAAAGGGAAATGATAATGTTATTTCAGACGGAAGCGGTATCGTTGTACACGAAGGTCAGGCTATGATCATGGTTGATCAGGGCGTAGTAACTGAAATTGCTACCGAGCCGGGCGTTTACAAGTACGAAACAGGCACTTCTCCAAGCATCTTCTCAAGCAGCTTCGGTGCAGGTCTCAAGGAAACCTTCAAGGAAATGTGGGATCGTATCAAGCACGGCGGTACAGCTGCTAAGGATCAGAGAATTTATTACTTCAACATGAAGGAGCTTGTTGACAATAAGTTCGGTACACAGAATCCTGTTCCTTTCAGAATGACATATCCCGATCTCGGCAGAAGCTTTACAGTAGGCGTTCGCTGCAACGGTATCTATTCTTACAGAATAGCTGATCCTGTAGTTTTCTACGTAAATGTATGCGGCAACGTTACTGACAGATACACACGTGCAGAACTCGACAACCAGCTCAGAGGCGAGTTTGTTGACGCTCTCCAGCCTGCATTTGCTGCTATTTCAGCAACAGGTATCAGATATGATGAGCTTCCCGGCAAGCAGAACGAGGTAAAGCAGGCATTCGAGACACAGGTAAATCCTGTATGGCTCGAAAAGAGAGGTCTCAAGATCTGGTCTGTAAGCATCCTTTCAGCAACAGTAAGCGACGCTGATATGAAGCGTATTCAGGAATTCGAGGACAGAGCTTGGAACCGTGATCCCGGCAATGCAGCTGCAACTCTTGTTGAAGCTCAGGCACAGGCTATGCAGAATGCTGCAAGCAATCCAAACGGCGCTGCTATGGGACTTTTCGGTATGGGAATGGCTCAGCAGGCAGGCGGCATGAATGCTCAGAGCTTATTTGGCATGGCTCAGCAGAATCAGGCACAGCAGGCACCTGTTGGCGGCGGAGCTCCAGCAGCTGATTCATGGAAGTGCGAGTGCGGCGAGACAAATACAGGCAAGTTCTGTGCAGGCTGCGGCAAGCCAAAGCCTGTAGTTCTTACTCCTGACGGCTGGACCTGCGACTGCGGTTCAGTAAACAAGGGAAGATTCTGCTCTAACTGCGGAAAGAAGAAGCCCGAGGGCGCACCACTCTACAAGTGCGATAAGTGCGGCTGGGAGCCTGAGGATCCTAAGAATCCTCCTAAGTTCTGCCCTGAGTGCGGCGATCCTTTCACTGATGATGATATTGTAAAGTAATTACATAAAGTAAGTAAAAGCTGTGTGATCTTCTGGTCACGCAGCTTTTATATGTAATTTTTATGGCTCTTTGAAAGCAGCTTCAAATCACCAGCTTTTTATTAATCCTTAAATTTACCGTAAATAATTATAATTCACCGCAATATTTGAGTTGACAAAACAACTTCTTTGATATATAATAAATATGATATGCTGTTTTCAATATAATTTATTGATATACAAATAATTATTAAATAATATACATTGGAGGAAATTGAACTATGTGCGGAATCGTTGGCTTTACAGGAAGCACCCAGGCAGCACCTATTCTGCTTGACGGACTTTCAAAGCTTGAATACAGAGGATATGACTCGGCAGGTATCGCAGTTCGTGACGGCGAAAAGGATACTGAGGTCGTAAAGGCTAAGGGCAAGCTTAAAGTTCTCAAGGAGATGACAAATAACGGTGACGCTGTAAAGGGTGACTGCGGTATTGGTCATACCCGTTGGGCAACTCACGGTGAGCCGTCTGCTCTTAATGCACACCCACACAGCAGTGATGATGAGAACGTTATCGCTGTTCACAATGGTATCATCGAGAACTATCAGGAGCTTAAAGAAAAGCTTGTAAAGAGCGGCTATTCTTTCAATTCTCAGACTGATACAGAGGTTGCTGTAAAGCTTATCGATTACTATTTCAAGAAGTACGGTCTTGGTCCTGTTGATTCTATTGCACGTGCAATGATAAGAATCAGAGGTTCTTACGCATTATGCGTAATGTTCAAGGATTATCCCGGCGAGATATACACAGCACGTAAAGACAGCCCGATGATAATCGGTATCGCCAACGGCGAGACATATGTTGCTTCTGATGTTCCTGCTATCCTTAAATACACAAGAAACGTTTACTACATCGGCAACATGGAGATCGCCAAGCTTGAAAAGGGCGCTGTAACTTTCTTCAATATTGACCGTGAGGAAATAACAAAGCCTCTCACAGAGATAAAGTGGGACGCTGAAGCAGCTGAAAAGGGCGGCTTTGAGCACTTCATGCTCAAGGAGATACACGAGCAGCCAAAGGTTGTACGTGATACTATCAATTCAGTTATCAAGGACGGGAAGATCGATTTCTCTGATGTAGGACTTACTGATGAGGAAATGCAGAAGGTAAGCCAGATATACATTGTTGCCTGCGGAAGTGCTTATCACGTTGGTATGGCAGTTCAGTATGTTATTGAGGACTTCACATCTATCCCTGTAAGAGTTGAGCTTGCTTCTGAGTTCAGATACAGAAAGATGACTCTTGTAAAGGACAGCCTTGTTATCGTTATCAGCCAGTCAGGCGAGACCGCTGACAGCCTTGCAGCACTCAGAGAGGCTAAGGCTAAGGGAATCATGACACTCGGTATCGTTAATGTTGTTGGTTCTTCGATCGCTCGTGAAGCTGACAACGTATTCTATACACTTGCAGGTCCTGAGATATCTGTTGCTACTACAAAGGCATACAGCACTCAGCTTATCGCTGGTTATCTCCTCGCTCTCCAGTTTGCTGTAGCACGCGGAGAGATGACAGAAGAAAAGTGTGAGGAGCTCCTTAAAGAGCTTTACACTATCCCTGATAAGATAGAGAAGATACTTGAAGATAAGGAGCGTATCCAGTGGTACGCAAATAAGCTTGCAGGTGCCAAGGACGCATTCTTTATCGGACGTGGTATCGACTACGCTATCGGTCTTGAGGGAAGTCTTAAAATGAAGGAGATAAGCTATATCCACTCCGAGGCATATGCAGCAGGCGAGCTCAAGCACGGTCCTATCAGTCTTATCGAAGAAGGTGTACCTGTGATCGGTGTACTTACTCAGCAGGATCTTTACGAGAAGACAGTAAGCAACATGGTCGAGGTAAAGAGCCGCGGAGCTTCACTTATGGGACTCACAACATACGGCAACTACAGCATGGAGGATCTCGCTGACTTTACAGTATATATCCCACAGACTGATTGCCATTTTGCAGGAAGTCTCTCAGTTATCCCATTACAGCTTCTCGGATACTATGTATCTGTTGCTAAGGGCTACGATGTAGATAAGCCGAGAAACCTTGCAAAGAGCGTTACAGTAGAATAATAACAATAAAAGGCTGTCGTTTAACGTCAGCCTTTTTAGGTTGGAGAATGACATTTAGTCAAAAGGAGAATTAGCATGAGCGATAAAAAAGTATCAATAACCGAGTTAGGCGATCCGAGAAAGCCGCATGGCGCAGCAGGTGAAGAAATGCTTGCCGGCATGAATGAGCATCATTCTCCTGTGACAGAATGGTCTTTGAGCTTCTTCGAGTTCAAAGAAGAGGATAAGGTTCTGGATATAGGCTGCGGCGGCGGTGAAACCATAAGAAAAATATCAGAAAAGCTGAAAAAGGGCAAGATTTACGGTGTTGATTATTCGATACTGTCGGTAAAACTTTCAACACAGCACAATGCAGAAGATGTTGAATGTGGAAAAGTCAGCGTTATTGAAGCTTCTGTTGAGAAGCTGCCGTTTGACGATAACTCCTTTGATAAGATAATTACCGTGGAAAGCTTTTATTTCTGGCCTGATCCGCAGGAAAATTTAAAGGAAGTGTACCGCGTTCTTGCCAAAGCCGGAAGATTCCTTATTGTTGCTGATATAAACGGTGACGCAGAGCTTGACGAAACCGATATCGAGGGTATAGAGAAATATCGGCTTTATAATCCGACACTTGCAGAATTTCGTACTCTCCTTGAAAATGCAGGCTTTAAGGATATTAATATCCATACTTGCGACGGCATGAAATGGGTTTGTGCTGAGGGAAACAAATAATTATTTACCCTATATTATACGGTGTAAGGTCGGGAACATTGCCGACTATGACGTTTTCAGCAAGCACAAACTCAAAATCTGTGCTTGTAGCAAAGCTGTACAGTGGAACTGATGATGTCATTTTTACGTTTATGACTGCTGAAATTCTGTGACAGGTCTGATTTAGCCCTGCACTTGAAAAATCGTTTTTTATTTTTATCTGCGCTGAGCCTACAGGCGAGACCTTGATATTGATTTTCGGACCTTTTCCTGCTAAGATATTTGAATTCATCAGAGAACCAACAGGGATTTCAGTAGATTTACTGCTGCTTTTTTCAAGATTATTATTTATTAATGCTCCCAGTTCTGACTGTACTTTGTTTATGTTATAAGGGAGAGTTTCGATTGCGGAGACTTTTTTCTCATTGTCGTATAAAACTGCGGCAAAATCGCTGTATGTAAATCTATTTGCTTCAAGATAGTCCGAAACTGTCTTTTCAATTACCTGAGCGGCAGTTTTCTGAGCGATATGCTCTGCCTGCAATTCAGCAACAGGTTTTATGCTTTTTTCAGTTTTTAGCAAAGCGATAAAAACTATCATAGCGACTGAAAGCAGAAATATGAACAGTCGGCAGTGTGCTCGGTCTGATTTTTTTCGATATCTCATAGTCCACCTTTAAATGATAATATTTGCTGATATTATATTCACTTAGCTGTTTTTATGTGATGAATCATTATTATTAAATGGACAAAAATCGTTTTTTATGATAGAATACTCTTATAATGTGAGGTGATACGATGAAAAAGATAACAATCGGCATAACAGCTCATGTCGATTCGGGTAAAACTACTCTTGCTGAGGCAATGCTTTATAAATCAGGAAGTATCCGTAATTTAGGACGTGTTGACAGCGGCAATACAGCTCTTGATACCAATTCTATCGAGCGCGAACGAGGTATCACTATTTTTTCGGCACAGGCTGAGCTTTATGCAAATGATTCGCGTATCACACTTCTCGATACCCCGGGGCACGTTGATTTCCTTGCAGAAACAGAGCGTACCATGTGTGTTCTTGATTACGCTATATTGGTGATAAGCGGCTCTGACGGCGTACAAAGCCATACCTCTACCTTATGGAATATGCTCAGGAAGTATGAAGTCCCTGTTTTTATCTTCGTAAACAAAATGGACCTCATAAGCGCAGAAAAAAGCTTTGTAATAAACGACCTCAGAAGCCGTTTGTCTCAGAATATCGTTGATTTTACGGGGGACGACGAGGATATTGCTGAAAATGCTTCTCTTTGCAGTGAAGAGCTTATGGAAAAATACCTCGAAAGCGGTACTGTAGACAAAAACGATATCATACAGGCTGTCAGCGAAAGACGTATCTTTCCTTGTTTTTTCGGTTCTGCACTGAAAATGCAGGGAGTTGACGAATTTTTGACAGCTCTTGATGAATATACCTGTGAAAAGCAGTATAAAAACGATTTCGGAGCAAAAATATATAAAATTTCCTATGATCCCAAAGGCAGCCGCCTTACTCATATGAAGATAACAGGCGGTTCACTCAAGATGAGAGACGAGCTTTGTTACTTGGACAGTGACGGTAACGAACAAAAGTGCAAGGTAAGCTCCATTCGTTTCTATACAGGTGAAAAATTCAGAACAGCTGATATTGCAGAAGCAGGCGAAATATGTGCTGTAACCGGTCTTGTGGGTACATTCGCAGGGCAGGGTATAGGTTCGGAGCGTGATTCTGACGATGTATTATTCGAGCCCGTGATGACATACCGTGTTATTTACCCTGATGATAAAAATGCTTTTGACGTGCTTAAAGAGCTCAGGCTTCTTGAAGACGAAGATCCTCAGCTCCATATCTGCTGGAATGAGCAGAATAGGGATATCCATATCCAGATAATGGGGGCTGTACAGTTGGAAGTGCTTGTTAAGCTCATTTCGGAGCGTTTCGGATATACAGTCTCTTTTGAAAACGGAGCAGTTACTTATAAGGAAACAATAAAAGCTCCTGTTGAGGGAGTCGGTCATTACGAGCCGCTCCGTCATTATGCCGAAGCTCATATCCTTCTCGAGCCTATGCCGAGGGGGAGCGGTCTGAGCTTTGATACTGTATGTTCTGAGGACGAGCTTGACCGTAACTGGCAGAGGCTTATCCTGACACATCTTACTGAAAAAACTCATATAGGCGTCCTGACAGGTTCTCCGATAACCGATATGAAGCTTACACTTGTTGCAGGAAAGGCTCACCTCAAACATACCGAGGGCGGAGACTTCCGACAGGCGACCTATCGAGCAGTAAGGCAGGGACTTCGTCTTGCGGAGTCGGTATTGCTTGAACCTTACTACGATTATGAGATAGAGCTTCCCACAGACAATGTCGGTAAGGCTATATCAGATTTGCAGCATATGTGCGCTGAATTTGAAGCTCCCGAAAGTCACGGCGAAATGTCCATTATCCGCGGAAACGCTCCTGTTTCCGAGATAAACGATTATCGCTCCGAGCTTATTGCCTATACTCACGGAAAGGGAAGTATCTCATTTGCACTCAGCGGCTACAAGGAATGTCATAACACAGACGCAGTCATTGCTCGAATCGGCTATGACTGCGACAGCGATATTGAAAACAGCGCAGATTCCATTTTCTGCTCTCATGGTGCAGGCTATGTTGTGAAGTGGGATGAGGTGTATGAGCATATGCACCTGCCGCTCTCTATAAGCAATAATAAAGAAAACGAAAGCGATGAGCAAAGAAGTGTAAAAGCCGCTAAATTCATAGAAAAAGCTGTAAGTGACGAAGAGCTCATGGCGATATTTGAAATGACCTACGGCAAAATAAACAGCGATCCAGTAAGAGCCTTCAAGAAAACAAAAGCTGTATCCATCGAGGACAAAAAAGTAAGACTTCCGCAGTATGAAGGTCCTGATTATCTGCTTGTTGACGGATACAACATTATTTTTGCATGGGACGACCTAAAAAAGATCGCCGAAGAAAATCTTGACGCCGCAAGAGCCGAACTTATCCACAGAATGTGCAATTATCAGGGATATAACGGCAGTGAGCTTATCCTTGTTTTTGATGCCTACCGCGTTAAGGGCAAGCACCGCGATATCGAAAAGTACTGCAATATTAACATTGTTTACACAAAAGAATCTGAAACAGCGGATTCATACATTGAAAAGGTGAGCCATGAGCTTTCCAAGAAGCACAGAGTACGCGTTGCCACATCTGACGGAATTGAACAGATGATAATTCTGGGCAACGGAGCAATGAGAATATCAGCAGCCGAATTCAGAAAGCGTGTACAGGAGGCTGAAAGTGCAATAAAAGAGTACATCGACACAATAAAATAGCAATAAAAGACTTGCTTCGTGCAGGTCTTTTTATTTATATGCAAGCAGAATTTGTTTAAATAAAAAAATAATTATAAATTTGGAAAAAGTAGTGGAAATTTGTTTTTCACTGTGATATAATAAATTTTGATTGGGGTTTTTGCAGGGTATGCAATTGATCCCGTGGTTTATTATCTATATAAATTTTTTCTGCTATGCAGAGTTATTTTTGAGGAGGCTTGTACATGAAAAAAGTGCAACTGACAGAAACCGTTTTGCGTGACGCCAATCAGTCATTGATGGCAACACGTCTGCCTTATTCGGATTATGAGGGTATCCTTTCCGATATGGATAAGGCTGGTTATTACTCTATCGAGTGCTGGGGCGGAGCTACATTTGACTCTTGTCTGCGTTATCTCGGTGAGGATCCATGGGAGAGACTTCGCAATCTCAGAAAGAATCTTCCGAATACCAGACTCCAGATGCTTCTCAGAGGTCAGAACCTTCTGGGCTATAAGCACTATCACGATGACGTTGTTGAGAAGTTCGTAGAGCTTTCAATAAAGAACGGTATTGATGTTATCCGTATTTTTGATGCACTTAACGACTTCAGAAATATCGAGACAGCACTGAATGCTACTAAGAAGTATGCAACAGAAAAGACTATCGCTTCAGGCTGTATCTCTTACACACAGAGCCCTGTACATACTGTTGACAAGTATATCGAGATGTGTAAGGAGCTCAAGACAATGGGCTTCGATACAATTTGTCTCAAGGATATGGCAGGTACAATGTCTCCATACGAGGCGGAGCACCTTATCAAGGGTATCAAGGACGCTATCGGCGATATGACTCTTATTCTCCATACTCACTGTACAACAGGTATGGCATACATGACACTTACTAAGGCTATCGAGTCCGGTATCGACGTAATCGACACAGCTACATCATGCTTCTCAGGCGGTACATCACAGCCTGCAACCGAGACAATGTACTATGCTCTCAGCCAGTACGGTATAGATTCAGGTCTTAACGAGAATATCATCAATAAGGTAAATGATTACTTTAAGCCTATCAAGCAGAAGTACATTGACAACGGTCAGCTCAATCCAAAGAGCCTTGCTACAGACGCTCAGGCTCTCGTATATAAGGTCCCGGGCGGTATGCTCTCAAACATGATCGCTAACCTTACCGATATGCACGCTATGGATAAGTTTGACGATGCTCTCGCTGAAATTCCGAAGGTAAGAGCTGATATGGGTTATCCTCCGCTGGTTACACCTCTTTCACAGATGGTTGGTAATCAGGCTGTAACAAACGTCCTTGTTGGCGAAAGATACAAGAATATCTCAAAAGAGATAAAGAATTACATCAAGGGCGAGTACGGCAATCCTCCTGCACCTATCGCACAGGAGCTTGTTGAGAAGGTTCTTGGAGACAGCGAAGCTGTTGACTGCCGTATCGAGGATCAGAAGCGCACAGGCGAAGAGTTCACAGCAGCAAGAGAAGCTCTCGGTGATCTCTGCCGCAGCGAGGAAGATGTAATGAGCTACATCTGCTATCCTGATCAGACTGTCAAGTTCCTTAACGACCGCAAGGCTAAGGAAGAAAATGAAGCTGTTTACACTATCGAGGAAATGTAAGGAGGCAGAGGTATGTTTGATAATATGCTTATTTCTGCCGCAGCTGAAACAGCTGATGAGCTTTCCATCGGTGACGCTGCATTGACCGCAGTTTTTGGCTATGCTGTCGTTTTTTCGGGACTCGTTATTCTTATGATAGTTCTTTACTGCACAGGTGCAATTTTCAAATCCAAGGACGCTAAAGCCAAGGCTGCTGCTAAAAAAGCTGCTCCTGCCGAGCCTGTAGCAGAAACAAAGGCTGAACTTCCGCTTGCACCGGGTTCAGCAGGTCATGTCAAGCTCTTTGACGTTCCTGATAAGGAAGCTGCAATGATAATGGCAATCGTTGCTGACAAAATGCAGAAGCCGCTCAACGAGCTGCACTTTATTTCCATTAAGGAGGTCAAATAATCATGAAGTATAAAGTTACACTTAACGGTAAAACCTATGAGGTCGAGGTAGAGCAGGGAAAGGCTGTTCTTCTTGATGAATATGATGCACTTGCTCCTGCACAGGCAGCTCCTGCTGCACCTGTTGCCGCTGCTCCGGCAGCAGCTCCCGCTCCTGCGGCTGCACCTGCTGCTCCTGTAAATCTCGCAGCAGGCGAGACTGTAACTGCTCCTATGCCTGGTAATATCCTCAGAGTTGACGTTGCTCAGGGCGATACAGTAAAGGCAGGACAGATCCTTATCATACTTGAGGCTATGAAAATGGAGAACGAGATCGTTGCTCCTAAGGACGGTACAGTTGCTCAGGTAGTTACAAGCAAGGGTTCAGTTGTAGATACTGGCGCACCTCTTGTTGTTATTGCATAAGGGGGACAGAAAATGGACATTCTTGAAACCCTTAAAACTCTTTGGGAAAGCTCAGGATTTCACAGCTTTCTCATTGACGGAGGCTGGAAAAACCTTATAATGATAGCTGTTTCCTGCGTCCTTCTCTATCTCGGTATCAAGAAGAAGTTTGAACCGCTTCTTCTCGTTGGTATCGCATTCGGCTGTCTCCTCGTAAATCTTTCGTATTTCACAGGCGGAGACACTTCAGACGCTCTCTATCACGTTAATCTATGGGATAATTTCCTTAATCACGACCACGAAGATTATCACAGCTATGGTGCTATCATGCGCAACGGAGGACTTCTCGATATCCTCTACATAGGTGTTAAGGCAGGTATCTATCCTTCACTGATATTCCTCGGCGTAGGCGCTATGACAGACTTCGGTCCGCTCATATCCAATCCTAAGAGCCTTCTCCTCGGAGCTGCTGCTCAGATGGGCGTATTCCTTGCATTCTTCGGAGCTGTATGCCTCGGCTTTACAGGAAACGAAGCCGCTTCTATCGGTATCATCGGCGGTGCCGACGGCCCTACGGCGATATTCCTTACAACAAGACTTGCACCTCATCTTCTCGGACCTATCGCTATCGCAGCTTACTCATATATGGCTCTTATCCCAATGATACAGCCGCCTCTCATGAAGCTCCTTACCACAAAGAAGGAGAGAGAGGTAAAAATGGAGCAGACTCGTGTTGTATCAAAGACAGAGAAGATAATCTTCCCTATAATCGTTGCAATGTTCGTTATCCTGCTTCTTCCTTCAACAGCTCCTCTCGTTGGCTGTCTTATGCTTGGCAACCTCTGGAGAGAGTGCGGAGTTACAGAGAGACTTTCCGACACAGTTCAGAATGCTCTTATGAACATCGTAACAGTATTCCTCGGAATCTCCGTTGGTGCTACAACTGCTGCTGACAGATTCCTCTCACTGGAAACTATCAAGATCGTTGTTCTCGGACTTACAGCATTCTGCTTCTCAACAGTCGGCGGACTTCTTGTTGGTAAGATCATGTACGCTGTAACAGGCGGCAAGATCAATCCGCTTATCGGTTCGGCAGGCGTTTCTGCTGTACCTATGGCTGCCCGTGTATCACAGATGGAAGGTCAGAAGGCAAATCCTTCAAACTTCCTGCTCATGCACGCTATGGGACCAAACGTAGCAGGCGTTATCGGTTCTGCTATCGCAGCAGGATTCCTGCTTGCAGTATTCAAGTAATACGAAATGCCCTGTTGGATAAAACAGGGCATTTTTCATAAAATTGCTCGGTCACAAAAAATTTTCATGTTTGACAAGAAAAATATTACGGAAAAGCTTGCAAAATATTTCAAAATAGTGTAAAATAGAAATGTACGTTGTTAATAATATAACAACAGCTAAGAATGTATTTTATTACGAAAGGATGTCATACCCATGGCAGGATTAAACAAGGTTACTGTAGAAGACATTAACGTTAAGGGCAGAAAGGTACTCGTAAGAGTTGATTTCAACGTTCCTATGAAGGACGGCGTTATCACAAACGATAACAGAATCCAGGCTGCTCTCCCAACTATCAATAAGCTGGTTGAGAACGGTGCAAAGGTAGTTCTTTGCTCACACCTCGGCAAGCCAAAGAACGGTCCTGAGGCTAAGTTCTCACTTGCTCCCGCAGCAAAGAGACTTGGCGAGCTCGTTAAGACAAACGTTATTTTCGCAGCTGATGATACAGTTGTAGGCGAGAACGCTAAGAAGGCTGTAGCAGCTATGAAGGACGGCGAGATAGTTGTTCTTGAGAATACACGTTTCCGCGGCGACGAGGAGACAAAGAACGGCGAGCAGTTCTCCAAGGAGCTTGCTGACCTTATCGACGGCGAAGTATTCGTTATGGACGCTTTCGGTTCTGCACACAGAGCTCACGCTTCAACAGCAGGCGTTACAAAGTTCGTTAAGGAGACAGCAGTTGGTTACCTCATGCAGAAGGAGATCCAGTATCTCGGAAATGCAGTAGAGGTTCCTGAGAGACCTTTCGTTGCTATCCTCGGCGGTGCTAAGGTAGCTGACAAGCTCAACGTTATCTCTAACCTCCTTGAGAAGTGCGATACACTTATCATCGGCGGCGGTATGGCTTACACATTCATAAAGGCACAGGGCGGCTCTATCGGTAAGTCACTTGTTGACGAAGAGAAGCTTGACTACTGTAAGGAAATGCTTGCAAAGGCTGAGAAGCTCGGCAAGAAGATCCTTCTTCCTGTTGATACAGCTGTTGCAGCTTCATTCCCTGATCCAATCGACGCAGAGATCAGCGTAGAGTACGTTGACGCTGACAAGATCCCTGCTGATAAGATGGGACTTGATATCGGACCTAAGACAGCTGCTATCTTCGCTGAGGCTGCTAAGACAGCTAAGACTGTTGTTTGGAACGGACCTATGGGCGTATTTGAGAACCCAACTCTCAAGAAGGGTACAGTTGCAGTTTGCGAGGCTCTTGCACAGGCTGACGCTACAACTATCATCGGCGGCGGCGATTCTGCTACAGCTGCAATCCAGCTCGGTTTCGCTGACAAGATGAGCCACATCTCAACAGGCGGCGGTGCTTCACTGGAATACCTCGAGGGTAAGGTGCTTCCAGGTGTTGCAGCTATCGCTGAAAAGTAATCTTTTAAACAATCGGGCGGATAGAGATATTCGCCCTTGATTGCTAATATGATAAAGCGTATTTCTGTTGCAGAATTAATATCCTATGGAAAATATAATCGGTTCGCTGCTTATTTTAGGTATAATAGTAGCTTTGAACGTATTTATGTTCAAGATGCTATGGTACGGCATAAGGAGCATTTTAAAAAAGACGGTCAATCTTCCGCCTTCTCATGCAGGCTGGCTCAGGACAAAGGCCGATGTTCTTGATAATAATGAAGTTAAAGGAAATCAGGTTCGGTATTACGTTGATAATGTCGAGTATACGGCTGTCATCGGTGGTTTTACGATATACGGAAACAAAGCTCTTATATACGTGAATCGGAATGATCCCAAAATAGTTAAGGAATTTATTCCGAAGCCTCCGCTTGATACAGCAGCAGCTCTGGCCTGCTTATTTTTAGCCGCGATGATCATTGTATTGGAATTTGCTTTGTTTTTTGGATAGAAATACTTGCTTTTATTTCCGAAAAGAGGGAAATAATATGAAAAAATGTAATTGCACCTGCAAATTTACTGAGGAAATCCGAAACAGCAATACCGCTGTGTGGCTGTTTGCGATTTGCAGTTTCTTCGCAGGCGTCATCTTCGGATTTTTCCTTTCTCCAATAAAGAAAGGCATAAAGATAGGCTGCAATAACGGAAACAATACTTATGAAAAAGAGCCGGATATGCTTCCTTATTATGATGATGAAATAAAATTTTGATCAAAGGAGTTAATTAACATGAACAAGTCATTAAGAAAGGCTATTATCGCAGGAAACTGGAAGATGAACAAGACACGCCCCGAGGCTAAAGCACTTCTCGAGGCTATCAAGCCCCTTGTTGCTAACGCTGAAGGCAAGATTGAGGTCATCGCTTGTGTTCCTTTCACAAACCTTGAAACAGCTATCAACACAACAGCAGGCAGCAACGTAAAAATCGGTGCTGAGAACGTTCACTTCGAGAAGAGCGGCGCTTTCACAGGCGAGATCTCTGCTGATATGCTTACAGAGCTCGGCGTTGAGTACGTTGTTATCGGTCACAGCGAGAGAAGACAGTACTTCGGCGAGACAGATGAGACTGTAAACAAGAGAACTATTGCAGCTCTCGAGGCTGGTCTCAAGCCTATCGTTTGCGTTGGCGAGCTCAAGTGGGAGCGTGAGTGCAACATTACTGAGGAAGTTATCGCTCGTCAGATCAAGCTCGACCTCTGGTCACTTACTGCTGAGCAGATAAAGAACGTTGTTATCGCTTACGAGCCTGTATGGGCTATCGGTACAGGTCTTACAGCTACTCCTGATCAGGCTGAGGAAGTTTGCGGATTTATCCGTGCACAGCTTGCTAAGCTCTTCGACCAGGCAACTGCTGACGCTGTAACTATCCAGTACGGCGGTTCAATGAACGCTAAGAACGCTGCTGAGCTTCTTGCTAAGCCAAACATCGACGGTGGTCTTATCGGCGGTGCTTCACTCAAGGCTGAGGACTTCAACGTAATCGTTCAGGCTGCTGTAAACGGCTGATAAAACTTATAATTATGAGGGCGGATATCTTCCGCCCTTATGTATGAAAGGAAAATTAGAATGTCAAAGAAACCTGTAGCACTTATCATCATGGACGGCTTCGGCTATAATCCCGATACATACGGCAACGCTATCGCTGCCGCTAAGAAGCCAAACATTGACAAGTATATGGCAGAGTGCCCTAATACTATTATCGGCGCAAGCGGACTTGATGTTGGTCTGCCTGACGGACAGATGGGTAACTCTGAGGTAGGTCACACCAATATCGGTGCAGGACGTATCGTATATCAGATGCTCGTTAAGATCTCAAAGGATATCAAGGACGGCACTTTCTTCAATAACAAGGCTATTCTTGACGCTATGAACAACTGTAAGGCAAAGGGCAGTGCTCTGCACCTTATGGGACTTCTCTCACCGGGCGGCGTTCACAGCCACATGGAGCATATGTACGGAATCGTTGAAATGGCTAAGAAGAATGGTCTCGACAAGGTTTATATCCACGCATTCCTTGATGGACGTGATGTTCCTCCGTCATCTGCTGCCGAGTATATGGAAGAGGCAGTTGCAGAGCTCAAAAAGATCGGTCTTGGCAAGATAGCTACTATCTCAGGACGTTTCTACGCTATGGACAGAGACAATGCATGGGACAGAGTTGAAAAGGCTTATGCAGCTCTCGTTTACGGCGAGGGCGTAAAGGAATCTGATCCTGTACAGGCTATCAAGAATTCCTACGCTAACGAAGTTACCGACGAATTCATGCTTCCTACAGTAATCGAGGGCGGCGCTCAGATAAAGGCTGATGACAGCGTTATCTTCTTCAATTTCCGTCCTGACAGAGCAAGACAGATCACACGTTCATTCGTTGATCCCGAGTTCAGCGGATTTGAGAGAAGAAACGGTTTCTTCCCTGTCAACTTCGTATGCATGGCTCAGTATGACGCTACAATGCCTAATGTATCTGTAGCTTATCCACCTGAGCAGCTCAAAATGACAATGGGCGAATACCTTGCAAAGCTTGGCAAAACTCAGCTTCGTATCGCAGAAACACAGAAGTATGCACACGTTACATTCTTCTTCAACGGCGGCGAGGAGAAACAGTTCGAGGGCGAGGACAGGATCCTTATCAAGTCTCCTGATGTTCCCACATTTGACCTCAAGCCTGAAATGAGTGCTTATGAAGTATGCGACGCTGTATGCGAGGCAATTGACTCTGACAAGTATGATGTTATTATCCTCAACTATGCAAACTGCGATATGGTTGGTCATACAGGAATCTTTGACGCTGCTGTAAAGGCTGTCGAGGCTACAGATACCTGCGTAGGCCGCATGGTTGACAAGATACTTGCAAAGGGCGGCGCAGCTCTTATCACAGCCGATCACGGTAATGCTGACAAGATGATGGAGCCTGACGGAAGTCCGTTCACAGCTCATACAACAAATCCTGTTCCTCTTATCGCTGTAGGCGTTGAGGGCGAGCTAATCGAAGGCGGCGTACTTGCAGACCTTGCACCTACAATGCTCGATATCATGGGAGTTCCACAGCCTGCTGAAATGACAGGAAAGAGCCTCCTCAAGAAGTAATTTTAAAAGCGGATCATATGATCCGCTTTTTTTGTTGCACTTGGTTTACTAAAATGGTTGCAAATACTAACAAGATGTGTTATAATTAGCACAGTTTTGATTAGGAGAACTTTTATGTCTTTGAGAAAAAATCTTGTTTTCACAGCAATTGCCGCTATCTCGATCTTTTGCGGCTGTGCAGATAAAACAAACAATGATAAAAATATTGCAGTAACACGCGATGTATTTGCAATGGATACATATATGGAGCTGAAAGCTTACGGAAAAAACGCTGGACCTGCTCTTGAAAAAGCTGAAAAACGCATACATGAGCTTGAAAACGAACTTTCAGCGACTTCGGATCAAAGTGATATCTGGAAGATAAACCACTCCTGCGGAAAAGAGACTGCTGTCAGCGATGATACAGCTGTACTTATTGATAAGGCATTAGAGATAGGGGAGAGCACAAACGGAGCTCTTGATATAACTATCTTTCCTGTTTTAAAAGAATGGGGATTCACAACACAGAAATATCATATCCCTGAAGAGTATAAGCTTGAAAGTCTGCTTGAAAATGTCGATTACAGACAAATAAAACTTAATGATAAGACAGTATTTATTCCTGAGAATGCCGAAATCGACCTTGGCGCTCTTGCAAAAGGCTATACAGGCGATGAAATAATGAAAATATTCAAGTCACATGATGTTGATTCGGCTATAGTAAGTCTTGGCGGCAATGTACAGACATTGGGCAGCAAGCCCGACGGCAGTGACTGGAAAGTTGCAGTCCGCGATCCGTTTTCGCCTGAAAAAGATATGTGCGTTGTGGAAATAAGCGACAAAGCAGTAATAACCTCAGGAAATTATGAGAGGTTCTTTACAGGAGATGACGGTGAAAGATACTGGCACATTATTGATCCTGCCGACGGTTATCCTGCGGAAAACGGCTTTGTTTCAGTAACGGTTATAGGTGAAAACGGTCTTAACTGCGACTGTCTGTCAACTGCGCTCTTTGTTGCAGGTTTAGGCGGATATAAGGAGATAATAAAGGGCTATCAAGGGTACGACTTTATTTTTGTGACTGATGATGAAAGAATTCTTTATACAGGCGGAATAAAAGATAAATTCCAGAACATCAGCTCTATGACTGCCGAGGTGATAAATAATGACTAAGAGCGATAAGCTTCTTATAGCGGCAATAGCATTGATTTTCTCTGCGTCTGTCATAGCTATTATTTTAGGCATGAAAAAGTCGGACAGCACCTGCGTAGAGGTAGTTCAGAATAACAGGATAATTTACAGATTTGACCTGTCACAGGAAGAAAACATGACTTTCCGCGTAGAATTCCCCGACGGCGGATGGAATGATATAAAAATAGAAAACGGCAAAATATCAATAATCGACGCAGATTGTCCGGATAAGACCTGCGTAAAGACAGGAGTTCTGCGTTCCGAAAGTATCCCGATAGTGTGTCTGCCACATAAGCTCGTTATCAGATTTTCAGATAAGGAGAATGAATAGTATGAAAGCAAAAAAATTAGCAAGACTGGCACTTTTGACCGCTGTTGCTCTCATTATATTCATAATAGAACTGCAAATCCCGAATATTATCCCGATACCAGGAGTAAAGCTTGGACTTGCAAATATTGTCACTGTTTATGCGGTTTACAAGTATTCTGCAAGAGAAACAGCCGCAGTTGTTGTCACAAGAGTGGTACTTGGCTCGATTTTTGGCGGAAATATCGCCGCTATCATGTACAGTATGGCGGGAGCCGTGATGTGCCTTGCAGGTATGCTTCTTATCAAACGTATCGTATCGATGAATTTTATATGGCTTAGCAGTATTTTAGGTGCTATACTGCATAACACCGGACAAATGATAGTTGCAGTTCTGGTAATGCGTTCATTTGCTGTGCTTTCTGTTTATCCTTTTTTGCTTGCCGCAGGCTGTATCGCAGGCGCATTCACAGGTTTATGTGCGCAATTTCTTATCAAAAGAGGAAGTCTTGAAAAAACAGATTGAAAATCATCTGAAACTGTGATATAATACAGTAGAGGTGAAAACAATGAATCCAATGAATCTGATAAAGCTGAAATCTCTTCTCGATAGATTTAAAGTAAACCACCCGAAGGTTCCGCTCTTTTTCAAGGCAGCCGTTGGTTCAGTGAGAGAGGGAAGTGTTATAGAGATCAAGGTGATTCCTCCCGAGGGGGACAGCAAGACCATAATAACTAATCTGAAGGTGAATTCGGAGGATATAGCTTTATTTGAAGAGCTAAAAGACATGACATAAAAAACTGCCGCATGATTGCGGCAGTTTTTAGTATTCTATGCCTTTTCTTGCTGAAATACCCATGGTATAAGGGTGCTTTAAAGCTGTCATTTCGGTTAGATAATCAGCAGTTTCTCTAAGCTTTTCAGTCGGAGTACGGCCTGTCATAACTATTTCGCCTTTATTTACTGTATTGTCGATAAAATAATCGGCAAATTCCATATCAATAAGCTTTTTATTATATGCGTCAAGGAACTCGTCGAGTATAAGAAGATTTATATCACCTTTTTCAAGTAACTCAGCCGCTTTTTTGAGCATTTCAGTATGCTGCTGCGTTATTTCATCAAGCTCCTGTTCGTTCATTGAAAAAGTGAATTTATTGCATTTATCGCAGCAAAACACTTCGATACTATCTAATTTTTTTAAAACAGTTATTTCGGAAGAACTCCCGTTTTTCAAAAACTGAAAAAAGCCGACTTTCATGCCTGCACCGGCTGCTCGAACAGCTAAACCGACAGCGGCAGTCGTTTTTCCCTTTCCGTTGCCATAGTAAATGTGGAGCATATCTCATCACCTCAGGTATATTATATCATTTTACAGTATTATTTGCAACTCCGAAATTTCTTGACATTGCCTTTATTTCGTAATATAATGTTTATTGTTAATGGATAAGGAGTGTTTTTATGCGTTCAATAATATTTTTCGACATCGACGGAACTCTTGTAACTGAGGACGCAAGAGCAGTAATTCCTCAAAGTACCCGTGAAGCTATCAAGCTTACTCGCTGGAAAGGCAATCTAACGTTTATTAATTCGGGCAGAACGGCTTTCAATATCAGTCCGCGAGTTAAAGAATTAGGATTTGACGGTTACATTTGCGGCTGCGGAACTTATATAGAATACGGCGGAGAAGTGCTTTTTTCAAGAACTATCCCACAGGAAGAGTGCAGAAGTATAGCCGAGCTCATGAGAAAATGCAGGGTAACTCCTGTATACGAGCATTCGGAGGGCTATTTTTTCGATGATAAAGCTCCGATAGCAGACGGACTGAAAGAGTTTATGGAAGTATTCGTTGATTCGGGAATAGATATCAGCGGCAGGGTAGAGGACGATGACTTTGGATTTGATAAATTCGTGATCTGGGTAAATCCTGAAAGTGATATGGAGCTTTTTACGCGAGAAATCGGAAAGAGCTTCTCGATAATAGACCGCGGCGGCGGATTTTATGAAAACGTTCCCCTTGGCTACTCAAAGGCTACTGGCATAGAAATGGTTTTGAAAAAGCTGGGAATATCAATGAATAACGCCTATGCTATTGGCGACAGTATGAACGACCTGCCAATGCTTGAGGCAGTACCTAACAGCATAGCAATGGGCGGAGCTGAGAAGATCTATCCATATGTTTCATATATTACATCTCCTATCGAAGAGGACGGTATCAAAAACGCTCTGTTGCATTTCAATCTAATATAACCTTTTGTATATCTATTGTGCAATAATTGCTGTATTTTTCAAATATTGCGCTTATATGTTACGTTTTTTTGGATTTTATACTTATTGAAAAATACTATTCATCATGATATAATATAATTGAAGCCGTATGGCTAATATTATGGGAGGGACGGCTTGGCAAATACTGCCGAGCTAATGTACGAATATGAATATTGCAGTTGCACAGTCAGGAGGTCCGACCTGCGCGATAAACGCATCTTTGGCAGGCGTTTTCAATGCAGGAAAAAAATCAGGAAAGATAAATAAGATATTTGGCGTTCTAAATGGTATAGAGGGTATCATTAACGACCAAATGGTCGATCTTTCTGAAAAAATCGACAGCGATGTAAGCTATCAGCTGCTTCTCAGAACACCGTCTGCTGTTCTTGGTTCATGCAGAAAAAAGCTTCCGAGCTATACAGAAAGCACTGAGATCTATGAAAAGATAACAGCAGTGCTTCGCTGGCGTGATATAGGCATTTTTTTCTATATCGGCGGTAATGACTCTATGGACACCGTTGCCAAGTATTCAGAGTATCTTCGTGCATACAATATTGATGATATAAAAATAATCGGTATCCCAAAAACAATAGACAACGATCTTTGCGAGACCGACCATTCCCCGGGATTCGGTTCAGCTGCTAAATATGTTGCCGCTACCGTTCAGGAGATAACCCGTGACAGTAACGTTTACAGTATACCGTCTGTAACTATTATCGAGACTATGGGACGTCATGCAGGCTGGCTTGCTGCTGCGTCATGCTGTATCAGAGCAAACGGCGAGAGCGCTCCTCATCTGGTATATCTTCCTGAAGCTGTGTTCAGTATTGAAGGTTTCCTCAGAGATGTCAAGGAGCAGATGAAGAAGCACCGTGCAGTCATTGTTGTTGTATCTGAGGGAGTAAAGACTGCTGAGGGCAAGTTTGCTGCCGAAGAGTATCAGTCAGGTCAGAAAGACGTGTTCGGTCACAGCTATCTCGCAGGAATCGGCAAATTCCTTGAAAAGCTTGTAGGTGCTGAGATAGGCTGCAAGGTTCGTTCAATAGAGCTCAATGTTATGCAGAGATGCAGCTCCCACATTGCTTCACTGGAGGATATACAGTCAGCAGAGGCTATTGGCATGGCAGCTGTAAATGCAGGACTTGATGGCAAATCAGGCTGTATGATGACTTTTGTAAGAGAATCAAATATGCCCTACAGCTACAGAATTGACACTGTAGACGCAGCAAAAGCAGCAAATACTGAAAAGTTCTTCCCACGTGAGTGGATCAACGAGGAAGGAAACAATGTTCTTCCTCCTGCATATGACTACCTTATGCCCCTTATACAGGGTGAACTCCACGCAATAATGAAGAACGGTATGCCTCTTAACTTTGTAATATAACGAATTATCCTCGGAGAGATCCGAGGATTTTTTGTGTTAGCATGGCAAAATATACTTTTTTTAACATCGGCGTACATATATTTTGTATCAAGAAGAAAAAGTACAGTGCCCGAGTTCATGTTATATTGACAAATTGACGTCATAGTGGTATAATTGAAAAATATAATGGAGTATTGTATTTAGGAGCGGATATGCTCTGAGGAGGAAAGAATATGTCAGTTAATATTCCCGAGATTTTTGCCTGCAATGTCTTTAATGAAGAAGTAATGAAAACAAGACTTCCAAAGAATGTCTATAAAGCACTGAAAAGGACAATGCAGAACAACGAGCCCCTTGCCGATATGGAAACAGCAGATGTTGTTGCCAATACTATCAAGGAATGGGCTATAGAAAGAGGCGCTACTCACTACACACACTGGTTCCAGCCAATGACAGGCTCTACAGCCGAAAAGCATGACTGCTTTATAAATCCTGCCCCTAATGGTATGGCTATTATGGAGTTCTCAGGCAAGGCTCTTGTAAAGGGCGAACCCGACGCTTCATCATTCCCGTCAGGCGGACTCAGAAGAACAAGCTCAGCAAGAGGATATACCGCATGGGATCCTACTTCCTACTGCTTCGTAAAAGAGGGAAGTCTCTATATCCCAACAGTATTCGTATCATACACAGGCGAAGTCCTTGATAAGAAAACTCCGCTTCTTCGCTCAATGCAGGCGCTCAGCAAGACAGCTGTTCGCTTCTTGAAGCTTTTTGGAAACGACAGAGTTACAAGAGTAACATCAACTGTAGGCGCAGAGCAGGAATATTTCCTCATAGATAAGGAAAAGTTCGACCAGCGTGAAGACCTTATCCTTACAGGAAGAACACTTTTTGGTGCAAAGCCGCCAAAGGGACAGGATCTTGACGATCAGTACTTCGCAAATCTCCGTCCGAGAGTTGCTGCTTATATGGCAGACCTTGACGAAGAGCTCTGGAAGCTTGGCATCTACTCAAAGACCAAGCACAACGAGGTAGCTCCTGCACAGCACGAAATGGCTCCTATTTTTACCACATCTAACCTCGGTACAGATCAGAACGAGCTCGCTATGGAGGTAATGGAAAAAGTTGCTCTAAAGCACGGTCTTGTTTGTCTCCTTCACGAGAAGCCTTTCGAGGGCGTAAACGGCTCAGGTAAGCATAATAACTGGTCTATGTCTACAAACGACGGTCAGAATCTTCTCGATCCCGGCGATACTCCAATGGATAACCTCCAGTTCCTCACAATTCTCTGTGCTCTTATCAAGGGCGTTGACGAATACGCTGACCTTATGAGACTGTCAGCTGCTTCAGCAGGCAACGACCACAGACTCGGTGCAGATGAAGCTCCGCCTGCTATCGTTTCAATGTTCCTCGGTGAAGAGCTCGAAGCTGTATTACAGGCTATCGAGGACGACGGCGAGTACAAGACAAAGACACGTACATTCAAAATAGGCGTTGATGCACTGCCTTCATTCCCTAAGGATTCTACAGACAGAAACAGAACTTCACCATTTGCATTCACAGGTAACAGATTTGAGTTCAGAATGGTTGGTTCTTCCGATAATATTGCTTGTCCGAATGTACTTCTCAATACTATCATGTGTGAGGAGCTCAGCCAGTTTACTGAGATACTTGAGCCGTTCAAGGGCAAGGATAACTTCGATGCAGAGGTAAGAAAGCTTCTCAAGAGCGTTATCAAAGATCACAGAAGGATCATTTTCAACGGCGACGGCTACTCTGCCGAGTGGGTTAAGGAAGCTGCTAAAAGAGGACTTCCTAATTACGCTTCAACTGTTGATTGTATGCCTCACTACACAGATGAAAAGAATATCCGTATATTCCGTAAGTTTGAGATATACAACCAGAACGAGGTAGCTGCAAGAACAGAGATACACCTTGAAAAGTACTCCAAGACTGTACGTATCGAGGCACGTACAATGGTAGAAATGGCAAGAAAGCAGCTTCTTCCTGCTACCATGGAACACGTTCAGAGTCTCTGTGAAGCTATCGCAACAAAGAAGCAGATAGGCTTTACCTGCAATACAGATGAGAAGATAGCAAAGAAGCTCAATGAACTTGCTGACCGCTTCTACGATTCAATAGAGCGTCTCGAAGCTCGTATCACTGAAGCAAACGCAGTCAAGGAGATACAGGCTCAGGCTGAATTCTTCCACGACAAGGTGCTTGCTGAAATGGATATCATGAGAAGCATTGCAGACGAGATAGAGCTCAATATGCCTGCTTCAAAGTGGCCTATCCCGGCTTATTCCGAGATCATTTACAACGTATAATTATAAAAGCCGTCCATTCGGACGGCTTTTTTGTAAAACAAAGGCGATACACACTGATGTATCGCCTTTTGATATTATTTGATATCCTTTACAGGTAATATCGGGTATTTTTCCGAGTTCTTATAGTATGAATGATTCATCGCATGACCTGTATAGTCTACATACAGATCATCAAGGTCATCTGCATCAGCGACAAGCGATATCCTTACATGAGTTTCGCCGCCTGCTGGGATATTTATAGCGTTTTTACCTGATTTATTATCTGATTCAAGTGATAAAAAGTCCTCGCAGGCAAGCTTGCTGTGATTCAGAAGCATTTTATCTGTATTGCTTGCTTTAACACGCCAGTAGCAGTCCCATTGGGGAGCTATGATCAGACTTGGGAATATATTGCAGCCAAGCTTACAGTTTTCGCGATCCTCAAATATATCTTCGTCCCCGACGTTTTTGTATGTCAAATCGAGAACTATAACTTTCTTTTGTGTCTTTACAGTATCTGTAATTTCATCAATAGTATTTATACCGTCTCCGACAGTACCGTAGTAATAGGTTTCATATATCTTGCCGTCTTCGCCAAGAAATTCGCTGTAATCCGCATCCCAGCCGCAGCCGTCAGTTGTTATACCGTCGAAATTATCCTGAACCCATGCGTCATTAACAGTTATCTCGATATTATTTTCGTCTTCACGCTCTTCCTTGACTGTATCGCCAACGCTTACTACAGTAAAGTCGTCAATACTCTTTCCGCTTGTTGCAGGCTGAACGCTATTGGTATCGGTAGATTCTTCTCTGTTGAACCATATACCTGCTGCTTGTTCCTCAGACGGAACAAGCTTAGCACCGTCAATAACACTGCGGACGTCATCGTCTGAGATATCATCGGTAAGGTACAGCTGAAGCATAAAGTTTGTTCCCTTGAAATGGATCCATACAACTCGTCCGAATGAATTTGTGTCTTCTGCACCTAAGTACATATTTTCCTGACGGTAGAATATATAAGCTGTCTTTTCATCATTGGATACATCGTCAAGCTTTACTATACTGCCCACTTTTTCAATCATAGGTGTAGCCGCTGATACACGGTATTTAATAGGAGTGATACCTCCGCCTGTTCCTACAACATACTTGAAGTCGTGTTCTCTCTGATAAGTTCCCTCGGGCAGAAATGTGTACTCAACATCATAGTTCTGCTCGTCGTTTGCTTCTTCATCAGTAGGGGTAAATCTAAGGATATACTGATATTCGCCGTTCTTTTCAAGCTGGAGTACACCTTTTGTTTCATCTTCGGCTTCTGTAGGTTCTTCGGGAGTTATTACTGTCTGAGTTGCTATCTCTTCCTCGTTCTCTACCTCCGCCATAGGTGACGAAGTGGGAATTGCTCTTGAGATAGCATATATCGATATAGGAGCGCCTATAACAACGGCTGCCGCAGCTGCTACCATACTGATATAACGCCTTTTGATATGATTTGTTGTCTTTTTCATAATATTTCCTTTCTGTATGTCCTCCCTGCGAAGTTCATACCTCACGGAGAAATCATGCTTTTTGTCTGATGAAAAGGCTTCATCAACTATTTTGTCCCATTCTTTTTTGGAAGGTATACCTTTATTTCTCATTGTTGATCTCTCCTTTCGATTTTAAGCGCTTTTTCGTACGTTCAAAGCGTTTTCTTACATTTGCTTCGGTGAGGGATAATTTATCCGCAACTTCCTTCCATGACAGTTCCTCGATACATCGAAGAGTGACGATCTTTCTATCGGTCTCGCTCAGTACGCCCAATATCTCGTTCATTGAGCCGTTGTCAGAATATTGCTGAGCTTTGTCGGCGACTTGCAAGGCATCGTCAATGGGGATTTCCTCGCTGTACCGCCGCTTATTCCTGCGATAGATGTTTATGGAAGTGCTTTTTATGACCTTAACGATATACGCCTTTGTCTTTTCGCTGTGACAGTCACCGAGTTTTGCGATTTTATGCATGATACGAATAAAAGCCTCTGAGACAGCGTCCTCGGCAAGTCCCACGTCATGCAGAACAGCGTAGGCTATTCGGTACATGGGCTGCTCGTATATTTCATAGAGCTTTTTCAGCTTTTCAGATTCGTCATAAGTCATTTTATCACCTCGATTGAAACGTTTCATAACATATAACACATTTGAAGCACTATTTGTGACACAAAAATTAAAAAAGCTCCGTTTTGGAGCTTTTTATATTCCCGAAAGGTCAAAATCAGGCACATATTCCTGTGAAGCCGAGCTTTTTTGCTGGGTAAAGCCGTTGATACCAAGCTCAGCCGCAAGATTTACAACGCTGTTGTATTCCATTTTCGTAACGCGGCGTTTAAGCTCGGGATATTTGTCGGAAATAAATTCAAAGGGAGTATACTGGTTCATTATGCTGACAAGAACATTTTTCGGAGCCGTATTTTCAGCTATCCACCTGATTATCTCCATGGAATCATGTCTGTGAGAGGGGAGTACCATATGACGTATTACAGTGCCTTTCAAAAGACCGCCTTCGTCGTTGAATTTAAGCTCTCCTGTCTGCTTTATCATAGCCAGTACTGCCGCTGAAGCTTTTTCAAAATAATCAGGAGCATTTGAGTACTTTGCAGATATTTCTGAGGAAAAGTATTTCATATCGGGCAAATAGATATCAATATATCCGTCGAGCATTTTTAGAGTCTCAACTGATTCGTAGCCGCCGCAGTTGTAGACTACAGGTACAGACAGCTTGCTTTTTACCATATCAAGAGCATTTATAATATTCGGAACAAAATGCGTAGGAGTAACAAGGTCTATGTTATCTGCTCCCATGTCCTGCAATCGCAGGAAAATATCTCCTAATTCTTCGTCAGATATCTCTTTTCCGAAAAGCTCGTTGCTTATCTTATTGTTCTGACAGAAACAGCAGTGAAGATTGCAACCCGAAAAGAAAACAGTTCCTGCGCCGTTTTTATAGGAAATACAGGGTTCCTCCCACTTATGCAGAGAAGCTCTTGCGACTACAGCTTTATCTCCTGCACCGCAGAAACCTTTTTCCTTTGTCCTGTCAGCGCCGCATTCTCTCGGACACAGCTTGCATTCATAATTCATATTCATCTTCCTTATAGTCTCTGAAATCAAAGTTTTCGGAGGTAGCAGTACTGTTGAGCAGTTCTTTTACGCTTATATTGTTGTTTATGCAATACATAGCCGCAGAAGCAAGAAAGATACTTTTAGATATCCTGTTCTTTTTACAAAAATCAGTTATAAGCCTGTCCTCGTAAATACTTGCCCTGCATGAAAGACTTTTATAATAGATAACGCTATTGGAATAGCGTGTTATTTTGTTGTTTTTGGGTTTCTTTCTGTCCATTTTTGTTTCCTCCGCCAGCTGAATAATCTAATTTTAGCACTGTAATTATAAAAAGTCAATAAATGCCGCAAAAAAACGCCGCTAATCATTGAATAACGCAAAAAATACACTTGCTTTTTTGTACAAAGTGATGTATAATAAATAGTGCATTATTACATAAGGAGCTATAGCTATGATGAATATAGGTTTTATCGGTGCAGGAAACATGGGCACCGCAATAATGAAAGGAATCTCAACAAGCACTCTCGGAGCTGAGGTAAAGCTTTTCGCATTTGATCCATGTACAGAAAAGCTTGCTGCTCTTGCTGAATACGGAGTAAGCGGCTGTTCTTCAGAAAAGGAGATAATGGAGAACTGCAAATATGTATTTCTCGCAGTTAAGCCACAGATAATCGAGGGAGTACTTGAGGCAATATCCGCTCATACCACAAAGGATACTGTTATAATCTCTATTGCCGCAGGTATTGGCGACGAATTTATTGCAAAGAAAACTATTCCCGACGCAAAGGTAGTTCTTGTAATGCCGAACACACCTCTCCTTTTAGGCGAAGGTGCTTCTGCACTTTCAAGAAACGAGCGCGTTACCGATGAAGAGTTTGAAGTGGTTATCAACATCTTCAGGATATGCGGCAAGGCAGCAGTTATCTCAAAGGATAAGATGAAGGAGATAATCGCTATTAATGGCAGCAGTCCTGCATTCATTTACCTCTTTGCAAAGGGATTTATCGACTATGCAGATTTGGTAGGCATCGACAAGGCAGCAGCTGAGGAGCTCTTTACTCAGAGCCTTATCGGTTCTGCAAAGATGATAACCGATTCGGGATATACTATTGACGAGCTTATCAAAATGGTATCTTCACCGGGAGGAACTACTCTTGCAGGTCTTGACAGACTGTATGAGGGCAATCTTACAGACGTAGTAAAGAATTGCTGCGACAGCTGTACAAAGAGAGCATACGAGCTTTCAAAATAAGTCTAAAATAATTATCATGCGCATATATTTCTGTGAAAGGAATGATGTGCATGAAACAAATAAGTACGTTCAACAATAAAAAAGACGGGACAAGCTTGCTTTTTTACATGATATTCGTTATCATTGGCATAGCGATAGGAGCTTTTATCGCAGGAAAAAGTCGGCTTTCGGCTTCTGTATGGATAAATCAGATGCTTTATACAAAGTCCTTTTCATGGAGGGATTCGCTCCATACTCTTGTATCGCTGCTTCTGTTTTTAGGCGCAGCCTATCTTGCAGGATTATTTGCTTTCGGACGAGCCTGCGGACTTGCTCTGCTCATGTACAGAGGGATAGGTATAGGAGTGTCAGCAGCCCTGATGTATGTCATTTACGGCAAAGCTGCTGTGCTGCCTGTTGTTTTTACCTTTTTGCCAAGAGCTTCTGCTGCAGCTTTTATTGCAGCTGTAGCTGTAAGGGAATCCGTCCGTAATTCAAGGGCTATCCTTGCTTTTTGCATGAACAGATATGACGAAAGTGAAAACAGCGTAAGCTTCAAGCTGTATTGTCTCAGATTTATCGTACTTATTATATTTTCAATACTAATTTCTGCGGCTGACGGAGCTGTCATACATCTTTACAGCTCTTTCAGCAGATAGAAAACGGAGGAATTTTAATTGGGCATTTTTTTCAAGGATTATGTCAGCGCAGGCTCAGGTATAGCCAAAAACGCTCCTAAAAAGAAAGGAGCTGCACTGTTTTTTGATATACTTGGCAGAAAATTCTGGAAGCTTCTGGCGCTGAATTTTATTTATATGTTATTTTTCTTGCCATTTCTGCTGATTTTATTTGCACTGGCAATATTCAAGAACAATTATAACGGCTTTGTAATATCCACAGTGGTTTTGTTGGTAATTTTTGCAATATTCATCGGACCTGCTACAGCAGGATTGACCAAGGTAATAAAAGCCTTTGTTATTGAAAAGCACACCTTTATATGGCGAGATTTCTGGGGAGCTTTCAAGGACAACTTCAAAAACGCCGCTATAGTAGGCTTTATTGACTGTCTTATTCTTGCGTCGGCATTTTCTTCATTACAGGTCTATCCTGCTATCGCGATACAGACAGGCTCTAAGATAATGTACATACCCATGGTTATCGCTTTCAGTTTGTTCGTTGTTATATTGATAATGAATTATTACATTTTCCCGATGATGATAGCAACAACATTATCTCTGAAAAATCTGTTAAAGAACTCATTTGCCCTCGCATTTGTAGCATTGAAGCAGAATTTCATCATCTTTATCGTTTCATTGCTGACACTTGCGATTATGGGTGTGTTCTTGTTCTTTGTATTCCCTGTATTCATGCTCCTGCTGCCGTTCTTTCCAGCAGCATTCCTGTGTCTGTTCAGTTGCTTTATAAGCTATCCAGTGATACAGAAATACGTTATCAATCCTTATTACACAAGCATAGGAGAGATAAACCCCGAGCTTATCGACGATACTCCCGATGAGGATGAGCGAATCTTCGAGGACATGGGCGGTAAGGAAAAGCCTATTGAAAAGCGTTCAAAGGGCAAAGGAAAAAGAATATCATAAAATAATCGGCACTTTTTGTGCCGATTTTATTGTATTCCGAAAACCCCTGGCTCTGCCAGGGGTTCAAAGAAGCTTTAGCTATGAGTAGAAAAAGAAAACCTCCCATGTTATAATGGTAATGGTCTGCCAACCAAACTGAAAATAACAAAGGAGGTATCGTCATGAAACGAGACGATATAAATAGTTTAGCACATTCCAAGTGGAATTGCAAGTATCATATAGTGTTTGCACCGAAGTATAGACGAATGGTGATTTATAGTCAGATAAAAACTGATATAGGAAAGATACTAAGAAGGTTATGTGAACAAAAAGGAGTAGAAATAATAGAAGCAGAAGCATGTCCGGATCACATACATATGCTGCTTGCAATTCC
>NZ_JHXF01000023.1 GCF_000621845.1 Ruminococcus flavefaciens MA2007 | reverse complement strand
TGAAAGTTTTAGGGAGAGAGTTTGAGAGAAGCCCCTTTTTCAAAAGGGGTTCTCTCAATAATAAGCATAAAACTTCTGTATAAGCACTATGGTTAGCGGGCACTTTTTTCAGTATTATTACAGCTTCAATATGAGCGTTAGCATTTGACCGCACTTATTCTGCCTGAAATTCGGCATTTGTGATATGCGTAATCAATTCAAAAAAGGGACATAGTTCATGTAAGCGGTAAAGTTTTGCGAGGAAAGTAAGTAGATTAATAGTAAAATAAAGTACTGAATAGTAAAATGAAGTACACTGCAAGTTGAACAATACGTACTATATATGCTATTGTATTTTACAAGTTGATGTATATAATGCTGTAAAATATACATTTTGTCCACCTTTCTATCATATTTTGAGTTGATAATCATATTCTTATATGATATTATATTAGTATAGGCTGAATAGCCTAAAAGATATAAAACAGGGGAATATTAAATTAGGAGGAATACTTAATGAAAAGAACAAACAAATTCAAACGCGCATTGACCGGTTTGATGACCTGTTCAATGCTATGGACTTCGTTTGCCAGTCTGCCTATAAAACAGGCAGCCGATGCGGCAAGCACAGACGTTAAACTCTGGGGCGATTCAAACTGCGATCAGCAGGTAGACTTCGCAGATATCGTCCTGATCATGCAGTGCCTTGCAAATCCTGACAAATACGGCGTCGGCAAGGACGGCGGTATTACAGAACAGGGTATGGCAAACGGCGACGTAAGCAACAGCGGTGACGGTATCACAAATATGGACGCTCTTGCTATACAGAAATACCTGCTGGGACTTATCAAGGAACTTCCCGAGAGCATAGCTCAGGGAAATACCGATCCTGTTTCAACAACTACAACAACTACTCCGACAACAACTTCAACTACCACTAAGTCTACAACGACTACTACAGAAACAACAACAACAACAACCACATCTACGACTTCCACCACAACAACCACTACGACCACAACGACAACAACAACAACTACTACTGTTCCTTCAATTGACACCAAAAAGGAGTCATTTGAATCAGGCGAAAACGGCTGGGAAGGAAGAGGCGGCGCTTCTGTAGCTTCTGAGAGCGACCACTTCTACTCAGGCAGCAAGTCTGTAAAAGTTTCAGGCAGATCGGCTGCATGGAACGGTATCAACTACGTACTCGGAAGCGAGTTCAAGCCCGGCGGTACATACAGCTTCTCGGCAGCAGTAATGCAGCCTACTGACTCGGCTCAGGAGATGAAGCTCCAGCTCCAGTACAAGGACTCTTCCAATGAGGCAGTTTATGTCAACATTGCTAAGGCTGATGCTGAGGGCAAGAAGTGGACAAAGCTTGAGAATACATCATTTACTATCCCTGAGGACGCAAATGAGCCTATATTATATATCGAGTCAACTGAAGGAACATTCAATTTCTATGTTGATGACGTTCAGTTCGCAGCCGAGGGCGTAAAATCTACAGTTACAACAGGCGGCGGTACAGTCGGCGAAATAAAGGTAAGCAACTTCAAATACAATGCAAATCCACAGTATAAGGCAGCGCCTGACAGCTACTTCAAGCAGCCTGCAAAACACGGTACTGTTGTCAAGGAAAACTACAACGGTATCAACGGCAACAAGAATATGTACGTATATCTTCCATATGGCTATGACAAGTCCAAGAAGTACAACGTATTCTACCTCATGCACGGCGGCGGAGAGAGCGAGGAGACCTGCTTCAACGACAATAACATCAATATCGACATCATGCTTGATAACATGATCGCAAACGGCGATATAGAGCCGATGATCGTTGTAACTCCAACATTCAACAAGGCTCCAAGTGCTGACGGCGTTTGGGAGGAAATGCGCAAGTCTATAATTCCTTACGTTGAAAACAAGTACTCCACATATGCAAACGGAAATATATCTATTGAAGGCCTTAAAGCATCAAGATATCACCGTGCATACGGCGGATTCTCAATGGGCGGCGGCTCAACATGGGCAAACTTCAATAATAACCTCGATATTATTGCATACTTCATGCCTCTGTCAGGTCACTGCTGGGACGGCGCAGGCAAGGTCCTCAATTCAGCAAGAAAATCAGGCTTCAAGAAGAATGAGTACTTTGTATTTGCTGCAACAGGTACCAAAGACATCGCATACGGCAATATGGTGCCGATGATAAACGAGCTGAAGAAGAATACAGATGTGTTCACATACACAGCCGATTTCTCAAAGGGTAACCTTTACTTCCTCGAAGCAAATGGCAATGTACACTGGTGGCCGCAGGTTCGTCATTACATCTATGACGCTCTGCCATACTTCTTCCATGAGAACCAGTAATTAAACGCTTTTTAAGCAATAAAAACTCCCTGAGTGATTCAGGGAGTTTTTTTATACGAAAAATATCTCAAATCATATTACTTATCCAATAGAAGCTTTGTATCCGATTATGATTGACTTAACAGTTATAATATGGTAAAATAAAAACATAATTAATTCAACGGGAGGTGCGGCATGGAAGAAAGATTCATATACTGCGGTACAAAGAAAATGCGCTGCGGCTACACAACGGGCTCCTGTGCCGCGGCTGCTGCAAAGGCTGCCGCAGAGGCGCTTCTCACAGGACAGAAAGTGAAGTACGCAGATATACTTCTTCCGAAAGGCGAGCGTCTGCGGCTTGAAATATCCGATTGTACAATAAACGGTAAAACAGCCTCCTGCACTGTTATAAAGGACAGCGGCGACGATCCCGATATCACCAATGGTATCGAGATAATTGCGGAGGTCTCGCTTATTGACAGCGGTGTGGAGATAATCGGCGGAAAGGGTGTAGGTACAGTCACGAAGGCAGGACTTGACCAGCCTGTGGGAGCGGCAGCTATAAACTCCGTACCGCGAAAAATGATAGCACAGTCCGTGAATGACGCCGCAGAAATGCAGGAATACCGCGGCGGCTTCAGAGTCGTCATATCTGTTCCGAAGGGGGAGGAGTTGGCGAAAAAGACCTTCAATCCCCGTATCGGTATAGTGGGCGGTATATCCATAATCGGAACTACGGGGATAGTCGAGCCCATGAGCAGCTCCGCCCTGATAGAAACTATCCGCACAGAGGCGAATATCCGCCGAAAAGAGGGCAGAAGCGTTCTTGTGCTTACGGTGGGAAACTACAGCGAGAGGTTCGTATCCGAAAAGCTGCCGCAGCTCAGCGAGCAGTGTGTCATGTGCAGTAATTTTATAGGCGACGCTATCGACATCGGAATAACACTTGGGTTTAAGAATATCCTGATATACGGTCATATCGGCAAGCTGGTCAAGCTGGGCTCTGGTATCATGAACACCCATTCCTCCTATGCTGACGGCAGAATGGAAACTCTTATTGCCTGCGGAGCTCTTGCAGGTCTGGATAACAATCTGCTTTGCAGGCTAAGCGACTGCGCAACAACTGACGCAGCCCTTGATATCCTTTATGAGAGCGGTCAGGAGCAGAAGCTCCTTGATATACTTACGGAGCGTATCCACGGTTATTTACAGGCAAGAGCCAAGGGAGAAGCTAAAGTGGGCGCGGTGATATTCTCCTATCAGCACGATATGCTTCTGAAAACGCAATACGCAGACGAGATACTTGATTTGGCGGTGAAATGATATGGTACACTTTGTTGGCGCAGGCAGCGGTGCGGCTGACCTTATAACCATGCGCGGAAAGAAGCTCCTTGAAGAAGCTGACGTTGTGATATATGCAGGCTCTCTTGTAAATCCCCAATTATTGGACTATACAAAGAGCGGCTGTGAGACACATAACAGTGCTGTAATGACTCTCGACGAGGTCATTGCCGTTATGGAAAAAGCCGAAAACAGCGGCAATACCACAGTCCGTCTCCACACGGGAGATCCCTGTGTGTATGGGGCTGTCCGCGAGCAGATGGACAGGCTTGACAGACTGGGTATCGGCTATGATGTGTGTCCGGGGGTAAGCTCATTCTGCGGAGCAGCGGCGGCTCTGAAAGCTGAATATACTCTCCCTGACGTGTCACAGACCGTTATTCTCACGCGAATGGCAGGACGAACCCCTGTCCCCGAAAAAGAAAGCATAGAGAGCCTTGCCGCTCACCATGCGACTATGGTGATATTCCTCAGTACGGGAATGCTGGCGGAGCTTTCCGAAAGGCTCATAAAAGGCGGATACAGTGCCGAAACTCCTGCGGCGATAGTGTACAAGGCAACATGGGAAGATGAAAAGATATGCCGCTGTACAGTAGGCAGTCTCGCGGAGACTGCCGAAAAAAACGGAATAACCAAAACAGCACTCATAACAGTAGGTGACTTCCTCGGCGACGTCCGCTCTTTATCGAAGCTGTACTCAGCTGACTTCGAGACAGAGTTCCGAAAGGCAAGCAAGTGATGAAAGCCGCTGTTATCTCCATTTCGGAAAAGGGCAGGGAGCTTTCCCTGCGTATCAAAAAAAGCGCCGATTTTATAGCCGTTGAACGCTTTTGTATCCGCAGTTATTCGGATTTTGGTTCGAGGTGCTTTGAGGATATCGGCGGACTTGTTTCGGATATATGGGACAAATATGACGCAATTGTTTTTATCTGCGCCGGCGGAATTGCTGTGAGGGCGATAGCTCCCCATATAAAATCAAAAACCACCGATCCTGCGGTGATAGTCATTGATGAGGGCGGACGTTTCGTTATCCCCATACTTTCGGGACATATCGGCGGCGCTAATGCCCTTGCTGTTCGTCTTTCGGAGCTTCTTGGCGCACAGGCGGCAGTTACCACGGCAACTGATATCGGCGGACATTTTTCCCCTGACAGCTTCGCTGCTGCAAACGGACTTATCATAACCGACTTGAACGGGGCAAAAGCCGTTGCTTCGGCAGTTCTAAGCGGCGAAAGGATAGGACTTCTCAGTGATTATGAATGTATAAATATCCCCGAAGAGATAACGACGGAACCAGACTGCAATATCGGTCTGTACATCGGAACTGAGGATAAAACTCCCTTTCCTGTAACGCTGAAGCTTGTGCCTAAAAACATCATTCTCGGTATCGGCTGCAAGCGCGGAACAGATTTCACGGCTATCGATATTTTAGTCCGTATGTCGCTTCATAATGCGGATATCCCTATGGAGCGCGTTGCGGAAATTGCCACTATTGACATAAAAAAAGACGAGAATGGACTGCTTCAATTCTGTGAAAAATACGGCTTGGAGCTCCGCACATATGCAGCGCAGGAGCTTATGGAGACAGAGGGCGATTTCAGCTCCTCGCTTTTCGTGAAAAAGGTCACGGGAGTTGACAACGTATGTGAGCGCAGCGCCGTGAAATGCGGCGGCGGCAGGCTGATAATTCGGAAAAAAGCGGCAAACGGAGTAACTGTAGCTGCCGCAGAAAAGCCGATTATACTTGATTTTGAAAGGAAGATACTGTAATGCTTTACGTTGTGGGAATTGGTGCAGGCAGCCGCGACGGCATGACAATAGCCGCAGAAAAGGCTATAATCAGCAGCGAATTGATAGTGGGCTACACTAAATATGTGGAGCTGCTCAGGGAGCATTTCCCCGAGAAAAAATACAGTTCAACAGGCATGAAGCAGGAGCGTGAGCGTGTGGGATTTGCGCTGAAAGAAGCCGCTGACAAGACAGTTTCCCTTGTTTGCAGCGGCGATCCTCAGCTCTATGGCATGGCAGGGCTTGCTTACGAGCTCAGTGGGAGCTATCCCGATGTTGAAATCAAAGTCGTTTCAGGAGTTACGGCGGCATTCAGCGGCGGAGCAGTCCTCGGTTCTCCTCTTACGCATGATTTCGCGGTTATAAGCCTTTCAGATCTGCTCACTCCTGCGGAAAAGATACGCAAACGCCTTGAGTGTGCGGCGGAGTGCGATATGGTGATAGTCCTCTACAATCCGTCCTCAAAAAGCCGTTCCGACTATCTGCAAAAAGCCTGCGATATTGTACTTAAATATCGCTCGGGAGACACGGTCTGCGGCTATGTGCGCAACATCGGCAGGGAAGGCGAGGAGAGCCGAATCATGACGCTTGCAGAGCTTCGCAATACTGCTGTGGATATGTTCACGACTGTGTATATCGGCAGCTCAGAGACCAAGGTAATAGGCGGAAAAATGGTGACTCCGAGGGGCTACAGAAATGTGTAAGCTGCTCATATTCGGCGGAACTACCGAGGGGCGGCTTCTTGCCGAGCACTGTTCAAAAAGCGGAATATCAGCCGATGTTTCGGTAGCTACGGAGTACGGTGCGGAGCTTCTACCCGAGGACGTGAATGTCCTCTGCGGAAGACTTGAAACCGATGAGATGACAGCGCTGATTCTGAAAAACGGATATATCATGGTCGTGGACGCGACTCACCCATACGCTGTTGAAGCTACAAAAAATATTAAAGCCGCCTGCGAAGCTGCTGATGTGAAGTATCTGCGGCTTCTGCGGAAAAGCTCGGTGTGCTGCGGAAAAACGGTCAGCAATATGGCTGAACTGACAGAGCTTCTCAACAGTACCGAGGGAACTGTACTCAGTACACTCGGCAGCAAGGCATTGCCTGAGCTGACAAAGTTAAGAGATTACCGCGAAAGGCTTTGGATACGGGTTCTGCCCTCGGAAAAAATACTGGAGCAATGCCGCGAATCGGGCTTCGATACGGCGAAGGTCATACAGGAAAAAGGTCCGTTTACCACGGCACAGAACATTGCTCACCTGCAAATGAGCGGCGCGAGTATACTTGTCACAAAGGAGAGCGGCGAGACTGGTGGATACTCAGAAAAAGCCGAAGCTGCGCGAATATGCGGCGTGAAAATGATTACACTGACACGGCCTGCCGAGTCTGGGCACAGCCTTGAGGAGATAATCAACATCATCGAAAAGGAGCTGAAAAAATGAAAGTTTACATAGTGGGAACAGGTGTGAACGGCGGTGATTCGCTGACCAAGGAGGCTGAGGCTGCTATAGCCGAAGCCGAGCTGCTCATCGGCGCGGAGCGTATGCTCAGTCCGTTCAAGGATTCGGGGAAAGAACTGTTTTGCAGCTATATACCGCAGGATATCGCCGCGAAGCTCCGCGCCTGTGACTGCGGCTGCGCCGCAGTGCTGATGTCAGGAGACTGCGGATTTTTCAGCGGAGCTAAAAAGCTCCTGCCCTTGCTTGAGGAGCACGATGTACAGATAGTTGCAGGTATCTCATCAGCGGCTTATTTCTGCGGAAAACTTGGACTTTCGTATGAGAAAATGAAGTTCGTGACTCTCCACGGGCACAGCTCCAATATCGCCATAAATGTCAAGCTGAATCAGCTTTGCTTTTTCCTGCTGGGCGGCGATATTACGGCAGCTGAGGTGTGCCGTCGGCTTTGCAGCTACGGCATGGGCGATGTAACGGTACACGTCGGCGCTGACCTCGGTTATCCCACAGAGCGCATAATATCGGGCAGAGCCGAGAATCTTACCGACTGCGATATATGTGGACTTGCAGTCATGATAACTGAAAATGTTGACGCTCTGCGGCATATCCCGACTGCAATAAACGATGATGTATTTCTGCGTGAAAAGATCCCTATGACTAAGTCGGAAGTGCGCTGCATTGCCGTTTCGCGGCTTGATATAGAGTTCGATTCTGTTGTTTGGGACATCGGCTGCGGCACGGGCTCGGTGTCCGTTGAAGCCGCCTATCGCTGCCCTGACGGGCGAGTTTATGCCTTTGATAAAAAAGCCGAGGCGGCGGAGCTAACTGCAAAAAACGCCCGTGTTTTCGGCTGTGACAATGTAATCATCAGCGAGGGGAGCTGTCCCGAATCTCTTGAAAACGTGCAGGCGCCTGACAAGGTGTTTATAGGCGGCAGTTCGGGAAATATGGACGGAATTTTTAACGCAATATACGCTAAAAATCCAAAAGCAGACATAGTTGTTACGGCTGTTTCGCTGGAAACTCTTAACGAAGCTGTAAAATGCTTTGAGAGATATGGAACTTCGCCTGAGATAACGCAGATAGCTGCTGCTCGAACTGAAAAAATAGGCACCCACACTATGTTTAAAGCTCAGAATCCCGTGTTTATCATAAGCGGAGGTCTGGCATGAGGCGCTTCATTATCGGCGGTACTAACAGCGGCTGCGGAAAGACTACTGTCACCTGTGCTGTTCTTGCTGCGCTGAAAAAACGCGGTCTAAGCGTTGCCGCTTTCAAGTGCGGTCCCGATTACATCGACACCATGTTTCATCGCAAGGTCATTGGCGTAGGATCCCATAATCTGGACAGCTTTTTCTGCGGCAGGGATACGCTTCTGCATCTGCTGGACGAATACGGAAAAGGCATTGATATCGCCGTTATAGAGGGAGTTATGGGCTTCTATGACGGCACAGTTGGCAGCGCGCATTCGGTCTCGGAGCTTACGGAAACTCCTGCGGTCATAGTTATAGACTGCAAGGGCATGAGTGACTCAATAGGCGCGGTAATGAGCGGATTTCTCCGCTATCGTCCCAACAGGATAGCAGGCTTTATTTTCAACCGCCTGCCCGAGAAGCTTATTCCTCTTGCGGAACGTCTTTGCACGGAGCTTGGCACGGTGTATTTCGGCTGTCTGCCTAAAAATGATATCACCATTGAGAGCCGTCATCTCGGACTTGTGACGTCTGATGAAATAGCCGATATTCAGGAGAAACTGAGCTCTCTTGGCGTCCTTGCGGAGAAGTATATTTGCTTGGATAAGCTTATGAATATCGTTGATTCACCGATTCCCGAATATAAAGCTCCCGAGATACCGCATTTTTCTGAAGCTCCGACCATAGCTGCTGCGCAGGACAGCGCATTCTGCTTTATTTACCGTGAAAACATCGAGCTCCTTGAAAAAATGGGCTGTAAAATCGTTTATTTCTCGCCAATTTCGGATAAAGCTGTCCCAAAGGCTGACGGACTTCTCCTTTACGGGGGGTATCCTGAACTTTACGCCGCGGAGCTTTCCGCTAACAGCTCCATGCTGGAAAGCATAAAAAGCTCCATAAACAGCGGTATCCCCACGATTGCAGAGTGCGGCGGATTCATGTATTTGCATAAAAAGCTCACCGACAAGAACGGCAATTCCTACGCTATGGCAGGAGTTCTTGACGGGGAGGTATTTCCAACATCGCGGTTACAGCGCTTCGGCTACATTACCATGACAGCCAAGTCTGACAGTCTGCTCTGCGGCTGCGGAGATACTATCCGTGCTCATGAGTTCCACTACTTTGACAGCTTGGACTGCGGAAACGGCTTTACTGCCGAAAAGACCGACGGGAGAACGTGGGATTGCTGCCATGTAAGCAGCAGTCTTTACGCCGGATTTCCGCATATCAATTTCTATTCTGATATAAGGCTTGCGGAGCGTTTCGTAAGGGCTTGTATCGCATTCGGAGATAAAAATGGACAGGATAAATAATATCGTCCCTGCTGACAGAGCTGCATATATTGCGGCAAAGTCGCGGTGGGACAGCATTGCCAAGCCTCTCGGCAGCTTTGGTTTGCTTGAAGAGATGATACAGAGTATCGCAGCGGTTCAGGGCAGTCCCGACGTTGATATTTCGGTTAGAACGGCTGTTGTGATGTGCGGTGACCACGGCGTTGTCAGCGAGGGCGTTACTCAGTGCGGACAGGAGGTCACAGCTGAGTGCGCTAAGGCGATAGCCGAGGGGCGCTCCAATATTAACGCAGTTGCAGAAGCTTTCAACGCTCAGGTGATTGCTGTTGATGTGGGGATATCCGTCGGCGTGAATTGCCCCGATCTTGTCGATCGCAAGGTTGTTTACGGCACTGATAATATTACATCAGGAGCCGCTATGACTGCCGAGGAGACTGGATCTGCCATTGTAATCGGAATTGACACAGTGAAAGAGCTTTCAGAGCACGGCACGAAAATCATCGTTACAGGAGAAATGGGTATCGGCAACACGACTTCCACAGCTGCCATTGCTTCAGTGCTTCTGGGACTTCCGCCTGAGCAGGTCACAGGCAGGGGGGCAGGTCTTTCCACCGAGGGCTTGCAGAGAAAAATCGAAGCCGTAAAACGCGCGATAGAAGTCAACAAGCCCGATAAAAACAAGCCCTTTGAGCTCCTGCAAAAGCTTGGCGGAGCTGAAATTGCCGCAATGACGGGGATTTTTCTCGGAGGAGCCTATTACCATGTCCCTGTTATTATAGACGGCGTGATTTCGGCAGCTGCGGCGGCTATCGCCTGTGGAATGAATCAGCTGTGCCGTGAATATATGCTGGCGAGCCACTGCTCGGAAGAACCCGCAGGAGAGGGGCTTCTTGCTTACTGCGGACTGAAAGCCCCCATAAATGCAGGGCTTCGTCTTGGCGAGGGTACAGGCGGAGTATTGCTCCTGCCGCTTCTTGACGGTGCGCTGGCTCTGTACAGGAACTCACACAGATTTGACGAAACTAATATAGAAAGGTACGCTGAGCTTACATGACAACTCTGGTGACAGGCGGTTCAAAGTGTGGAAAATCCAGCTTTGCAGAACGCATACTGGACGGATTCTGCGGAAAAAAGGTCTATATCGCCACCATGCAGCCCTTCGGCGAGGAGGCTTTTGAAACTATTGACCGCCACCGAAAAATGCGCGGGCAAAAAGGCTTTGAAACAGTTGAAAAATATACGGATATAGGCGAAATATCGCTGCCTGTCAACTGCGCTGTGCTTCTTGAATGTGTAGGGAATCTCTGCGCAAATGAGATGTTCTCGGAGACTGAGATATGCTATCCTGCCGATAAGATTATCAGCGGTATAAAAAGGCTCTCGGAGTTTTCAGAAAAGCTTGTCATCGTTTCCAATCAGGTAGGCAGCGACGGTATCGATTATGCTGAGGGAACTGCCGAATATATACGTCTGCTTGGCGAGGTAAACAGGCGTATAGCCGAATTTGCCGACAACGTTATCGAGTGCGTTTACGGCGTACCTATCGTTCTGAAAGGGGAGATACCATGCTGAGGTCACTTTGCTCGGCTTTTCTCATGTATTCGCGCATACCTGTGCCAAAGGTGGAATGGAAAGAGGAAAATCGCCGCTATGCTCTCGGCTTCTTTCCGCTTGTGGGAGCCGTCACCGGCGGACTTCTGATACTGTGGCGGATAGTCTGCAACTGGCTTGATATCGGGCAGTTCCTCTTTGCGGCAGCAGCCGTTTTTCTCCCTGTACTTGTGACCGGAGGTATACACCTTGACGGCTTCTGCGACGTCTGTGACGCACGGGCTTCATACGCCGACAAAGCAAAGCGGCTTGAGATAATGTCCGATCCGCATATCGGTTCATTCGCTGTAATAAAGCTCTGTCTCTATCTCATTTTGCAGACCGCGCTTTTTTCGCAGATTGAAGAAATTGAAACGACTGGTGTTGCAGCCTGCGGCTATGTGCTTTCGCGTGCTCTCAGCGGACTGACCGCAGTTACCTTTAAATCGGCAAAAAGCGAGGGAACGCTTCAGAGCTTTGTACGTCCGTCACACAAAAAGGCGACCTGTGTGATGCTGGGAGTTTTCATCGCTTTAAGCGCCGTTACTTCGGCGGCTATACAGCCTGCTCAAGGCTTATCAGCGGCTGCGGCGGCTGTCCTTGTACTTTTATGGCACAGGTACTCTGCATATCGGGATTTCGGCGGCATTACAGGAGACCTTTGCGGCTGGTTTCTGCAAATGTGTGAGATAGCCATTCTGGCGGCGGCAGTTTTAGCGGAAAGGCTGTGTGTACTGTGAAGATACTGTTTTTTCGCCACGGTCTTACCGCTGGAAATCTTGAAAAGCGCTACATCGGCAGAACTGATGAACCGCTTTGTGCTGAGGGAATGGCTCAGCTAAAAACAATGAAGCTGCCGCAATGTGAAACTGTCGTTTGCAGCCCCATGAAGCGCTGTATTCAGACCGCGGAGATACTGTTCCCAAACCGCAAATACATTATCGAAAATGAACTTCGAGAGTGCGATTTCGGCGATTTTGAGGGCAAGAACTATATCGAACTCTCAAATGATACATATTATCAGAAGTGGATCGACAGCGGCGGTAGTCTGCCATTTCCAAATGGCGAAGCTCCTTTGGGTTTTCGCAGACGATGTGCCGAAGCCTTTGAAGATACCATAAAAAACTGCGCTGATTCGGCTTCAATCGCATTTGTCGTTCACGGCGGAACTATAATGTCGATTCTCGAAAAATTTGCTGTCCCACACGGAGATTACTTTGACTTTCAGTGTGAAAACGGTCACGGATACCTTTGTGACTGGGACGGAAATACACTTATCATCACGGAGAAAATATGAAAATCTTACTACCTGCACTGCCTGTAATACTGGGCTTTCTGCTGGACTGCGCCGTGGGCGATCCCTATAATATCCCACACCCCATAAAACTCATCGGCAGGCTCATCGGCACACTGGAAAAGCTTGTCCGCAAGCGCATGAAAAACCTGAGACTTGGCGGCGTTATTCTCGGAATGACGGTGATACTGCTGTCGACAGCTGTGCCCCTTGCACTGCTGCTGGTTTGCTACCATTTCAGCCTTATCGTCGGCATTGTAGCTGAGACAGTGCTGTGCTGTTATATGCTGGCGGCGAGGTGCCTTTGCAGGGAGAGCATGAAGGTCTGCCGAGCCGCAGAATCGGGGGATACAGAGGCGGCACGAAAGGCTGTGTCCATGATAGTCGGACGTGATACGGCAGTCCTTGACCGTGACGGCATTATCAGAGCTGCTGTCGAGACTGTTGCCGAGAATACATCCGACGGCGTGACAGCGCCGCTTTTTTACATGGGGCTTGGCGGAGTTGTGGGAGCTTTTTTCTACAAGTCCGTGAACACAATGGATTCCATGATAGGATATAAGGACGAAAAATTCGCAGATATAGGGCGGTTTGCTGCGAAGCTCGACGATGTTCTGAACTATATCCCGTCCCGTCTGACGGCGTTTTTTATGGTAATTGCAGCTCCCATTTCAGGGCTTGACGGACGCAATGCTTTCCGTATATGGAGACGTGACAGACGCAATCACGCAAGTCCAAATTCCGCCCAGACTGAGTCTGCCTGCGCAGGAGCGCTTCATCTGCGGCTTGCAGGCGACGCATGGTACTTCGGAAAGCTCCACAAAAAGCCATATATCGGCGACGATGACCGTCCCGTGGAGCCTGCGGACATTCGACGCGCAAATAAACTTATGTACGTGACCTCGGTGTTCATGCTGATTATCTCAGCCGCCGCAAGGTGCATTATTTTTGGAGGACTTCTATGATACAGCAGCATGGCGGAAATTTTGGACAGCTCCGCGATATACTTGATTTTTCGGCGAATATCAATCCGCTTGGAGTTCCTGAGAGCGTGAAAAGAGCAATTGCCGAAAGTATTGACTGCGCTGAAAAATACCCCGATCCGTGCTGTGCGGAGCTCCGCGGAAAACTTGCGGAGCACGAAAGTATAAGTGCGGAAAATATTGTCTGCGGAAACGGCGCCGACGACCTTATTTTTCGCATTGTTCATGCATTTAAGCCGAAAAAGGCTATGGTCTGCGCTCCCACATTTACCGAGTACAGCCGTGCACTGGCGGAGGTCGGCTGTGAAGTATTGGTGCATATTCTCGCTGAAAGTAGGGATTTTGAGCTCGGAGAGGATATTCTCCAGAAGCTCGACAGCTCCCTCGATATGTGTTTTATCTGTACTCCGAACAATCCGTCGGGACGGCTTGCAGCTCCCGAAATACTGGCAAATATTGCAGAGAAGTGCAGGGATAATAATGTGATCCTTGTTTGTGATGAGTGCTTCATGGGATTTGTCGAGGACAGTGAAAGCTACAGCCTGCGGCAGTTTATGAATGGGAACTGCATAATTCTCAAAGCCTTTACAAAGCTTTTTGCAATGGCTGGAATAAGGCTTGGCTATGCTGTCTGCGGAAGTTCGCACATAGCCGAAATGATACAGCAGAGCGGTCAGTTCTGGAGCGTTTCGGCTCTTGCTCAGACGGCAGGTATTGCCGCTCTTGATGAAACGGACTACGTCCGCAAAACTGTCAGATACATCACGGAGGAACGCAGATTTCTTGCCGCTGAGCTTTCAAAAATCGGAGTAAAGGTGTACAGCGGCACTGCAAATTTTCTCCTTTTCAAGAGCAGGAGAGGACTTGCGGAGGAGCTTCTTTCACAGGGGATACTTATCCGTGACTGTACTAATTTCAACGGACTGACTGAGGGCTTTTACCGTGTTGCAGTCCGAACTCATGAGGAAAATATCAGGCTCATCACCGTACTGAGGAGGTGCTTGAATGGCTAAAAACATAATGCTTCAGGGCACCATGTCCAACGTTGGAAAGAGCTTTCTGACTGCCGCTCTTTGCAGGATTTTTCGGCAGGACGGTTACTCCGTAGCGCCTTTCAAATCCCAGAATATGGCGCTTAATTCCTTTATAACTCCCGACGGAGCGGAGATAGGCAGAGCGCAGGCTCTGCAAGCGGAAGCCGCAGGGATAGAGCCCTCGGCGCTGATGAATCCCATACTTTTGAAGCCTACCACTGATGTGGGCTCGCAGGTCATAGTCAACGGAAGGGTTCGCGGAAATATGCGTGCCGCAGATTATTTCCGCCGCAAAAAGGAGCTTATCCCCGATATTATGACGGCTTACAATGAGCTTGCAAGTCAGCACGATATCATTGTCATTGAGGGTGCAGGAAGTCCCGCAGAGCTCAATCTAAAGGCTGATGACATCGTGAACATGGGGCTGGCGGAGCTTGTGAAGTCTCCCGTGCTTCTTGTGGGAGATATTGACCGCGGAGGCGTTTTTGCTCAGCTTATCGGCACATTGGAGCTTCTTGAAAACAGCGAGCGCGACAAGGTAAAGGGACTTGTTGTGAATAAGTTCCGCGGCGATATATCGCTGTTTCACGACGGTATAGATATACTGGAACAGCGCTCCCGTAAAAAAGTTGCAGGAGTAGTACCTTACATAAAATGCGATATTGAGGACGAGGACAGCCTGTCAGATAAGCTCAATTCGAAGTCTTCTGAGGGAGTTATCGACATTGCGGTGATACATCTGCCGAAGATATCAAACTTCACCGACTTTGACGTTTTCGGGCAGTACGACGGCGTTTCTGTCAGATATGTCTCAAAAGCGGCGGAGCTTGGGACTCCCGATATGATAATTATCCCCGGTACGAAAAGTACCATTGCCGACATGGAATGGCTCAGACAAAGCAGGCTTGCCGACAGAATAAAGGACTGCTTCAAGGCAGGTGTTCCAGTTTTCGGCATATGCGGCGGCTATCAGATAATGGGCAGAACTATTTCCGATACGGTTGGCAGCGAATGCGGCGGAAGTATCAGCGGTCTGGGGCTCCTTGACTGTGCTACAGAGTTTACTGCCGAGAAGTGTCAGACTCAGACAAAAGGCAGATTCTGCCATATCGAGGGCTTTTTCTCGTGCCTTTCGGGAGCTGAATTCTACGGCTATGAAGTCCATATGGGAGTTACTGATGACTTGGGAAAAGCTCTTACCACACAGGGCGGCAGCTTCTTCGGAAACGCCGCAGGCTGCTATGTACACGGCATATTTGACAGTGCCGAGGTCTCGGGCAGGCTTGTCAGGGCACTGTATCAGCGCAGAGGTCTGACCTACAGCGGAGAAGCTGTTGACAGGCGGAAATACAGGAATATGCAGCTTGACCTGCTTGCCTATAATGTGAGAAAAAATCTCGATATGGAGCTTATTTATCGTATCATTGAGGAGGGTGTATGAATTTAGAATATGTGCTGCCGTCGGACATCGAAAGACGCAGCTTTGAGATAATCGAGAGCGAGCTTGAAGCTCCTATTCCCGAAAACATCAAGCCCATAGTCATACGCGCAATTCATACAACTGCTGACTTTGACTACGCAAAGAATCTGTATTTTTCCGAGGGAGCTGTTGATACAGCACTGGAAGTCCTCGAAAAGGGCGCGGTCATAGTCACCGATACAAATATGGCAAAGGCAGGCATAAACAAAGCCGCTCTTGCCCGTCACGGCTGCGATTGTATGTGCTTCATGGCTGATGAGGACATTGCCGAGACTGCAAAGCGCGAGGGTACAACAAGGGCGGCAGCTTCTGTTGACAAGGCTGCGAAGCTTGGCAAGCCAGTGATATACGCCGTAGGCAACGCTCCTACGGCACTTGTGCGGCTTTGCGAGCATATAGAAAAAGGCGACTTTGTCCCTGAGCTTATAATCGGCGCTCCTGTAGGCTTTGTCAATGTGGTGCAGTCAAAGGAAATGCTCATAGCATTGGGAGTGCCCTGTATAGTTGCAAAAGGCAGAAAAGGCGGCAGCAATGTAGCTGCGGCGATATGCAACGCTTTGCTTTATATGCTTGACAACAAAAAAGGCTTCAAAAAGTGAGTTCCGATTGTCGCAAACGTATAAAATACGCGGAATACTTGCATTTTTTGACCTGTTCTGCTATAATTGTTATTGTTCAAAATTTAATAAAGCAAACGGTGCTTTTCTCTGAGCTTTCAGACGAAAAGTTAAAAGGGAAACAGGTCAGAATCCTGTGCGATCTCGTCACTGTAATTGCGGAGCGGTATACGAATATAGTCACTGAGCGATCGGGAAGGCTGTATGCCGTGTTGATGCATAAGTCAGGAAACCTGCCGTTTGTTGGTACAAGACCGAAAGGTCAGGTCACGAGGTATTGATCGTACTGTTTGCAGGCTCTTAAATGAGTCTGTTTGCAATGCCTTCTGATAAATCAGAAGGTTTTTTCGTTATGCGGTCATGCCTTTCAGAGAAAGGAAGATCTATATGAAAAAATCACTGGCATTCTTAATGGGACTTACTGTTGTCGCTTCTGCACTTACAGGCTGCGGCGGCGCTAAGAGCTCATCTGAGAGCAAGGAGTCAGCAACATCTGCTACAGAAGCAACTACAGCTGCTGATACTACTGAAGCTACAACAGCTGCCGAGACAACTACTGAGGCTGCTGAAGAGGACGAGGAAGAGAACTACGACACAGGCGACGCTTCACTTGACAATCCGAGAAATCAGGACGAGATAGGCGAGAATGAGCTTCTCGTGCTCAGCTTCGGTACAAGCTTCAATGACAGCCGCCGTCTTACAATAGGCGCTATCGAGGACGCTCTTGAAAAGGCATTCCCTGATTACTCAGTACGCCGCGGCTTCACAGCAAACATAATCATCGACCACGTTAAGCGCCGTGACAACGAGGTTATCGACGATGTCAAGGAGGCTCTTGACAGAGCACAGAAGAACGGCGTAAAGACTCTTGTTGTTCAGCCTACACACCTTATGGACGGTCTTGAATACAACGACATCGTTAATGAGATAGCAAGCTATTCCGACGCTTTCGACAAGGTAGTCATCGGTAAGCCGCTTCTTACAACAGACGACGACTTCAAGCGCGTTGAGAACGCTATCGTTGACTGGACTAAGGATTACGACGACGGAAAAACAGCTATCTGCTTCATGGGACACGGTACAGAGGCTGAGTCAAACAGCGTTTACGCAAAAATGCAGGATATGCTCACAGCTGACGGTCACACAAACTATTTCGTAGGCACAGTTGAGGCTTCACCTTCTGTTGAGGACGTTCTTAAAAAGGTAAAGGAAGGCGGATATGAGAAGGTAGTTCTTGAACCTCTCATGGTAGTTGCAGGCGACCATGCAAACAACGACATGGCAGGCGATGACGAGGATTCATGGAAGTCCATTTTCGAGGCTGAGGGCTTCAAGGTAGAGTGTCTGCTGAGAGGACTCGGCGAAAACGAGGATATCAGAAAGCTCTATGTTGAACACGCTCAGGCAGCAGTTGATTCCATAAAGTAAACAGCATAACGGGCGAACATTGTTCGCCCGAAAATTTTATTTACAGGAGAAAAACATGAAAAAAAGAATAATCGCACTTTCAGTTTTGACTATGCTTGTACTCGCTTCATGCGGTACAAAGAAAGACAGCTCACAGCAGAGCAGTACATCTGCGACAACAGCTCCGCAGACCACTGCCGCGACAACTGCTGAAACCATAACAGAAGCAACAACCGAGCACGTTACGGCAGCTCAGAACGAAGTCGGATTCGAGGGCATGACAGAGGTAAATATCAACGAGCTGAACATGGGCAACTATAATGTGTCGGTTGATTCAAGCTCGTCTATGTTCAAGATAGCAGGATGTATACTTCACGTCAGCGACCACGATATGATAGCCGATATAATCATCGACAGCAAGTCCTACGACGCTCTTTTCATGGGCACTGAGGACGAGGCAAAGAACGCCGCTGAGTCCGACCGTATAACATATACCACAAACGAAAAGGGACAGTCGGTTTTCACTGTTCCAGTAGAAGCTCTCGACAAGGAGATACAGTGCGCTGCACTCAGCGCCAAGAAGCAGGAATGGTACGGACGCACACTGGTATTCCGTGCGGATTCACTTCCGGATACAGCATTTAAGGAGGCAAGATACGCAACTGCCGAGTCGCTGAAGCTTGAGGACGGCGAGTACATCATCGACGTAAAGCTTGAGGGCGGTTCAGGCAAGGCTTCCGTGGAGTCTCCTGCAAAGCTGACCGTAAAGGACGGCAAAGCAACAGCTAAAATAGTATGGAGCAGTGACAAGTACGATAAAATGGTAGTTAATTACCTTGAATACACTCCCGAGATAGCTGACGGTCATTCCGTTTTTGAGATACCTGTAGGCGGCTTCGACTACAGAATGCACATAGAGGCTGAGACAACCGCAATGAGCGAGCCTCATATGATAGAATATACGCTGTATTTTGATTCATCAACAATAAAGAAATGAAACGATTTGTATCAGTCCTGACAGTCACAGTCCTGCTGTTTTGCACGGGCTGCTCGAAAAAGGCAGCCCCTGCCGAACTTGATATTGCAGGCAGCATGGAGTTGAAATACGCTGAGCAGTTCAGCGTTGACTACTGCGAAAACGGCTGCTCAGTGGTAACTATCGGCGATGATAAATTCCTTGTAGTCCCCGAGGGGACAGCAGTTCCCGATGATACATCGGGTATGACCGTTATACAGCAGCCTGTGGAGAATATCTACGTTGCGGCTTCTTCGGCTATGGACTTATTTGATGGCATTGAAAAGCTTGACGAGGTAAAAATGACATCCACTGCCGAAAACGGCTGGAGTCTGCCGCATATCCAGGACGCCATTGATTCGGGAAAGATAAAATACATCGGCAAGTACAGTTCTCCTGATTACGAGAGCCTTGTTGCCGACAAATGCGGACTTGCAATCGAGTCCACCATGATATACCATACTCCCGAGGTCAAGGAGCAGCTTGAATCCTTTGATATACCCGTACTTGTTGAGCGTTCAAGCTATGAGACTCACCCTCTTGGGCGAATGGAATGGATAAAGCTCTACGGACTTCTCACAGGGGATTACAGCTCAGCGGAGCAGCTTTTTACTGAGAAAACAAAGGCTTTCGAGGAGCTTTCCGTATCCGATATCCCCGAAGCCGAGCGCAAAACTGCCGCATTTTTCTACATCACCTCCGGCGGCTATGTCAGCATACGCAAGCCTGGGGACTACGTTTCAAAGATGATAGACCTTGCAGGGGGACGGTATATCTTCACTGCCGACGACCTGAACATCGACGACAACGCTCTGTCCACCATGAATATCCAGACCGAGACCTTTTACGATATCGCTCACGACGCAGATATCCTCATCTACAACAGCACTATTGACGGGGAGCTCGAAACAGCAGACCAGCTCATCGAAAAGAGCAGTATTCTTGCGGATTTCAAGGCTGTCAGGAACGGCAATGTGTGGTGTACTGGACAGAATATGTTCCAGCAGACTACAGGTGCGGCTGATATGATATGCGACCTCAACAAAGTATTCACAGGCACTCCCACAAATACCGAGCTTACCTACCTTCACAGACTTGAATGAGGTGATACAATGACTAAAAAAAGAGCCCTGCGCTGGACTTCAGGCTTCACAGCACTTCTGATAATGGCGGCTGTTTTCTTTGTTCTGGAGCTTATCAGCGGAACTACCGAGCTGACAGTTTCCGAAGTTTTTTCAGCTCTTTCAGAGGATAATTCTGCCGCACATACCATAGTTGCGGACATACGTCTGCCGAGAGCAATTGCCGCGGCACTTCTTGGCGGAGCTCTTTCAGTATCGGGCTTTTTATTGCAGAGCTTTTTCAACAATCCCATTGCAGGTCCCTATGTGCTGGGTATATCATCGGGAGCTAAGCTGACAGTGGCACTTTCCATGATGTTCGCAATGCAGAACGGCATAATGCTGAACTCAGCCGCAATGGTGGGGGCGGCATTCGTGGGCTCGCTTCTTTCTATGGGAGCGATACTGCTTCTCTCGGGCAGGGTAAAGAACATGGCACAGCTCATAATCGCAGGCGTCATGATAGGCTATATATGCTCCGCAGTCACAGAGCTTGCCGTTACCTTTGCCGACGACGCAAATATAGTGAACCTCCACAACTGGTCGCAGGGCAGTTTTTCGGGCATAAATATGGACAATGTAAAGGTCATCGCAGTTATCGTGCTGACGGCTTCTGCGGCGGCATTTATGCTGTCGAAGCCCATGAGCGCCTATCAGCTCGGCGAGAGCTACGCTAAGAATATGGGCATTGACCTGAGACTTTTCAGACTGGCACTGATACTCCTTTCAAGCATACTTTCCGCCTGTGTTACGGCTTTTGCAGGACCTGTATCCTTTGTGGGCATAGCAGTGCCACACCTTGTAAAGACAGCTTTCGGCACCGCAAAGCCTATCATAGTTATCCCTGCTTCATTCATCGGCGGAGCTGTTTTCTGCCTTATGTGTGACCTTATAGCACGTATGCTGTTCGCTCCCGTGGAGCTGAGTATCAGCACTATCACAGCAGTTTTCGGCGCTCCCATTGTCATTGCGGCAATGCTGAGCCGCCGCAGTCAGAAACGAGGTGCAGTATGAGCGAAAAGGTACTTACTGCAAAAGCCCTGTCTGTAGGCTATGGCAGGAAAGTCATAGTTGACGGGCTGGATATCGAGGTTTGTGCAGGAGAGATACTCACTATAATCGGACCAAACGGAGCAGGCAAATCCACAGTTCTCAGGAGTATCGCCTCACAGCTGCCCCTTCTTGGCGGAGCTGTCCGCATAAACGATACCGACATCACTGCCATGAGCCTTAACGAAATTGCAAAGAAACTGTCAGTGTGCTTCACTGACAGGATATCCGCCGAAAAAATGACCTGCGAGGATATAGTTTCCACGGGGCGTTATCCTTACACAGGCAGGCTCGGCATCCTTTCCGATAAAGACAGAAAAACAGTGCGTGAGGCTATGGAGCTGACAGGCGTTACGTACCTTGCCGATACTGATATACGCTGCATAAGCGACGGTCAGCGACAGACCGTAATGCTTGCCAGAGCTATCGCACAGGAGCCGCAGGTGCTCATTCTTGACGAGCCCACTTCATTCCTTGATATCAACAACAAGCTGCGGCTTCTGAGCATACTAAAGGAGCTTGTCCGCAGCCGAAATATAGCCGTTGTACAGACTCTCCACGAGCTTGACTTAGCACAGCGCTTTTCCGACAAGATACTCTGCATTGCTCACGGCAAAGCCGACAGAACAGGCACTCCCGAGGAGATATTCAGCGGCAGCTATATAAGCGAATTGTATGATATAAGCTGCGGCTCATTCGATAATCTGTTCGGTACTGCCGAAGCACAGCCCAGAGAGGGGGAGCCGCAGATCTTTGTCATTGGCGGAGGCGGCAGCGGTCTCCCAGTATACAGGCGTTTGCAGCGGCAGGGCATTCCCTTTGCGGCAGGAGTTATCCACGAAAATGATGTTGAATACAATGCTGCAAAAAGCCTTGCATCAGTGCTCATAACAGAAAAAGCCTTTGAGCCGATAGGGGAGGAAAGTCTTACAAAAGCTCTGTCCGTAATGCAGAAATGCCGTCAGGTCATTTGCTGCGTGGAGAGCTTCGGCACTATGAATATGGGCAATAAAACGCTGCTTGAAAAAGCAGTGAGCATGGGGCTTCTTATAAAATCATAGAATAATACAATAAATCCTGTATTCGGAATTGCTGCTGGATACAGGATCTTCTTTATTTGTGAGAATAAGGCTGCTGTGGTATTTATCTACAACTAAAACTGCTTTTCATTGTATATAATCACAAAAAAGATACGGATATTATATTATTAACAAAATATCCTTGAAGAATCGCGTAAAAAATAGTACAATAAATTCAGAGAGTTTTTTATAAACGCAGAGAAATACTGATTATTTGATTTATTTTAAAATAAAAAGGGGGAGCTTTTATGGATTTTCAGTCATTTGTTGACAGTGTCCCGACAGCAGCCTGTGTTGTGTCTGTTGAGAAGCTTGTAAACGGAAATTACGGAAAAGTTCGCATTGTTACGGGAAATAAGCCTTACATCGACAGTATTGAACATCCTGCTGATAATCTGGCAATGCTTACACAGAAATTCATTCCCAACAGTGAATACACAAACTACCTAACCCGTGACATGAATTTCGAGGACGCCTGCTATAATGCGGCAGTCAACAAGAAATGCATTCACGCCTATGCACACCCTGCAAGGTTCGATGTATGGTTCAATATGACGTTTTTGCCGCTTTTCCCCGATGACGGCAATATCTGCTACTGTATGTACATCATGGAAGTGAACTTCAAGCCTGACGCTAAAAGAATGTCCACTATTTCCGCTGATATAGCCTCAGCTGTTCTTGAGACCTGTATCAAACTGAGAAGTCCTGATGATTTCAAGGAAACTATGGCTTCTATCTGTAAAGATATACGTGACCTCTGCGATTCCGAGCACTGCTGTATTCTTCTTATGGATACTGAGAAACGCAAATGCTCGGTTCTATGCGAGGCTTTTGCGGAGGATACCAAGCTTTTGCCCATGGAAAACTATGTGGACGACGCTTTCTATGATATCGCTGACTCATGGAAGGATACTATTTCGGGAAGCAACTGTGTTATCGTTAAAAACGAGCATGATATGGAAATAGTCAAGGAGCGAAATCCTCTCTGGCATAAATCTATTACAAGTGCAGGCGGCAAAACCATTGTACTGTTCCCCCTTGAGTTCAAAAATGAGCTTTTAGGCTATATCTGGGCGCTCAACTTTAGCGCTGAAGCAGCAGATACCATAAAGGAAACTCTTGAACTGACTACCTTTATCCTTGCTTCGGAGCTTTACAGCTACCGTATGATGGACAGACTTCATGTTCTCAGCTCAACTGATATGCTCACAGGAGTTATGAATCGCAATGAGATGAACAACTACGTTGACGCACTGGCTCGGAGTTCATCGAAAAAGTCTGTGGGAGTTCTGTTTGCTGACCTTAACGGTCTGAAAGCAGTCAATGACGGCGGCGGACATAATGCAGGAGATATGCTGCTGAAAAACGCAGCAAATGCTCTCCGTGATGTTTTTGCGATACATGAGATATTCCGCGCAGGCGGTGACGAGTTTGTTGTTATCATGCCCGATATCACAGCGGAAGAATTGAAGGACAAGGCTGATAAGCTGCGCAGGGAATCCGAAAAATACGAAAACGTTGTATTTGCTATAGGTGTGGCTTATGAAAGCGATGTAAAGAATGTACGTCTTGCTCTCCATAATGCAGACGAGCTTATGTACGTCGATAAAAAGATGTACTATGAGCTTCACCCTGAGAAAAAACGCGGCACGATAGATAAGCGTCACGGAACAACGTGATCGCTTCAGAGAATGATGCAAAGTCTGATAAATATAATGAAAAAGGAGCCTTTATGGCTCCTTTTTGTATTATAGCAGATTATTCCTTTTCTTTTTTCAGAAGCAGGCTGAAAATTACGCATACCGCAACGCCCGACACTCCGAGGATAGCAAAGAGCATAGCTGCTCCCGAACCCTTACCGCTGCCGAATAATGATACAAATAGAGTATCCGAGGCTTGCCCTGACATGAAAGGCTCAAAGACCTTGTCGATAAGTATGCCTCCCGACAGATAGCCTACAGGGATAGTGAAGAATTGCAGCGTATTTCGGCATGAGTAGACTCTGCCCTGCATATCGGCAGGTATAGTGCTTCTGAAAACAACGTCCAGATTTGCTCCCATATAAGGTATGAAAAGCCAGCCAAGAACTGCCGCCGCACACCATACCACAGGTGAATCACTGAATGCCAGCATGAAATTCTCCGTGCTCATGGATACGAAAAGTGAAAGGCAGATAGCCTTTATTCGGCTTTTAGGCGGACGTGTGGACGAAGCTATGAACGTTCCCAGAAATGTTGCGGCTCCGACGCAGAAATTGACCGTGCCAAGAACTCCCTCGCCGCCGTTGGACTTTGAGAGTATCATAGGGGACAGAGCTGCATTATATGCCGAAGCTATGAGATTTATGCCTGAAAGGAAGAAAATCAGCTTGAGTATCAGCGGATTTGCCTTCAGCCATGAAAGACCTTCCATTGCGGAAGAAATAATGGATACATCAGTCTTTTCGGTGTGCTTTGGCTCAGGTATCTTTATAAACAGCAGCAGTACCATGAACGCCGCTGAAAAGGTGATAAGGTCAACAGTCATAACTGCTGATATACCGCCGAATGCAAACAGCATTGTAGCCAGTACAGGCGTCAGTATAGTATTCATGGACTGGGAAAGCGAGCGCAGAGCTCCTGTTTTCTGATAGTATTCCTTTGGAATTAGCTGAGTTGCCGCTACTTCGCTTGCAGGCTGCTGGACTGTATTCATAAGACCGTTTAAAGCATTGAGTATATAAAGATGCCACGGCGCGAGAGAACCTTTTTTTACCAGCAGAAAAGCTGCTATTGTTGTGAATGCCGCGAACAGGTCGCATACGAGCATTGTCCGCTTTTTGTTCCATTTATCGCTCAGTGCTCCTGCAAAAATGCTCATTGCCACATAGGGCGCGTATGAGCATACAGTCAGCAGAGCTGTTTTCAGTGCCGAGCCTGTGCTTTTGTACAGCCACAGTCCAAGTGCATAGGCGGTCATCGAGCTTCCCAGCGTAGAAAGAGATTGTGTGCCCCATAGTAATAAATAGCTTTTGAGTTGCTTTATCGAAGTTTTCATTTGACTTTGCTCCTTTGATATTATTTATCGTCAGAAATGCAAAGTCCGAGGGTATTATCAAGTTATTCTCCATGCAGTTCCCTCAAACCTTGCATGGAGCGTATACAACGCATCTTCTCATGATATTCACCTCTTTGAGTTTGATTCTGCATAGTATGCAGTTTGATTTCAAAATTATTATATCATAAGTAATTGAAAAAAACAATGACTGCAAAAAAATCGGGGCTAAAAGCCCCGATAATTCGTTTTTATCTTACTCTGCCGTAAGGAGCGTGCATTCTTCCGTAAGGTGAGTGCATTCTGCCGTAAGGTCTTGTCGGATAAAAGTATCCCATAGTGTAAGGATTGGTGTTGTACCAGTTGTATCTTGGATCGTAATCACTTGTGAATAACATAAGTACATAGCTGTCGTACCAATCGACTTCACCGTCTTCGTTGATATCAGCATATCTGAGATCAGCGTCTGAAAGCTGTATATAACCAAGTACGTGAGACATTATGAGCATTGCGTCATCTGTATTTACCTCATCATCGCCATTGACATCTCCGAGAACCCTAAAGTTGTAATTTGATACCTCTTCAGCAGGAAGCGTTTCCTCAGGAGCTGGCTCTTCAACAGGCTCCGGAACTACCATTCTTTTATTGATAGTTTCGGACATTGTATTGAACAGGATATCAGCGATCTCCTTGTGACCGTTTGCATTTGGGTGTGGATCGAAGTCGTCCTCGGGAGAGATGCCGTAAACGTCAACATAAGTTGCGCCTGTTTGTGCTGCGACTTCAATGAGCTTCTCATTGAGACGGCGCATCTGAGGATCAACGTTCTTGCCTGCTGCCTGCATAGCCATAGGAGCAGCTATCTCAGCTGCGATAGCTTTTTCAGCTGTTGCCTGACTTTCTGTGCGGTTCTTTGACATAACTTCCATAAGGTCTGTAAGCTCTGAAAGGTCGTCATAGTTATTGATGAGATCAATAACTGACTGGAGCTCGTTGATATCGTCGTATTTGAGAAGAACGTCCATAAGCTCTTCCTTTGCGGGAGCGTTCTTGGAAACAGCTACAAGTTCTGAAAGCTCCTGAACCTCAGTGATATCATCGTACTTTTCAACCATTGACAGAACGTCTTCAAGCTCTGCCGAGTCGTTGTACTTATCCATGATATCTTCTATTTCTGTTATCTTGTCGACCTTATCATTAAGGTTGTTTATGTAATTTGCAGTCTGCTTGCCGCTTGCAGTGAGCTCGTCCTCGCTCTCGGCAGCAGCATTTGCAGCAGCAGCGTAAATTTTTCCCAGTACCTCAAAGATATCCTCTTCCATTGTCTCGGATTCCTCAGCTGTACGGTAAGGATTGAACATACCGACGAGAGCTATATCAGCGTCGCCGTTGATTCCCTTGACTGCCTCAACAACGCCCTTTACGTGGCTTGCCGAATCGTCAACAAGTTCGTCAGCCTTTGCGCTTACATTGTACATGAAGCTTGCGGCTTCGATGAAATCATCAGAGGTTATGCTGTCCTTGTTCTCGTTGATTATCTGGAGACCGCCGCCGAGAGCTATTTCTGTGTCCATACCGAACAGTGTGAGCATGAGTGAAGTACCTGCTGCTCTGAGGACAGGATTTTCGCTGAATACCATCTGAGGAACGATGCTCATGATAATATCGTTTCCGCCGAGCTGAATGCTTACAAGGTCTGCTTCTGAGAGGTACTTGTTGTAGTAATCATGGTAGGGGGTAAGTACGTCGCTTGCGCCCTCGCCGAGATACATTTCAAGTATTGTTGAAGCGAATTCACCCTTATAGCCTTCGTTCTTTATTGTCTTTTCAATATCCTCTGCACGGTAGGCTGTTGAAGCAAGGTTTGTGCCCTTGACATTGTAGCCCTTTTCTTCGCCGAGCTTTTCAAGATATTCTGTGAAAATTGCAGGATATGCGCCCTTTACGGGATCAGCAAGGAGCTTGTCTGTGATGACAAGTGCAGGATCCTCTGTAATATTGCCCCCTGCAAGACCGAAGCCTGCTGCGATACTGTCGCCGAGTGCTACATAGTTGTAATCGCCGTTTGTTGCATTTTTGTCATTGTTTGCTGCAAAAGCAGACATTCCTGCTGTGTTTGTCAATGTTACTGCTGAAACAAGAGCAGCTAATATTCTTGATGCTTTCATTACTTTTCCTCCTCGCCGTAGCTTTCTGTTACTGGTATTACGAAATTTTTGCCTGTTCTGAAAATTATTGTACTGCCGTTTTCCGAATAATCTATAAGTAAAAGACGACCGTTTCCGCAAGGTGCAACATATCCTCTGTAATCGTGAGTAAGGAGGATATAGTCTCTCTTAGCGGTTATTTCGCCGATCTCAAATTCCTTGTAGAACTTGACAGCGTCAAGGTGATATTTATTGCAGATATATTCAACGAGCTCAGCACTTGGCTCTGCTTCGTCGGGATCAAGGATTATCTGACCTACAACGTCGTAGCCGCCGCGCTCGTTCTTGAAAGCGCTTATCTCCCACTCATTGATAGGATCGTTCTCGTCGAGAGTGCTCTCTATCATAAAGAGATATACGCGCTTGCCGTTCTTATCAACATAAGAGTCGGAAGCTCTTCCCATGATAGTATATGAGCCGTCTGCGTGCCTTACAGCGATATCGCCTGTAACTCCCCATTTCATGCCGTTCTCGTCATAGTACCAGCGCTCTGCTGTAGCCTCGGGATTGTTCAGATAACGGTCTGCCGAAGCAGGGCTTGAAGCGTGAAGATTAGCCAGTACCTCGTCCTCGTCAACGATATTTCCGTCATCGTCCACAAGCTTTACGTATACATATGGCTCAAGCGGCTTGCCTGTTTCGTTGGTCTTTGTTTCCTCGTCCATGAAGTATGTGACCAGAGTTGCGCCGCCCTCTTCGCTTGCGCCGCCGCCCAGTGAGAATCTCACATTGCAGCCGTTATCGCGGAGCCACTTGTCTATCTTGCGGACAGAGTTTACATTTACAGCTTCTCCGCCCGAAGCAGGACGTCTGAGCATTTCAAGTGCGGTAGGGGAGAGAACTCCCTGTCTTACGCTTGTAAGATAGAAGCTTGCAGTTGCCATTACGCAGTTGCAGTTTGTCTCGGAAAGGTCCCTTGCGAATGTGTATTTATTATAGATAGGTCTCGGAACCAGTGTACCTCCTCTTGCAAGGGGCATGATAGCGCAAACGCGCTCGCCTGTCATATGTGTCAGGGGAATGCACTGGAAATTGCGCTCTCCGACATAATTCTGTGTATCGAGACCTGCGTGCATCTCAACGTATGCGTTCAGCGAGTACTCCTTATAAACAACGCATTTAGGCTTGCTTGTAGTACCGCTTGTATAGAAATAGCTGATATCGCGGTCAAGGTCTGTAGGACCGAGGTCCAGCTCTATGTCACTGTTTTCGCCTGCCTGTCTGAGGTCTTCAAGGCGTATGAATTCCACGCCCTTTATCTTGTCAAGGTTCATCAGACACTCTGTTATCTGCTTGATGTCGAAAACTTCCTGCATTTTCTCGGGCATTTCCGAAGTATCAAGGAACATTCCCTTCTTTTCCTGCGGCAGGAAATCGTCAAGGCTCATCAAGATGACCTTTTTGATGCTGCTGTTTGAAAGATGCTCTGTGAAATAAGGAAGAAATGCGTCCAGAGTAATGATTATCTCTGAACCCTTGTCCTTTGTATAAAGCGGAAAATCATCTTTCAGGAACAGAAAGTTTACGTTATTGCTTACAGCCTTTATCAGGTTGCAGGCGAAAAGCAGCATAAGGTTTTCAATGCTTACGGGGAGGCAGAGAGTAACAACGTCGCCCTCCTTGACGCCTGCAAGCTTTAAGCCCTTTGCATAGGCTTCACGAAGTGCAGGGAGCTCTCCGTAGGTTATCTTTGTGCCGAAGTAATCAATTGCGTCACCGTCCAGATTATCCTGATTGAAAGTCATGATATTATCGAAAATATTCATGTTGTAGATCTCTACCCCATTGATGACGCGATCTACCCTTGCCCATTCAGGGAATTTTCTTACAATTGTACTTGTGTTGACGTGTGTGTGTGTGTTCATAATTATTTTTCCTTTCGTATATTGTAATGGGCGGATATATTTCTGCATTAATAAATAATACCCCATTATTCTTGCAGAAACTGTCCTCTATAATCCCAAACAGCAGCTGAGAAACTCTGACCGCGTATACACAGCTTTGCTGTTCATTTATGATTATAACACAGAAATTATTAAATAGTCCTTAAATATATCTTAAATGTTTTTTATATATTCCTTAAAAAAACTATTCATTAGCGCTAATTTGAAGCAGGCTTTGTGTATAATATGTGAACTTAAATTTTATAAATCCCGATATACAGGCAAATTCTGTGACTCGACGAAGCTTCAAAAAACACAGCAGCCTGAATTTTAGCGTTACAAATAGGAGCCTAACATTTAACAAATATTTGTGCACAATATGTAAAGATATATTACTTTATCTACCTGCGAACCACATTTTTAAAATAAAATGTCAGCTGTTATAATAGAAATTGATTTGCTTTCTGATATGTGGTATAATTTTATTTATAAAGCGGAAAGAAACAGTTAAGAATCTGATAAGAAATTGATATTAGTATGATAAAGACTTTTCTGACGGTGTGATGTATAATGTAATTACAGACATCGGAGCTGTTTAGATCATCAGCGGTGTACGCAGCTATTATATTATAATAGTGCGCCGCAAAAAAGGAGAGAAAAATATGAGTTCTTCTATACTTCATACCGAAAAGCTGTGCAAGACCTTTTCAAACGGCGGCGTTCAGCAGCACGTTATCAAGAATCTCGACATCGAGATAAGAGAAAAGGACTTCACTGTTATCATGGGCGCGTCAGGTTCCGGAAAATCCACATTGTTATATGCACTCTCGGGAATGGATAAGCCCACATTAGGAAAGGTATTCTTCGGAAATGAGGATATCTCAGGGTATTCCAACGACCAGCTTGCAGTTTTCAGACGCAAAAACTGCGGTTTCGTATTCCAGAGCATATACCTTTTAGAGAATATGACCGTCTTTGACAATATCATGACGGGAGCACTTGTTGCTCAGAAGAATTCCCCCGAGCTGGTAAAAAAGGTGGGAGACCTTCTTAAAAAGGTAGGCATAAAAGAGGAGATATGGAAAAAATATCCCAATCAGCTATCCGGCGGTGAATGTCAGCGTGTCGGCATAGTCCGTGCTGTCATCAACGATCCTAAGATACTCTTTGCTGACGAGCCTACGGGAAGTCTCAATTCGGCGTCAAGCCGCGATGTGCTTGATATTTTCACCGAGCTTCACAGCAAGGGACAGAGCATTGTAATGATTACTCATGATATCAAAACCGCTCTTCGCGGCAACAGAGTCATATTCCTGTCAGACGGCGCGATAGTCGGCGAGTATGAAATGCCAATATACGGTACAGACGACCTGAAAAAGCGCAGAGACGGCTTGCAGGAATTTCTTGACGGAATGGGCTGGTGATCGTTATGAACAAGATCGTCAGACTATCATGGGCAAATATAAAAAAGCACAAGCTTGAATCAATAGCTCTTATGATACTGGTAATGCTTTGCATGATGCTCTGTGCTTCGGCGTTTGGAGGCATTATCGGCTTAAAAAACATATTCCCTAATATGATGAAGAACACGGGAAGCTATGAGAACTACGTGCTTATAACCGAAAAGGATTTTGATGATAAATTTATTGATATCCTGAAGGAGGACGACAGAGTAGAGGACTGCGCCCGTTCAGAGGCTCTCTACAGCATGAGCACCAATTATCTCAATGCGCTGGGCAAGGAACAGTCCATGTATATGTGCTTTATCACACAGGAAAACGAAGCAAAGATACAGCATTCTCCAATGGAGACTAAGCTCAGCGACAGCGAGATAGCCGCTATGGAGCACCCGATCTATATGCCCTATTCGGTACGTGACAGTATGAACTATAAAGAGGGCGACAAATTTGAAATGATATACGGTACAAGGAAGTTCACTTTTACTGTAGCAGGTTTCTATGATACTGCTCTCTTTGATACTCCGAACAGCATACTTAAAATGATAGTTTCAGAGAGCGATTATCATGTTCTTGAAGCTATCCTTGATAAATATGTGGTACTTGGTTTCAATGACTTCAAAGGCAAGGGCGGAACAGAGCTTTTCAATGATATGCTTAAAGAATTCTCGGATTATTCGGGAAAAGATATTTCGGGCTCTGCTCTTGGAATAACCTATGAGGGATTGAAGATGGGAGTTACTTACACTGCGGAGCTTCTCCTGAAATTCCTTATCGTAATGTCTGCTGTTATAATTGTTTGCGTTGCTGTTATGATAAGATTCAGAATTGCAGGAGATATCAGCGAGCAGATAGTTTCTATCGGAGTACTTGAAGCTTTAGGCTATAAATCAACTGATATTACTCTTTCCTACGTCCTTGAGTATATCCTTATCTCGCTTGCAGGCATTATCCTCGGCACAGGACTGTCTTTACTGGTAACACCTGCACTTATCAGCGTTGGTGAGATAGTATCGGGACATCCCAGCGGCAGTTCTGTATCATCAATGCCTATCGCTGTTACAGTGGCTGTAATACTGGCATTTGTAGCTTTTATTTCCTTTATAAGAGCTTTCAAGGTCAGAAATTATCCCCCTGTACGTGCATTTCGCAAGGGACAGGGCGACCACCGCTTCGGCAAGGAGCATTTCCCGCTCAGAAAGACAAAAAAGAGCGTTCATCTCCGTCTTGCAATGAAGGGATTCCTTAAAAACTTCAAGCAGAATCTCGGACTTACTCTTTGTGTCACTATTTCCACGATAACTATCGTTGTTTGCTTTGTAATGTTCAATTTCTTCTCAGGGGATATGAACGCTATAGCGGTCAGCGCAGGTGTAGAGCTCAGTGACCTCCGTGTTGAGCTTATGAATACAAGCGATGCATATGCGTTTGCTGAAGAGCTTGTGGAAATACCTGAGATAAGAAAGGCTGTTCCCACATCAGGTTTTACTACATATCTCACAGCACCTGATTATAACAACGACCTGATGATACCCGTTGCGCTTGATGATTTCAGCGAAGCCGAGAATATATTCCCCTCTGAGGGACGTTTCCCCGAGCATGACAACGAGGTCATGATAACAAATATGTACGCTAAGCTTTGCAAGCTCAAAACAGGAGACAGTATTACTCTTGACAATGTCAATGTCAGAAGAAAATACGTTATCACAGGACTTGTTACGTCTGCAACCAACGGCGGTATGAACCTGTATATCACCATGGACGGTATGAAGCGCATAGTTCCGACCTACAAGCCCGATACTATTGAGATATATCTAAATGAGGGCGTTGATGCTGATGAGATAAGATATTCTCTTACCGAGAAGTACGGCAGAAGCGTTGCAGATGTTGCTCAGGACAGAAGCGACAGCGAATCCTATGAGGAAAGGATAAGAAACGAGGCTGAAAGAAAAATTGCCGAGATAATGGCAAACTATGGCGTTACACACGTTGAATACGCTATACAGTCAGGTGACACTGTCATTAAGGGCAACAGTGACGGATTTATTATCAAGTCCATAATGAATGTAAGAAGCATAATGGAAACACAGCTGGGGGCTATATCTATTGGAATTGCTGTCCTGACGACGCTTTTTATGATAATATCAGTTTTTGTTGTAATGATAATCCTGTTTATACTCATGGAATCCACTATCAGAAAACAGCGCAAGGAATTCGGCATAATGAAAGGCATAGGCTATACCTCACGGGAGCTTATGCTGCAGCTCGCATTCAGGATAATGCCTGCGGCTCTGTTCTCGGTTGCAGCAGGTACTGCTGTGGGAGTTTCACTGCTTAAACTTCTTACAAGCTATATCGGCAAGGTAAGCGTAAATATGCCTGTGGTTATAATACTTGACGTGATACTTCTTATGTTCTGCTTCGGCTGTGCATATATCGGAGCAAGAAAGATAAAGAAGATATCAGTCTGCGAGCTTATGACAGAATGAGGGGATCAATTATGAAAAAAACAAGAATAGCATCTCTGCTGGCGGCAGCGCTTATCGCTGCCCCTGCAATGACATTTGCAGCAGCGGAGAGTTCGGATAATACAGCGGCAAACAAGCCCTACAGCAGCAGTGATACTTTTTCCTGCATAGGCTCGGTCAGCAAGATGTTCGCCACTACAGCTGTTATGCAGCTTGTGGAGCAGGGAAAGGTGGAGCTTGACGCTCCCGTGACGGATTATCTGCCCGATTTCCGCATGGCAGACGAAAGATACAAGGATATAACCGTTCGTATGCTCATGAATCACACATCGGGACTTATGGGCACTACAGCAGGGGATTTCATGCTGTACAACGACAGGGACGCAGCTCCTCATGATACTATGCTGAGAGAGCTGAGCACCCAGAGACTCAAGACATTCCCGGGAGATTACGGTGCGTACTGCAACGACGGCTTTGAGCTTCTTGAACTTATAGTCGAGCATGTGAGCGGCGAGAGCTTTACCGATTATATCGAGAAGAATATCTGCGTTCCTCTCGGAATGCAGCAGACAGGCACTCCCTGGAACGCATTCAGGACTGACGAAATGGTCAAGACCTTCATCAACGGCAATGTTGAGGTTACGCCTGATTATTGTATGGACCTCGGCTCAGGCGGTATCATGTCCACAGCAGAAGAGCTCTGCACATTCGGCAGCAGCTTTTTCAAGGGGGACAACAGGCTGCTGACTGATAAGTCAAAGAAAGAAATGTCAGAAAACAAGACAGCCGACAAGTATGAGGACGGCTTCGGACTTGGCTGGGATCAGGTAGATTACGATGACTACAAGGCTGCAGGTGTCAAGGTAGTTAGCAAGGGCGGCGACGTAAGTCATCAGCACGCACAGCTTCTTGTTGCTCCCGATGAAAAGATAAGTGTATCAGTTCTTTCATCGGGCGGCAGCAGCCTTTACAATTCTCTTATGGCTGAGGCTCTTATGGATATCGCACTTGCGGACAAGGGCATAAATGTTGAGCACAAAGCTCCCGAAAAGAAAGAGACTCTTGATACAGTTCCCGATAAGTATCTGGCTTATGAGGATATCTATATCTCGGCAGCTGGACTGAATTATGTCAGCTTCCCCGATAAGAAGTACATGGAGATAAAGACATTCACTGATGACAAGACTGATATCAAGCAGTATAAGTACACAACTGAGGACAGCTTTGTGCTTATGGACGGCAAGATAGGCTCAGGCAAGGAGATCCAGGCTAAAAATCAGAGCATTCTTATTTTCCGCGAAAGAAACGGCAGAGACTATATCTGTTCCGATAATTGCATGGACTTGGGCGGCATGGGAAATTTCTCTATGTCGGGATATGAAATGATGAGAGCTGATAAAAATCCCGTCAGCGATGATGTACAGGCGGCATGGGACGCAAGAAGCGGAAAAAAATACTATCTTTCCAGCGGAAAGTACTCCAATGTGTATTACGCAGAAATGCCGTTTGTGAAGGTGAATACATATCCCGAGATAAGGGGCTATGTAGGCGGCAGAAAGATAGTTGACGCTGACCGTGCACAGGCTGCTCTTGTAATGCCAGGCGGACGTGATTTAGAGGATATTGAGGTCAGAACGGAAAACGGTAATGAGATATTAGATATAACAAACTGCGCTCTGGAGTTTATCTCCGAGGACGCTGTCCCTGAGCTTAAAAGCGACGTAACGGAGATAAAGCTCAGCACTAAAAAAGCAGTCTGGTATAAGCTCGGAAAAGGCGACAGCAAAACTATTATCCTTGATATGCCTGAGAATTCCGCAGTATACGTATACGACAAATATGACCGCGTGACTTATTCAAGCTATATGAAGAACTACGGAAATACAGTTCCGCTCCCCTCTGAGGGCAAGATAGTATTTATCGGTGAGGACGGCAGAAAGATAGGTATCACTCAGTAAAGGGAGGACTTGCAGATGAAGTATCAGTGCCTTATGGTAGATGATGATATAACTATTGCAGAAACTACAGCAGAATACTTCAATATCTTTGATATTAAGACTGCTTATGTTACGGGATACGACGAGACCTTGAAGTTCCTTGACGAAAACGAGGTGTCTCTTATCCTGCTGGATATAAACTTAGGGGAGCGCTCGGGCTTTGAGCTTTGCAAGCAGATAAGAACGGCATACGATATGCCAATACTGTTCATAAGCGCAAGGACAAGCGACGACGATATCCTGACAGCGCTGAACATAGGCGGTGACGACTACATAAAAAAGCCCTATACACTGAATATACTTCTTGCAAAGGTAAAGGCGATACTAAACCGATATGAAAAAGCAGCGGAGGCAGCAAATGCTGTCTCCGCCAAAGCTGTTTCTGTAAGCATTGAAGCTGAGACGTCAGAACGCAGGATAACAAAGGATATCCTGCTTGATACGGGTACACGTAAGCTCTATAAAAACGGGAAAGAAGTCACAATGAAGCAAATGGAGTATAAAATGCTTCTGTATCTCCTCAATAACCGCGGCAGAGTTGTCACAAAGGACGAGTTTCTCAGAAATGTCTGGGAGGACGAGTACATAGGCGAGGGAACCATACCTGTGCATATACGTCATCTCCGCGAAAAGATAGAAAAGGATTCGAATGCTCCCGATATAATCAAGACCGTATGGGGAGTAGGCTATATCATCGAGAAAACGGAGGAATAGGGGCAGAATGAAGAATTACAGCAAGATATTGCTGCTTCTGGCGGCAGTAATGCTCGCAGGTCTGGCAGTTTTTGCAAGGATGACCATTTCCTACCGAAGCCATGAAACAGATCCGCTTTTTATAAATGACATCATTCAGACCGTTAAGGAGAACATCGACCATATAGATTCTCTTGAAAACGAAGATTTAGGAACACAGCTCAAGGTCTTTGACAGCAGCGGATTTATGATATATTCCACAGGCGGCAAGGAAATTGAAGATGTGACCTCGGTCGAGCAGTCAACATACAAGGGCTATATCTGCCTTGCGATAAATGAGGGCGGACGTTTCCTTGGAACGGCAGTCATACCCGATCCCGATAAGAACGGGTATAATATAGTAAGAAAAAAGCTCATCTATGCAGCAGCGGCGTTTATTTCGGTACTGCTTCTTTCGGTTGTGCTTTACGGCGTCTACGTCCACAGGACTATCATAAGACCTTTCAGAAAAATGGAGATATTTGCGGAAAAAGTTGCACAGGGAGAGCTTGACGCTCCTGTTTTTCTGGAAAAGACCAATATGTTCGGTTCCTTTACCGAGAGTTTTGATATAATGCGCGAGGAGCTGAAAGAGGCGCGAGCAAGAGAGGACGCTCTTAAAATAAAGGAAAAGGAAATGGTAGCTTCTCTTAGCCACGACCTTAAAACGCCTATCACAGGCATAAAGCTCATATGCGAGCTTCTCATCGTCAAGGTCATGGACAGCTATGTTACAGATAAGATAAGCAATATCCACCAGAAAGCAGAGCAGATAAACGTCCTTGTAAGCGACCTTCTGTCATCGGCTCTTGACGAGCTTGGGGAGATGAACGTGGAGTGCCGTGACGAGGTATCGTCCATACTCCATGAGCTTGTTGCGGAGCACGATATCCGTTCTCTTGCAAGGGAGGGTGATATCCCCGAGTGTATCCTCAATACCGACAGGATACGTCTTTCACAGGTCATCGGCAATATCATAAGCAACTCCTACAAGTACGCGGATACACCCATAGATATAAGCTATACTATCAAGGACAGATGTCTTGCCATGTCCCTGAGAGATTACGGAAACGGAGTCCCCGAAGAGGAGATAGGTCTTATCACAGGCAAGTTCTACAGGGGAAAGAGCAATTCCTCAGGCAAGGACGGAAACGGACTTGGACTTTATATCTCTAATGAGCTTATGAACAAGATGAACGGCGAGCTGATATGTTCCTGCATAGAAAAGGGAATGACCGTAACACTTATGATACCGCTGGCGTAAAATGACAGATAATGCATAAAAAAGCAATAAATGGGTTGAAATCTGTATACGACGATGTTATAATGTAGTAAACATAACGAAACAAAGCCGTAAATTAATACTGAAATAACAAAAAAATGATATAAGGAGGAATAAGAATGAACCTAAAGAGAATAGTATCAGCACTTTCAGCAGCCATGACATTATCCTGCGCATATATCCCGACGGTCAATGCGCTCAGTGCGGTCTATGCCGAAGAAGAAGGAGAGGACATAATTTACATACCTGATTTTCCGCAGGAAGTCCTTGACGAATTCGATATCGACTGGACAGGACTCGGCAGCAACAGATTTGTTGAAAACACTGAATATGACGCCGACAAGAACCACAACAAGCTTCAGTATGACGGCGGCTACGCCATGTTCTCATATCAGGCTTACGTAACGTACTTCTGCTATAGCGCAAACTGGCATGACTGCGATAATTTCACCATGTATCAGTCCAAGGATTTCCCACTGCCCGAATATGCCGATAAGCTTGACCTGAAAATGGATATGTACCTTAACTGCAATATAAAGAAAGAGGGCGAGCTGAAATTCGGACCTCTTCTTGAGCTCAACAGCGGCAAGGATGAGCTTTTTATCGTTGAAAAGCGCACTGAGTCAACAGATTTTTCTGCTTGCGAGAAGATAGGCTCATATGTATCTGATGATATGGTCTATGAACTTTACAAGGAAGCAAAAGAGGACGCAGAAGCTCCTGTTCGCTATTATGCAGTAAATGTAACAGGTATCGTAAAGGAAGGTACAGAGGAGCAGTTCTATGGAGACCTGATATCAAATATCTCAGATCACCTTGCAAAGCTCCACGAGCTGACAGGCGCAGGAACGAGGCTCGACAAGTACGGTATACTTAACGAGGGCAAGAAAGGTAGAGGCTATTCCTTTACTAATTCATGCCTGACAGGTTCATATCTTACGCTGCCCGAGGAAGAACTGACCTTGGACGAGAACCACGAGCCGATAACCTACGACCACAGCTTCGTCAAAAATATCGACGGCTGGAGATATTCATTCCAGAACTTTAATGCCTGCTGGCCTATTGACCAGCTTGAAGACGGAAGATATGTAAATCCTTCTCACGAAAATAATTCAAAGATGACTCCGCTGGGAGACGGAAAGTTCCATGCAGAGGTCTCAGAGTGGATAACCTCATGCGCTTCTGTAGGAAAGGAATTTGACGGTAAGGCATCTGTTCTTGATAAGAATTACAATTTAAGCTGTAAGTATAAGTCATCAAAAAGCATTTCCCCTGCCGCTTCAGTATATATGCTTGATCCCTATGTGCGTGTGGAATTTCAGGAGAAATCATGCGCGTCAGAACTTGAGATGTTTGAATATCAGGGTAATATCGAGCTTGACGGCGAAGAATACGAGGTCTATCGTCATAGTCATCCCGACTATGATATACAGCCGCTTTTGGAAGAAGGATTTAAGTCGTACTATATTGTCCATGTTGACGATGTAACCGATAAGGAAGAAAGCGAAACAAAGGAATTTTCATATCCGATATGCGCACTTATCGATGCAGCAAAGCCCTATGGCTTAGAGGCAGGAAATCTTGCCCGTGTAAGCGTTGTCTGCAATTCATTCTCAGGAGATTATAACGTAGATATTCTCGAAACAAGCCTTACAGAGGCTGAGCCGACAGAAAAGGGCAGTATCTACACAGATGTAAAAAAGCATCGTGACGTATGTATAGCACCGTACTATTTCAATGCCATTACTCAGGGTTATATGCGCGGTTATGAAAACGGACTTTTCAAAGCCGAATCAAAGGATACATATTATTCGGAATTCTCAGCAGGCAAGCGTATTCCTGACAGAGAGAAGTTCGTTCTTGATTCCTGTAATAACGTAAAGGCTAAGTACAAGGTTGAAAATACCTTTGAGGATAAGTACGAGATAGGATATTCCATCAGTGCCACAACAGTCTGGAAGAACGTGGGTATTCGTATTATCGAAAAATGCAAGAATTTCCCCATAGACTATAATTACAGCAAGAGTGAGTTTGACAATAACGGGTTTGATTTTTCACCGTCAAATTCAACAAGCGGATATGGCTCGGGTGAGTATATAACGACAGAAACGGCAGACGGACATAAACGTGAACTGTATGAGTATGTAACTACATATTCAGCAGGCGGTCATGAATATGACCTTTACAGCTATAAGCACGAATACCATGGCTGCTTTGGTATAAACTACTTCGAGGAATATGTCAGCATAAGAAAAGATCAGGATGACGGAGATATTCTTGAGGGCAGCGTTGACCTGAGCGAACATATCAGCGGTATAAATGCTGGCTTCTCAGGCAGACTTTCGATCCTCAGAGTCAATCTTATCGCAGAATCACTTTTTGTGAACGGTTCTGTAAAGGCACTTAAAAACGACATAGACTTTGAGAAAATTGAAGTTCCTGATGTTATCATCGGCGATTTTAATAAGGATTCAAGCGTAAATTCGCTGGACGTTGTTACAGCGAGAAAGCTTCTTATAAGTCAGCTTACACTTGAAAACACTTCTGATTTTGAAATAATGGACGTAAATCAGAGCGGTGCATTTGATATTGCGGACGTTCTGCTTCTGCAATCCTTCGTTGTCGGCAAGATCAAGGCATTTCCACAGGCAGAAAAGTGATAATTATATTTCAACTCCCACTGGATAATACAGTGGGAGTTTTTTATAAATTTCAAAAAAGCCCTTGACAAACGGGATAATATGTGTTATTATTCAAGTGTAATAACTGTACTATTCGATATAGTACACACACTACAGAAAGGAGCTGCCTATGTTTTCTATTGACCTGACGAGCAGGATACCCATTTATGAGCAGATATATCATAAGATAGTAAATCTCATCATAAACGGTACTCTTGCAGAGAATGATCAGCTTCCCAGCGTAAGAAGCCTTGCGAAGTCCACAGGAGTCAACCCCAATACAGTGTCCAAGGCTTATCAGGAGCTTGAGCGCAACGGTGTGATATACTCTGTTCCGGGGCGGGGGAGCTTCGTATCGGCTCAGAATTATGATGAGTTCAGAAAAAAGGTACTGACAGATTTTGATTCCACTGTGAATGAAGCCTTTGAAAAGGGGATATCTCCCGAGGATTTGAAAGCAAGGATAGATAATCTGTATCTCTCATACGGAAAGGAATGATGAAGCATGATCGAACTAAAGAATACAGTAAAAAAATTCGACAGCTATACGGCTCTTGACGCCGTAGACCTGAAAATCGAAAAAGGTACAGCATTCGGACTTCTCGGCTCCAACGGAGCAGGCAAATCCACTATACTTCGCCTTATATCTGGCATATATTCTCCCGAATCAGGTGAAGTCCTCGTTGACGGAGAAAGCGTTTTTGATAATACAGACGTAAAGCAGAAGGTATTTTTCATTAATGACGAGACCGTACAGTTCGGAGCTTTTACGCTGAAAAAGCTGAAAAACTACTACAAGAACTACTATAGCAATTTTTCTGATGAAATATTTGAAGCACTGCGCAAAAAGACGGGACTTCCTCTTGATAAGAAGATAAATACGTTCTCAAAGGGCATGAAGCGACAGGCGATAGTTATCATAGGTCTTGCCTGCCGAACCGATTATCTGCTTCTTGACGAAGCATTTGACGGACTTGATCCCACAATGCGTATCATCGTTAAGAAAATGCTTGTTGACGCAATGCTTGACCGTCAGCTTACAACAGTTATATCCTCACATAACCTCAAGGAAATAAACGAGGTCTGTGATACGGCTGCATTGATACACAACGGAAAGATAGTATTCTCCCGTGATATCGACGATGTTAAGGGCAGCGTACACAAGATACAGGTGGTATTCAACAAAAACGAGGACGGCTCTGTACCGAGCTATACCAAGGAGGACTTCGCTCAGGAGGGAATCGAGATACTCCATTATGAGCAGAGCCAGAGTATATGCTTCATAATCGCAAAGGGCGATATAGAGGCAATAAAAGCTTCTCTCCTTACAAAGCGTCCTATGCTGACAGAGGTCATACCGCTCACGCTTGAAGAAATATTTATCTATGAACTGGAGGTGCTCGGCTATGACAGCAGCGACAACATCGGAGAATAAAAAGAAAGGCTTCTTCTCTGTGCGCTTCAAAAGCAAATTTTCAGAGGATATGAAGCTGTTTATCACCAATATCGTATTCCAGCTCTTCTGTCTGCCTGTATTTGCGGGAATACTTATATGGGAGACACATCTGCAAAACAACCAGATCTTTGACCGTACCGATTCTATACCCTTTGCAATTATTGCAGTCATCGCACTGTTTCTCAGTATAGGAATGGGCTTTGTAGTTCCTATGGTCAATTTCCGCTATCTTTACAATAAATCCATTGTGGATATGAACTATTCGCTTCCGTTGAACAACCGTCAGCGCTTCTTTGCGGATTATTCCTCAGGACTTATCACCTATGTCGTACCTTTCCTTATAGGCGGAATAGTTGCCCTGATAGTGCTCCTTATCGGTTCGTGCTGCGTTGAAATGGACTATGTGATGGATTATATCTATGATATGGTAAGGATATTCTTTATCATGATAATTGGACTGATATTGCTGTATACTATCTCTGTATTTGCCATTACCTTTGCAGGCAGCACCTTCGAGGCACTGTTCAGCATAGCAGCTGTAAATGTAATGATTCCTCTGTTCATTTATATTACATGGGGTAATATCGTTTCAGCGGCACATTTCGGACTGACTGAAAGCTCTGTCACCAAGAATTATACTTTCTTTACCACAAGCCCGATAGGCGTATTGGGATTTTTTATAACTTATCTTGATGATTATTATATGCCTCATTCTTATATATCAAGCGGAGCAGTATATGATTTGACCGAGTATACATTCATGGATTCCATGTATTTCAACTTCATTATAAGAAGTCTCATTTTTATTGCGGTGATAATTGCAATTACATTCCTGCTTTACAAGCACCGCAAGGCAGAGGACGTTTCAAAGCCCTATGTTTACAAAGCATTTTATTACATCATCATGTCGGCAGCGGTTTACAGTATTGTTACAATAATGAAGATGACTGCGATTAAGAGCGGACTTATAGCAGCGCTTATAATCAGCGGTATAATCTGGTTCGTTATGGAGGTCATAAGACGCCGCGGCTTCAAGCGCTTCTGGACGGCTATCATAAGCTTTGCCGCTGCAAGCGCAGCTGTTATAGGCATTATCAAGGTCATTGAGCTTACAGACGGTCTTGGCAGAGCAAAATATATCCCCTCGTCTTTATTGGTCAGTGATATTGAGATAGAGATATGGGGATATGATATGGCAGACAATGCTGTTATTCTCCATGACAAGAAGATAATTGATGACGCTATAAGGCTTAACAGGGAAATTATAGACCGCCATTTTGAGCCTGATAAATACAGCTATGTTCTATCAGATTACAGATTAAGTGATGATGACAGACTTTATAGCGAAACAAAGAAAAAAAATTATGATTTGGATATAGCGGATATAAGAATGATATACTACACAAAGGGCGGTTCAGCTATTGTTCGTCAGTATAAAGTTCCTTCTGAAATGCTCACAGATATAAGCTGCGATATATATACAGATAAAGAATTCGCAGAGAACAAAACAAAAGAAATTTATTATAACAGCCTGAGAAGAGAAGGCGATCCCATAGATTACATCGATGAAAGTCATGCTGATTACTGTAATTTTGAATTTAGAGATAAGTTGGATGTATCCAAGAGTATCGAACTGTCAGTTGAAGAGGGAAAAGAGCTTGCCGAGGCTATCCGCAGGGATTATACCGCAATGACAGCGGAGGAGTTCAAGAACGCGGAGTTTTACAGCTATATAGGCGATATTATAATCAATTCTGCCTGCCATGAGTCTTTACGCTTCATGGACGAGCATAATATCGCGTACAAAAAGACGGGCAGCGAGCTTCTTGATGAAATTGATACCTATTCGAGCCCTGTTACAGTATCTCCTGCGCGTGAATATGTATTCCCACTGATGTATTTCAAGAATTATAATTACACTAATGACTTCAGCTATAACGAACCTTCTGATTATGACAACTATACAAACGAATGCATAAAGCTGGATTCCGTTTTCAACCTCAGACTTTACAGAGGACGTAGCTATATTCACTACGGCAAAAAGAAGCATTTTGAGTTTGCCAACACCGATGCGGTAGAAACTCTTCTGGAAGCAGCTACTCCTGTAGTAACAGGAGAAAAGGTGCTTGCAGAGGTGCAGATAGGCTCTATAACCCTATTTATCACTGACCGAACAGGAAACGATGTGATGATAGAAAAGGCAAGGGATTCTATCAAGATAGTAGATAACAAAACAGGGGAGGAATACGATCCCGACCTTTATTACGAACAAAGCTACAGTAAATAAATCCATGATAAAGCCGCCGAGTTACATTGGCGGCTTTCCTTATAATTAATAATTCGTTAATGACTTGGGTATTGCCATTTTTGTTTTTATATGGTAAAATGTAATCAATACATCTGTTTCAGATGTGTCTTGATAATAATCATAATAACAGGAGGGGTTATTTATGAACAACAAGAAAAAAACTTTAAAGGCAGCAGCATTTATTGCCGCAGTAACTATGACAGCAGGTATTTCTCTGCCGTCTCAGAGAGGAGCAATTTCAGCTCCTGTACTCAGTGCATATGCAGAAGAAACAGGTAATGAGGGCAAGTCAGGTGCGCTTACTTACAAGAAGTATTCCGACCATGTTGAGATTACTTTGTGCGATAAGTCAGCTACTTCAGTAGAGATACCTGCAAGTATCGACGGTGTGCCCGTTACAGTTATCGGAATGTATGCATTCCAGATAAGCAAGATAAAAAGCGTTACTATTCCTAATTCAGTCAAGGAAATAGGTCACTATGCATTCAACAACTGCCCTGATCTTACATCGGTAACTATACCTGACAGCGTTGAAAAGGTTGGTATCAGAGCATTTGAGTACTGTAAATCACTGGAGAAAGTTGAGTTCCCTGACCATATAATTGAATGGAATACGAAGGTGTTTGAGGATACACCGTGGATAGCCGCACAGCGTGAGAAGTCACCACTGGTAGTCGTAAACGGCGCACTTCTTGACGGTGACAAGTGCAAGGGCGATGTAAAGTTGGGTTCAGATATTAAATATATAGCTTCGGGCGCATTCCAGCGCAATATGGATATCACATCTGTTATTGTACCGTCAAGTGTAACAGTGCTTAAAGACAATGTGTTCTTCTTCTGCTCCGAGCTTAAATCGGTAGAGCTCAACGGCGTTACCGAGATAGGAAGTATGGCTTTTGACGGCTGTGATAAGCTGACAGACCTTAAGATCTCGGGCAAGCTGACATCTATCGACGATATGGCGTTTGCTGATAATAAGGCTCAGGCTACTATTACTTTCTACGGCAGCAAAGATACATGGGAAAAGGTAAAGAAGCCCTCAGATGATCCGTTCCTTAAAAATGCAAAAATGGTATTTGATGAAAGTCATGTTGATCCTGTTGATGACCTGGCAGGCGACGTGAACATGGACGGCGAGTTCAATGTAACTGACCTTCTTCTCTTCCAGAAATGGCTTCTGGGCGACAAGAGCGCAGAGCTGAAAAGCTGGAAGGCAGCTGACTACACCAAGGACGAAAAGCTTGATATTTACGATCTTGTTCTTATGAGAAAGGCTATCATAAGCAAATAAAAAACAAAGGCTGTACAGAAAATCTGTACAGCCTTTAATATTATTAATATAACTTTTGTACTTCGATCCAGTTTATCTTGAAATCATCTCTTATTACTGCGTCCTTGTCAAGCTCAAGATAGATATTCCATTCAGCCATATCGCAGGTCATTACCTGAGTTAATAGCCTGTTGATAGTGACATATTGGTCTGTAAGCTCTGTAACTTCATGTCTTATAGAGCCGCTTGATTCGGTAACAGTAATGACCATGAGCTTATGAGTATTGAACCACTCATCATCGTATGGTTCGCCTTGGCTGTTTAAGAGTGTCCCGACTTTCTCTGCACTTGTCAGATAGCTTATACTTCCCTCACGGTTATAGCTGGGAGTACAATAACAGCGTTTATACTGAACATTGATAGGGTATTTCTTCGGAGGCTCAAGATCGTGTAACCTGATAAGCTTTTTCCTCATGGAAACAAGGTCGAATATATCAACAGCACCGTCCTTGCAGAGATCAACTGCTCTCCAGTCATCAAGCTTGATGTCTGAACCGCTGTGGAGCCATTTCTGTAACGTAACAAGATCGGCTATACCGAATTCTCCGTCGCCGTTAGCGTCTCCAATGCATTTGAAGTCCGCTGTCTGACCGTTATATTCGTCCTTTGGAACAGTAACCTGCAATATAAATAAGAAATCGGTATTGCACATTCCGAAGTCAGGAGCAGGCTTATTGTAGTAAACGGTTATCTTGTTGTCCGATAATACAGTATCATTCATGCTGACCTTCTGACCGCCTGTTGAGTCAAAACACAAGTCAAAGAGCAGAACGTTATTTTTGAAGAATGCTTCGTCATAAGCTCCGAATATCTTTTCCTGATACTCTTCCGAGAAATACTTTGATATTATTTCTTTAAGCTCGGACTGTGTTTTTACTGCCGCAGGCTTGAAGTCGTTTAGTGTAGTATATACGTCAGTAAATAAATTCTTAGTAATGGTTGAGTACTTATCAATTGCGTATTTTGCATTGACTTTTTCCTTATTTGTAAGTCTGATCGTGATATAGCCTGTGTTATTGCCATTGTTGTCGACATATATCGGCTTATTCTTTGACAGTTTATACCCCTTCGGGAGGTAATTTTCGTCAATATTGAGGGAGAGCCATTCAGCGGTGATAACTTCCCAGTAATAAGGATTCTGACCGTCTACATTCTTCATCTCTATACCGAAGAGCTTGGAAAGGTCAACATTATTCATATCAACAAGCTGACCTGTGTCCTCATCATAGAAAGTGATACACTTTACGTTTTCTGCGAGTGCACTGCCTTTGCTCCATTCAACCTTATTGTCCTTGTATTCGTTCTTTGGCATTGACAGCTGAAGAATACTGAGATATGATGTTCTGGACTGTACTCCGCTTATAATAGGAGTGTAGTCTATATAGAGCATATCGTTGGGACGATAGATGCTGTCAAGTCCGAACCTCGATACACGTCCGTGGTATTCGTCGAGATAAGCATTCAGCATAAGAACGTTGTTCTCAAAGTATTTCTCGCTGTACTGTGACACGAATTTTTTCAGAGCGGTCTCGTTAAGGTAAGAGGAAAGAAATTCAGTAAGCTCCTTCTGTGAGGTTACGACCTCGGACTTTGGTTCAGCATATGAACTGTATGCGTCCTCACCCGAAATTGCCACGTCAGTGCCGTATATGGAGTAATTATTGTATGAGAATTCTCCGCTATTAACAAAATTATTGCTTAGCGTTACCTTTGAAGCGTTATCAGATACAGCAGCGTCCGCGAAAAGATTTTTTGTTGATTGAAGCTTCAGCTCATCGTCATATGGGACAAAGCTCCACTTTATCAGTGCTTTTCCGTCCTTTACGGCTTTGTAGACCTCCATATGAGGCGTCTGACCGCCTGCAAGAGGCTGAGCAGTCTCCCTTGAGCAGTAGCTTGAAGTATAGCGCTGGAAATAGGTACTATAGTCGTCCGACGTTTCCTCCCACTGATATCTTATGCCTGCTGTATCGTTGATGCAGAACACAACGAACTCGTCTTTTACGGAAACAGAGCCGTTCTTTTCGGCATAGTCATAGAACTCCGTATAGCTGTCGGGAAGCCAGCTGTAAATATCTGTCTCGGTTATTTCGTTTTCCTCGCCTATAGAGAACGAATAATGAGCTATAGCGTGATTGTAGCCAAGGTCGAGCTCAGATGACTTTATCCATGTATCGACCAGTGCTGCTTCAAAATTGCCCTGCTTCTGCGGAGCATAATATACAACGACTTCATAGCAGTCCCTGCTGTTTTCATCAGCGTATGTCTTGTGGAACAGCTCATTCATCATGTTCTCGGTAGTTCTGATATCGTATCTGAGAACTCCCTGAGGTTCGCCCTCGGGAACTTTTTCATATTGCTCTCTGAAAACAATGCATATAAGTCCGTCTTGTACATGAGTAGCGCCGTAGGTATTGCGGAAATCCAGAGCAGATTCAAAGCTCTGAGGTATCCACTCGGGGAGAGCGGCTCCCGTAGCGTGTTCAGCAGCATAAACAGCAGAAGAGGGAAGTGCTGCCGAAATATCTGAAGAGAGAGGGATAATTGCCGTTGCCGCTGCAATAACAGCAGCCGCAAACTTTTTGAACTTCATTGTGTTCACCTGCCATTTCATTATTATTAGCAGAATTCCTCTGCTTGCGTATATTATAACATATAATCATGAAAAGAGCAACATTCGCGGCGAAAAACTACCGATTTTAATATTTATAGCGCGAAAAAGGCTGCGCGGGCTCCGCGCTTATAGCATATAATCATGAAAAGAGCAACATTCGCGGCGAAAAACTTTCTATTTTTTATAATATAGAAAAAACCGAGGACAAAAGCCTCGGTTTTTCCGTAGAAAGTTTTAAATTATGAAGAATTCTCTGATATTTACTGTCCCTCGTGGAAGAAGTATGGGAGAGAGTCGTAAACATAGTGTCTTACATATCCCCACCAGTGTGTCTTTCCGGGAGCAACCATGAAGTAGAAGTTACCCTTGGAGAAGTCTGATGTGAATACGAACTGGCTCATCTTCTTCATTTCCTCGACCTGAGGATTTACGTTAGGATAAGCGATATCATCTGAACCTGTTGAAGCGAAGATGAAGTACTCGTTTGTCTTGTAGCCTGACTTGTCAACAGCGTTTGCCAGACTCTTAGCCTTGTCATATGCGGAGTTGCCGTTCCAGTGGTCGCCGCTGAGAGGCATGAAGTAGCCAACGATGTCGAGGCAGTTCTCGAATACAGCCCATGTTGATACAGAACCCATTGAGAAGCCGCCGTATGCTCTGTGCATTCTTGAAGCCTTGAGTGACTCAGCAGAAGTGTCCTTATTTGCGTATGTTGAGTACTTACCCTCAATGAAAGGAACTAAGCTCTGACGGAACTCGCTGTAGAACTTGCCAGCTTCTGTCTTGTTGAATGTCGGGAATACAACGATAAGAGGTTCAAGCTCGCCGTTCATGATCATGTTGTCCAGCATATTCTGGATCATTGTATCGTTCTGGGAGATCAAAGTGTTCTCGTTCTCGCTGCCGCCGTGCATGAGATAGAATATGTTGTACTTCTTGTTCGGATCATAATTATAAGGAGTATAAACATTGCAGTTGTTATAACCGTTTATACCGTTATAGCTCTCCTTTGTAACCTTGCCCTGCTGCTGGCAGCCGTTGAAGTAGTTGCCGGGAGCTTCCTTGAACTGTACGTTGCCGTTGTAGTTGAAGTTTGACTTTGGCTGAGTTGTTGTAGTTGTGGTTGTTGCCTTTGTTGTTGTAGTTGTAGTAGTTGATGTAGTAGTAGCCTTAGTTGTAGTAGCTTCTGTAGTTACAGTCTTGATCTGGTCTGCATAGCTTGCAGGAAGTGACTTTATAAGACCTAAGAGGTAACGCTGTAAAATAAGAGCGTCCTGTGCTGTGATGCCGTTTCCTGCTTCTGCAACGTCTGCGTTGAACCGTCCCTGCTCTGACATCTGGTACTTGTCAGGGTTAGCAAGTGACTGCATGATAAGTACAACGTCGCCCATATCTACGCCTGAGTCCTTGTTGGAGTCGCCCCAGATAGAAACCTTCTCGTTGAGAATCTCCTTGAGGTCCTTAGCAGGTGCAGGAGGAGCGGTTGTAGTTGTTGTAACGTTTACAGGAGGAGCAGTTGTAGTAGTAGCTGTAGTTGTTACTACTTCCTCTTCGTCATCGTCATAGTTAGGCGGATCGATCTTCTTTGTAAGAGCAATGATGTCATTATAGAAGCTCTTAGGCTGGTAATTGCTGAATGGGAGCGGTGAACCGCCGTTTTCAGACTTTCTCCAGCTTCTCTCGTCTGTTGTACCCCAGAGAGTAACAGTTGAGATATTCTTAGCGTGTCTCATGCATACTTCAAATATCTGAGTATAGAGCTCGCCCTGATTGCTCTGATTTCTTGTGATATCAAGCTCGGTTACCTGAACGTCAAGACCAAGTGACTCAAACTGCTTAACAGCTGTCTCGAACTCGCTTGCTGAAGGATAGCTTGCTGCAAGGTGAGCCTGCATACCGATACCGTCGATATAGTCGCCTTCCTTCATGACATTCTTAGCCATGTTAACGAGGTCGTTAGTCTTCTTGGACATATACTCGTTATAGTCGTTGAGGTAGAGCTTTGTTTCGCTTGGAGCGTACTTTCTTGCATATTTGAACGCATTTACTACGAAGTCGTAGTTGCCTGCGCCGTAAACGTCCTTCCACTTGGACCAGTTTCTCATTCCGCCGCCGTCGTTCTCAAAGAGCTCGTTGCAGACGTCGTATGAATGAACCTGAAGCTTAGGATAGTTTGACTTGAGCTGTGAGAATGTGTTTTTGATCATGCTTTCGAGACGCTTGTTCATTCTGTCCTTTGATACATAGCTGCCGTTGTCCTTGAAAAGGAACTCAGGAGTCTGGCTGTACCAAACGAAAGTATGACCGCGGACGCCGATTCCGTTCTGCTCTGCAAATTTAAGGATACTGTTTGCAGACTGGAGGCTGATCTGAACCTCGTCTCCGTTTACGCCCTTAACGATAGAATCAGGCTTCATTTCGTTCTCACAGGTGATTGAGTTGTAGTTCTTCTTGATGAATTGCTGAGCCTGTGAGTTGCCGATCTCATAGCCGCTTACGGAAGTACCGAGACGGAAGTATGGTCCCATGTAGTCCTTGAAGCCGTTGCCGCCCTTTTCGTAATTATATGTAAGGTTCTGATGAGCACGAACGCCCTTGTAGTTCTTGCCTGTAGTCTTCGGTGTATCATCAGGAGCTGAAGTAGTGTCTACCTTGCCCTGTCCTGTTACAACAGCGGACTTTTTGCCTTTTTCGGATACCTGAACAGCGTCAACATAGAAATTGCAGAGGTCACCTGAGCTCTCGGGAGTCTCAATGTAGAGAATGAGATCGACTGAGTTATCAGGGATAGTGAACTCTGTATTCTCGATCTTTGTCCACTCGCCGCTCTTGGTGTCGCAGTCAGCTATCTTTGTATAAGAAGCGCTGTTGCCGTCTCCCTGCTGGAGTGACATCTGGATCGTTGAGCTTCCGCCTGATTTCTGCATAACAGCAGCACTGAAGCTGTATGTGTTGCCCGGTACGAAAGCGCTTGGATCAAGCGGGATAGCGCAGCCGTTCCATTCTGACTCTCTTCCCGATACTAAGAGAGACTTGCTGCCGTCATAGTAGTTAGATGAATCTGTATCAACAGAAGCGCTTCCTCTGCCTGACCAGTCGCCGGCACCGCTCTCGAATGTGCTTGTGAAGTAATTGCCGTCGCCGTCAGCCTTTACAGTCTGAGTAGGTGTGGTAGTAGTTGTCTCGCTTGGTGAAGGAGAGCCGCTGCCGACAGTTATCTTCTTTACATTAGCTGAACCGTTTGAACGGTAGCCTTCGATATTGAGGGATACCTCGTAAAGAGTACCCGACATATCCAGTCCCTTCTGGCTCCATGCGTCGAAGTGCTTGGATACGTCAATTGTGCCCTGCATATAGTTTGTGGTATTGTTTCTTGAACCGCTGGTCTGACGGATGCTCCAGTACTGAGGGAATGTAGCAGTACCGTCAAGAGAGGGCTGGTTATAACGCATTGTCTTGGCAATGTCATAGGTGTTGCCGTTGAGGGTTACTGTGCCCTTGTTTTCAGCACCGTTTCCGGGTGGACGCCAGTCGCCCCAGCCTTCAACGATATAGTACTCCATAAGAGGATTTCTTGTCCAGCCGTATACGCACATATACGAATTTCCTCTTGGGGTGTACTCGACATCGTAAGTGAGAATTATATTGCCGAATGACTTATAGTTCTTCTTCTGGCTGTCGTAGTTCTTGCCCATACGAGCAAGAAAGTTCTCAATGTTGCTCCAAGAGCAGGTGAATGAGCCTGCGCCGGGATTCATGGAAACCTGTCCCTGACCGTTCTGATTCCACATTTCGTAGTCAAAACCGCCGATGTTGCCTCTGGTCTGCTGATCAGCACCGTGAACAACGGCTGCAGGAACTGAAGGTACACTTGCTGCGACCATCATTGCTGTGATACCAGCGCTGACGATCTTCTTGAAAGTGCCTTTTCTCATGTCGATCATTCCTCACTTTCCAAACATGATTTTGTTTTAAAGTTTCTTCCTTTTCTCAACTGAAGAAAAGCACAATGGCGTTGAAGCCGCTGCGTCCCATCTTTTCCCCAGCTTATACAACAATTTTATTACATTTTTATGAACAACACAAGTCGATTATTGTGATTTAAACGATTGTTTGTTCACTTTTTGCTGTTTTTTATGCATTTCGTATAATTATTTTTACGTAAAGTATTGCAGCTTTGTATTTTACTGCCCGTTTATAACGTTATGTTCATTTTGTGCTGATTAAGTCCGCAGCACAAATGTGATATTGCTTTAAAGCTTTAGTTTGGCAGATATCGATAGTTGATTATTTTTTTTACTTGAAAATTCTATTGACAATCCCGAAAAAACAAGCTATAATAAAACCAGCGGATATGACCGCAATATTTATTAAGGAGTCAGTTGTTTGAAAAATAATAACAGAACTGAGATAGCAGCGTAAACGAGAGGTTTGCGACTACTTTCTCACACAAACCTCTCGTGTCTTGTCAGCATTTTCAGGAGGTTATAAAAATGAATAAATTTGACTTTATCATTCGCAAGGAAACAGAAAAGGACTACCGCGAGGTAGAAAATCTTGCCCGCGAGGCGTTCTGGAATCTCAGCGTTCCGGGCTGCTTTGAGCATTATTTCATACATATCATGCGTGACCACTCAGATTTTGTCCGCGAGCTGGACTATGTTGCTGAAACAGACGGCAGGATAGTGGGCAGCGTTATGTACTGCAAAGCTAAGCTCAGGGACGAGCAGGGCAATGAAAAGGATATCCTCACCATGGGACCGCTCTGCGTACTGCCCGAGTATCAGCGCAGGGGCATCGGCAAGGCTCTGCTGGAGCACACCTTTGCCAAGGCTTCGGAAATGGGATACGACGTGGTCATAAACTTCGGCAATCCCGATAATTACGTTGCAAGGGGCTATAAGAGCTGTCTGAAGTACAATGTCTGCTTCGAGGGAGATTTCTTCCCGTCGGCGCTCCTTGTCAAGGAGCTGAAAGAGGGCGTTCTTGACGGCAGGAAGTGGTTCTACTATCCAAGTGACGTAGATAAGCCCTGTGACGATGAGGCAGCTGTTGCAGAGTTCGATAAGCTCTTTCCGCCGAAGGAAAAGGGCTGGCAGCCAAGTCAGGAGGAGTTCTTCATTCACAGTCATTCTGTTATCCGACCATAATCGATAAAAAAACAGCCGCAGAGTTTAATCGCAATACTTATATAGAAACTTATAGCTAATTATGGGGGGAACCTTTCTGAAGAAAGGCTTTCCCCCATACCCCTTTCCAAAGACTTTTTTAGCTGATTTTTTCTCATATAGGGCTCGTCCCAAATAAAAAAGCCCTGTAATTATACAGAGCGAGCCCTATATGAGAAAAAATAAAACTGAAAGTTTTAGGGAGAGAGTTTGAGAGAAGCCCCTTTTTCAAAAGGGGTTCTCTCAATATTAAGCATAAAACTTTTACATGAGTATTATGATTATCTGCGGTTGTTTTTTGTTATTTTAACTTCTTTGACATGTATTCGCTCATTGTCACAGGCTTTTCCTTTGTGGTAGCTGTGTAAGCGTAGTATTCAAGGATATATGAAGCGTCAACTGCATTTATAGCGCCGTTTGCGTCAACATCGGCAGCTTTTTTCTGTGCCTCGGTAAATTCGCTTTTTTTGTTGGTAGATGTTAATGCGTAGTCAGTGAGAACTGTTGAAGCGTCAACTGCGTCTACAGCCTTGTTGTTATCAACATCTCCCAGTGTATAGTCCTTTGATACAGGTGCTGATGTAGTAGTAACTGTAGTTGTTGTTGCGGCAGTCGTAGTTGTTGTGGAAACTGTTGTGGTAGTTATCACGTTGTGATATTCACCGTCATCACCGAGAACTCTCAGTCTTTCGTCAAGAACTGTATTTTTTTCACCGACCTTTACCTTGTCCCATGCAGCCTGCTTATCTGGATAGAATACGTTGAGTATCTTATTGCAGCCGTCGAAAGCGCTGTTGCCGATAGATTCGATAGTCTTCGGGAGAGTAACGTTTTCCAGCTGCATTCCGCTGAGAGCGTTAGCAGGAAGCTCTTTGCCGTTTGTTATATTGAGTTCCTTTAACGAGTTGGGGATATAGATAGTGCCGTTTCCCCAAGACAGACCGTAGGTATAGCCTGAGACATAGGTGCCGAAAAGCCCCTTGAACCATGATGATTCTGACTCTGTCTGCTTGACTGTATCAGGTATAACAAAAGGAAGCGTGAGCGATTCAAGAGAGATACATTTGTTGAAGCAGTTTGGACCGATTATTGTATCTTCGCCGTTTATGACTGCTTTTTTGAGCCCTGTGCAGTCGAAGAATGCGGTACCGCCTATCTCTTTAGTAGCCTTTGGCACATTTATCTCTGCGAGAGCGTTGCAGCCGCCGAAGGCTCTTTCACCTATCATTGTAACGCCTTCGGGGATATCAACGACTATATTTGCACAGCCGTTGAATGCATGATTACCGATGTATTCAGCCTTTGACGGCATATCGAACTTTTCGAGATTTGAACAGCCTGAGAATGCAAGGTTTCCGATATATGTTGTATCGTCGGGAATGCTTACTTCGGTAAGAGAGCTGAAGCTATAGAAAGCAGCGTCGGGGATATTGGTGTCGCCTGTAACGGTTATTTTTTCAAGGGTATTCGGCACATAATAAGTAGAGCTGTCGTATGATATGCCGTAGGTATATCCCGAGACATAATCACCGAAGAGCTGGCACAGACAAGAGCTGTCTTTGCTTGCAGCGTTCTTAGGATCAAAGCCTGCATAGGGGAGAGTAAGGTCGCCGAGGGAAGTGCATTTGTTGAAGACTCTCTTGCCGATACCGTTCTTGCAGGTGCTTATCACAGCCTTTTTAAGTGAGATACAGCCGCTGAATGCTGAATCGCCTATCTTATCTGTAGCTTCGGGCACATTTATCTCAGTGAGGAAAGTGCAGTTTTCAAAGGCGTTTGCACCTATCTCGGTAACTCCCTTGGGGATATCAACGTTTATCAGTGTGCAGTTCTGGAATGCATTAGCTCCGATAAATGTTGCCTTTGAGGGCATTTTGAATTCTTTGAGCTTTGAGCAGCCGCTGAACGAGTTTTCACCGATATATTCTGTATTATCTGGCATGCTTACCGAAGTAAGGGAATTGAAGCCATAGAAAGCAGCGTCGGGGATATTGGTTCCGCCTGTAACGGTTATTTTTTCAAGGCTATTCGGCACATAATAAGTAGCGCCGCTGTATGTAACGCTATAGGTGTATCCCGAGATATATTCGCCGAAGAGCTGACACAGGCATGAGCTGTCCTTTGCTGCGGCGGATTCTGCATCAAAGCCTGTATAGGGAAGAGTGAGGTCGCTGAGAGACATACATTTGTTGAATGTTCTCTTGCCGATACCGTCCTTGCAGGTGCTTATCACAGCCTTTTTAATCGAAGTACAGCCGCTGAATGCTGCATCGCCTATTTTATTTGTTGCCTTTGGAATGTTTATCTCTGTGATAGATGAGCAGTTTTCAAAGGCGTTTGCGCCTATCTCGGTAACGCCGACTGGTATATCAACATTTATCATCTTGCAGTTTAGGAATGCGTTAGCTCCGATAAATGTTGCCTTAGAGGGCATTTTGAACGTTTCAAGAGCTGAACAGCCGCTGAAAGAGCTTACGCCAAGGTACTCGGTATCATCAGGAATGACTGCTTCTGTAAGGGAGCTGAATCCGTAGAATGCTTCATCGGCAACCTTTGTGCCGCCTGTTATCGTTACCTTTTGGAGTGAGTTCGGGATATAATAGGTAGTATTGGCGAAGCCTACGCCGTATGTATAACCCGAGACGAAAGAACCGAAGAGAGTGCCGAGCCATTTCAGAGGCTCTGCGTCGTTTTCTCTGAAAATAGCAGTGTCTGCATTGGGGAGAGTGAGTTCTTCAAGAGCTGTACATTTTTCAAAGAGCTTTTCGCCAAGCTGCTTTGAACCGCCGTTGACAACGGCTTTTTTCAGTGAGGTGCAGCCGCCGAAAGCGTAAGGTCCGATAGTTGTTACGTTTTCGGGGACAGTAACCTCGGTAAGAGATGTGCAGTTCTGGAAGCTCAATCCGCGCAGAGTTTCCAGCTTTTCTGGAAACGTCACTTCTTTAAGTGCGGTACAGCCCTGAAATGCGGCTCTGTCGATGAGCTTGAGACTGTCTGGGAGCTCAATGGCTTCAAGGCTGGTATCGTCTGCGAAAGCCCATACTCCGATAGATGTAACAGCCTTGGGGATATTGACCTTTTTGAGCTTTGGACAGGAGCTGAAGCTGCTTACTCCGATAGATGTTACAGTGTCGGGGAGCTCTGCTTCTTCAAGCTCGGGGCAGTTGCAGAACAAACTATTGCCTATATTTGTAATGCCGTCGCCGTCGTTGATGAAAACGGCTTTCTTTATGTTTTTTGCCGACTTTTCAAAGGGAGTGCCGATGAAATCGCCCATTTCACCGTATCCTTTGATATAAACCGTACCGTCCTCATAGAGAAAGTACAGGATATTATTTCCAAGTTCGCCCTTTTTCATGGGAGTTTCACCTGTTCTCAGGTCAGCAGGTACGGGGATATCGTCTGCCGAGCGTACAGCTGACAGGTTGATATTTGTGGGCTGAATACCTGCTGCGCAGTTTACTGTGAATGGTATTGAAGCCGTTACACACAAAGCAGTGCTCAGTGCGGCTGCGGTAATTTTTTTAAGCATTGTTATCGCTCCTTGTTATATAGAAATACTATTATATTATATAGCAAAACATATAGATTGTCAAATCACTTATTGCTAAGTAGCGACAGCCGTCACGAGTTCTTTGTCCTGAGCTTGACGAACGACGAAATATAGTCTATAATATAATCAGAAAGGGGAATGGCTATGATAGACATAATGCACCTTGAAAAATACAAGGAGACTAACCGTATAGAAGCAAAAAAAGCTTTGGGCGGACTTCCAGACAGTCTGTGGGAGACCTATTCCGCATTTGCAAATACTCTCGGCGGCGTGATACTTTTAGGAGTAGAGGAGCTCAGCGATAAGACTCTGAGACATGTAGACCTACCCGATCCCGAGTGGCTTCTCAGCGATTTCTGGGAGATAATCAACGACAAGCGCAAGGTGAGCAGAAATATCCTTACACATGACGACGTTCAGATAAAGCGCATAGACGGCAAGCATATCATAGTCATAACTGTACCTAAGATAAAAAAGGGCGAGGAGCCCATTTATATCGGCGGAAGCGTCTACACAGGCACCTATAAGCGCAGCGGCGACGGCGACTATAAATGCTCCGTGGAGGAAGTAGCGGAAATGCTGAGGGAACTGAAAGAGTAGTTTTTGAATAAAACAAAAGGGACTGCAATAAACGCAGTCCCTTTTTCTTATTGGCGCTTTAGCGAAACTAAACCCCCAGTTCTACTGGGGGAATAAAAATGCTTTAGCAAAAGCTTAAAAATAACCTCCAAGTATGGTAGAATAGTAAAGGTTTGGCGACCACATTACTATCTGAGATACAAGGAGGTTATTAACAATGAAAAATGAAATAAAGCATACAACCCACTCCACATACAGATGTCAGTATCACATAGTGTTTGCGCCGAAATACAGAAGAAAAGCTATATATGGACAGTTGAAGGCAGATATAGGGCAGATACTCAGAAAGCTGTGCGAACAAAAAGGAGTAGAAATAATAGAGGCAACAGCAATGACAGATCA
>NZ_JHXF01000022.1 GCF_000621845.1 Ruminococcus flavefaciens MA2007 | reverse complement strand
AGAAGTTTTATGCTTATTATTGAGAGAACCCCTTTTGAAAAAGGGGCTTCTCTCAAACTCTCTCCCTAAAACTTTCAGTTTTATTTTTTCTCATATAGGGCTCGCTCTGTATTATTACAGGGCTTTTTTATTTTAGGCGAGCCCTATATGAGAAAAAATCAGCTAAAAAAGTCTTTGGAAAGGGGTATGGGGGAAAGCCTTTCTTCAGAAAGGTTTCCCCCATAATTAACTATAAGCTTCTATATGAGTATTGCGGTTAAGCGGACACTTTTTTGGTTTTATTGTTTTTTCTGAGCATTTGAATGAGCTTCTCAAGGAATGTTCCTTGTATCAGTTCAATTATAATATCATTCCGAAATCAGCTTTTTATATTCCTCTTCTTTCTGGATACGCTCTTCTTCAAGGCGCTTCTCTTCTTCCATTGATTCTATTTCAGAAACTGAACGGCCCTTATCCTTTTCACCTACATAAAGCACGATATTTTTATCGATCTTTCCGTCCTTGACAGTGAATTTTGCCATATCCGACCTGAATGCTGCTCCGTCAGCAAATACATCAGTCTCTTTGATAAGCTCCTGACCAAGTTCAGATGAAATGTCAACTCCGCGGTACGGATCGTCCTCAGAATATGTATTGGCAAAAAGCATATATTCTCCGTCCTTGATACCGAACTTCTCCCCCGGCTTTATACCTGAAAGGATAATCGAGTTGTCCTGCATTACAGTGTATGTACAATCGCCTGTGTACGGCTTCTTGTCAGGCCATGTCAGAACATCGAAGGACAGATCCTTCTCACCCTCATAAGGTGTGAAGTAGAAATTGAACTCAGATGAATAGTCATATACATAGCCAAAGCTTACTCCCTGATCTTTTGAGCTCTTCAGATATCCCTCGGGAACACTGTCAACTACCACCTGATAACAGTCAGGACCTGTACGGAAAAGGTCTGTAAATACCTTTGTAGTGCCGTCAGATGTCCAACTCTGTCTCTTTGCATAGCTGTACGGCGCTTCAATAAGGGAAAGCTTTACGCCTTTCAGCGGCTCGCCTGTAAGACTGTCGTAGCAGTTTACTCTTATGTTATTGCCTGTATTGCTCTTTGGACCGAAATTAAGGAACAGTTCTTTGTCAGGCTTTCCGTTTACAACAGAGAAATCTATGCCGTTTGAAAGGTCTTCAAACTGCGCGTCAGGATAGTTTTCCTTGATCATTTTAGCAAAATCGCTGTCAGGTTCAACGAAGGATACAGGATATTCAAAGAAATTGAAATCAGCGTGATAATCGCCGTCAGGAAGTGACATCTCGCCTGTATACTGTCTCTGGTAGTAATAATTGCCGTCCTTGTCAGTAATAAAGAGATTGCCGTAGCCTATATTCTCTCTGCCCTGACACCAGTCCATATGTGTGAACTTGACATTTTTCTCTGCATCATCAGCTGCAACTCTTACAACAAGCTCTTTCTCAGCCGTACCTGCTTCAATATCGAAGATGACTACCTGATCCCATGTCTTGTATGCTAAATCGTAGCCCTTGGGCAGTTCATTTACAGTAAGGAAATACTTATAAGCTTTATCATCAGGAAGACCGTAGTAATTGACGTCCTCGCCGTTAGTCGAAACAGCGCCTCCGATCTCATACAGATAGTTTCCGTTCATCTCAGAAAGCTCGATATCAGCAGACTCAAGAGGTTCACCCGACATCATATCCACTACTTTTACGCTGAGCTTTGTTCCTGCGGGCTTATTATCAGCAACCAACTGCTTTCTCAGGTATACCATGTCATAAATATCAATGACACCGTCAGCCAGAAGATCAGCGTTCCTGACGTTTCCAAGCTCGCTTATTTTTCCGAGCAGATAGCGGTTAAGCTGGACCGCGTCTGAAATACCTACATTGCCGTCAAAGTTTACATCACCGAAGAGAGTGAGCACCTCAGCATTCTCGACTATATAATCCTCAGCCGAAGCAGAAGATATATTCATAGCCATTGGTGCCGCAGCCATTACAACTGCTGTCAAAAACGCCTTGACCTGATTTTTTATGTCCATTGCCTTTTACCTCCTGTAATTTGTAGGAGCAGACATAGCTCCCCTTATACTGATTTTAACATATCAGACAAATTATGTCAACATTTTCCGTGAATTATATGTTTATAATACACCTATTGTTGAAAAAGGCAATATCTGCTTATAAAAATCACAGATAAAAATGTTTCACCGAAAATAGCTTTTATTCGGCAGGATAGAACTTTTCAAGCATTTCAACGAGCATTTCGGGTATAAACTGATAGTGCTCCGAGTTAGGATATATCTTGCACTCCGCTGTTGTAACGCCGTACTCTTCAAGCCTGTCCATAAGATGCTGTATGCCCTCAAGAGTGGAGTCGTTCCCTTTATAATACTCCTCATAAACCGGATCCTCATCAGCTCCGCCGCAAACGAAAATATTCTTGTCTAAGCTTTCGTTCCTGTCGAAATAGCCGTATTCATGCTTGAACGCATCTCCGTCGGTATAGGGCAGGAATCCCGGAGACCAGAATGCAGGACTGCCAATGATATAATTTTTGAAGGGCTGATTTTCAAACTTATCGGAGTTGAATACTGCATAGTGAGCAAAAGTTCCGCCAAGGGAATGACCGTAAAGAGTGGAATTGCCGAAGTCTATATTGTATTCCTCACCGAGATAGGGCATAAGATCGTCGGTAATAAACGCAAGGAAGTCCTCGCAGCGGTCGCAGAAATACCTGATACGGTTGGAGTCATTGGTTCCGTCGATAGAATAGTCGTAGCCTATGCTTACTATGATAACATCTGATGCCTTCCCCTCCTCCATTGACTTTCTCAGGTCAGCAGAATTGTTGAAGCGCCATACTCCGTCTGTGAGAACGTATGCTGGATAGGTCTTTTCTTTCTCAAAATCGGGCGGAAGCGTTACATGAACTATGAAATTAGTATCGAGCTGCTCGTCGTATATGCTGTACTCCTTAACATACGGAGCTATCGCCTCTATCTTTTCGCGGTCTATCTCCCATGTAGCTGTACTGTCAGAATCCATGGCTTCAAAGTACTTTTCAGAAGCTCCGACGGGAAGCGTTTTGTAGTTATTATCCATTACAGCTTCCCATGCAGTGAGATAGTCCTTATACTCGTCCTCAACAATTTCATCTATATCTTCAACGTCGGATTCACTGAAATATATCCGTGTTCCCTGTTCTATCTTCTTTTTCAGATAGGGCTTGAACTCTTCAAAATCCGCAAATGTCACATAGCGTACCTCGGAATAGAAGGCTTCATTCATCTCCGCAGCCTTATCTTCGGGTATCACATTATTATTCTCATCAACATGGTAACCTCTGCCGTTTTTGTCAATAACGTAATATACAGGACAGGACTCCCTCAGTTTTATCTCTCCGCCGTTATAGCCTTTTATTGGAAAAAGCTCATTGAAGCTAAGGCTCCTTCCGTCAACGAATATGCTGTATATATCATCAAAATAAGGCTTGCTATTCTCGATAGCTTCTTCAAAACTACCGCCGTCCAGTATAGAGGGATCTTTCTCGTACTGTTTCTTCCAATTGGCTATATAGTCGTCTTCAGACCAGAATTCAATGCATACGCCCTCATCGGGGATAGCAGCTTCGTTTTCCTCCTTATCCTGCATATGATCGAATACGGTGAGCTCCCCCACACTGACCTTTGACCGCTCTTTTTCAGTCATATGATTGGTAAGCTGTGTTTTCTCGGACAATGCAGTCGTTACGGCTGAACGGCTGACTTTTTTGGAACTTGTGTTGTCTTTGCTGCACGAAACCGCACTGAATACAAGAGTAAGTGATACTAAAAATGCTAATGTTTTTTTCATATTGATTCCTCCGATTTTAATAGATCACGTTAGTGAAACATAAGAACTATGCGTTCTTTCAGTAATAAGTGTTTTTAACGTACAAAAAAGACGATTATAATTTCAGCTTTGTAGGAATGCACAAATAAGTCTGTTAGTATTTGTGCCCATTTATCTCGTAATTTTTCCTTTATCCTAAAACAAAGCAGCCTGCACAAATTGTACAGACTACTTTAGGTAACAGTATGGAATATTCTTCGTCGTTTAATGCGAGTTTTTATTCAGCAGCAGAAGTGAAGAAACTCTTTATCGAATCAGCCAGTTCATCAAGGTGACCGACAAAACAGTGATCTGCACCGTGTATAGGAATAACAGCTGCATCTCTATACAGCTCTGCGGCTTTTTCTGCATAGGAATACGGAACTACAGGATCTTCGTCACCGTGTACTATGAGCACCTTGCCTTTGAACCTTGCAATCGCATCTTCAACATGGATAGTCTGTGCAACACGGATATAGTCTCCTGATATCTCCCAGCTCTCGCTGGCTAACTTTTCGGGTATATGCTCGGGATCGAATGAATTGCCGAGAACAATACCTGCTCTTGCGTTCTCAGGTATCATCCATGCAGGTGATAACGGAAGTATTCCTTTAAAAACATCAGCACACATACCTCCCAGAAGCATGGTAAGCAGTCCCCCCTGAGAGTGACCGCAGATATAAAGCTCAGTTACAAAATCCAGCCCTCTTGCATATGCTATCACGGCAAGAGCATTCGTCACCCATTTATAGAGCGTATGGTCAATAAACTTGCCGTCGCTTTTTCCGTGTCCGTACATTTCAGCACGAAGGACAGAAACTCCTGCTTCATTCATTGCTTTCTGAGCCGCAATGATATGTTCCTCTTCCATATGTCCCGTAAAACCGTGTATCAGTATGCAAAGCGGTCCTTTTACTGTATCATCGGGACGATCAAGCTTGGCATGGAGCCTTGTACCGTCGCTGTTTATATAGAATTCTTTCATATCTTCTTTCCTCCTGCATTTTTTGTGAAGTTCAGTTTAAACTAAAGGCTGACGCACCATAAAAGTCATATATCCGCTGTAAATGCTGACAGAAATTATGTCAGTATTTTTTTCATATTTTCCATCCACGAGATATTATTTTATGCCATTATTATACAAAACCGAAAGGCAAAAAGCAAGTCATTTATTGCCCATTGATTAAATCAAATATATCGTTTTATCCACCTGTGTATCACTTTTTTAAGTTGACATTACGGTTGAAAAAATATTACAATATTTACAGTTCCATAAATTACGGGGATATTATTTATGGAATGAATAAACAGATTTGGAGGAATTACTTAATGAGTATTCAAAGCAAACTCAAAACTGCTGTTTCGGCAGTTATGGCGGGAGCAATGCTGATAGGCACAGCGTCCTCTTTCCCGTCGCCTGCACCTATGATAGCTGATGCTGCCAGCGCGTGCAACATCAACACAAACAAGGAATATCAGACTATCCGCGGCTTCGGCGGTATGAACCACCCTGAGTGGCAGAGCTACAACGCTCAGAACGGAGCTCCCGGAGACATGACAGCCGCACAGGTGCAGACGGCATTCGGAAACGGCGATAACGAGCTTGGTCTGACAATCCTGCGTATCTTCGTAAGCGATGACAAGAACGCATGGAAGAACGCTATCCCGACAGCTCAGAGAGCTCAGAAGCTTGGTGCAACCGTATTCGCAACACCGTGGAATCCGCCTGCATCAATGAGACAGAATGGCTCGGGCGGTCCTTCAGGCGGTAAGTACGTTCTGAAAAACGGCGCAGAAGCTCAGTACGCTCAGCACCTCAACGACTTCATCAAGTACTGTAACAGCCAGGGCGTTCAGCTCAACTCCATATCAGTACAGAATGAGCCTGACTGGTCAGGCGAGTGGACAGCATGGACACCAGACCGTGCGGCAAACTTCATTGCTAACTACGGCAAGTCCGTAACAGCAGGCACAACCACAAAGCTGATGTCGCCTGAGAGCTTCAGCTATAACAAGAGCTTCTACAACGCTATCCTGAACAACTCAAAGGCTATGGCAAACTGCGATATGTTCGGCACTCACTTCTACGGAACACAGCGCAGCGCTATGGACTTCCCGGCACTTGAACAGTGCGGCAAGGAGATCTGGATGACAGAGGTTTACGTTCCGAACAGCGATAACAACTCCGCAGACCGCTGGCCTGAGGGCGTAAAGGTAGCTGAGAATATCCATAATGCGCTGGTTGTTGGTAACATGAACGCTTACGTATGGTGGTATATCCGCCGTCAGTACAGTCCGATGTGGGATACCGGTAAGATCTCAAAGCGTGGTTACGCTATGGCTCAGTTCTCAAAGTGGGTTCGTCCAGGTGATGTACGTATCGACGCTACAGAGCAGCCAGACAGCAACATTCTCGTATCGGCTTACAAGCACAGCGACACACAGGCAACAGTAGTTGCTATCAATAAGGGCAGCAATGCTCCTGTACAGCAGTTCAACTTCAGCGGAAGAACTATTACAGACGTAACACGTTACAGAACATCTGCTAATGAGAATATTACAAAGACTTCAAGCCCTGATTTCAGCGGCTCATCATTCAGTGCACAGCTTCCTGCAAACAGCGTTTCCACTTTCGTTGTTAACCTCGTCAGCGACGGAAAGGGCTTCCAGGGCGGCGGAGATCCTACTCCTCCGGAGCCGATCAAGCCTGACTCAAATGGTTACTACTATCACGATACATTTGAAGATGACAACGGCAGCTGGGAGAGCCGCGGCGGAGCTTCTGTAAACACTGGCGGTACTGCTTACAAGGGCAGCAAGGCTCTCACAGTTTCAGACAGAAGCAATGCATGGCACGGTGCTGCTAAGACTCTCGACTCACTTACTTTCAAGGCTGGACAGGAGTACAGCTTCAGTGCTGTTGCCAAGGGCTCTGGAAACATGATGCTGTCCCTTGAATACAAGGATTCTACGGGCACAACAGCTTACGCTCACATCGCAGACGGTGTATCAAACGGCGAATATGTTCAGCTCGCTAACACAAATTACAAGCTCCCAGAGGGCTCGGGCTATATCCTCTATGTTGAGACAGAGGAAGGAACAAGTGATTTCAGCATTGACGAAGTTGTCGTTGCTAAGGCAGGTGTAAAGGTTGACGGTCCTGCCGCAGTAACAACAACCACTGTACCTGTCACGACTGCACCTCCTGTAACACTTGACCCCAAGGCTTCATTCGAGGCAAAGGTCTCCAAGTGGGGCGACGCCAACAACGACAGCGAGGTCGATATGAGCGACGTTGTTCTTATCATGCAGTCACTTGCTAACCCCAACAAGTTCGTTCTCAAGGAACCCGGTCTTTACAATGCAGATGTTTACGAAACAGGAAGCGGCATCACTTCAAACGACGCACTTTCGATCCAGAAGTACCTGTTGAACACTATCTCAAAGCTTCCCGAAAGCTGGTCGGACAATCTCCCTGTCGTAACTGTTACACAGCCAACAACTCAGGCAACAACAACTACTACCACAACTACAACTGCAAAACCTGTCCAGCAGATCGATTTTTCTGCAATGGCACAGAAATTCGGCAGCGTGAACCCTGCAAAATCATATAAGAACGACAACGAGCACAATCCGCTGATATCCCAGTATTTCGGCGCTGACCCCGGTGTTATGGAATACAACGGCAGAGTATATATCTACATGACAGATGACCACCTGCTCTATAACAACGGTCAGGTCACCAAGGAGACCTACAGCACTATTAACTGCCTGCGCTGTATCTCCTCCGACGACCTTGTCAACTGGACAGACCACGGTCTTATAAATGTTGCAGGTCAGAACGGTATTGCAAAATGGGCAGGCAACTCATGGGCTCCTACAGCCTGCCACAAGAAGATCAACGGCAAGGAAAAGTTCTTCCTATACTTTGCAAACAATGCAAACGGCATAGGCGTACTTACTTCCGACAGTCCTATCGGTCCCTGGTCAGATCCTAACGGCCGTGCAATGATAGACCGCAAGACCAACGGCGTCACAAATGTTCCGTGGGTATTCGATCCTGCGGTACTCGTTGACGATGACGGCAAGGGCTATCTCTACTTCGGCGGCGGTACAGACAATCTGCCGAAGGATCATCCGAAATCTGCCCGCTGCGTCGCTCTCAGCGATAACATGACCTCCATCGTCGGTACACCAGCTGTCATTGACGCACCTTATATGTTTGAGGACAGCGGTATCCACAAGTACAACGGCAAATATTACTACAGCTACTGCACCAACTGGAGCACAGGCGGCAACCAGTACGGTCTTACGACTGCCGCTATCGACTACATGGTCAGCGACAGTCCTCTCGGACCATTCACCCATAAAGGCGAGGTGTTCAAGAACATCGGCAACTTCTTCGGTACAACAGGAAACAACCACCACACTATAATGGAGTTCAAGGGACAGTGGTACCTCTTCTACCATGCACAGTATCTCCAGGATGTTATGAATCTGAAGGATATGGGCTACAGAAGCACCCACATCGACAAGATCACCATGAATTCCGACGGAACTATGCAGCAGGTCAAGGGTACAAAGACAGGCGTTTCACAGATCAAGTCATTTGATCCTTATACAACTTCCCGTGCTGCAACCTTCTCACATCAGGGCGGTATCACTATCAGCGGCAGCGGCAATTCGACTGTAAATGCAGAAAAAGGCAGTTGGTATCGTGTATCTAAGGCAAACTGCGGAAACGGTGCTGCAAGCCTGACGATAAAGGCTTCTTCCAAGAACGGCTGTATCGTAAAGGTATGCAAGGGCAGCCCCTCAGGCGATGCCGTTTCATACGCAGAGATACCAGCAGGAAACTCCATGCAGGAAATAACTGTTCCTGTCCAGAATCTCAGCGGCGAACAGGACCTCTGTTTCGTATTCAATAACTCAGCTTCAATTGACAGCTGGAAGCTCAATAAATAAACGCTCACGCCTGCGGCAACTTATGCTGCAGGCGTATTTTTTGCCATTTTACATTGGCTTTCCCAAAGTCAGCTAAAGTTCTGTTTTATGTGTTTACATATTGTCTGCGATGTGCTATAATATATGATAACATCAATAATAATGGAGCTATACGAGATAATAGTCGTAATAAAGAAATTTTTATATGATCAACAGGAGGTATACCATGAAATGTAAAAGAATAATAGCAACTCTGCTGTGTGCTGCAATACCATTCGGAACTAACATTTTTCCGATCACAGTTCCAATAGCCCATTCTGCTTCGGCAGAATCAATGACATTCGAGGAACTGTATGCCTTGGACGAAAACCAACTGGAGCAGTATTGTTCAGAGCATAAGCTGAAATATATAAGCAAAAAAGAAGCCGAAGAAAACCTTGCCGATGGGCGCGGAACTTCGGTAAATATAAAGCCGAACGACTATTTGCTTAAAGGAAATGCTGATTTGCTTGAAAGCGAAGATGTGAATGCTTTTAACCGAAAGAATTACTATGATTATAATTTTGAGAAAATGATTTCTGATCTGAATATGCCTGAAAAGTATTACAGATTCAATAGTGAATACAATGATTTTGCCTACTATAGGAAATCTGAAACTGATGTCAGCGGCAATACTAAATGGACTTATATAAAACTTGCATCAATATATGTAGTGCCTGTTTCGTCTGATGCAAATGATAGTTCAATTGTAAGACTTTATCAGCTCATACCTGTGTGGACACAACAGAATCCGCTCGTTTACGGAGGAGCAACGTTTAAATTCGGAAGATCTCCTGACAGTCCGGAAGAAATCATAAAAAATGATAACCTTGGAGATGTAAACTCTGACGGATGTATCAATGCAGTAGACGCTTCTTCAGTACTTACATATTATGCTTGTATCTCCACAAATCAAGACGGAGGTTACACTGAAGATCAGAAACTTGCTGCTGATGTTAATAATGACCGCTTGATCAACGCCGTTGATGCGTCAAATATTCTTGCGTACTATGCATATACCTCAACAAATAACTCAGAAAAAAAGAAAAGCATTGAGGATTATATCCAGAACAAATAAACCAAGGGACGGCTCTGCGCCGTCCTTTTTGCGGAAATAAGCCTGAACTCCGAATAAATACATAAAAATAATTGTCAACCGTGTAACACTTGAACCTGCTGCTCCGATTGTTTTTTATGTGGGAGCTTTTATGGATAAACAGCAGCGTTATACCTGAGCTTCTGATATCATCGGGAGATTCTGAGGATATGTTTTCGTATCCTGCTATATCGCCAATTTCTCGACGCTTTTAGAGTATCAACGCAGCAAAAACATAGGCTTTCTGCTGCAAAGGAGGACAAAATTATGAAAAAGAAAATGATAACACTTGCTTTATGCTTTATGTGCGTAAGCTTAGCTGCTTGCAGCGAAAAAGTAGAAAATACAAGTGTACCGCAACCCAAATCAAGCACTGTGACCGAAAATGTACAGACAAGTAAGCCTACAGAGACAACTCAGCCTGCTCCAATTGAAGCTTCCCTGCCTGAGCTGACCGAGGCTGTTCAGCCCGATAAAACTGAAAATACAACGGCAGAACAGAGCGAAGCCAAGTCAGATGCACTTACAGAAGATCAGGCATTGAATGCGATCAAGAATTATTGCTTCACTAAGAACCCCGATTTGAAAAATATGGCAGAATCAAATGAATACACTATTTACTGGGACGCTGCAACAAATGATGCTAATGAAATAGTTGTTCTTTACAGGTCATATACCGGCGCTCAAACGCGCTATTACATTGATCCTGTTTCAGGAGCAGCATATGTTACTGAGTTTGTTCCCGGAATAACAAATGAGGAACAACGTACAGAAGAAAGCATTAATGTAAAAGACTACTTATCATAAAGATATAATAAAAGCCTCCCGAGGGAGGCTTTTTTCATACTATTTGCAAATCAATAAATGCAGGATCATGCTTATACACTTATATTTTGCCTTCTCCGTTATTAAGCTGTGGGAGCAGCAGCCTCAGGTGCAGCAGTTACATCTGATGAATAGCTCTCTGGAAGTGACTTTATAAGACCTAATAGGTACTTCTGGATACCGGCTGCGTCATTTGTTGTTATACCGCCGCCTGCCTCGCAAACGTCTGCATTGAACTTGCCCCGCTCTGTGAGCTTGTACTTGTTGGGATTAGCGAGAGACTGCATTATAATTACAGCGTCGCTCATATCAACATCGCCGTCGCAGTTCGCATCACCCCATATTGAAACCTTTGAATCAAGAAGCTGCTTATAATCAACAGGAGCTGTTGTTGTAACAGAAACTGTTATTGCAGTGGTATTGGCAGTAGTTGTTGTGATTGTTGTCGTTGTTGTGGGGGGGTTAGTTGTTGTAACTGTTGGAGGATCTATCTTTTCAGCAAGTGCAATAATGTCATAGTAAAATTTCTTAGGCTGATAGTTTCTGAACGGAAGCCGTATATAGTCGTCGGTTCTCCAGACACTCTCGTCTGTCGTTCGCGAAAGTGTCACGCAGGAGATGTTCTTAGCATGCTTCATAGCTACCTCAAAGATCTGAGGATAAAGCTCATCGACAGGACCCGTGCTGCTCGAGATATCAAGCTCTGTGATCTGAATGTCAAGACCAAGCGCCTCAAACTGCTTGATAGCTGTCTCAAATTCGCTTGCTGAAGAATACCTTGAAATAAGGTGAGCCTGCATACCTATACCGTCGATGTAGTCGCCTTCCTTCATGATCGTCTTAGCCATATTTATAAGGTCGTCCGTCTTTTTACTCATGTACTCGTTATAGTCGCTGAGATAAAGCTTACAATCCTCAGGAGCATACTCTCTTGCATACTTGAATGCATTTATAACGAACTCTGAGTTTCCTTCGCCATACACTTTTGCCCAGTTGGAGCCGCTTTCAGGTCTCATTCCGCCGCCGTCGTTAATGAACAGCTCGTTGCATACGTCATAGGAATGGATCTGAAGGTTCGGGAATTGGCTCCAAAGCTCTGAAAAAGTATTCTTTATCATACTTTCAAGGCGCTTGTTCATACGCTCCTTGGAAACATATTCGTGATTATCCTGAAAAAGGTAATAAGGTGTCTGGCTGTACCATACAAACGTATGACCATGAACTCCGATGCCGTTCTGCTCTGCAAATTTGAGTATTGCTTTTGCGCTGTTAAGGCTTATATCTACTTCATCACCGTTTATGCCTGCAATGATTGAATCAGGCTTCATTTCGTTCATGCATGTGATCGAGTTATAATTCTTCTTGATGAACTCCTGAGCCACTGACTTATTAATTTCAAAGCCGGTTACAGCAGCGCCAAGGCGAAAATACGGTCCCATGTAATCTTTAAAGCCGTCGCCGCCCTTCTCGTAGGTGTAATTAAGGTTCTGGCGAGATGCAACGCGCCCCATACAGTCTGCGGTCTCATAAGCTGTGTCGCTTTCATCGCCTGCATTACTGCCGCTGTTTATGTAACTTTTATCAATCTTATCGTCAGCTGAAACCGAAAACGGTACGCAAAATGATAATATCGCAGCGGAAGCAGTCAGACCTAAGACCTTTTTAATAGTATTGCCAATCATTCATATCACTCCCTCATTAAAATTTATTTCAACCGAAATGTTATACCTATGCTTTTATTATACATATTTTTTGTGAGAATGCAAGGCATTTTTTGTTGTTTAATATAAAAACCGTAATAAATTGACACATGATCGAAAAAGTCAGCTCTATATAACGCATATCTTTACAGTATTATGCTCAAAAATCAAATCTATCATAAAAAAGGAGCGCCGTATGTATGGCACTCCTTTTTTATATTATATTTCACTGAGCATTGCGCGGTTTGAAGCCTTCACCGTAGCTAAGTCCGTAGCCACGCCCGAGGAAGCATTTATCCGTGCCTATCTGATCAAGCGAACCATACCAGTCTGACGGCAGCTTTCCTGTAAAATCAGCGCAGCCGCAGAGCACGTCTGATATGCCCTTGCCCTCTGAACCAGGGAGATAACACATAACTACGCTGTCCCAACCATCGTAGTCCTTTTCGTCGAGGATAACGTTTCTGCCTGCCACAATGCAGGTAACTGTGGGTTTACCGAGCTTCTTGGCTTCTTTTATAGCATCAGCATTTCCATCAAGTCCCAATGAACCGCAGAGCGCAAGGTCTTCCGTATCGCCGTTCCACTCGGCATAAGCCTGCTCGCCTACGCAAAGGAGAACCGCGTCTGCATCTGCTGCTTTTTTGTCATCGGTTATGACATCTATCCCATAATCATCGGCATATTCCTCAAATGCCTCCAGTATCGTGGTAACACCCGGAATATCCTCCGTAGGAGCGCCATTCCATGACATGGTCCAACCGCCGCACTGCGCCTGTCCGTTGTCTGAAGCGGGACCTGTGATATATATCTTTGTGCCTTCCTTGAACGGCAGCACTTCTTTGTTGTTTTTGAGAAGAACAAGGCTCTTTTCTACAAGCTGCTCAGCTACGGCTCTGTATTCGGGTGAACCTGTTTCCTGCTGTTCGGTCTTTATGTTTTCAAGCAGCGGATCGTCAAACAGTCCTGCGTTTTTCTTAACCTTGATTATACGTGTAACAGCATCGTCAACACGCTCCTGACTGATATCACCGCTTTCAACTGCATCTATGATGATATCCCGAGCCTCCTCAAAGCGCTCGGTCTCCATCAGCATATCAATACCGGCGTTGACGCTTGTGATTATCTGCTCTTTATAGGAAGAACCAGAGGTATTTCCAACTGAGTCCCAGTCACTGACGATGAAGCCCTCAAAGCCCATTTCGTCTTTGAGCTTCATGATGTACTCTTTGTTTTCGTGCATCTTCACGCCGTTAAGTGACGAGTGGCTTATCATTATCGTCTGCACTCCTGCGTCTATCTGCGCTTGGTACACTTTCAGAAGCTCCGCTATCTCAGCATCAGAGAGCTGTGAGTCGCCTCGGTCTATGAGCCTGTCGATGTCACTCTTCTCACCGGTGCCGTATACAACGTTACCGTCAGCAAAAAAGTGCTTTGTGCAGGCAACAAGTCCGCCGTCGATAAGCCCCTTTGTGTAAGCTGTACTGAGCTTAGTAATGGTTTCAAGGTCAGAACCGTAGGATTCATATGTACGTCCCCAGCGCGGATCAACAGACTGAGCCACACATGGCGAGAAATTCCAGAGCATATGACAGAGCTTTGCTTCGTCAGCTGTTATAAGTCCCACCTGATAGGCAAGCTCTTCGTCGTTTGCTGCACCTTGTCCGATATTATGTGGGAAGTATACTGCATTTCTGCAATAATTAACGCCGTGAACGTCGTCCTGTCCGTAGATGTACGGTATACCGGCTTCCGACCTGATAGCTGCATTCTGCAAGTCATCAACTGTCTTTCGCCATTTGGCGGCGTCGATACAGTCCGTAGTTGAGAGAATACTGCCATAGTCATTTTCCTTCATTGTCTTAGCCGAGACATTGTAAACGGCAGGCTGTACCATCTGAGCGGTCTTCTGCTCAAGTGTCATGCCTGCAACTATTTCCTCAGGAGACATGGAAGCGTACTGCTGATAATTTGTTGCTTCGGATTTTTCAGAGCAGGCTGTCACAGATGCAAGCATAGCCAGTGAAATGATAAGTGCAATCGTATTTTTCATTTTATATCTCCCTTGATAATGGTAATGGTGTTGAGCGTTCATTTGATTATACAGTAATACTTTATAGTTATTTCATATAATACCATATTATTTTACCAAATACAAGGATTGTTTCTGTATTGTAATCAGTTCTGAACTAAGATGTAATAATCACTCCATTATATATCATTCACTTGTGACTATCTCACCGTTCCAGTCCATAATACCGCCGAATTCGTAGATATGCGTATATCCCATATCAGCCAGCTTCTGCGAAGCCTGTTTACTTCGATTGCCGCTTCGGCAGTATATCAGAATCACTTGATTGAAGTCAGGTAATTTCTCAGGCTGTTCCGTATCTATAGATTCGTTCGGTATCAGTATTGCACCGGGGATATGACCGCTGTCGTACTCGTCCTGCCGCCGCACATCGACTATAACAAGCTTGTCATCTGCCGCCATCATTTCCTTTGCTTTTTCCTGCGTTATATGATTATAGCCTGCTTCGGTTTGTGATGTATTGACCTGACTTTTATTATCAGTGGTAGTTAAAGTGGTAGTAATAGTTGATGACGCAGCAGTCAGAACAGCCGTAGTTGTCGTGACAGCAGTTGTTTCATTATCGGAAAGCTTTTCAACACCCAGAATAAATCTTTGCAGGCATACAAGATCGGCTACATTGACCATTCCGTCACTGTTTACATCGGCTCTGTAAAGATATGAGCCTTTGCCTGCCAATAGATCAAGGATAATTCTTCTGAGAGGTATAATATCGAAAACGTCAACGATACCATCCTTATTTATATCGCCTTTTTCATATTCCGAATCACTTCCCTCTTCTATCAGCTTATTCATATAGGATCGAACTCCTGCTTTGGCTACATAAGCATTATCAAAGTAAAAATCTGTATCGCTTTCCTTTGTTTCAATGCGTATAGTTGTCTTATATGCATTCTCGGGAATGGTATATGATACGGCCGAAAGATCTGTCCATTCGCCTTTGCGTGCTGAAACAACAGCAGCTTCATCAAAGTGATCTGCGCCTTCCTCATCTTCATACATGACTGTCAGGACAAAATCTACTGATTCTTCCGTGTCCTGCATTACCGCTGCACCAAAACCGATTTTGTCCCCTGATGAAAAATTACTTGAAATAGGAAGAACAACTCCGTCCCATTCTTCAACTCTATCAGATACAAGCAGGCAATTGTCACCTTTAATGCCGCTATAACCGTTTTCGGCTACAGACAGATCGCATTCATGATAAGATGACCAGTCAATAATCTTATCCGAATCAAAATTATATATATGATAATATCCATTGGAGTCCATAAAATTTAATCGAGGATTCTTAACATATGGACCATATCTGAGTATCTGTGCGTGTCCCGAACCCATAGGAGACGTATATATCCTCTTTACGTTTGCAGAGCCGCTTGATTTATAGTTTTCAATATACAGACAGACTTCATAAAGAGATCCCGACATATCAACTCCCAGCTGTTCAAATGCTTCTAAGTGTCCGTAAATATCAACATCACCTTTAATATAGTTTATCTGATTATTTTTTACGGAGTTTTCGGTGCATACGCTCCAGTATCTGGGGAATGTTGCGGTTCCATCAAGACTTGGTTCATTATACACCATCTGCTTATAAAGATCGTAAGCCTTGTTATTGATGAAATATGATCCGCAATCTTCAATATTCAACGGCAGTACCCAGTCTGCATAGCCTTCTACGATATAATATTCTAAAAGAGGATTTCTTGTCCAACCATGTAAACCTAAGAATGAATTACCTTTAGGAGAGTATTCAGCTTCATAAATAAATGAACGTTTAAAGAACAGAAGGCTATTATATTGCTTTTTTCCGCTGTCATAGTTATTTCCCATACTGAATATGCAATTATCAACATCTTTCCATGAACAAGTAAATGACGACTCATCAGGTTCAAAAGTGACCTGTCCTGTATTATCCTGATTCCACATATTATAATCATAATAACCTGTGTAACCTCTTTTCTGTCCGTCGTAAGCTGAAGCTGAAAACGGAACGCAAAAAGATAATATCACAGCGGAAACAGTCAGACATAAGACCTTTTTGATAGTATTACCGATCATTTATATCACTCCCTCATAAAAATCATTTCAACCGAAATGTTATATTCATGCTTTTATTATACATATATTTCTTGAAAAAGCAAGGCGTTTATTGTTGTTTAATATAAAAGGATAGATTTACAATACTATAAACTGCTTGACATAACATGGAATGAGTGATATAATATAAAAAAAATTCATATGGGAATGATGTTCTCCCTTGGGAAACCTAAACCGCTTATCAAGCTGATGACTTCTGCATTTTTTACGCAGAAGCTGTCGGCTTTTTTATTTTGGAGGAATACTATGCTTTTATCTCTTGCTATAATCTTTCTTTCGGGACTTTCAGCAGCAGCTATCTTTGAGAGGATAGGCTTGCCGCGTATCATAGGTATGCTTGGAGTCGGAATAGTTGTAAGTCCTTATGTACTTGATATGCTGGACAGCTCGGTACTCGGCATATCTTCTGAGCTTAGGCAGATAGCTCTCATCATAATTCTCATCAAGGCTGGACTTTCACTGAATCTTTCCGATCTGAAAAAAGTGGGCAGACCTGCGGTTATGATGTCATTTGTTCCTGCTTGCTTTGAAATTGTTGGATATACGATATTCGCTCCGCTTCTGCTTGATGTAAGCAGGATCGAAGCGGCTGTTATGGGAGCTGTACTCAGTGCGGTATCGCCTGCTGTAATTGTACCGAGAATGGTGAAGCTCATAGAAGAAAAACGCGGCACGGAAAAAAGCATACCTCAGATGATACTTGCAGGAGCTTCATGCGATGATATATTCGTGATAGTTCTTTTCTCGACTTTCGTAACAATGGCACAGGGCGGTTCTGCCAGAGCTGCTGATTTTCTGAATATCCCCGTGTCCATAGTTCTCGGAGTTCTGCTGGGCGCTATCACGGGAATATGCGTGTATTTCCTGTTTGAAAAAGCGTATCAGCATAAGCACAAGATAAGAAACAGCACAAAAGCCATTATCATGCTCGGAACTGCATTTCTGCTGATGTCAGTTGAAACGCTTGTGAAGTCACACGCTGCAGTATCGGGATTGCTTGCAGTCGCTGCTATGGCATGTGTTATCAAGCTGAAAGCCGACAAAAGCGTATCTTCACGCTTGTCCGAGAAATTCGGCAAGCTTTGGATAGGCGCCGAGGTCATATTGTTCGTGCTTGTCGGTGCAGCTGTTGATGTGCGTTATACCCTTGCGGCAGGAGCTTCTGCACTGCTGATGATATTTATTGCGCTTGCATTCAGGGCAGTCGGTGTTATTATCTGTCTGCTTGGGACAAAGCTGACCGTGAAGGAACGGCTTTTCTGCATAATCGCTTATCTTCCGAAAGCAACTGTACAGGCTGCTATCGGCTCGGTCCCGCTGTCCCTTGGACTTCCATGCGGAAAAACTGTATTATCAGTAGCAGTGCTTGCTATACTGATAACAGCTCCTCTCGGCGCTATCGGTATAGATAGTACAAGCTACAGGATACTTGAAAAGGAGAAGTCATGAAATAGCCTGTATTTAAAGCATATAATTGACAGCCTGTCTACTATTGTGATATACTGATTAATGGTGATTAACTTTGAATAAAAATCTTGATCTGTTCCTTACCTTTATGAAAATAGGAGCATTTACATTCGGCGGAGGATACGCTATGATACCGCTGATACAGCGCGAGGTATGCACGAATAAAAAATGGCTTGATGAAAAAGAGATAAGCGATATTGTGACGATTTCCGAATCAACGCCAGGTCCGATAGCGATAAACGCGGCGACTTTTGTCGGATATCGCACCAACGGCTTCATAGGCGCCTGCGTTGCTACTCTCGGCGTGGTATTGCCGTCATTCCTTATCATATCGGTCATATCTTTTATTCTGAATGAGTTTAAAAGCTTAAAGGCTGTTCAGTATGCGTTCATGGGTATACGTGCAGCTGTTCTTGCCTTGATACTTAAAGCATTGTGGATGATGTTCAAGTCTGCAAAGAAGAAAGTGATCTCCTATGTTATCATGGGCGCAGCACTTATTCTTACAGCGTTCCTGAAAATAGACGCCGTATTCGTGATCATCGGCTGCGGTTTGTTTGGTTTGATGTGGTCGCTGCTGAACAGAAAGGAGCAGAGCCATGATACTGATTGAGTTGTTCCTGACCTTTCTGAAGATAGGTGCGTTCACTTTTGGCGGCGGATATGCGATGATAGCCATGATACAGTACGAAGCTGAACGGCACGGCTGGCTCACGGAGGCAGAGCTTGTTGACTTCGTAGCTCTGAGTGAGAGCACTCCCGGACCTCTGGCTGTGAATATGGCAACATTTGTCGGTATCCGAACAGGCGGTATTCTCGGCGCTGTCATAGCAACACTTGGTATCGTGCTACCGTCTTTCATCATTATCCTTATCATCGCTAAGTGCTTTGAAAGGATCAAAGACAGCAAAGCAGTAAAAGGCGTGATGTCTGGATTAAAGCCTGCCGTTGTCGGAATGATAGGTACGGCATTTCTTTCGGTCGGCAGAACGGTGTTCTTTCCGAATGGATTGCAGACAAGCTGTTTTACAGACGTATCATTCTGGATATTCCTCTGCTTGTTCGCAGTGTCGGCTGTTCTTGCGTTCAAAAAATTGAATCCGATAAAAATTATACTGCTTGCAGCTGTTGTCGGTATCGGGGCAGGATATGGACTTGGATTATAAATGACAGCCATTTTTTACTTTGGAAACGAAAAAGGAGAAAAAAATGACAGAAGTACAACTTGTTCCGCTTGAATCATCAGACCGTGAACAGTTTATTAAAGACAATCAGGAAGCCTTCGATTATGGTGCAATGGTAGAATTCGGGCTTCGGGACGCTCATTTTGAAGATAAAGATGACGAGCAGATAATTTCCGGCAAAACCATAGAAGACTGCATTGACTCTGGCGAAGCTTACCGAATCATCGCTGACGGTAAAACTGTCGGCGGCGCAGTTATAAAAGTCTCAAGCACTCACGGCGATCTTGAACTGCTTTTCATAAAGCCTGAAGTTCACAGCAAAGGCATAGGATATGCGGCATGGTGTGCGATAGAGAAACTGCACCCGGAAGTTACTGTCTGGGAGACGCTCACACCTTACTTTGAAACACGGAATATCCATTTCTACGTCAACCGCTGCGGATTTCATATAGTAGAATATCTGAATAAACATCATCCCGGAGATATGCCTTTGGAGGAATTTGAGTGTGATGATCCTCAGTTTCCGGCAGGAATGTTCAGGTTTGAAAAGCAGATGAAATGAAATCCTTGCATATGCAAAGGGAACCAATATGACCGTTATGGTTGAGGAAGAATAAAAACTGGCCCTCTACAAACGCCGCAGGAAGTAGCGGAGCTTATAAAATAAGGAGAGTAAAGAATATGGGTTCAATGCTGCTTGCAGTGATTTATTTAGCGTTCATAAGTCTCGGACTTCCCGATTCGCTTCTCGGTTCCGGCTGGCCGACTATGCAGAAGGACTTCGGCGTACCTTCATCTTACGCAGGGTATGTGTCCATGTCCATATCATTCATGACCATAATCTCCGCACTTCTCGCCCCGACGCTGATACGGAAGCTGCGCACACACCACATCGTCACGGGTTCGATACTGCTGACAGTCATAGGTCTTATCGGCTTTTCACTGTCGAAGTCCTATGCTATGCTGTTTCTATTTGTTGTACCATACGGTCTGGGTGCAGGCTCGGTGGATTCGGCACTCAACAACTATGTTGCAAAGCACTACTCATCATCGGTGATGAATTTCCTGCACTGCTTCTACGGCGTGGGTGCAATGATAAGCCCCTACATCATGTCCCTTGCCCTTGCCAAAGCACACTGGAACGAGGGCTACCGCTGGACTGCATACATACAGTCGGGAATAATGCTTGTCTGTCTGCTTTCAACCCCTCTTTGGAAGAAAAACGCCAAAGACGATGATGACAGCGCGGAGCATTCCGCAGGCATAACAGAAGCTCTCAGAATCAAGGGAGTTATCCCTACGCTGATAGCTTTTTTCGCCTACTGCGCTGGAGAAGCGACCTGCTTTCTGTGGACTTCGAGCTACTTTATTGGCACCAAAACTATCTCCGCACAAACAGCGGCGGCTTTCGGTTCGCTTATATTCGGCGGTCTGATGTTTGGCATACTTATCTCTGCATTCGTTTCAAACAAACTGAATGACAGGTTTCTCATACGAATCGGAGTTGCCGTTGAAGCCGTCGGTATACTGCTGATATTTCTGCCCTTTGAGAGTTATGTCCCTGCTGCGGTGGGCTTTGTGATAACAGGCGTCGGCATGGGACCTGTCTATCCTGCGATACAGCACATGGCTCCCGAGAATTTCGGCAGGCAAAACAGTGCCGCAGTTATCGGTCTGCAAATGGCTTCGGCTTATATCGGAAGTACGTTTATGCCTATGGTATTCGGTCATTTACAGCAGGCTGTCGGTATCGGGATAATGCCTGTATATCTGACGGTATTCGCTGCACTGAACCTCGGATTTCTGGAATATGCGTACAGGCGTATAGAAAAAGGATAACGTAAAGCAGAAGTCCTGCCGTATGTTCTGGACTGATAAGTTCTATCCCAACGACGACAGCCTTGTGCGTATAGGAGCTACAGGCTGGGTTCGTTCCGGAGAAATGGTACAGAAGCTGAAGCTTGATGAGCTCCCCATAAAAATGAGCGATGTTACGGTGAGATTCTCAGCGGTAAATCCTGCTAACGAGAATATCAGAGCAGGTATCTTCACTATGGATACTGTAATGCACATCTCTGACTACAAGGGAAAAATGCTCGATGAAAACGGCAACTGGATAAACGCAGGATAATGTTCCCGTAATAAATATCACAGCAAAAAAGCGCTTTGTTCTGACTACAAAGCGCTTTTGTTGTAATCCGCCCTTTAACAGGCGGATTTTAAATGTATTTTATTGTATCTTGCTGCCGCCCCATTCAACGACTGTAAAGCCCTTTCTATCAAAGGTCTCAAGCTGCTGAGGTTCGATATCCACGGCTTCTTCAAGAGGAACATAAGCCATGAATACGCGGAGCAGACTGTCAGGTGCGGGTGTGATGTCAAGCTTTGCGGAATTTGTATACACATCGCCTTGGAAAGATATGAGATTATACTTGTTATACTCCATTAATGGCAGCCAGTATACGATGAATTCGTTCATTTCTTCCTCGGTAAGTCCCATATATTTGAGCTTTTCCTTGAGGAAGCTCTCTGTATCACTGCCAGCAACACAGAAGCCTTTGGAAAAGTCGAATCTTGTGCGGCAGTGTACTGCGTCCCAGAAGAGATATTTATGATGTGTACCGTCTGCTTTGTTCAGAAACGAACCGTCAGGATATGCAGTTACATCCCAGCCATTATTGTATTTTGGGTAAGTTGTTGACAGCTCTGCTTCTGTCAGCTCCAGCTCAACATGAACATCGGTCTCCTCTTCGGGGTAGAGGTAAATTACTGGCTTAGCGGCAACAGCATCAGGATAAACAGTAGCTGTTTTATTATCTTCCTCAACTGTTTTTATCCAGCCGTACCTTCCTTTATATTCCGTAAACATCCAGTGGTCATTATCCTTATTGTATCCAAGCTCATCAATGCTTGTATGTGCAGGGATAGTATTTATAACCTCATAGCTTTCATCGGGACCGAGACGCAGTTCAAGTCCGTCTTTAGCAACATTCATAGGATTACCGTATCTCAGACTCTTTTCAGGTATGACGCAATCCTTGAAGCTATTCCTGACAAACTCCTTCTTCATGCGGGTAAGGTCGAATATGTCCAGTTTGCCGTCAGCGCAGAAGTCGGCAGCCTTCCAGTCGTGAAGAGTGTATCTCTTATCACCTATCACCCATTTCTGTACGAGCAGAACGTCAGCTATGCTGAATTCGCCGTCAGCATTTACATCTCCCGAAGCAGGCTCAGAAGGCGTTTCTGTCGAAGCCTCGTCCTGTAAGAATGATACTACCCATGCAAGAGAAGCATTGCCGCTGAGAGAAGCTTGATTGGTAGACCATGATTCTACGGAATCAGCATAAAATCTTTCAGAAGGATCATCCGGATATCCACATCCCATTCCCATAGCCTTCACATATGTGTCTACAGCCTTTGCAGTCGGACCGCTTACGATAACTCCGTCGGGTGCCTGAGGCAGAGACTTGTCGATCTCATGCTGCCAGTATTCATGTGAAGGATTCTTTGTACAGTAAGAACCATAGCCCGAAATGAATGAGTATGACATAGGATTGTTGCCGAGGATATAGTCCATACCTCTTGCCACGCCGTTCAGGTATTTATCATCACCTGTTATGTCGTATGCATAAGCCATAGCGATCATATTATTCAAAGCGCGTCCGTTGGAATCATATTCAAAACCCTTATAATATATTATAGGACTGAAAGCGCTTGGGTCATTATAACCGGGACCGTCATACTTATACGGGATACCGTAGCCCTGGCTTTCTTCTTCGTCTATGAAATCATCTGCCGTTTTAAGAAGTGAACTATTCAGCATCTCGTTCTGTTCAACTGTGAGCAGATCCTCGTGCATCAGCAGCGACATAGAACCTGCTGCGGCTCCGCTTTCGCAGTTAAAAAATGTGAAGGAATCATCATAATTATTATTTGATGCGCCATATATTCTTGGATAGAACTTGAATGCGTCTTTATATTCAGAAAGGTCAGCAAGATAAGCATCAGCATCTTTATCTTCCATTTCCTTTGAAGTGATATAAAGCTCACAGGCTGCCCAGTATGCATCAGCTGAGACCTCAGTTTCAGGGGATTCATTCGTTCCCTTCCACAGATTTTGTGGAGCATAGAATGATACTTCGTTAGAATACTCCATATTTCCTGCTTCATACCAGTTTACCTTGTATGCCTGATATGCCTCCTTAGCACTTTCAAGGAGCTTATTTGCATATTCAGCGTCATATTGTGCCCAAAGTCTCGCTCCCTGCGCCGCACAGGCAGCATAATTCAGGGTTGCCGCAAATGTTGGCGGCTTAATGATACGGATATCCTCATAACCGATGTAATCAAGTCTGTTGGTAAGACTGCGCCACCTGTGATCGTTTATGCAGTGATAATACATACCCGAATATTTGCCCCATGTTTTCTCATCGGGCTGCACCTTCATGCGGGACATAAAATCGAGCTCATATCTGCATTCATCAAGGATATCGGGGTATTTATTGCCCGATTCGGGAATAACAACAGTGCCCGAGCCGTCAGCAAATTTTTTGATCCCGTCTTTTGAATAAGTTGCACGCTCGTACATATTCTGGAGCGTCCACAGCGAAATACCGCCCTCTGTCATATTCTTGCTATGGTCGTCGGATTTATACCAGCCTCCCGATACGTCGAGCTTTGAAGAAGCATAGTAATTGGTCGCTTCATAGTCTGACAGATATTCATTTTTCCATTTATTCTGAACATAGCCCATATCTGTCTTATGAACGCCTGCGTGTGCGAGTTTATCTTTTTCACCCGATGTGATATATTCTGACTCGATATCTGTACCTGAACGGTTCTGGTAGAAATAATTCAGCGCATTTGTCAGCATATTATGTTCGCTGTCACTGTAAATATCAGTACCTATCTTAAACGGGAACGATCTCCAGTTCTCCCCTTTGATGCGGATATAATACTCACCAAGCTCGTTAAACTCGGAAAAGTCGATAATGCTTACATTATCGCCGGAGTCAGCGTCCTTCTTAGGCGTACCTGTTTTGCCTGTATAAACAACGGTATCATCTGAAACTCTTACTATCTCATAGTCATATACCTGATCGAGCTTGAAGTACTTAGCACCGTAAGTGAAATCTCCTTTATTATTGCCAAGTGTGGCTGTTTTTTCAAGGTTCTGGTAGTATCCAAGCTGATTAACAGATATAAAGTTATTCTCGAGTCCGCTGAAACCGCGGGCGGTATAGCCGTAGTTATACACAGGCGGATTTGTTGTGTCATCTGTCAGATCCTCAATGGACATATCATCGAACCAGATCTCATCACCGCTCTGAGCATTTCCGCTATACTTGATGCCTTTTGCATACTGGAAAGCCCATTGAGCAGCTTCAATATCATTCGCAGGCTTGAATATTCCCTCATAAGTCTGCCATTCGGTCGTAAGCCTTACAGAACTCGAAGGCCATTGACCGCCCATATCAGGTCCCATGTGCATATCGTTTGTCGAACCGTCAAGCACAAAGTATTCTTCACTGTCGCTGAGATTGCCGATAAAGGAGTAAAGTTCCATACCCTTACGTCTCGCCTTTGACTTAAAGCTTACCTTGTACTCATGACCTGCCTTGAAACTGAGATTCCTGTGCCTGAACTGAAGATCCCATCTTTCCTTTTCGGAACCTTCAGGTATTATGATCGTGATGTGTACATTTCCATCAGAAAGCTCAAAATCCTGCTTTGCCGGGCTGTTCTCCACAGTATGCCATGGGATCATCTTATGAGAAAATGATGTCTCTCCAAGGAGCTCATAAGCATATGCTTTCGGCGGCTCTGATATACTGACGGCGGTTGGTGCGATCATTACAGCAGCCATCAGTCCTGCAACGATCTTCTTATAGTTTTTATGCATGATATTCCCTCCCTTTATCTATCTGCATTTGTAATAATATTATATATTATTATCTTGCATATGTCAAGATTGCTCGTCACAATTTACAAACAAGTACACAATAAAAATATCCTCTAACCAATGTATCTCTACTTTACTTGATCAGAAGAGTTCAAAATAATTCTCCAATCAGATCTAATAAAAACAGCTCCCTCGCGGGAGCTGGATTATTGTTGTATCGCTATAATGACTTTCGTCGTGTGAATTCGTGTAAAAAACGCCTGTTTTTGCTGCTGTGTGAAACGTTTTATGTCAATAGGTCTTGGTCTAATGCAACCATTACTATTATGGGGGGGCGGGCGATGTTCAGCCAACATTTCACCAAGAAAAAAGCATATTTCACCACATATCCAACTATTCATACAGCTTTCATGCTATAATGAAGAAAAAATCGAAGCCATCAGACTTCGACCTGTGGTTTACATATCCATGTAAACAGGAACTGCTTCGGAGAGGACAGAGACACACAGGATGAGGTTATCAGCCGTATTCTGTACTTCATTGAACATCACTGGAACGAGATGCTGAAGTTCAGCCGCCGTACCGAGTACAGCATGAACCGTTGGGCTGCACGATACGGCTTCCCTCGGACTGTTCCTGTACATTTGATCATTCACACAACTACAGGAATCATTCCGACTTGCCTGTGATCGATAAGTGCCTGATAAAAACGACAATTGTGGCGGCATCAAATCATGCACACTGTCCTCATTGGACTATCTTTTTCTGGTCGACCATGATACTCGGTTCTCTTTTACGACACCCAAAGACAGATTAAAAGAATTACATCAAGACTACGGGTTCCGGTACATAAAGTAAAAAAGGCGGGAGAGTCCCGCCTTTAATTAATTATAATTAGTCTGTTGTTCAGTAAAGTTTGGTCTCAGTAAATTTAACTGTGAAATCAGTGCTTATCCTTGCGTCTTTATCAAGCTCGATAAAGATATCCCATACTGCCATATCGGCAGTCATTACATCAGGGATTGTACGGTTTATAGTGACATGATCGCTATAAAACTCGGTTATTCCATGACGTATAGAGCCGCTGCCTTCTTCGAGACTTATGACCATAAGCTTATGGGTGCTGAACCATTCATCATTATATTTTTCAAGTTCTTCTGCACGGTAGCTTGTCTGAACTTTCTTTTTCATCTCTCCTGCACTTGTTATAATGTTTATAACAGGCTCTCTGCTTCCTGAGGGAGTTCTGTTTCCGCGGAGATACTGTGCTTCAAAATAATACTTCACAGGGGCGTCAAGATTATGCACATCGATGATCAGCTTTCTCATAGCAACAAGGTCAAAGATATCCAAAGAACCGTCCCTGCAAAGGTCAGCCGCTTTCCAGTCGGCAAGCTTTGTGTCGGAACTGCCGTTCAGCCATTTTTGCAGCGTTACAATATCCGCGATACCGAGGTCACCGTCACCGTTCGCGTCGCCAATGCACTTGAACTCTGCTTTCTGACCCTTATAGTTGCTCTTTGGAACAGCTGCCTGTAAAACAAACAGATAGTCGGTGTTGCATACCTGGAAGTCAGGAGCAGGCTTTGTGTAAAAAATGATTATGTTGTCGTCTGATGATGCATTATCATTTATCTTTACTTTATCTCCGCCTGTTGAGTCAATAAACATATTAAGGAGCAATACATTGTTCTTGAAGAATATGTCATCGTAACTGCAGAATATCTTCTCCTGATACTCCTCCGAGAAATATTTTAAAACAGTCTCTGAGAGTTCAGCCGAACTTGTTATGACAAAAGATTTATTTTGTGGGAACTGAGCAAAGGCACCATGATCACTGCTGAACATATTTCGTGTTGTGGCGGAGTACTTGTCTATGGCGTATTTTACATCGCCTGTCTCTTTTTTTCTGAGCCAGAAGGTAATATCGCCTGTATTATTGCCGTTATTTATAACTTCTCTCGGCTTTTCCTTTGAAAGCTCATAGCCGTAGGGGAGATACTTCTCATCAATGTTGAGATCAAGCCATTCAGCGGTGATAGCTTCCCAGTAATAAGGATTCTGACCTTCAATATACTTCATTTCGATACCGAAAAGCTTGGAAAGGTCAACATTATCCATATCGACAAACTCATTGGCGTCCTCATCAATAAAATTTATACGCTTTACATTGTCAGCAAGAGCCTCCTTGCATTCCCATTCCACATTACCGTATGTGAATTCGTCCTTTGGCATAGTAAGCTGAAGTATACTTAGATAGGATGTTCTTGACTGATTGCCGTTTATGATAGGCATATAATCAACGTAAAGGAAGCTATCTCTGAAGTAAACGCGGTCAAGACCAAAGTTTGAAACATAGCCGCGGTATTTGTCGAGGTAAGTATTCACTATAAGAACATTTTTCTCAAAGAATTCCTCGCTGTACTGAGATACGAATTCTTTCGCTGCGTCATCATTCAGATAAAATGTAAGAAACTCATATAGGTCAAGCTGTGATTTTGCGACGACGTATTTTGATTCGTCATAAGTAAAATATGCGTCCTCACCCGTCGCTCTCACTTCAGTACCGTATAAAGAGTAATTCTTGTATGAGAATTCCGCGTTATTTATCAACCCCTTAAGTAGTGTCACTTTTGAAGCGTTATCGGATGCAATAGCGTCAGCGATAAGATTTTTTGACGCCTGAAGTTTCTGGTTGTCATCTGACGGAACAAAGCTCCATTTTATAATTGAATTTCCGTCTGTTAATGCCTTGTAGACCTCCATGTGAGGCGTTTTGCCGCCTGCTGCTTGCTTGGTCGTTTCTCTTGAACAGTAGCTTGAAATATAGTGGCTGAAAGCACCGTTATAGTTGTCCGAGGTCTCTTCCCACTGATATCTTATTCCTGCTGTATCGTTAATGCAGAACACAACGAACTCGTCCTTTGCAGAAACAGAGCCGTTCTTTTCGGTATAGTCATAGAACTCCGTATAACTATCAGGAAGCCAGCCGTAAATATCTGTTTCGGTTATATCGTTTTCCTCGCCTATAGAGAACGAATAATGGGCTATAGCATGATTGTAGCCAAGGTCGAGCTCAGATGACTGTATCCATGTATCCACAAGAGCTACTTCAAAATTGCCCTGCTTCTGCGGAGCGTAATAAGCCACTACTTCATAGCAGTACCTGCTGTTTTCATCAGCATATGTCTTGTGGAACAGCTCCTTCATCATATCCTTGGTAGTCCTGATATCGTATCTGAGAACACCCTGAGGTTCGCCCTCGGGGACTTTTTCGTATTGTTCCCTGAAAACAATGCAGACAAGTCCGTCTTGTATATGAGTAGCGCCGTAGGTGTTGCGGAAATCCAGAGCAGATTCAAAGCTCTGGGGTATCCATTCGGGGAGAGCAGCTCCCATAGCGTGTTCAGCCGCATATACAGCTGAAGGAATGAACACAGAAAGCCTGTCCGCAGAAAGAGGAGCAATTGCAGTTGTAGCAGCGGCAATTGCAGCTGCAATCTTCTTGAGTTTCATAATATTCACCTGCCATTCTTCAGATTTGCAGAATATAACTGCTTTATTTCATTATACAACGATATCTCGCTGAATGCAAGAGATAATTGTACTTTAGTCTATATAGGCTTTAACGTATGAGACTGGCAAAATGTGCGGCTGAAATCGTAAACTTTTTATGAACGTTGAGCATTTATGAGGAACGATAATGAAAGCGCCGCACATGGCGGCGCTTCTGTGTATAACCTATTATGTTCAATAGTGTCTCTGAACCACGTCGGTCCGAATACGTTTTTGTTATCTTTTTGCCCAAAGGAAACAGTCTATTATGCATATCTCTCCACAGCTAAAGATGAAATAACACCTTTTGAGGAATATATAAAGGCTTAAACTTGCAAAAAGGAGGACCGAAGTCCTCCTTTTTCATTATTATACAGATCAAAGTGCTCCCTTTTCAAGCGTAGCAGTAAAACCAAGTCCTGCTGTCTCATAAATGTATATTTTTCCAAGCTGAACAGACTTGTCACCATCTGCTCCCTCAACCAATATCTCGATATAACAGTCGTTATGATAACACTCATCATCGGGCGACCATAATACATAGCCGCCGTTTTCTATATCGCAGGTATTTCCGGAAAAATTAACAGCTTCACTGTCACTGTTGAGATAACAGTTTGCAAAGTAACCGGCATTAGCTTTCAGTGTAACAGGATATCCGTGAGAAGCAATTTCAAGCATTATGCCAAGTCCCGACCAGTCGCTCATTACAGGATTATAATTTGTCTTAATTGATACGATATCGCTCAATTCAGTCTTAGTTTCACTTTTTTCTCCCTTGATGCCAAGCAATTTATACTGTATCGCCAATGCGTCGCCTACTGTCAGTCCGTCACCGTTCATATCACCGTTGAGTTTGCCCTGTTCGGTAATGTGATTCCCGGTTGTACCGTTTAATCCGTATTTATTGGGATTTGCAAGAGCCTGCATGATAAGTACTGCGTCTGCCATATCGACCTGTCCATCGCAGTTCGTGTCGCCCGCCAATATCACATTGAACTCAGAAGTTGTTGTAGTTGTAATCGTGGTTGTTGTTGAAGCTGCGGTGGTCGTCGTCGTTGGAACTTCGTCATCATTGCCCATATTATTCTCAAAGAACGAAAGCATCCACGCAAGCGCTGCCTGCCACTGAGGTGTGACTGAATTGCAGGTCCATGCCTGGACTGAGTCCGCATAGAGCTGCTGGTCTGGCGTCTCGCCTATCTTGAGACCGATACCCTTAACAAAACTGTCACTTATACCGTCAGGACTTCCTGCCAGTCCCGTAGGACCTCCTACAAGTACACCGTCAGGAGCAGACGGGTAACTCTTGTCAATCTCATTCAGCCAGTAATTGCTGCTTGGATTCTTGGCATGATATGAACCATAACCCGTTACATAGGATATACCAAGACCGTTTCTGCCGAAAATATAGTCCAGTGCATAGCCTGCGTATTCCATATATTTCTTGTCGCCTGTTGCATCATAAGCATAAGCCATAGCAACAGCATTATTGACTATGGATGAGTTTGAGCCGTATTCATATGTCTTCCAGCTGTCGGCATATGTTGAATAAGGATCTATTCCGAATCCGCATTCAACCTGTCTGTACGGAACGTCCATAGCATTAACATATTCTTTATGCTCAATATTTCTTGTGGCTGCATCTACGAAATTATCAGCTGTCCTACCGATATTTACAGCTATAACTTTTCTGTCTTCTTCTGAGAGCTTATCGCTGAGATACAGCGATAATGTTCCAAAGTCAAGGGTTTCAGTCTCGCTGAACGCTCTGAAGCTGTCATCCGGCTGCGGCCAATGAATGATTTTATAATAATCAGGTACACATTGAGTAAGATTCAGATCAGGATTATAGGAAGTAAGGCAGTCATAATACTCCTTATCGCCTGTAGTCGCAAAAAGCTCGCAGGCAGCCCAATAAGCCTCGTCCAGTATATTTATATCGCCGAAGTCAGCATCATTGACATCATAAGCGTTAGAACCAGTGTTGGGAGCACAATGTTCATCATGTATAGAAATTTTTTTCCACTCATCTTCATGCTTATGGATTGCTTTCCATGAAGCCTTTGCCTGCTTCAGACACTTCGCAGCAAAGTCAGGATCAGAGTCTTCCCAGAGACGCGCCGCCTGTGCGGCACAGGCTATAAAGTCAAATGTTGCGGCATATGTCGGAGGATTAACTAATCTTACAAGAAAATCGTGTTTCATATCAAGAGTATGATTGACAGGATCATAGGTGTTGAAATATCTAACGCCGTGATATATCATGTCGGCATAATTCTCGCCCCAGACACTGTCCTTTTCGGGATCAACGACCATATCAAGCATGAATTCAAGCTCATATCTTGCTTCGTCAAGAGCAGTGCTCAAACTTTCATTTCCGTTTTTCTCCGAAAGCTCATACATATTCTGCAAGAGCCATACTGTATTTGCTCCTGCAATAATATTTTTTCCGCAATTATCATCAGTGTACCAGCCACCCGAAACATCAATTATTTTGTTACTTGTATTGGATGAATACCAGTTTTCCCTCAGATATCCTTCATCATTTGCATGGTAGGCTTTATGTGCAAGCTTTGCTTTGTTCTCCTCGGAGGATGCAGCAATGATCTTTTCTGCGTCCAGATCAGTATCGGAACGCTGCAGATAGAAGAAATTCATTGCATCTCTGAATATATTTCCGTAGATACTGTCCCCTACCGTAAATTCATGGCTGATATAACGCTTATAGACCTCGCCGCTGTAAGAATTTGTAAACACGTTTTTCTCATCATCGACTGCTATTGTGTACCTGCCCGGCTTTTTTACTTCTGAAAAGTCAAGCTTGTGGAAAAAGCCGCCGCCTGCTTCGGGATCAGGTCCTACAGGCACAGTTCTGCCCTTTAAGACCTCTTTGCCCTTTTCGTCGAGAACTCTGAAGTCCATTGCTTCTCTGTCATCCGCAGTCACATATGTAGCCACTTTCTTTGAATCGGGATAATAGCCTGCCTGATTGAGGCGTACATCGCTTCTCGGTATCACATAGCCGAAGTCTCCAGTGCTTTGCCAACCACACACCGGATTATCCGACTCCTCACAGGTAAGGCATTCTATGACCATATCATCGAACCATATCTCGTCACCCTGTTGAGCATTGCCCTGATACATAATTCCTTTTGCATAGTGGAAAGACCACTCTGCAGCCTCGATATCCTCTATGGGCTTGAATATTCCCTCAAATGTCTTCCATTCAGTCGTAAGCTTTACTGCTGACGCAGGCCACTGCCCTCCCATATCAGGTCCCATGTGCATATCGTTTGTCATACCGTCCAGCACAAAATAGTTTTCTTCGTACTTGACATCACAGATCTGCGAACAAAGTTCAAAGCCTTCCCTGTTGCTCTTTGCCCTGAAGCTCACCTTGTACTCATGCCCTGCTTTGAAATTGAGATTCCTATGTCTGAACTGCAGATCCCACTTTTCTTTGTCAATGCCCTGTGGAGACGTTATACTGATATGAAATGTACCATCCTCGATCTGGTACGACTGCTTTGCAGGAAGCGCAGAACTGATGTGCCACGGCAGAGACTTTTTCTCGAATGTGCTCTCTCCGATGACCATGACCGTTCTGTCCTGCTCGGCAGAAGCCGCAGAGACCGTCGGTACAGCCGCCATAACTAATGTCATAACGCCTGCAATTAATTTGCTCGTTTTTTTATACATATGAAACCCTCCCTTTTTTAATTATAACATATGTATTTATAAGTGTCTGTTATAAAGGATAAAAGGCAAACATACTTATCGCTCACCTAAATTGAGCTGAAAAAAAACATTCTTCTATTCCTTTATCAGAATTATAACATATAAAGAAACCACAGTCAACATCTGTTCCTTCAAGGATTAAGAAAAAGCCTCCCGAGGGAGGCTTTTATAATCATTCTACCGGCAAATCTATAAATGCGGGCTCGTGCTCAGCCTCTCGAACGTATCTGAGCATATCATCACGGAGCAGGCGTACTGTTGATGTATTGATACCGGGATGCCCGCAGATGTATTCATCCTTCATCAAATCATTATCGATAACAAGCTGAATGTTGTTGTCTGTATCAAATATAAGCTCCAGTGCTGATATAGAACTAGGGATAGTATATACTTACCTCTTATTTCATATCATCTCTAACAAAATGGGTTGAATTCCATGCTTCCTTTTCGGGCATACCATATTTTTCCTTACCGAGGGCTATTGATTTCATCAGGAACGACATATTCCTTGCGAGATTTCTCATTGTCTGCATTCCTTCGGCATCAAAAGCGGCTTCGCCTTGCAATCTGCCGTGAACACTGTTCCAGTATGTGCTTGAAGCAACAGGCATACCGCAGATAGTGAAGTATTTGTTCAGCTCGTCAAATGTCGCCGAACAGCCGCCGCGTCTCGCAATAACAACACTTGCGCCGACCTTCATGGTCTTGTCAAAGTGAGAACTGTAAAACAATCTGTCAAGACAGGCAATGAGAGTTGCATTTGCCGAAGCATAATAAACAGGAGACGCAACGATAAGACCATCCGCAGCTTCAAACTTAGCTGCAATATCATTTACCTCATCATTGAATACACAGCGTCCAAGCTCGGCGCATTTACCACAGGCAATACATCCGCGAATATCCTTATTGCCTATCTGACAGACCTCGATCTCTATTCCCTCAGTATCGAATGTTCTGACCATCTCTTTCACTGCGACAGATGTGTTGCCATCGGTTCTGGGGCTTCCGTTGATTAAAAGTACTTTCATTGAATTTTCCTCCTTATAATTTGACTGAACACATTTCAGCATAAATATCATCAATACTGAAAAATGTCAGAATGTAAAGTGATCTCCGCCCATATTGGCGGAATTAAAAATTGTCCATTAATCGCCTATACTTCATCAGGATGCTCTCCCGACCATCCTCTCTCGGGAAGGCTTGAAAGGTATGACATATCGTCCGCAGAAATCCTGAAGCCAAATATATTCAGATTTTCCTTCATTCTTTCCTTTGATGAAGCTTTCGGGATAACAGGAATACCTCGCTGATTAAGGTATCTGAGCAATAATGCCGCATTGGTGCATCCGTATTTGGCGGCTATCTTTGATACTGCACCGTCATTTATAAGTTTTGCTCTGCCAAGAGGGCTCCATGCCTGAGGAAGTATCCCCTCATTTCGGAGGTATGAAAGCGTATATTCCTGCATATATCCTACGTGAAGCTCCAACTGGTCTACCATAGGACGGATCCGTGCAATCTCTAAAAGAGGCCTTATATGGTGCGGAAGGAAATTAGACAAACCTATGGCTTTTACTCTTCCCTGCTCATATAACTCCTCCATTGCCGCCCATGAACCGCTGACTTTTTCAAACCATTCATCAACATTCCCGTCACTCTTAGGCCAGTGTATAAGATACATATCAAGATAATCAGTTTTAAGCTTCTTGCATGACTCTTCAAATGATCTCATCGTTTTCTCTCTGCCAAGATCGGTATACCATACCTTGCTGCACAGGAATATCTCCTCTCTTGGAATTCCCGAACGTTCTATAGCTTCACCGATCTGTTCCTCGTTTCCGTAGAACTGCGCCGTGTCTATATAGCGGTAGCCGGCATCAAGGGCATCTATAATAGTCTGAACACCGCCATTTTCTGTTGAAAGGTATGAACCGTAGCCTACTGCCGGGATCACTGTCCCATTTGGCAGGACGAACTGCTCCTTTGAGTCATTATATCCCACTGCATCAAGTATACTATCAAGAATCCGCATATTTCTGATTGAAAATTCCTCAGTGATATATGGCAATGCTTTTCCATTAATGCATTCATTCATCTGCTCCATCTCCATACTGTAGTTGGAACCGGCAGTAACAGTTTCCGTTCGTGTAACTCTTTCACCATTTGAGTTCTTAACTGTTACCTCAAATGGCAGCTCACCTTCACCGTTATACTCAACATCAGAACGAATATATCCTTTTGAACCGTGGATAAACAGCCTGTCATATCTGTCGCTGGTATCAGTACCGAGTATCATGCCAGCATTGAATGAAGCTCTTGAACCGTCCTCAAAACCTATAAGAACAGAAGCCATATGATCGACACCTGTGCCGCCAAACTCCGCATCAGCCTTTATGTACTTCATAGGTGTATCAATGAGCGAAAGTATCATAGATGTACAGTAACATCCTACATCATATATTCCTCCTCCGCCCTGCTCCTTATGAAGTCTGATATTCTCAGAATAGTTCTGTGTAAGGAAGGCGGTATCTATATAGTCTACCTTTCCTATCTCGCCTGATGAAATTATCTCCTTCAGACGGCATATATACGGACTATGGAGATATGCGTAAGCTTCCATAAGTATAACGCCGTTATCCCTTGCTGCTGCAAACATACGGCGAAGCTCGCCTTCGTTCATAGCAAGTGGCTTCTCGCACAATACGTGCTTATGAGCCTTAAGAGCCTTTATTACCCATTCGCAGTGGATATCATTCGGCAATGGAATATATACCGCCTCCACCTCTGGATCAGACAGCAACGCATCATAGCCCTTATAAGCTTTTTCAAAGCCGAAACGCTCCTTATACGCCTGAGCTTTTTCAAGGCTTCTGCCTGCTATCGCATACAGCTCGCAGCGCTTGGCTTTCTGCATCCCTGGTATAGTACCCCATGATGCGATCCCGGCCGTACCCATAACGCCCCATTTTACAGTTCCTTTTTCTTCAAACATAAAGCATCCTCCTATGAATTATTCTTGCTTATTCTATGTACACATCTCTCTGCAATAGATTTTGAAAAAGGCATACAGATATCTGCAACAGGTCCAACCAGAAAAGCGCAGATTATCGTACCTATGCCAAATTTTCCGCCAAGCAGAAAGCCTGTCACTACAAATATCACATCTGTAGTGATTCTTACAGCTGCAAATCGTATCTTTCTTTTGTCGCTTATGACAACTGCTACAAGGTCATTTGGACCTGTACCTGCCTCAGATTTAATAACAATCGACATTCCGAATGCCAGTATCCCACAACCTATGATCAGTACAGCAATTTTTACAGGCAGTACAGCATCTCCGATTTTCAAACCGCTCAGCAGCCATGTGAAGAAATCGATTATCGGTCCGCCGCAGAACATACAAACTATCGTCCCAAGCTTTATATAGCTTCTGTCGACGATCAAAAGGATAAGAATGATCAAAAAGCAAATGAACATATGCACTATTCCATGAGTTGGTACAAACAGACCTGTTTTAATGACAAGAAGGCGAAGTCCTTGTATCATAACATTGAAAGGATCTGCTCCCGAATCTGCAAGCAGAAATAATGTAACCCCGAGATGAGCGATCACAAGTCCGATAAATAACAGTATCAGCCTGACTAAAGTTTCTTTTGTTTTCTGTTGCATTATCTCAACTCCTCAGAACGGATAATCTTCATCAAGATTAGTTATAAACCTATGGCTGTCAAAATCATTTCTCTTTTTCTCAAAAAGCTCACGCAGTATCTCTGCTGCTTCATAAGATGAGAGCGTAGCAGGATTATCAGCTTTTCCATCAGTTCGTATCCATCCTGGATGAACACAGAATATATTAACTGCCCTATCGTTCCTAAAAGTGTTGTAAAGGTTCATTGTAGCCATATTCAGTGCGGCTTTTGCCATACCATAGTCAATAAGATCAGTACGGTAACACTTCGATATACTTCCCGCTTCTGAAGAGATATTCATATTGCAAGGTTTTGCAGAATGATCAGCCATTTTGCCGTAGTGTAGTCAAGAAAAGCAAAGTGTGTTTGGAACGTGATATAGTTTATGATACCGCTTTTCAGAAACAGCCATAGTCCCACACCTGATAAGCCTGTGAGGATAGCATTGAAAACAATTTTGCCATTGTCTGGCAGCTTTGCTGTCATTGCTTTCATGTGCAGACCGATATGTATACCCATAAGTATAAATGACCAATAGGACATTGCAAGGTGAAGCGTCCTTGCTGTCATAACATTGATAAACCCATACATAAACTGTACTGCGTGTCCGCTCATAGCCATTCCGCTGAGAGCCGTCAGAGCGATAGCCGCAAGTAAAAGCGTGTTTACCGCAGTCATAGTGATACGGTAGGGCGTATATTTTCCCTTGAAAACAGACTGATACCATTTGCGGTTGAGGATATGATGAAGTATCAGCGTTACGGTCATACCGATACCCAGCCACTCATGCAGCACATCGCTTGTCACCTGATATGCCATAAGAAACAGCAAAAGGACTGTCAGCACCGCATCGACTATTCTTTTGATGATACCCGTCTTTGTCTGCATAACAGCCCTCCCTGTTTAATTCATACTGTTTATCCAGTCCTGTATCTTGCTCTCGGATATGCCTGAATCAAGCCTGTCTCCATCAAGCCATTTTCCGCTGCCGGCCTGCGATGCAAGGTTACTTCCACTCCTGCCGATGCCGCTGCCGCCAGAGGTGCAGAAGGGAATTACAGTCTTGCCGTCAAAATCGTGTGCCTCAACGAATGTACTCATTATTCTGGGCGCATCACCCCACCAGATCGGGTAGCCGATGTAAACAGTGGTATAGCTGTCCAGATTAACTGTATCATTTGCGATAGCAGGACGTGCCTTCTGATCGTTCATCTCGATCGTCGTGCGGCTGTTCTTGTCGTTCCAGTCAAGGTCTGCGTCAGAGTATGGCTCAGCAGGAATAAGCTCAAAAATATCGGCATTTGTGACACTTGCGATACGCTCTGCTACTCCCTTTGTGGTGCCTGTTGCAGAGAAATACACAACTATCGTGTCCTTTCCGCTGCTCTCAGTAGTATCCGGGTTTTCCGGCTGATTCTCAGTCTGTTCGGTAACAGCCTTTTCTTCATCTGGCTTTCCTGCTTCAGTATCTTCGGCGGACTGATCCGTCTGCACTTCCTGCTGTACGGCAGTTTCTGCCGGAGCGGAGCTGAGGTCTGTATTTCCGCAACCCGTGATGCACAGCATACACATTGCAGCTAACATTGAAAGAATAATCTTTTTCATACATTTCACCTGTTTATTTCATTTCCTTTTCCCAGAAACGGATAACATTCAACTCAAGACTGTCGGCAACGCTTTCAAGCTCCTTTACCTCATCGGCAGTCAGCGTTATATTTGCTGCCTTCACTGCGTCCTCAACATGGCTGACCTTTGTTACACCGATTATCGGCAGAGTACCCTTAGCTATAGCCCACGCAACAGGAACCTGTGCGATTCCTACGCTGTATTTTTCAGCGATCTTGCCGAGAGCCTTGTTCATGACCTCCAGCTTGTCGAGAATGGGGTTATAGCTGTCAGCTCTTGCGGAGCCTGCGGGCATGGGGGTGAGCAGTATCATACTTGCCGGAAAGTGCGCCCTGTTCAAGCACCATATAGGAGAAGAACGTAATGCCATTTTCATTGCAGTAGTCCAGAATACCGGACTCCTCCGAGGAACGGTTGATAAGGCTGTAATGGTTCTGAACCGCTGAGAGTTTCAGACCATGCGCTTTGAGGATTTCATCCGCCTGCTTTATCTCCGCAAGATTATGATTAGAAACACCGATCATTGGCACGTTGTCTTTACCCTCAAAGTATTTTGCAAGCTCCTCCGTCCATTTCGGAGCGTCCCAGACGTTGTGTATCCAGTAAATATCGAAGCGGTCAAGTCCCATGAGTTTCAGCTGCATCTCGATCATATCCTTCATAGCCGTTGGAGAGGAAGCATCTGCACACTGTGGCGCGAACTTATCCGAAATCATGAAGCTGTCTCTCGGAAGATCATTCACGAATTCTGCAAGCACCTTTTCGGAAGTACCCATACCGTAGGCATAAGCGGTATCCCACAGGTTCAGACCGTTCTCCATCGCCTTATCGAAGATCGGGCGGAGCGTATCAGCCGTCAGGCTGCCGCCGAATGTTCCGTCATTGCCCCAAGCCCACGCACCGAGTGCGATCTTTGGTAAATTGTTCATATTGATTTCCTCCTTAGATTTTCTGACTGCCTGTTGACCAGACGTGTTTTTCATTCTTGTTTGCAGGCTTGTTCTGCGCCATAACGCCTGCCAGCGCATGAGGTACATAAGGTTCTTCAAGATATGCTGTTTCATCATCGGTGAGTTCAAGCTCTGTTGCCTTTGCTGCACCCTCAATGTGATGCAGTTTCGTCGCACCGACAACGGGGGATGTTACCTTTGTCAGCAGCCACGCAAGACTTACCTCTGTCATGGAAACACCATGCTTTTCAGCAAGCTCTGCAACCCGGCGGATGATAACTTCATCCTGTTCTTTCGTGGCATCATACTTGAATTTAGCGTAGCTATCCTCCTCGGCACGTTTTGAGGTCTCCCCGGGGAGTCTTGCAAGTCTGCCGCTTGCAAGGGCACTGTATGGTGTCATAGCGATATTGTCCTCAGCGCAGAGCATAGCCATTTCTCTCTCCTCCTCACGGAAGATCAGATTGTAATGTCCCTGAACACTGACGAACTTTGCAAAGCCTTCTTTTTCAGCGAGAGCATTTGCCTTTGCAAGCTGCCATGCATAACAGTTTGAAATGCCGATGTACCTTGCCTTTCCTGCCTTGACGATACGGTCCAGACCATCGAGTATATCGTAGATAGGCGTATTCCAGTCCCACATATGATAAATGTACAGGTCAACGTAGTCCATTCCGAGATTTTCAAGGCTCTTGTTTATCATACGCTCTATATGCTTCTGTCCGCTGATACCTGCTTCAATATCCGCAGGAGTTCTCGGCAGGAACTTTGTTGCAACCACAACTTCATCACGCTTTGCAAAGTCACGCAGTGCTCTGCCGACATACTGCTCGCTGGTTCCGGACTGATAACCGATCGCGGTATCATAGAAGTTTACGCCGAGATCAAGCCCGCGCTTGATGATCTCACGGCTGTGCTCCTCGTCTATCGTCCATGAGTGCTGACCGTTTGACGCATCTCCGAAGCCCATACAGCCCATACATATTCTCGAAACGTTCAGATCTGAGTTACCAAGTTTTGTGTATTTCATTTTGTACCTCCTAATAGCTGCATCACGCAGGAATAAATTATCTCATATATGCTGTGCATCCTGAATTTCATTTTTGCATCACGCATGGCGTCAAGCTGTTTTTGTGTCGCCACCGAATACGGATATACACCAAACAGAAACGGAAAGAATACGAAGATAAAGCTTTCGCAGTCCGTTTCGGGGAAGAATTTTCTGACACATACTCTCACTGCATCAAGAGAAGCACCGTAAGCGACCTTGAACTCCGTCAGCCGTTCGTGGCGAGAGTTTTCCTCCATATCGTAGTGATTCATGGCAAGGAGCTTCAGAAGTTGCTCGTGTTTTTCAAGAGAGTGTGCAAGTGCTGATGAAAACTCCTCAGTGGTCATAGTTTCATTTTCCTTTGCAAGCTCGTTCATTTCCTCAGCCCACAGCTCGTACTCACGCTGCATCAGGGCAAGGAAAATTTCCTCTTTCGTCTGAAAATAGTTGTAGATAGAAGTCCTTGTGAATGATGTCACAGCACCTATATCCTTTATTGTGATCTCCTTGAAGCTCATTGTCTGATAGAGCTTTTCGCAGGCGTTCACAATCTCTTCCTTACGTGAAGCTGTCAGCTCCGGTGAACCTTTTGGCATAGTACATTCTCCTTCTTCCTCGTCACGATCAGTGTTTTTTCGCATGGATATTGTCCATTATACGTTGCACAATCTATTCTGACATCGTGTCACTATAGTTAGTATAGCACTATTCTGACACGGTGTCAATATAAAACCTGAACATTTTTGAATTTTCGTCATTACTTACTATATCGGATTTTGTTTTTATAGCAAATTACACAAGCATACTTTATATCAAAAAAGCCTCCCTCGGGAGGCTTTAACTATCATTCAACCGGCAGATCTATAAATGTAGGTTCATGCTTAGCCGCACGGACATATTTGAGCATATCCTCACGGAGCAGGCGGACTGTAGATGTATTGATACCGGGATGTCCGCAAATGTATTCATCGCTCATAAGGTCGTTATCGATAACAAGATGAATGTTGTTTTCTGTATCAAATATGAGCTCCAATGCTGATACAGAACCAGGGATAGTATGAAGATACTCCTGCATCTTATCAGCTTCAGCAAACGACAGACGAGCGCTGTTCAGCTGCGATGTAAGAAACTTAGTCTTGAAAGGCTTATCTCCCGGCATAAGAAGCATATAGAAGCTCGTTTTCTGACGGTTGCAGAGAAACAAATTCTTGCAAATCTTAGCTCCAAGAACAGATTCTATCAGCAGGCAGTCCTCCATAGTATCAGCGTGGTCATGGTCTGCTCTCTTGTACTCAATGCCAAGATCATCAAGTTTATCGTATATTGCCATTTCAACGTCAGAACTCTGCTCAGTCGGTCTTCCTGTATATAGTGTGTTATCAATATTCATTTAAAAGCTCCTTTACCAGTTCTCACACATAAAAAAACTGTGATATTAATAATTACTATTTTGCTGATCCCATTATAACATACGCTCATAATTTGGTCAATAGTTCAAACAAAAAAAGGCAGCCGCAAGGCTGCCCAATAATAACAATTCATAAATTCTTATCCTTATGGAGCTGGCTTCTTTTATTATCGTTATACTGCCTTTCAGTCGTGTGCATTTCGTGTGCATAACACCTGTTTTTGCTGTACACGAAACTGCAATGCGAATACTTTCATTTTTAGGGTAATGTGATATATCGCCACATTATGGGATATGAAGAGAAGTATATGTGAATTAAGAATGAGTCGGCATTTTTGTCAGCTCCAAATCTCTTTCATCCGAAAGCATCCTGTAATTTTTCAAGGAACAATTCTGCTGCAGGTGAAAAAGCCTGATACTTTTTCCATATAAGATCAAGTCCCGAGATCATTTTCGGAACGAGCGGACGGAAGCATAGTTCACTCTCGTCACTTGTGTTGGTTATACCGTCTATACCTACAGCGTAGCCAACCCCGGATTTTACCATAAGTGCAGCATTATACATCAGATTGAAGGTAGTGACTATATTCAGTTTATCAAAGTCATCACCGAACCATTGAATGAAAGCGTTGTTTTCACTTTTGGTATTCAATACCTGGCGTGAAAAAATCAATGGTAAATCTATAATGTCTGCTTTCGCGATAGCTTTCTTTTTTGCAAGCGGAGAATCCTTGCGCATAACAACTCCCCATATATCTTCGGCAGGCAGGTGTATATAGTCATATTTCGTAACATTTGCAGGCTGAACAAGAATACCAAAATCAAGCAAACCACGGTCAAGCCGTTCAGTTACATCAGCTTCATTGCCGCTGTAAAGATGATATCGTATATCTGGATATTCCGTCCTTAGCTTTGAAATGAGGTCAGCAATAAGACTTACTGCAAGAGTTTCTCCGCCGCCGATATAGATATCACCTGCAATCGGTTTATCCATAGAAAGAAATTCAGCGGATGTCTTATCCACCATTGCAACTATTTCTTCGGCTCTTTTTCGGAATATGAACCCCTCCTGTGTCAGTTTCATGCTGTGGCTGCTTCGGTGAAACAACTTCTGTCCAAGCTCGTCCTCCAAGTCTTTGATCTGTCTTGACAGCGTAGGCTGTGTGATATGCAGTTGTTCAGCAGCCGATGTGATGCTTCCTTCTCTTGCGATAGTAAGAAAATAGCGTAATACACGAATTTCCATAGCCGTACCTCCTTTCGGGTATGGCTATATTATATCATCTTGTGATATGCCTGTCAAGCATATCTTGATTTGCTTATAAAGTATTTGCTATTTTGCTTTAACTGTGTTAGAATGAAAGCACAGGGAGGTGAACATCATGGCAGACAAAATGGACCTGTTCAGAATAAGGCGCAACCTGACCGACGCGGGTATGTCAGAAGCCGAGATATCTGAGTGTATAAAGCTGATCGAACAGAAACAGTACACAGCACTTGATAAGCTGATTACAAAGCACAGACTTTCACTGCTCGATAGAGTCCATAAGTATAATTATTGTATAGACTGCCTTGACTACTTCACTCACACGATGAAACGATCATGATCATATCAGTAAAGCTTTACGTATCGCATCACTTAAAAGGAGTATTATTATGAAACAAAAAAAGATCAGATTAGCGACTATAATGATCTGCCTATGTACTGCATTACTTACTGGATGCGGCAATTCTCAGAACAATTCTACACAGAATAACGTTGATACGCCTAAAAGCTCGCAGACAGAAGCTGATCCAACCGAACAGCTCATTACTGATTTGACAGAAAAAGGAGGAAATGCAATGAATTACATGGAAAATCTTACACTTACAAAGGAATGGGACAAAACTTTCCCGAAGTCTGACAAGGTTGAACATCAGAAGGTTACTTTCCACAATAGATATGGAATTACACTTGCGGCTGATATGTATACTCCGAAGAACTCCGACGGGAAATTAGCTGCTATCGCAGTATGCGGACCTTTTGGCGCAGTCAAGGAACAATGCAGCGGTCTTTATGCACAGACACTTGCGGAGCGTGGTTTCCTGACTATCGCTTTTGATCCTTCCTTTACGGGAGAAAGCGGAGGTCAGCCAAGATACATGGCTTCTCCTGATATAAATACAGAGGACTTCCAGGCAGCAGTTGATTTCCTTTCAGTACAGGATAATGTTGATCCTGATAAGATAGGAATCTGCGGAATCTGTGGCTGGGGCGGCATGGCGATAAATACTGCAGCGCTTGACTCACGTATCAAGGCAACTGTTACAGCTACAATGTATGATATGTCCAGAGTTAATGCAAATGGTTATTTTGATGAAGGCGATAATGAAGAATCACGTTTTGCGACGAAAGAAGCTCTCAACGCACAGCGTACAAAAGACTACGCTTCAGGAGAATATGTACGCGGTGGCGGTTGTCTGCCTCTTCCGGTGCCTGAGGATGTTCCGTTTTATGTAAAGGACTACAGCGAGTATTACAAGGACAGAGCATACCACAGTCGTTCACTTAATTCAAACGATGGCTGGAATTCAATAGGCTGTATGTCATTCATCAATCAGCCTATCAATACCTACAGCAACGAAATTAGAAGCGCTGTTCTCCTTATCCACGGTGAAAAAGCTCATTCATGCTATTTCAGCAGAGACGCTTATGAAGCTATGACTAAGGACAGCAAATATGCTGACAATAAGGAACTCATGATCATTCCTGATGCGGTTCACACAGACCTCTATGACGGCGGTGGAAAAGACGCAATCCCGTTTGATAAGATTGAAGAGTTCTACCGTGAATATCTTAAATAAAGGAGAAAAACATGTCTAAAAAGGTACTTGTCATATCATCGAGCCTGCGTAACAAAAGCAATTCCGAAATACTTGCCCGACAGGCGGCAAAGGGCGCAGAGGACGCAGGTCACGATGTAGAATTCATCACGCTGAAAGACAAAACACTGAATTTCTGCAAGGGCTGTCTTGCCTGTCAGAAAACAATGCGGTGTGTTATCAGGGACGATGCCTCGGAAATATGCGAGAAAGTCGGCAATGCCGAGGTGCTTATCTTTGCAAATCCGATCTACTACTATGAGCTTTGCGGTCAGCTCAAGACCTTGCTTGACCGCTGTAATCCGCTTTATCCGTCCGACTACAAGTTCAGAGATGTGTATCTTATCACTGCCTCTGCTGAGGACGGCGATGAGGTCTGTCAGACAGCTAAGGGCGGCTTGCAGGGCTGGGTGGACTGCTTTGAGAAAGCAAGACTTGTAAAAGTGCTTTCGGGCGGCGGTCTCAACGTCCCTGCCGAAGCGGAGCAGAGTGAAGAATACTTAAAGGCAGCCTATGAGTTAGGCAGAAACGTATAAATTCCATGAAGGGTGTGATCTTATGAAGATACTGAAAATTTGCGGAAAGGTACTCCTGATAATCGTCATCATCATTGCTGTGATACTTGTTATCGGTCTGCTGTTCCTTGAATTTTATCCTTCCGTAGGAGATACACCCGATAAGGAAAAGCAAAAAGAATATGGAGCAAAAACCGACCTGTACTATGAAAAGCAGTTCCATAACGAACTTGACTTTGAAGTCATGACAGGTGAAGCCTCGCCAAAGAGTGATAGGAACGTTCCAGAAAATAAGCTGCCTGCCGAAATGCCCGAAAGCATTGAACGTGCAAAGTCGGGAGAAATGAAGATCACATGGCTCGGACATTCTTCTTCTCTGCTGCAAATGAACGATAAGAACATTCTCATTGATCCCATAATGAGTGACAGGGCTTCTCCTGTTGGTTTCGCTGGTCCAGCACGGTTTGCGGAATACGCCTTTGATACAAACACCGTTCCAGAAATAGATGTGTTGTTTATTTCACACGACCATTACGATCACCTTGATTATGATACGATCAAGGCAATAGACAGTAAGGTAAGCAATTATATCGTTCCACTCGGCATCGATGTTATCTTAAAGGGCTGGGGCATTGACGAAAACAAGCTGCACCCTCTGTACTGGTGGGAGAGTATCGAGCTTGAAGGCATTTCATACACTGTAACCCCTGCGGAACACTATACCGGAAGAAATCCGCTGAAAAACAATGCCACGTTATGGGGCGGACTTTATATCAAGGCCAGCTCTCACAATTTCTATTACACGGGCGATACGGGCTATTACGATCTGTTTGAACAGGTATATGACAAATTGGGAGCGCCCGATCTTATGCTTGCCGATTCAGGACAATATGACAAAGGTTGGGCAACTACCCATATGTTCCCCGAAGAAACAGTGCAGGCTGCAAAGGACGTTCACGCAAATTGGCTGATACCCGTTCACTGGGGAGCGTATTCGCTCTCAAATCACGCCTGGGACGAACCGCCGCAGAGAGCTGTAAAGGCGGCAGACGAGCAGGGCGTGAGCCTTGCAACGCCGAGGATAGGTCAGACCGTGAACTATGATGATATAGCTTCATTTACCGAGCATTGGTGGGAGGAATATAAATGACAACATCTGAATTTCTCGAATACATAAACAGTGGCAGACAGGTCACGTCAGAGTGCGGTGTTCATCAGACTATGCACAGGCTGAGTCAAGAGGCTATCCGCATCACAATGGAGATCAACAGCCGTTATCATACGCCCGATGAGATAAACGAGCTTATGTCGGAACTTATCGGCGAGCCCGTCGAGGTCGGACTTTTCCCGCCGTTCTTCACCGATTGCGGAAAGAATATTCATCTTGGCAAGGGCGTGTTCATCAATTCGGGTTGTAAGTTTCAGGATCAAGGCGGCATTTACATCGGTGACGGTGCACTGGTTGGTCATAATACGGTGCTTGCAACGCTTAATCACGGACTGCTTCCCGAAGAACGCCACGATCTGATACCAAAGCCTATACATATCGGCAAAAATGTCTGGATAGGATCTAACTCAACAGTTCTTCCGGGAGTTACTATCGGAGATAATGCTGTCATCGGTGCAGGTTCGGTGGTGACAAAAGATATTCCCGAAAATATGATAGCAGTCGGAAGTCCAGCGAAAGTGATAAGGAGTATATATGATGAAAAATAGATTGTTTACATCATTTCTTTTTTCTGTTGTCATGCTTATGTTCAGCGGCTGCGGAGCATATGAAGACGCCTTACCAACAAACAAAGGAAGTTCCATAACAGCCACTGCTACGGAATTTAAAGAACAGACAGCGAAAGAATCCGAGCCTATCATGAACATTTCTGTCGGAGATAAAGAGTTTCAGATCACGCTTGAAAATAATGATACCGTTACAGCATTGAAGGAGTTTCTGCCCATGACACTTGATATGTCAGAACTTAACAGCAATGAGAAGTATTATTATCTTGATTCGAAATTACCGTCAGCTCCAGAAAAAGTCGGTAGGATAACTGCAGGTGATATTATGCTGTATGGTGATAACTGCCTTGTTGTTTTCTACAAGAGCTTTGACACATCATACACCTACACTAAGATTGGTCATATCAAGGATACAACCGGATTGACAGATGCACTTGGAAGCGGCGGAGTAACTGTTTCTTTTCAGCTCGCCCCCACAAAGGTCATATATACAGTGCATGATATACGCAATCTCAGCGATTTTATCCTTGGGAAACCAATAGAAAATGACCTGACAGATAAACATTATGATCTTGATAATGATGGTATATGGAGTACCTTTGATATAGTTCTGATGAGAAAAAAGATACTTGAACAGAAAAATATGAAAACAGAATTTGATTTTGACAGCAAGACCGTATTGCTGAACAGCGGCTATGAAATGCCAATACTCGGGCTCGGTACCTGGACGCAGGACGATGAAGCAGTTGAAGAATCAGTCTATACAGCATTGAAAGCCGGTTATCGTCTTATCGACACGGCTCAGTATTACGGCAACGAAACAGGCGTAGGCAACGGCCTGAAAAGAGCTGTATCCGAAGGTATAGTCAAACGTGAAGAGGTTTTCATCACAACAAAAGTAATGCCCTCCAATTATGAGAGGGCATATCAGTCTATAGACGATTCGCTTAAAAGACTAAACGTTGATTACATTGATCTTATGCTGATACATCAGTCCGGCAGCAATGATACGGAGGTCTATAAGGCCCTGTGTCAAGGCGTAAGAGACGGAAAGCTCCGCAGTATCGGTATTTCCAATTATTATACTCCGGAAGAATACGAGCGTGTTACTGCAGGTGAGAATATCAAACCTGCGGTGGTACAGAATGAGAACCACCCTTTCTATCAGAATACGGAATTCAAAGAATATGTATCAAAGTATGGGACAGTAGTCGAATCATGGTATCCATTCGGCGGAAGAGGTCATACGCAGGATTTGTTTGAAAATGAAACAATCATGGAGATCGCCGAAGCTCACGGAAAGATTTCAGCTCAGATAATCCTTCGCTGGCATTTGCAGGCAGGATATATTACGATACCCGGTTCACAGAATCCTGACCATATCCTTGAGAATTACAGCATCTTTGATTTTGAGCTGACCGATGCAGAAATGCAGAGAATGGCAGAACTGCATACAGGACAGCGGTATGAAAATTGGTGAGGTGCGCTATGAATATACTTGTATTAAATGGAAGCCCCCGTCAAAATGGGAATACTGCAAAAATGGTCACAGCATTTTGTGAAGGGGCTGAATCATCAAATCATACCGTGAAAACAGTAAATGTCTGTAAGCTGAATGTAAAAGGCTGTCTTGCCTGTGAATACTGCCACAGCAAAGGGAACGGCAAGTGTATACAGAAAGACGATATGCAGGATATATATTTGCTGCTGAATGACACTAATATGCTTATTCTTGCTTCCCCGATCTACTATCACGGTATTAGCGGTCAACTCAAATGCGTGATCGACAGGTTTTATTCTGCACTTTATCCTGCTGCGCCGAAAAGCTTGACTCAAATTGCAATGTTTTTATCCTCCGGTGACAGAAACCAGTATGACGGAGCAATGTTTTCATACAAGGGGGATTTCCTCGGTTATCTGGGATTAAGGGATATGGGAGTGTTTACATCAGCAGGCGATGTTTCTGATGAGCTGCTTGCAAAGATTAGAAAATTTGGGGAATCGTTATGAGAAGCCGTGCGAGCACCACTATTTCATTAGCCCGTAGTCTATTGGCGCACCTGTAATCCGTTCCGCACAAGTCCAATATATTATTTTGGCGCACACCACAATTAAAGCAAACCCTATTGGCGTAAAATGAGCCTTGCACTCTGTTTTGGAGTGCAAGGCTTGAATTGATTTAAGCTAAAACATTCAGCACCTCATGAATATCCCCATTGATGCAAATGCTCTGCCCGGCTATCTCATCGGGCGCATACGCTTCGCCGTAATTCACGCAGACATAGACCGCCTTCGGGTTTGCATAGGTCATCTTCCAAAACGGATACTTGATGATGACAGGCGTATTCATGCCTACGCCAAGCTCTAAGAACAGGATATGCAGTCCATCATGGCGGCGCAGGAATTCATCATAACGCTCTGCCGCATTATGCCAGCCATCGTCCTCAACAAAGGTATCATCGGCACGAAGGTTCATGCGCATGGGCTTTCCACAGACTGGACACTTCGGTACAAGTTCGGAGGGTACACGCATATTTTTTTGCTGCTCAAACATCTTCCTGACAGTTTCTTCGTTGTCATAGGTCTTTTGGTGGCAAGGCTCACTGCATTGCCAAAGCCCGTAGTCTCCCTGAGTGTAGAAAAGGCGGTGCTTGTCAAAGCCTGCCTTCTGGAACTGATGATCGACATTTGTGGTCAGCACAAAATATTCCTTGCCCTTCACCAACTCAAACAAGCGCTTGTATGTGCCGTTGTCCACGTCCATATAGCGGTTGATGTAGATGTAGCGTGACCAGTACGCCCACTGTTCTTCCGGTGTCGGGAACGGATAAAAACCGCCCGAATACATATCCCGAAAGCCGTATTTCTCCACGAAATCCCCGAAGTATTTCTGCAAACGCTCTCCCGAATAGGTAAAGCCTGCGGCGGTGGAAAGTCCTGCACCGGCACCGATGACAATTGCATCTGCCGTTTCGATCTCATTTTTCAGACGGTCAATTTCTGCCGAGTAATCTCTTGTAAATCTCATGATCGTCCTCCTTGAAAACGTTGAATATAACCTGTATATCGTGTGTGTTGCGGAACTCCCTGACAGTACGGACAGCAATTTCTGCCGCCTTTTCCTGCGGAAAGCCGAACACACCCGTTGAGATACAGCAGAAAGCGATACTGCTGATGCCGTTTTGCACGGCAAGGTCAAGGCAGCTTTTGTAGGAACTTTCCAGCAGACGGCAATGCTCGTCCGTGAGCTGCCCTTGAACGATCGGTCCGACCGTATGTATCACATAGTTGCATGGCAGGTTGTAGGCAGGCGTTATTTTTGCCTTACCCGTGGGTTCTTCATGCCCTTGTGTCTGCATGATCTGACCGCACTTGTAACGAAGCCGTACCCCTGCAAAGGTGTGGATACAGTTGTCGATACAAGAGTGACACGGCTGCCAGCACCCCGTCATTCCCGAATTGGCGGCGTTGACTATCGCACCGCATCGGAGAGTGGTAATATCACCTTTCCAGAGATAAATGCCGTCCTCTATTGGCGACAGATCAGCAATATCCGTGATGCCCTTGCCATTAGTCAGAGCCGTGAGGTATTCGTCCTCGGCTTGCAGATAATCCTCGTCTGCCTTGACAGCAGGGCGGATATTCACAAGGCTTCTGTAAAGGCGGAATTTATCTGTATCATTGTTTGGTATCTCAATTCCGTCAACATCGTTTCTTTCGTTAAGCAGATAGTTTATCAGAAGATCAAGTTTCTCCATACGATCATCTCCTTATGACTGCCCCCACAGGGCAGACCTCCGCACAATTCCCACAATGCAGACAGTTTTCCTGACGGATCACAGCCTTGCCGTTCAGTTCGATACAACTCTGCGGACAGTCGCTCAGACATGAACCGCACCTGATGCAATCATCGGTCACGAAATATCCGCTTGACCTGATCTCTGCACCGCCGAATGTGAAGCTGTCACGCTCGATAGGCTTCTTCGACAGGTCGAACCACTCTCCGCTGCCCTCATAGATCTGGAACACTGTGAGTGCCTTGCGGCTTTCCTCGGTGGGATAGATCTCAAACATATAGGGATTCTTCTCAAACAGCAGTGGGAGCATATCAGAACCCAGCTCTCTGACCTTGCCACGGACAGAGATCGCCGTACAGCTCATGGTATCCTCTCCTTTTTTTCCCGAAAGAGCAAGATATTCCTTATCCTTTAATCGCTGATAAAAGTTCTTTCCCTTTGCGGTGAGAAAGTACAGTCCGTTCTCATCTGCATACATCATGTCGATCACACAGGTCACAGGCAGACCATCGCTGTCCACTGTTGCAACAACAGTGGAGTGTATCTCGTCCACGATAAAATTCAGATAATCATGTGCTGTCATAGATATCCCTCCGACATAACTGTTAGTCTTCCTGCTTCCTCAAATACGTCGCAGATCTCCATTTTCAGTCTGGTGTTCACAGGAGTTTTTCCTTTTTTGTGAGCGAAAACCACAACAACATCAGAAGCCTCCTGACTGCACTGCACGTATTTTTCAAGCTGTATCATAAAAACAGGTGCGTTGAAATAGGCAATGCGGTCTATTATCATTTCTGATTCAATGGCAGAGGAAACATCTCGCATCACTACTGCGTCAGTTGACCAGTTTTTAGCAGAGTCGATGACTGCAATAAATCCTGTCTTTTTATCATAAACTTTTGCAAATTCTCCCACTGTCATTTCTTTCACTCCCTATGGAAAGAGTGTGCCGATCATTTCAGCACACTCTTTTTTTATTCTCCGTCTATTATCTTGCGTGTATCAGCAACAACTTGCGCAAGTGTAGTGCTTTTCAGCTCATTTTCCAAAGCCGCCTGAGCTGTTTGCAGTCTGTCGTCCATAGCCTTATGGATATTGCGACCCACGGGACATTCCGCATTTGGATTTTCATGGAAGTGGAACAGTCCCTCGTCATCTACGCAGTCAACCGCCTTGTAAATATCGTACAGCGTTATTTCATCGAGAGCCTTAGCAAGGTGTGCGCCGCCGCTGCCCTGACGAGTTTCAACTATCCCTGCCGTGCGAAGCTGTCCGAGGACGCCCCGGACTATGACTGCATTTACACCCGTACTGCCCGACAGGAAGTCGCTGGTCACTCTCATCTGACCGCCAAAAATGTCGATGCAGGTGAGGATATGCACTGCCACTGTGAATTTACTTGTTATCTGCATAGATGCTCATCTCTTTCTTACTCTCTTACCACGCTGATACGCTGACCGATGTGATCGCCTTTTTCGATCTCGTCAACCATAGCAATAGCATAATCTGCATAGCTAATAATACTCTCGCCCTTAGCGTTGAGGGTCAGCTCCTCTCCTGCGAGAATGTACTTGCCGCTGCGCTCACCGTCAGCCTGAAAATCTCCGGCAGGGCTGATGTATGTCCATTTTACGTCATTTCTCTGACGTAGTTCTCCCAGAGCCTTTGCCATAGCAGAAGCGAGCGGCTTGAAAACTTCGGGAAAATCAGCACCGTCAGAAACACAAACGGTATGCTCTGCGTTCACATACAGACTGCCTGCACCGCCGACAACGAGAAGTCTTGTGTCAGTTCCTGAAAGAACATCGCACAGGTGAGCAAGTGAAGTGGAGTGCTGAGGAAGTGTGTCGGGGGTCCATGCGCCGAAAGCGTCTACGACAGCGTCGAAACCCGTGAGGTCTGCTTCGGTCAGATCGAACAGGTCTTTCACGATCACGTTCTGAGCAGCGGACTTGTTCTCTCCCTTGACAACTGCTGTAACGTCAAATCCTCTGTTTACTGCCTCTTTCACGATAAGCTGACCTGCCTTGCCGTTTGCACAAACTACTGCGATTTTCATAATAAATACCTCCTGATTATAACATGATTTTGGTGATTTGTAAAGTTGTAACATATTTAGTTTCAACTTTCTGATATCAGTATATCATTCCTATACTAAGTTGTCAATATTTATATTACAACTTTGGAAAATTGCATAAAAATCAAAGGTTGTTATGCGCTTAATATACAAAACTCTTTGCATTGTTTCAAGCAGAAGTCATCTGTTCACTTTTCAATGCTGATCTTCACACCTGATTTGAACCGGAACTCCATATAGTCGGAGTGGAAGCAATAAATTTATTACTTACAAAAACAACTGCTCCCTCACGGGAGCTAGCTTCTTTTATTATCGTTATACTGCCTTTCTGTCGTGTACATTTCGTGTGCATTACACCTTTTTTTGTGCACACGGGACTGAAAATTTTCATTTAAAACTGTTTTTTGTAGGTAACAGAAAAGCCTGTATTTCGGTGTTTTCCTCGAAATACAGGCTTTTTAATTCTGGGGGCAATTCCATTTTTGTACGATATTACGTGAAGCTCAGCTCCTTGAAATCAGCATAGCCGTTTGAATCATATGACTCAACATACATTCCTATTTTCGTTACACAGGCGATTTCTTCGTTGTATATGGAACATTCCTCAAGGAAATCGCTTAGATTGTATTTGTTTTCAATAAAGCATGAATCGCTGTGTTTCATAGTATCGTCCTTGCGATAGAAGTATAAGTTGCTTATCTTTCCTGCTCTATACTCCTTGTTCATATAATACTCAACGCCGTTTACAGTGACTGTTTCGTACTTTCCGCTGTCTATTGCTTTGCTGATGTCACTCTTAGTATAGCTGTTCCACTTAAAGCATTCGTGTATCTCAAAGCCTATCCATTGGTTATCTTCCTGGACAGATCCGCGGAGAAAAACATCTATATCATTTGTTGAACTTATATCAGCACAATAGTTAATATCGAAGTCCTTGCAGTAATTGGAAGCGTATTCGTCGTATTCAGTGAAACTTCCGCAGGTATAATCGGCTATTCTGTTCCATTCAGCAGTAAATGTGCCATCCCTGCGGACTATGGTGCTGACAGTATCATCGTTTTGTCTGAAGGCTGAAACCTCAAACGCATTATTGTTGTCCGTGTTGCGGAAAACATTATCGCCTGTAAGTAAAAAAGCTTCATTCTCCGTAAGAGGGATCTCTTCCGAGACTCCAAGAACATACTTTGTCAGAAGCACAAGGTCACTTACATTTGTCTTGAAATCGCCGTTTACATCGCCGCCATCATCTATGAGGTAATTACCTGTAGATGTCAGTAAGGCTTTTCGGCATCCCACGAGATCGAAGCTGTTTATAGTACCGTCGCCGTTGAGGTCACCTCGTTTCTCAGCATCAAATGTCTGTATTGCCATATCGTCTGCGGAACCGGCAGAGCTTATGAAGAAATCATCGATATAGAAATCAACGTTTGAATCAGCTTCGAATACAATACTGTATTTTCGGAAATTATCATGCTGGAAATCGAAGAACAGACCGCGTATGTTTATCCATTGTCCGGCTTTACATATCCTTTTTCCAATATGATACGTTTTGTTCTGCGGTAATATCTCTTCATCATTGTATTCGTACAAATACACTTCAAAAGAAGTATCCTTATCTGCGTATATCCTTGCTCCTGTCTGGAAGCGAGCAACAGTACCGTCTGTGGAAGTTGGAAGGTCATAAGGATCCAGTTCATAATAGAAAGCTGATGATCCTTTTTTGCCACAGCATATGTTTAATGACTGCTCACCGCTGAAGAAGGCATCTTTGGTGAGTTTTGCTGTACTTTCACTGTTGCAGCCAACTTTATCATTTTCAGTCTCAAAATCCACCTTTATTATCCGTCCGTCCTTGCCTGCAGGAAGAGGATCATGCCATTCATAGGGTTCATGGACCTTGTATTTATCAAATAACTCCTCTGTAGCCATGTCCATATGTGTGTCCATTGAAATAAGCTTAGCGGAGCCGTTGGAATTATACGCCTCAATTCCGAATTTTACATCATAAAGATATCCCAGATCAAGTCCTGCTGAAGCCCATGCTCTTAAGTGCTCGCCCACATCTATAGTTCCCTCAAGATGATTGTTAGTATTGAGCTCAAGTTGGTCTCTTCGTGCAACGCTCCAATACATGGGATAATTGTAGCCACTACCGTCAAAAGTCTGTCCAACGTGGAAACTCCAGAAAAGATCGTAAGTAGTGACGCCGATGATCACGCTGCCAAGTTTTTTGACTTCTTCTCCAGGCGGCTGCCATAATGCCTAGGCTTCAACAATATAAAAATTAGCCGTTGCATTTTGCATCCAGCCCTGAACGCCGACATATGCGATTCCGTCGGTGTTGATATCAAGAGAGTAATCGATAGAGTAATCCTCCACCTGATAAGCCTTTACAGAGTTTTTTTCAAAGCCTTTTCCCTTCAGTGCCGTTGAATTGTGTATGTCGTTCCAGTTGACAGAAAAACCGTTGTTTTCCGTGTTTTCATATTCAACATCGCCTTTATAAAAAGCATTCCAAATCTCGTAAACGTAGTCATCTATTATTCCCTTTATCAGCTGATCAGCGGCATTTACAGTGAACGAGTTAAAGGCTGACACAACCAAAAAACATACGACAGCTGTGAGTACAGATAACATTTTAGTCAGTGTTTTTTTCATATGTTCCCCCCTGAGATGTTATTTTATGCCATTATTATACAAAGTCGAGAGGCAGAAATCAAGTCGTTTATTGCCAAATATACCGATGTTTTGAAATTGTTCTTGTTATAGCTATAAAGAAATCCGCCCGTTATTGGCGGATTTCCGTTTTTCTGTTTTTAATTATCGTTATACTGCCTTTCATCAGGTGCATTCCGTGTGCATTTCGTGTGCATTACACCTGTTTTTTTGTGCACACGGGACTGCAAATTTTCATTTAAAACTGTTTTTTGTAGGTAACAGAAAAGCCTGTATTTCGGTGTTTTCCTCGAAATACAGGCTTTTTAATTCTGGCGGACAGAGAGGGATTTGAATATTTTTAGCGACGTGTTTTCGCCTATTTATAGACTTTTATATTTTCCGCGTGGAATAGAATTATTCAGATTGAAAGCCATTTCTTCTTTAGCTGTTTTCTTCCTCTATTATACTGCATACTCTGTCAGATTGCAAGAACGATTAATAAAAAAACCCCCTCACCAATCAGGAGCATCTCAGTTTCCTACCTGATGAGGGGGAGCGTATCATTATATTCACTTTTCCATGCTGACCGTCACACATGTCTTGAAACAAACTTTCAGAAAAGTCGCAGACCTTCATATTGGTAGTCCTTTAATAAGCGAACTTCTTTTCATGTGAAATAGATTATTATTTCAACGCACAGATTATCTCAGCGGTCAGCTTATCCACGGAAATACCATGAGCATCAAGCAGTTCCTCAGCCTTGAATTCCGTGTGGAACGCCTTGGAAATGCCACGGCAGCGTACCCGCATATCAGAATCGCCGTAGAATGCTGCAATATTCTGTCCGTAGCCGCCCATAACTTCACCGTCCTCAATGGTGATGACAAGGCTGTGGTCTTTTTTCAGTGAATCAAGAAGATCCTCGTCTACACCGCTGACAAATCTCGGATTGATGACCGTGATCTCTGTACCGGTCTGAGCCTTGACCTTGTCAGCCGCTTCCAGTGCCATGGGAACAAGTCCGCCCACTGCAAAGAGTGCGACCTTGCTGCCCTTGCGTTCGATCTTGTTTTTCAGAACTGAGTAATCAGTATCGTCAGCGACACCTGTCGATTTCAGATTGTCCACAACTCTGATCGCAACAGGGTGCTGCTTCTGCGTGGTTGCATAGCGGAACATCTGCACGAATTCCTCATTGCTTGCAGGTGCAAGATAAATGAGATTCGGGATATGAGCAAACATCTGAATATCGCAGAGCGCAATATGCGTATTGGAGTTCATACCGTAGGCCCCGGGGCTAAGTATCAGGAAAGTTGCAGGACTGTCATTCAGGCACACATCATGTGACATCTGGTCGTATGTACGCTGATAGAAAGGAGCGAATGTGCCGAATACCGCCGTGCCGCCGTTTCTTGCTATTCCGCCTGCCATAGCGACTGCGTTTTCCTCTGCGATGCCGACGTCAATGAACTGTCCACGGTCAACATATTCCTCACGGACACCCTGAACAAAGCCCAGTCCCATAGGAGTTGCGGCGTTCAGAACAATGGCATTCCCGTTCGTGTCCAGCATTTCTTTCAGGCAGTTGAACATGACACTTTCGCCGCCCTCATAAGGATACAGCGGAGAGCCGTCCTCAACATGGAAGGGACCGCCTGCGTGCCAACTTTCACGGTCTTTTTCTGCATAGGGCAGACCTTTTCCCTTGATCGTGTGGATATGCAGCACAACAGGGTGGTCGATGTCCTTCACACTCTCAAACAGTTCAACAAGCTTTGTGGTATCGTGACCGTCATCGAGATAGCGGTAGTCCAGTCCCATTGCACGGAACAGATTGTCCTCGGCAGTGCCGTTTGATTCACGGAGCTTTTTCAGCGTTTTGTAGAGTCCGCCGTGATTTTCAGCGATACTTTGGTCGTTGTCATTCACGATGATAATGAGGTTCCTGTCGTACTCTCCTGCGTAGTCGAGAGCCTCAAGCGCCTCGCCGCCCGAAAGGGAACCGTCGCCGATGAGTGCAATGATATTCTCACTGCGCTGATTCAGGTCGCGTCCCTTTGCAAGTCCGAGCGCCAGAGAAACAGAGGTCGAAGTATGACCGACAATGAACATATCGTGTTCACTTTCATTCGGATTAGTATAGCCTGTCACATCGCCGAAATGCGTCTCATCCAGAAATGCCTCTTTTCTTCCGGTCAGGATCTTGTGCGGATAGCACTGGTGGGATACGTCAAAAACGATCATGTCCTTCGGGGAATCGAATACATAATGAAATGCCACAGTCAGCTCCACCACACCGAGGTTCGGTCCCTGATGTCCGCCGGCTTTGCTGATCTTATTGATGAGTGCGGCTCTTGTCTCATCTGCAAGTACCTGAAGCTGAGAAACCTCCAGCTTTTTGATGTCGGCAGGGCCGTTGATATTTTCTAAGTACATAGTTTTATCCTCCTCAGATCTTGAAACCATTTATCATCTTTACGAATGCAGGATCGCTGTGGTCAACTATCTCGCTGTGCCCAAGATCAAGTGCCGCGATCTTCTGCATATCCTCGTCTGAAAGGGTGAAGTCCCAGATGTCAAAATTCTGCTCCATACGTTCCACATGAACGGATTTTGGCAGGATCGAAACACCTCTCTGAGCATTCCATTTCAGCGCAATTTGTGCAGCGGTCTTACCGTATTTTGCTCCGATCACCGTCAGTACATGGTGGGTGAAGATACCGTGTCTGCCCTCTGCGAGAGGTCCCCATGCCTGTGGTGCGATACCGTATTCCTTCATGAGCGTGATCGCACTGTCCTGCGTAAAGAACGGGTGCAGTTCAACCTGATTGACAGCAGGCATGATTTCTACATTCTCACAGAAATTTGCAAGAATAGCAGGATAGAAATTTGATACGCCGATCGCCTTTACCCAACCCTCTTTGTAAGCTTTTTCAAGCGCACGGTAGCCTGCAAAATAATCGCCCATAGGCTGATGGATCAGGATCAGATCAATATACTCCATATCAAGCTTTGCAAGAGATTCCTTCAGAGAAGCATAGGCGCCGTCTTCTGTTTTCATGTTTGATACCCACAGCTTCGTGGTGATGAATAGTTCCTCACGGCTTACAAGTCCGTCAGCAATCGCACGGTGGACAGCTTTTCCGACAGCCGCTTCATTCATATAGGCTTGTGCAGTGTCGATAAGGCGATATCCTGTCTTGATTGCATCATATACAGCCTGTTCGCAGACAGCCGCATCGGGCACTTGAAATACGCCGAAGCCCTCAATCGGCATTTTTGCTCCTGTGTTCAGTGTTACGAATTCCATAATAAGTTCCTCCTTGTCTTATAGGTTCAGCCATTCTCTGACATCAGCTTCTGTCAGGTGATTTCCGTCAATGCTTTTGTGGACATTTCCCTTGCACAGCTTCTTGATATCGTCCGTGCCGACAGAACCGCTTCCGCCGTGGGTATTGAAAATATACACATTTTTACCGGTCAGGTCGTATTGCTCAAGAAAACTCAGCACGATCATCGGGCAGGTATACCACCATGCCGGATAACCGATCACAATGTCGGTATACTGTGATATATCCGCAATAACTCCTGCATAGGAAGGCCGTGAGTCCTTGTCACGCTCTTTTTTCGCCTGTGTCACACAGATGGGGTATATTTTTGAGTACGCCTTTTCCGGTTTCAGCTCAAACTGATCGCCGCCTGTTGTTTCTGTGATCATTTTGGCAGCCTTTCTTGTGTGTCCGCCCCATGAAAAGAATACAGTCAGAAATTTTCTCTCCGGCATATGATCCCTCTTTTCCGGTATTGATTTTGATACTGGTTTGTGTTATAATCAGAACAGATATCCTGTTACAAGCATATTATAGCATACTATTTTGGATTTGTACAATGCTAATATCGGATACTGCTATAAATCAAAATCATACTGAGGTGATGATATGTTTGAGTTATATCTTCTGCGGCAGCTTGCCGCATTCAAAGAATACGGCACACTTTCCGAAGCTGCCGAACGGCTGTATCTTTCGCAGCCAGCACTGAGTCGGAATATGAGAAAACTGGAGGAAGAGATTGGTGTACCGCTGTTTGTACGCAGCCGCAATAAGCTGGAGCTCAACGAAAACGGCATACTGACCGCTGAGCTTGCCGGGAAAGCCTTGTCAGAGATTGACGGCATTGCAAAGCAGGTACGTGACTTTGACCGCAGCCGCAGGACGATTTCGCTTGGCGTCTGTGCGCCCGCACCCATATGGAAACTGACTCCGCTTCTGTCGCAATTATACCCGACCATGACGATACAAACGGAGATCACGGAAGAAACGGAACTGCTGGAAGGTCTCCACAACGGACAGTATCAGCTGATCGTGCTGCATTTTCATCCCGAGGATAAACACTATATCAGCACTGCCTGTGGAACGGAAAAGCTGTTCTTCTCGCTGCCGCCGACACACAGGCTTGCAAATGAAGCCGCGCTGTCCTTCTCCGACCTTGACGGCGAGAGCTTCCTGCTGATGTCGGAGATCGGATTCTGGCACGATATGGCCGTCAGAAATGGAATTGTCAAGAAATGTGCAGTCAGAGAATACTCAAAATCTTAGATAGGCAGGAGTCAGGCAGCATGATGAGCCGACTTGGTTGAAGTTCTTAATGTCACAGGTGGGAGACCGCCTTCGTTGAAGCTGTTGATCCTTTGTGTGTTGTAATAGCCGAAGATATATCTGAAGATGACAGTTTTGACCTCTTCACGCTTCATTCTGTAGGTCGGTATCTGATACAGCTTTTCTTTTTTCAGTGTGGCAAAGAAGCTCTCCATACGAGCGTTGTCATAGCAATGAGCAGTGCCGCTGAGGCTTTGAATGAGCCCATTTGTTACAAGTTCCCTGCGGAAGGCGTAGCTTGTGTACTGGCAGCCACGGTCACTGTGGAGAACACTTCCTTCCAGTC
>NZ_JHXF01000021.1 GCF_000621845.1 Ruminococcus flavefaciens MA2007 | reverse complement strand
CAAATATGGAAGTCGTCACTTCTGGTGCAGAGGATACTATGTAGATACGGTAGGACGAAATGAAAAAGTCATACGAGAATACATAAAGAATCAAACAGAAGAAGATTGCATGGCAGATCAGCTAACATTCAAAGAGTACATTGACCCGTTTACGGGTAGTAAGAATAAGTAAGCAAAAAGAAACAGCCGCTTGAAGCGGCTGCTCGAGATAGTAATGCAATGTCAAACCTTCAGTGCCCACTTTAGTGGGTGAGCCTGTATTCGCCCCTTTTAGGGGCTGTGCAAACCACCACTTCAGTGGTGGTTATGATTGCTTTGTTGAAATCCCTGCTGATTTATGATATAATATAAATCAGTGATAAAAAAATAACATTATCTGATCGGAGGTTTTCTTTTGGAATCACTTGATACGATATTATGTATTGCAGCAGCCGCTGCACTTGATGTTTGCATATTCGTTCTGCTTCTGACAGCCTACCGTGAGCGCAGGTCATCAAAGAAAACGTGGCATGAATTATCTCACGATATGGTACTGACCGAACAGAACATCACCTATGAATTAGGCTGCGACGAAGTTCTTATCGGGCGTCATGCCTCAGCGGATATCAGACTCCCCGACCTGTCTGTATCCAGATACCATGCTATGCTGACAGTTTCAAACGGCGTATGGACTATACATGACATGGGCTCCAAATCGGGACTCTTTGTAAACGGAAGTATGGTCCGCGAGGCTGTTCTGCACGAAAACGACCTCATTACTCTCGGCAACCGCCGACTGATTTTCAGAAAAAGGAGGTCTGAACGTGTACGCTAACCCTGTTGCATATGTTTTCTCATGCATTTTTGTACTTATAGCTCATATAGCTATGCTTCTGAATGTGTATTTCAACGGAAACTACACCGAAGTAAGGGATGTTGCAGTTCTCGGTGCAGCAGTTCTCATTCTTGATATTTCCTATTTTGTAGTGATATTGCTTTTCAAGCAGACATCATACGTTCTGGATTTTCTGCTGATACTTGTACTTAATATGAGCTTTATCTTCCAATCCTGCTTCGGAAAGGTTGGTTTTGACGTAAAGCACCTCATAACCTGTATCGTTTGCCTTGCTTCATGCAAGGCAGGCTATATCCTTTGCAGGAATCACAAGCTCCTACAGGACAAAAAGCCATATATCTACGGCGGAGTTATTTTTGTAATGCTCATAGTCCTTGTATTCACCAGTCCCGAGGATATGTGGATAAGGATTGGCAGCTTCGCAATACAACCCTCAGAGTTCGCAAAGCCGCTGTTCATACTCGCCTGTGCTACATCTATTGCCGACCAGCAGAAGAAGCACAAGATACTTACTTTCAGTGTTGTCTATGAGAATCTCGCACTTTTAGCTCTTACAGCAATAGTATGCCTTATACAGGTAAAATCCCACGATTACGGAAGTCTCCCAACATTTTTAAGCATATTTGCCGCAGGATTTCTTCTCAGGATATGCTATCCAAAGGCTAAATTCTCAAAAAAGAAGCTTATAGGCGTTATCGCCCTTGTAATAGTATTCGTTCTTATCGGTTTAAAGTACGCTCCCGAGTACGTTCAGCACAGACTTCATGTTGACATATGGAGCGACAAGACAGGCGACGGCTATCAGCAGTCACAGGCGCTTATCGCTATTGCCAAGGGCGGCTGGTTCGGCGTAGGTCCCGGAAAAGGCTTCCTTTCAAACGTATTCGCCTTTGAAAACGATATAGTATTTGCTACAATAAGCGAAGAATGGGGACTTATTTACGCACTTATGGCGATATTCGCTATTCTCGTCATGACCTCCGTTCCCCTTGTAAATCCCGCACGTTCATACTATCACGGTACTATATCAGCCTGTGTATGCGCGGCTCTCATAGTTCAAATGGGACTTAATATCTTCGGCTCATGCAATCTTATTCCCTTTACAGGTGTTACGATTCCGTTTATTTCCGCAGGAGGAAGCTCCCTCATGGTAAGCGGATTCATGGTTGGAATGCTTATGGCTGCACAGTCCCCTTCCTTCAAAGAACCCAAGCATAAGAAGAAAGAAGCGGACGTACCGACTTGGAGGTGGCAGGAATGAAGAGCATAAGAAGAACTCAGCGAATAATCAGCCTTATCATAATGCTTTTCATTGCAGGTATGGCGTTTCTTGTACTAAAAATAAACCACGAAGCAGATTTCTACATGATGAACTCCGACACACATCAGCTTGGCTTCGTTTATGACCGCAAGGGCGATGTACTCTTTGACGGCACAGGACAGGGCTCCTATCCCGATAATTATTTTCTCGACGTAGGCAACCTCATCGGTGATGACAAGGGACAAATGGAGAATACTCTTGTCGCACGCAATCTCCAGAAGCTTAACAACTACAGCTTCTCTGACGGATTGAAAAAACAGGGCGGAAAAGCCGCTATCTACACGACTCTCAACCACGAAGCCAACCGCGCTGTTTTCAATTCATTCGGCTATATGGAGGGCTGTGTATCGGCTTATAACTACAAAACGGGCGAAATCCTCGTCTGCACAAGTCTCCCCTCTCTTGACGTTACTAAAGGCTATGAGGGACTTGAAAACTTCAAATCAGGCACTCTCTTATCAAAGAATTTGTACGGAACAGTTCCAGGTTCGACACAAAAGGTATCTACAGTTATTTCAGCTGTTGAAATAATGGGAAGTGCTCAGCTTTTCTCCAAAAGCTATACCTGTAACGGAAAATATACCAACAAGACAGGAAATGACATTGACTGCCATAACATTTACGGTCACGGTACTCAGAATATACAGGAAGCATTTGAAAACAGCTGTAACCCGTTCTTTGCACAGCTTATTGAGGACAATGATATGCCTCTTGAAAAGGTCAAGAAGCAGTACGAAAAAATGGGCTATGTTCTTAACGGCGGCAAGCCTACCTATATCGACATCAACGGTATACAGTGCGAGACAGCATCCACAACTCTCGAAAATTCCTACGAATTCCGCACACAGTGGGGCTGTATCGGTCAGGGCGATACCCTCGTAAGTCCGATTCAGCTCATGATGTGGCAGAGCGCCATTGCCAACGGTACAGGCAAAATGACTATGCCCTACCTCATCGACCATGTGACAGACCTCAACGGACACGAAAAAGAAAAAGCAAAAACTCACTACAGCGAAAAGCTTTTCTCCGAAAGCACAGCTTCAACCGTAAAACAGATAATGCTGACCAACGGCTCAGACAGATATGCATATCTGATAAACGGATATAAGGTCGGCGTAAAGAGCGGAACTGCTCAGGTAGACGAGGGCGCAAAGGAAAATTCGCTTCTTGTGGGCTTTGTTGACGATCCTTCATTCCCTATCGCATTCTGTATTCTTATCGAGGATAAAGACAGCGGATATCTCACCACAGAGCAAGTTGCGCAGGTGCTTCTTGATAATTTAAAAAACAATTATTGATGTCAAAACAAACAAATTATGGAAAACTCTTTGTGCATTTAAACAAAATTAATAAAATTCTATTGTATACTACGATTTATTATGGTATAATATAACCATAAACTTATGCTTTGTTTTTACAAAGCAAAAAGGAGGACCAATATGAAAACAACTATCACAGCTAAGAAAATGCAGATTCCAACAAACTTTACAGAGTATGCTGAAAAGAGAATCGACTCCCGTCTGGGAAAATTCTTTGGAGAGGACGCTGATGCAAAAATCGTAATTTCTGAGATCAAGACTCAGATAGTTCTTGAGCTCACAGTAAAATATAACAGCATTATTTTCCGTGCAGAAAGGTCTGCCGAGGACAAGTATGTTGCCCTCGATGACGCTATCGACAAGATAATCAGACAGATCCGCAAGAACAAGACCAAGGTCGAGAAGAAGCTTAAAGACGCCGCTTTCAAGGAGGCTTTCGCTTATCCTGTACCCGAGACAGTCGAGTATGAGGTTATCAAGCACAAGAAGTTCAAGATGAGACCTATGGACATCGACGAGGCTATACTCCAGATGAATATGCTGGATCACGAGTTCTTTATGTTCACAAATGCAGAGACAGGTCTGATAAACGTAGTTTATAAGCGTGACGACGGAAACTACGCTGTACTTGAGCCTGACAACGCTTAATTAATTATTGAAATAATATGCGGAACGTTATGTTCCGCATATTAAATTTATAAAGGAGTAAAGATCATGGACGATAATAAAAAATCAATAATCAAAAAAAGGATAAATAAAACAGGCGAAAACCTCAAAAAGAACAATATGGAATTCTACTACGCCGAAACAAGCGCCGATGTCTGTCCTATCGTTGAATCTCTCTTAAAAGAGGGCGACGTTATCACAAACGGCGGCACGATGACTATGGGCGAGATAGGACTTAAATCACTCCTTGAATCGCCAAAGTATAAATACCTTGACCGCGCAAAGGTAAATACTCCCGAGGAAGTAGTGGAGCTCTACAGAAAAGCCTTTTTCGCAGATGTGTATATTTCAAGCTCAAACGCTATCACCGAGGACGGCGTTCTTTATAATGTTGACGGCAACAGCAACCGTATCGCCGCAATAGCTTTCGGACCAAAGTCTGTTATCATTATCGCAGGCTACAATAAAATAGTTAAAGACCTCAGGGAAGCAGAGCTCCGTGTTAAGCGCGAGGCTGCACCGCCTAACTGCGTCCGTCTCAACTGTGATACCTACTGTAAGGAAAAGGGCGAATGCGTCTCTCTTACAAAGTCGTGCTCTCAGATGTATGACGGCTGCGGCAGTGACGGCAGAATATGCTGTAATTATCTTATCTCCGCACATCAGCGCCATAAGGGACGTATCAAGGTCATTATCGTCGGCGAGGAGCTGGGCTATTAATATATGAACGATACTACCCTTGCTATCTGCCGAACAGCAGGCTATTTCGTCATATACGCCTTTTTAGGCTGGTGCCTTGAAGTCGTTTATCAGGCTGTAGAACATGGCAGGTTCATAAACCGCGGCTTTCTCAACGGTCCGTATTGTCCTATATACGGCTTTGGGGTGATACTCGTCTGTTTCGCCCTTGAACCTATCAAGGAGAACATTGTTGTTCTTTATGTTGGCTCTGTTCTGCTGACAACGTTCCTTGAACTTATTACAGGCTTTCTGCTGGAAAAGTTTTTTTCGCAGAAATGGTGGGATTACTCAGGTGAACGTTTCAACCTCAAAGGCTATATATGTCTTAAATTCTCCCTTCTATGGGGAGTCGCCTGCCTTGTTACCGTCAGACTTATACACCCTCTTACTGTTAAATTTGTCCGCGATATCCCCTCTGCCTTCGGTATCGTTATCTTAACGGTGATACTTATAGGTTTCATCAGCGATACCATAATCACTGTTGCGGCAATAATCCATATCAAGCAAAGACTTGTGGTTCTTGAAGGAATATCCGCTGAAATGAGAAAGATATCAGATAAAACAGGCGAAAAGATCTTTACGGGTGTAGAACACGTCATGGACAAGAAAAGTGAGCTCGATGAACGCAATGCAGAATACAGACAAAAGCTCGAAGAGCTCAGGGATAAGTACAAGGCGATCCATGAGAAACGAAGCTTTACTCTTAAACGTCTTTCCAAAGCATTCCCTCAGCTTGATATCATAAACATTAAAAGCTTTAAGGAACAGCTCGAGGAGCTCCGTAAAAACAAACATTGAATTAACAAGGGACTTTTTTGCAAAGTCCCTTGTTATTTTACATAAAAATTTGCATTCTTAAACTTCAAAAAAGTATTTGACAAAGTACAAAATGTGTGATATACTATACAAAGAAGCAAATCGCTTTAAAGCTCAAAAGCTTAAAAGCGTTACAGTTTACTTTGTGAAAGAGGGATAAATATGAAAGAGATATCTAAGCTGATGAATTACAGATCAGATGTGAGAGTTGTAGACGCTACTCTCCGCGACGGAGGACTTGTAAACGATTTCAGATTTTCTGATGAGTTCGTAAGAGACCTTTACCTGTCCAATATCAAGGCAGGCGTTGATTATATGGAGTTCGGCTACAGAGCTGACAAGGAAATGTTCAAAGTCGAGGATTTTGGTCCATGCAAGTTCTGCGACGATGAGTATATCCGCTCTATAGTTGGCGAGAACCACACTGACCTCAAAATAGCCATCATGGCTGATGTAGGACGCTGCAACTACAAGCAGGACATCGTTGAGCGTGAGAACTCCCCTGTCGACCTTATCCGTGTTGCAACATACCTCCACCAGATACCAACTGCTGTTGATATGATAGAAGATGCTAAGAAGAAGGGCTATGAAGTTACCTGCAATATCATGGCAATATCAAATGCCCAGGAGGGTGACCTTAAAGTAGCTCTTGACATTCTCGGACAGTCCCCTGTTGATGTATTCTATATCGTTGACAGCTTCGGAGCACTCTACCCCGAGCAGCTGGCACGGATAGCAAACCTTTACCTTGAAGCAGCAGACAAATACGGCAAAAAGGTCGGTATCCACGCTCACAACAACCAGCAGCTTGCTTTTGCAAATACAATTGAAGCTGTTGGCGACGGTGTTGACTGGCTTGACGCTACATACTCATCAATGGGCAGAGGCGCAGGCAACTGCGCAATGGAGCTTCTTCTCGGTTTCCTCAAAAATCCAAAGTACAATGTATATCCTGTATTCCAGTTCATTGAGAAACACATGGAAAAGCTCCGCGAGGAAGGCGCTGTATGGGGCTATGATCTCCAGTATCTCCTCACAGGTCTTTTCAATCAGCACCCAAGAACAGCTATCCAGTTCACAAAGGATAAGCGTAAGGACTTCGCTGAATTCTACAAGGAGATAATCTCACAGGAATAATAAAAACAATGCCCGAAAGCAAAAGCTTTCGGGCATTTATTTTATCAGAATGTGAGCTGATTGCTGTCTCCTAATTCCTTAGCAGGCTTGCCTGCGGCAGGAACGCTCTTTGAACGGTATTTTTCAAGCTCAGGAAGCTCCTCAGGAGCTATAAGCGAAGCCGATGAAAGCAAAGCTTTTCTTCTGAGAGTTATGACCTGTACACCCTGTGAATCTCTTGTAGACTTGGGCAGTATCATTCCTGTATTGAATACAAGGGCATGACCGCTGGTAGTCCTGAGAAGTATGTCGCTGTCCTCTGCAATGAATATTGCAGCCACCAGTGGAGATTTTTCGGAATAAGCCTTTGCAAGCTTTTTGCGGTTAGTCTTGGTCTCATAGGATTTCAGCGGAACCTTTGCTACCTTGCCGTTTTCAAAGAAGAATATGACATATCCGCTGTAATCAACAGTGGGGACTACCATTTTAAGGCTCTCGCCCTCGTCGAAGCTGAGCTTTGCAGGGATATAATCGCCCATAACGCTTGCCTTTGTATCATCAAAGGCGCTTGCTCTTGACTTGTATGCCTGAGCCTTATCCGAGAAGAATACAAGCTCTGTCTTATTTGTAGCATCAAAGCTCTGGCTGATGAAATCTCCCTCCTTGAGCTTCTGCTCGTTACTCATACGGAGAGACTGAGGAGTTATCTTCTTGAAGTAGCCGCTGTCGGAAACAAAGATATTAACAGGATAATCAGGAGTATCATCAATCTCCTCGGCTTCCTCAACGTCAGCCTGATAGTAGAACATAGTCTTTCTTGGCTGAGCATAGTTCTTGATAACGTCGCGGAGCTCATTAATGATTATCTTGCGTATCTTCTTCTTATCACGGAGAATATCCTCCATTTCCTCGATATCCTTTTTGAGCTGGTCGACCTCCTCGATACGGCGGAGAATATACTGCTTATTGATATTGCGGAGCTTTATCTCTGCAACATATTCAGCCTGTATCTCGTCAATACCGAAGCCTATCATAAGGTTCGGCACAACGTCCGCTTCGTTTTCGGTCTCACGGATTATCTTTATAGCCTTGTCAATATCGAGAAGTATCTTCGAGAGAGCCTCCAGCAAATGGAGCTTCTCCTTTTTCTTTTGCAGATCATAGTATGTCCTGCGCTGAACGCACTCCTCACGGAAAGCAGTCCACTCGATAAGTATCTCGCGAACTCCCATTACCTTTGGAGTGCCTGCAATAAGTATATTGAAGTTGCATGGGTAGCTGTCCTGTAACGGAGTAAGACGATAAAGCTTCTGCATGAGCTTATCGGGATCGATTCCACGCTTCAGGTCGATAGCGATTTTTAGTCCGTCGATATCAGTTTCGTCACGGATATATGATATCTCTCTTATCTTGCCCTGCTTAACAAGGTCGATTATCTTCTCGATAATAGCCTCGATAGTGGTCGTATAAGGTATCTCAGTTACCTCTATGCAGTTAGCGCTCTTATCATAGCTGTACTTTGAACGTACCTTTATACTGCCGCGTCCTGTTTCATAGACCTTGTTCAGCTCTGCTTCATCATAGAGCATAAGTCCGCCGCCCGGGAAATCAGGACCTTTCAGTGTACTGATTATATCATGCTCGGGATCCTTCATGAGAGCTATAGTAGTCTCGCATACCTCCTCAAGGTTGAACGGACACACATTGCTTGCCATTGATACGGCAATGCCTGTGTTTGAGTTTACAAGGACTGTCGGGAATGTTGCAGGGAGCAAAGTAGGCTCCTGCATGGTATTATCGTAGTTAGGTACGAAATCTATAGTCTCCTTATCGATATCTCGGAAGAGCTCGTTGCATATCTTTTCAAGCTTTACCTCAGTATATCGCGGAGCGGCAAAATGCATCTTGCTTGAATACTGCTTGCCGAAGTTGCCCTTGCTGTCAATATAAGGATGCAAAAGAGCCTCATTTCCTCGCGTCATACGGACAAGAGTCTCATATATAGCCTGATCGCCGTGAGGATTGAGCTTCATGGTCTCACCGACAACGTTAGCAGACTTTGAACGCTCCTTATCAGGACTGAGCAGTCCCCTCTTGTACATCATATAGAGAAGCTTTCTGTGTGAGGGCTTGAAGCCGTCTATCTCAGGAAGTGCACGGGAGATGATAACGCTCATGGCATAAGGCATATAGTTCTTTTTCAGCGTATCTGTAATCTTTTCATCAACAACGCTTCCCGAGCCCTCTATATAAGCTTCATGCTTGAAAACAGGCTGCTTATTGGGAGTTTCCTTTTTCCTTGGCATTTATTCTTCTCCTTCTTTACGTCTTTCGCTCTTTTTCAGAAGCTTTTCGGGATCCTTTACATAAGACCTTACAACACTGCCGCAGTCACGGCAGATAGTATGATACAGCGATGTGGAGCGCATAAGGCTGTCAGCACTGTAAACAGCTCCGTAAAAGTTCTGATATCCTGTTATAAATTCAGTTCCGCCGCAGAAACGGCATTTTGTCATTCTGATCTTTTTCATAGGACAGCTCCTTAGCTTATATCCGCAAGCTCAAGATAATCTGCGCCGTATTCTGAGATATAGTCCTTACGTCCCTGCAGGTCGTCACCGAGGAGCATCTCGAATACCTCTGCGGACTCTGTAATATCATCGGCGGTTACCTTGATAAGACGTCTTGTATCGGGATTCATAGTTGTAAGGCTCATCATGTCGGGCTCGTTCTCACCGAGACCTTTCGAGCGCTGTATAGTGTGCTTTTTATCGCCTATCATTTCAAGGATCCTCTGCTTTTCCTGCTCTGTATAGGCAAAATAAGTCTTTTCCTTTGTGTTTATCTCGAAGAGCGGAGACTCCGCGATATAAACATATCCCTGCTCGATAAGAGTAGGTGTGAGCCTATAGAGCATGGTAAGAATAAGAGTTCTTATCTGGAAACCGTCAACGTCCGCATCGGTACAGATAACTATCTTGCTCCAGCGGAAGTTGTTGATATCAAAGTTGGAAAGCTCCTTGTTAGCCTTGGTGGTAACTTCAACTCCGCAGCCGAGGACTTTGATAAGATCGGTGATTATCTCACTCTTGAATATTTTTGAATACTCAGCTTTAAGGCAGTTGAGTATCTTACCGCGGACAGGGATAATAGCCTGAAACTCCGCATTTCTTGCAAGCTTTACAGAACCGAGAGCCGAATCACCCTCCACGATGTAAATTTCACGGCGTGAAACGTCCTTTGTACGGCAGTCAACGAACTTCTCAACCATATTGGCAAGGTCGATAGTGCCTGTAAGCTTTTTCTTTACGTTGAGACGAACCTTTTCTGCGTTTTCACGGCTTCTCTTGTTTATAAGTATCTGCTCGGCTATCTTCTGGGCTTCATCTGGATTCTCAATGAAATATACCTCCAGCTGATGACGGAGGAACTCAGTCATGGCTTCGCGGATAAATTTATTGGTTATAGCCTTTTTAGTCTGGTTTTCATATGAAGTCTGAGTTGAGAATGAGGAAGAAACAAGTATGAGACACTCCTCAACATCGGCATAGGTTATCTTGCCCTCGTTTTTCTGATAGCCGTTTATGGACTTGATATAGCTGTCTATCTGAGCTACAAAGGCACGCTTTACAGCGTCCTCAGGAGAGCCGCCGTGCTCAAGGAAGCTTGAATTATGATAATACTCAGTGAGCTTGAATTTATTTGAGAATGTAACAGCAACGTCCAGTTTTACCTTGTATTCAGGCTTGTCCTCACGGTCACGTCCGCGTTTTTCGGCAGTCCAGTGCTGTATGGAGGTCAGATTCTTGTCCGCAGAAAGCTCTGTAACGTAATCTGTGATACCGTTTTCATAGATAAACTCCTGCTCGTTAAAGCCGCCTGCCTCATTCTCAGAGCGGAATACAAACAGGATATTAGGGTTTACAACTGCCTGACGTTTAAGGATATCGCAGAAATATTCATCGGATACATCTATATCTGTGAAAACTTCAAGGTCAGGACGCCAGCGAGTCTTTGTACCTGTCTGCTTTTTCTTGCAAGGCTCCTTTTTCAGACCGCCTACATTATCGCCCTTTTCAAAGTGCAGATTGTACTTGAAGCCGTCTCGAACTACCTCGACGTCCATGAACTCAGAGGCAAACTGCGTTGCACAGAGTCCCAGACCGTTAAGTCCGAGGGAGTATTCATAGGATTCAGCCGAATCGTCATACTTACCGCCTGCGTAAAGCTCGCAGTAGACAAGCTCCCAGTTATACCTTTTTTCGTTATTGTTAAAGTCAACAGGACAGCCGCGTCCGAAGTCCTCTACCTCGATATCGTGGTTCCTGTAGTGAGTAATGACTATTTTATTACCATAACCCTCACGGGCTTCGTCAATGGAGTTTGAGATGACCTCAAAAATCGAGTGCTCACAGCCGTCTAAGCCGTCAGAGCCGAATATAACCGCAGGACGCTTACGAACCTTGTCCGCGCCCTTTAGCATTGTAATACTTTCATTGCCGTAGTCTTGTTTCTTAGCCATAATCCTCTGCCTTTCGGTCACGTTTTAATGCATACAAAAGTTATTATATCATATAATTTTCAAAAAAGCAAGTCCGCAGCAATAATTTCCCGATATACTGAAAAAGCAGCCACAAAGACTGCTTTTCAGATTAGTATAGGGTTAAGAAAGAAGCTCCTCATATTCCTTTTCCTTAAAGCCTACAAGGACTTTCTTGCCGTCAACAAGTATAGGTCTCTTAACGAGCATACCGTCTGTGGCAAGGAGCTTTATCTGCTCGTCATCGGTCATATCAGGAAGCTTGTTTTTCAGCTCCATAGATTTATAGAGCAGACCGCTGGTGTTGAAGAACTTCTTTAGCGGAAGTCCGCTGTTTTTGTGCCATTCTCTAAGCTCAGCCTCTGAGGGATTATTCTCCATGATGTCTCTAAGCTCATAGGATACGCCCTTATCATCGAGCCATTTCTTTGCCTTCTGGCAGGTAGTGCACTTCGGATAACAAAAAAATTTCATATCAATTCTCCTTTTCGGTCTAAAATAATTTTAATATATTATACCACATCGGCACTTATTATGCAATAAAAAAACAGCCGACTGTATACCGGCTGCTTTGATACTATTAATTAATAGAAGTGGTTACTGTAACCGTCACCCCAGAAACCAATGTAACCCTGAGTAAAGGATCCATTTTCCTTGAAGTAAAGAGTAACCGCGTCCTTCACGCTCTGTGTAACGTGAGAACTGTATGTGTTTAAGTTTGCGTATGTACTTGAACCCGAGAACTGATACGGCTGTGTGATTACACCGTAAATCGTATTCGGGAACTTAGGAGAAGAAACTCTATTCATAATCACTTCTACTACCTTTGCCTTATCCTCAGTACAGATCCAATTGCAGCCTGCTTCGTGCGCAACAGCGTTGCAAAGGAGTATGTACTCTTCATCGGTTATAGGCAATGAGTCCTCTTCTGTTTCAACATCGATCACTACAGGCTCTGTTACAGGCTCAACATAAGTCTCTGTTGTTTCCTGCGGAGCTTCGGTTGTTGGTTCAACGTATTCTTCTGCAGCAATTGTTGTTTCTACCATCGTGGTCGTGGTGGTAGCAGTCGTTGTTGTTGTCATCAATGTTGTTGTAACTACAGGCTTTGCAGTAGTTACCTTAACTGCCTCTGTAGCTCTTGCTACTATTGCAGCAGTTGTAGATGCCTGTGTAGCAGGCTGTGTGATTGCAGCCGGCGCATGAGCCGGTGCGGGCACCGATCTTGAAATCTGAGCAGCTGTTGTAGCTACCTCTATACCGTACAGTGAAGTTGTGCCTTCCTGTGCAGCATTTGTTTTTTTGCTTGCAGCCGTCGACTTTTCGACTGTATAAGATTTCTTGGTGGTTGTTCCTTTGTTTGCAGTTGCCTTTTCGGTCATTACTGAAAGCTCAGCCGCTGTATTTGAAACAGCGCTCATAGCATTTGCCACTGTGCCCTCCGCACTAACTATATCAGATGTACTTACGGTCGAAGATGTAATATATCCAACTCCGATTCCTCCGCCCAAAACTGAAGCAACTACTCCGCATGCTAACGCTGCGGCTTTGAGATTACCCATCAACTCATCCTTTCCTGAAAAAGTGTTTTCAATTTTTTCGGGCTGTTGATATGATAACACATCTTCCTCGAAATGGCAATACTTTTAGGATTTTTTCCATTTTGTGGCTAATATTTTCCACGGTATTTATTGACTCGGAGTAAATGTGCACATATTATATGGAGATTTAATGGACTATCTGTAAATAAAATATTAATAATAATTCAGTTTTAACTGCGTTTTGTTACAAAACAGTAACAAGAAGGCTTCTTTTTCTGTATATCAGAGTAAAATTAAACTCTCTGTTTTACGCTGTTTTCGCCATTTCGCGACATTTTACAATCATAATTTTGGTAACTGAACAGTTACAAACAACTCATGTAAAAATATACAGAGAGCTATTGCAAATGTCAGCGTTTAATGCTATAATAATATAGTATAAACAAATTCATAGGAGAAACAATATGGACAAGACTTATTATACAAATCAAATAAACTCTGTAATCGCAGAAGTAAAAAAAGCCGTTATCGGCAAGGACGCTATAATCGTCAAGGCACTGCTTGCTATGCTGTGTAAGGGACATATCCTGATCGAGGATATCCCGGGCGTTGGCAAAACTACTCTTGCACTTGCTTTTTCAAAGGCGCTTTCTCTTGAACACAACCGTATGCAGTTCACTCCCGATGTACTCCCCTCGGACGTTACGGGTTTTTCCGTTTATAATAAGAGCAACGGAAAATTCGAGTTCCGCCCCGGCGTTGCGTTCTGCAATCTTTTCCTCGCCGATGAGATAAACCGTACATCAAGCAAGACTCAGTCTGCTCTTCTTGAGCTCATGGAAGAAAAGAGCATTACCGTTGACGGTAATACATATAAGCTCCCTGAGCCGTATACCGTAATCGCTACTCAGAATCCTATCGGCTCGGCAGGTACTCATAATCTTCCCGATTCACAGCTTGACCGTTTCATGATAAAGCTCAGCATGGGCTATCCTGATTTCAGTGGTGAGGTCTCTATCCTTAAAGCTAAGCACAACGACAATCCGCTTGAGAATGTAAAGCCTGTTGCGGACGCAAGCTTTATTACCGAGCTTCAGGAGTATATTTCCAATATTTACATCGACGACAGGATCTACGAGTATATCGTTTCTATCTCTGCTGCTACACGTAAGCACCCTATGCTGAAGCTTGGCGTCAGCCCCCGTGGTACTCTGGCTCTTATGCAGCTCTCAAAGGGTATCGCAGTAGCTATGGGCCGTGACTATGTTATCCCCGAAGATATCTCATATATCTGCAACGATGTATTTGAGCACCGTATAATGCTCAATTCAAAGGCAAAGCTCTCGGATACATCTGCTTCTGATATAATCACGGAAATTCTCAGAACAGTTCCTGTTCCGGGTATCGGCGAAAAGTAAGGCGGCGGCATGATACTCACAAAGCTGCTGTTCATCGCTCTGATAATCATATGTGCACTCTTCTATATACTATATATATGGGACTTTGCACTTGTACTTCTTATCGTAATGATAGCCTTGCCTATCATTATGTTTGTCACAACTTTAATAACAAAGCGCAGCATAAAGGTCGAATTTGCCGTAAAGGACAAAAACGCTGTTAAGTCAAAGGACTTCCCTGTTCAACTGGTCGTTACCAACAAGAGCATTTTCCCTATCGGTAAGGCTGAGGCAAAGGTAGAATACTACAACACATTCAGCAATGATATTTCTTCCTTTGACCTGTTTCTGCCCATACAGCCGAGAAATTCACAGCGCGTGACATTTCAGCTGAACTCCAAGTTCTGCGGTACTATTAAAATAAGAACACTGTATCTCAATATTTATGATCCGCTGAGGATATTCAAATTCAAGGCGGCAAGCAATGTACATACAGAAGTCACTATCATGCCTGAAGGTCATGATATCGGCGGTGTCGTTCATTACAGTGACCGTGTGAACGAAGAAAGCGATCTTTTCTCAGAACACCGCGCAGGCGACGATCCGTCGGAGGTTTTTGATCTCCGTGAATACAACGCAGGCGACAAGCTCAACCGCATACACTGGAAGCTCAGTTCAAAAAAGGACGACTTTATCGTAAAGGATTACAGTCTCCCGATAGATGTTCCTTGTATGCTGTTCCTTGACCTGAAATGCTATTCGGAGAATAATGTTGCCCTGCCTGTGATAGATACTCTTATCGAAACATTTCTTTCTATCTCGCAGTTCCTGCTGGACAACGAAAGATGTCACTCGGCAGTTTTCTTCAATGCTTCGCAGAATCGCTTTGCAGAGTACAGCATAACAAGCTCCGCAGACCTTTCGGCAGTTGTCAAGGCGCTTATATCCTCGGTAGATTGCACTCGCGTCTGTCAGAAGCCTGATGTTTACTTTACGGAGAATGATGGTCTCTCCTTTGCTTCACTTACATATATAAGCTCTGCTTTTGACGAAAAGCTGCTTGACAGTATTGACGAGGAGGTCGAAGCCGACCTCAAGAACGCTGTAATAATCATTGACGATATCGAAAAAACCGCTTCTTTAGGCGGCGGTTATTCTTCACTTAACGTTATACCTGTCGTAGTCGGCAGAATATCTGCCTCAATAAAGGATTTAGATATATAATGAAAAGAAAGAACATACAAAACACTAACGGCATTAATATAAGCGACAGCATAGTAATGTCCGTAAAACAAAAACACCCGAGCATGAGAAAATTCTATGCGGCAGCTATTACTATTATCGGTATGCTGTCCGTTATAATGTCTTTTCTCGGAATGTTCCATTTCCGCTATAATAAGAGCACAGTAATTGCTGCGTTTTTCTGCTTTGCAGCGTTTCATATACTTATTGCGCTTAAAGGCGGAAAGGCTCTCGGAGCATATTTGCTGTCGGTGCTGGGATTCTTGTTTTTTGCGTATCGGAAATCGAAAAAAATAGTTCTCGGCTTTAAGTTCGTATACAATATTATATATAAGGAAGCTTTTGATTCAAAGCTCAACTATTATAAGGCTTTGAAGAAGACGCTTGAAGTTACATCTGTAACAACGCTTTTTGTCTTCTATATATGGCTTCTTGCTATTGTGCTATGCTATTTCACCATTTGCAGACCGAACCCTGTTCTGCCCCTTATGGTGACCTTCCCCATACTCGAAATAGGCTTGTACAACGGTATAAAAATGCCTGTATTCTGGGGAATCATGTGCATCTCGTACTGGCTTGCCATACTTGCTATGTCAACTATTGACGTCGGCGAATATTCAGGCGGACAAAGCGGATTCGTCCGAAAAAACAATTTGTTCTTCCCCAAGCGGCACATGAAGCTAAAGGTAACGGAGCGCTGCGGTATGTTCGTTATCGCTTCTGTTATGATAGTGGCAGTTCTTGCAAACTGCTACCTTAATATCACACATTATAAAAGAAGTGATTCTATAAATGAGAAGCGCCGTGATATTACAGACGCTGTAGAAAACTTCTCTTTCCATAATCTTGGCGAAAGTATCGCAAATCTGACTAACGCTTTCGGTTTCAACCTTGATTATGAGAACCACAAGCTCGGAACCAGCGACCATGTACGCTACAAGAACGTAACCGACCTTACAGTTACTATCGAAAAGCCGATATCAGGAGCCTTATACCTAAAAAACGAAATTCGTGCCCTTTATCACGACAACGAATGGTTCGAGCTCCCGTCGTCAAAATACAAGGACAAGATGTTCGATGATTTTAAGGAATACGGCATTTCGCCCCAGAACTTCCCTGCTATCTTCGGACAGTACATAAAAAGAAAAGACGACAAGAACACTATCTGGATAAAAAACAGCCCAAGAAAAAAGCGCCGTGTATACTCTCCATATGGAGTTGAGGATTTCGGCAAGATAAAATACGAAAATGATACACTTATTTTCCCTGAAACTGAGAAAAAGAGCGAGACCTCATACAAATTCGTTCCTACAAATCCCGATAATATCGAGGTCCTGCTGGGTGAAGGCATGGACGTATTTTTCAGCAAGGGCAAAAACGGCGAATTCACTTTAAACGCAGCGAATAACGCCATTTCCTCTCCAAACAGAACTGTTTTCTCGGCTTCGGGCATAACAGATACAAAGTGGAAGGACAAGGTCGTCAAGTACTGCAAGGATAACGACCTTTTCGACTATGAGGACTATTTCAACATAGATTATGAGCTCCCTGCTGATACCTCCTATCTTTATGAGCACGGCAATATAATCATGGCTGAGCTTCTGGAGAGCAGTTATAAAAAGTTCGTTTACGAAAACTACCTCGATGTTCCTCAGAATAAGGACATGGAAGAAGTCAGAGAGGCTTACAGCGACCTTGTAGATGTTGAACATGATAACACGCCTGAAGAAATATTTGAAATACTCAATAACATAAGAGTAAAAATGGCGGCTACCAGCACATATACGCTTGAACCAGGCGTAACACCTGCCTCACGCGACTTTGTAAAGACATTCCTGCTTGAAACACATAAGGGGTACTGTACTCATTACGCTTCGTCAGGCGTTATACTTGCAAGAATGGCTGGTATCCCTGCCCGTTACGCTACAGGATATATCCTTGTGGAAAACGACATAAAGGGCGGCAAAGTAAACAATGACGATTCAATAACAATTGACGTCAAGGACAACAGGAGCCACGCATGGGCTGAGGTCTATATCGACGGCGTTGGCTGGATACCATATGAGTTTACCGCAGGCTACAGTCAGCAGGATGTACCTCCTGAGCCTACAAAGCCTACTGAGTCAACAACAACTCAGTCCGGTTCAACAACCACAACAACTAATACTTCCCTATCGAGTACAACAAAGAATACCGCGCTCACCTCATCACATACAACAACTACCGCAACAGGCACAGATGTTACTGCAACGACTGTTGTAAAGGGCGGTAAGGGCGGCAAGGGTATACATATTCCCGGATTCTTAAAGGATATCTTCGCTATTGTTCTGTTTATCGCTGCGATAGTAATGCTGATACGCATCAGAAGATCTTTTATACTTAATATGCGGGAAAAGCACTTCAAAAACGGCGATACCCGAACACGAATAAGATATATGTATTCATATGCGGAGAAGCTTCTTGCTGAGCTGAATCTCAGAAGCGAATACGGAAATTATAAACAGTTCGCTGCCGATGTCGAAAAATGGCACGGTGATATCTACTTTGAAAAGGGCGGTTTTGAAAAGGTCACAGATATCGCACTTGGAGCAGCCTTCAATAATGAGACTCCAAGTGAAGATGATATTAAAAAATGTGAGAAAATACTGACCGACCTTGCAGATTCTATTTATCAGAAAGCCGATAAATACCAGAAATTCAGGCTTATGTATTTCAAAGTCCTTGTAAAGGGGGAATAATATGAAGATAGACAACACAGGATATATCGTCAAGGGCATACTTCTTGCAGTATGCGGCGTATGCTTTGCATTCTTCCCTAATGTTATCTCATGGACGTTCTATATCATAGGCGGAATAATCGTCGCAGGAAGCGTCCTGACAGGACTCGGCGGTATTACACAGGGAGACGGTTCACTTCTCCCTGTCGGTGGTATAGGCGCAGCAATAGGACTTTTCATCATGTGTCTCCCGAAGGTAATAAGCGCTCATATATCAATTATTGTAGGTTTTATCATACTTATAATCGCAATTGTTCAGATCATAAAGGCGCTGACCAAGGAAATGAAAAATGGCTTTAAGATATTCCAGTTGGTTTTCGGAATTATTCTTCTTATCGGTTCGGTATTTCTCATTTTTGATCCATTCAAAGGCGGAAATATTATCCGTATCATCGTCGGTATAATCCTGATAGGCTATGCTTTGTTCAACTTCTATGTGGCTTATGTCATCAATGAACGCAACGGCGGAGTTGTTAGCAATACATCAGCTGCTAAGAAATATGACGATATAATTGATACAGTCGGTCATGATGTACCTGATAATGATAATACACCGAAGCTTCAATAAACAAAAAGAACTGCTGAGAGATCGGCAGTTCTTTTTTTCGCAAAAGCTTAATAAAGCTTTGACAAATCAATGATTTTATGATACAATTATATTCGATGTTTTCTCAAAAGTACCTTTATAAAGCTTTTTTATGCCGTGCATTTGAGAAAAAGAAAAATATATAAAGATTTGTACCACTGAAATAACAAGCTTAATTTATTGTGTTCAGCTTAAATTATATTATTGTGAAATTTGGTATTGCAATTTCATTTATATAGTGATATAATATTTATATAGTTTACTATGAATAAGAATAAGGTAGGATTTGCTTATGAAAATACAGCAGCTCGAATATGTTATTGCCGTTGCAAGAGAAGGCAGTATTACAAAGGCAGCTAAGAAGCTTTATCAGGCTCAGCCTAATATAAGTATCGCCCTGAAAGAGCTTGAGGCTTCTCTGGGTATACAGATATTCAACCGCTCTCCCAACGGTATGATACTAACTCCCGAGGGTGAGGAGTTCCTTGCACGCGCTCAGACTATCGTTGACGAAATGCAGAGCCTCGAAAGAGACTATGCTCAGACTCCTGATAACGAAATGAAGCTCAAGGTCGCTGCTGCCCGCTCGACCTACGCAACTGCGGCTATTGGAAAATTTATCAGCAAATACATCGACAAGACCGATAAGATCGAAGTTCATGTCATGGAAACAAGCACTGCTAAGGTCCTCGAGGATATCTGCGCAGGCAAATACGATGTCGGCTTTATCCGCGTTCCGAGCACATATGCGGAAATGATAGAAAGCCGTCTTAAAGCCCGTAATCTGGTAGGCAGAACGATTATGGAGTTCCCTCTCCAGATAGTAATGAGCGACAAGCACCCTCTTGCTAAATACGATGATGTTCCCTATGAGCTTCTTTCAGAATATCCCGAGATAATCCACGGTGATGATGAGCCTGAAATGGTTCGCCGTGCTGCTATCAATCAGGATTACGACGAAAAGCGCTCTACAAAGCGTATCCTTATCTACGACAGAGGTACACAGATAAGTATGCTCAAGACTGTAAAGAATGCTTATATGTGGGTTGCTCCCATGTCTCAGAGCATTCTCAGATTCAACGAGCTTGTTACAAGAAAATGCTCATACGCGAACAATCTTAACCGAGATATGATAATCTACCGCAAAGCAAGCGAAAACAACGCTCTTGTTTCAGACTGTATAAGAACCGTTTATGAATACGCAGACAAAATAGAAGGTCTGGAAATATAAAATAAATACCCCGATCAGACGGCTATCCGTCTTTGATCGGGGATTTTTTGCGAAAAAAAAAGAATGAGAGCCATTAGGGGGGAGGTTCTCATTCTTAATAAGGGGATATGAGATTGTCATTTATGAAAGAATGACTTTCCATATGTTATTATAGCATAGTGCAATACTTATTGCAAATATAAATAATTAATTGCAGTATATAGATTGTTGATAAGTAATATTTAAGTATATATTTCCAAAATGTAATTATTTATAAAAAAGCCCTCGGTGCTGCCGAGGGCTTTGATGTCAGTCAGCCATAAATACCTCAAAAGCTTTATATGCCATGTAGGTATCAAGCTTTGATACTATCTCATACGGAGCGTGCATTGAAAGCACAGGAACTCCCAAATCGATAGTGTCAACGTTAAGGTTAGCGATATAAGCAGCTACTGTGCCGCCGCCGCCCTCGTCTACCTTGCCAAGCTCGCCTGTCTGCCAGATAACATTCTTTGAATCCATAAGACGTCTTATACGTCCTGTGAACTCAGCAGAAGCATCTGATGTGCCAGCCTTGCCGCGGGCGCCTGTATACTTTGTAACAACTACGCCGTGGTTAATATATGCGCTGTTATTGCGCTCGTTGACCTCTGGGAATGTAGGATCGTATGCAGCGTTTACGTCAGCGGACAAGCACTGTGAAGCAGAAAGGACTGTTCTTGCATCGCTGCCCATATTTTCAGCAATATCTGCTACGAAATATTCAAGATATGCAGAACGGAGACCTGTGTTTCCGTCGCTGCCTGTTTCTTCCTTGTCAGTAAGTATAGTAACTACTGTATGCTTTGGCTTCTTGCACTCAGCTGTAGCTACAAGTGCAGGATATGCGCATACCTTGTCGTCGTGACCGTAAGCACCTATCATGCTTCTGTCAAAACCGATATCCTTTGCCTTGAATGCAGGAACTGCTTCAAGCTCTGATGATATAAAATCAGCCTCTGTGATGCCGTACTTCTCAAAGAGGATATTCATTATATTGAGCTTTACAGAGCCGCTCTCCTCGTCGTCCTTGAACGGACGTGAGCCGATCACTATGTTGAGCTGCTCGCCTGTGATACCCTTAGCAAGAGGCTTCTGCATCTGTGCTGCTGCAAGGTGCGGCAGAAGGTCTGTTACGCAGAATACAGGATCACTGTCGTCCTCACCGATATTTACAGGAACGCTTGTACCGTCAGCCTTGATAACTACGCCGTGAAGCGCAAGCGGAATGGTGGTCCACTGGTACTTCTTGATACCGCCGTAGTAATGAGTCTTGAAAAGAGCCATCTCTGTGTCCTCATACAGCGGATTCTGCTTGAGGTCAAGTCTTGGGGAATCAATATGAGCTGCACAAAGTCTTACGCCCTCTGTGATAGGCGCTGTACCGATTACAGCCGCAAGAACAGACTTGCCGCGGTTGTTGCGGTATATCTTATCACCTGCTTTAAGCTTCATGCCTGCCTTGAATTCAACAAAGCCCTTCTTTTTAAGTAGCTCTATAGAATATATAACTGCTTCACGCTCTATCTTTGCCTTGTTCATGAAGTCCTTGTAGCCTTCGCAGAATTTATCGCAGGCTTTTATATCCTTGTCCGAAACAAGATGATAAGCGTTTTTACGCTGGATAAGAAGCTTTTCCTTGAGCTTCTTAGCTTCGTTCTTTTTTTCTGCCATTAAAAACCTCTCCTTTCGCAGAAAAATCTGTATAACAGCCATTTACGGCTGAATTACTGCACCTTCATCGGAGTCTGCTTGCTTTTGTAAAGCTCGCGTATCTTGCCTGATACCTCCCATGCTATGCCATTGACTGTATCCATATTGCCGTTATTGTGGATTATGTAGTCGGAATGGCTCTTGAAGAACTCCTCATCAAGCTGAGAATTCATACGTCTGCGAGCCTGATCCACTGTAAGTCCGTCGCGGGCGATAATACGCTTTTCACGTATATCCGCATTTGCAAGTACGGATATGATTATCTCGCAGAAATCATCTGCTCGGCTCTCAAAAAGTGTTGGAGCGTCAAGAAGTATGAGCTTCTCACCTTTCATGGAGTGAACTCTTATCTGTCGGAGTATCTCGCCTGTGATGTAAGGATATGTAATAGTGGTAAGTGCTTCAAGCTTGGACTTGTCAGAGAAAACAATGCCTGCAAGACCGCGTCTGTTGAGAGTGCCGTCCTCATTTATAACAGCAGAACCGAAAAGGTCAGCTATCTCGTCGAGACACTTTGTGCCTTTTTCTACTATCTTGCGAGCCACCTGATCGCAGTTGATGACTGTGAAGCCGTTGGAGGCAAATATCTTTGAGACTGTGCTCTTCCCTGCCCCTGTCTGACCTGTCAGACCAACGACCATGACTCCGTTGAGACTGTTCATATCCTTATCACCTCGAATCCTGCCGCCCTGATTAGGCGGTTATATACTGCAAGTCCTACTCCCTCTGTTTCGGGAGCACGAACATAGACTACCTTTGCACCTATGTCGTCAAGCTCGCGCAGTCTTTGGAAAAGAAGATGTGCCTGCTGAGAGCTGTCTTTACCGTAGGTCATATATCTGTATGGGAAATTATCCCTGTCATTATCGAAAATAAGCGAATACACGCCGTCGCCGCTATGAGCTCCCACATAGGAGATAAATCCTTCAAGCGAGCCCTCGACCATGATTATATCTGCCTTTGGCGAATAGTGCTTGTACTTCATTCCGGGAGAAGCGGCTTTCTGCCCTGCTTCAAGCTCGTGGAGTATAGCGTGGTCGATTATGACCTCATCGCATACTTCAAGGAGCATTTCTCTTGTAACACAGCCCGGACGGAGTATCCTTGCAGTGCTCTCTCCCTCAATGGAGATGACTGTTGATTCAACGCCGAATTCAGAGCTTCCGCCGTCAACTACAGCTGCTATTTTGCCGTTCATGTCACGCATGACGTGGTCAGCAGATGTAGGACTTGGATATCCCGATGTATTGGCTGACGGAGCGGCAATAGGTCTGCCTGAGAGCTCTATTATCCTGTGCATTACAGGATGTGAGGGCACTCTGATTCCTACTGTATCAAGTCCGCCTGAGGTTATCATGGGTATCCTGTCGTTTTTGGGAAGTACCATTGTGAGAGGTCCCGGGCAGAAGCGCTTAGCAAGCTTGTACGCAAGAGCAGGTATAGCTGATGTGTAGTCAACAGCCTGTGAAAAATCTGCAAGATGTACTATCAGCGGATTATCGGCAGGCCTGCCTTTTGCCTCAAAGACCTTGCGCACAGCAGCTTCGTTGGAAGCGTCTGCACCCAGACCGTAAACAGTCTCTGTAGGTATACCGACTATCTCGCCTTTTTTAATAAATTCAGCAGCTATTTCAAGGTCTTTTTCCTTGTTATTTAGTAAAACTGTATCCATAAAAACTACGCTTCCTGACTTGCGAGCTTGGCAGCCTGATCGGCAGTCGCAAGCGCATCAAACACTTCATCAAGATTTCCGTTGAGAATGTCTTCCAGTCTGTAAATAGTCAGACCTATACGGTGATCCGTAAGACGTCCCTGCGGATAATTGTATGTTCTGATCCTTTCGGAGCGGTCTCCTGTTCCGACCTGCATTTTTCTCTCCGAAGCGATCTTTGCGTCTTGCTCCTCCTGCATAGCCTCGTAAATACGTGAACGCAGAATTTTCATTGCTTTATCTTTGTTCTTATGCTGGCTTCTTTCGTCCTGACACTCCACCACGGTGTTCGTGGGGAGATAAGTTATTCTTACAGCGGACTCTGTTTTATTTATATGCTGTCCGCCTGCACCGCTTGCGCGGAAATAGTCTATTTTCAGATCCGTGGGATTTATTTCAAGCTCTACCTCGTCTGCTTCGACGAGAACTGCCACGGTAACTGTCGAGGTGTGGATGCGTCCCTGTGATTCTGTTTCGGGAACGCGCTGTACGCGGTGGACTCCGCTTTCATATTTAAGGCGTGAGTAAGCTCCGTCGCCCTCAATGGAGAAACTTATCTCCTTGAAACCGCCAAGCTCAGTGGGATTGGCGCTGAGCACCTCCTGCTTCCAGCCCATAGTCTCTGCGTACATTGTATACATACGATAGAGGGAATTTGCAAACAGCGAAGCCTCCTCGCCGCCTGCGCCGCCTCTTATCTCTATGATAACGCTCTTGTCGTCATTGGGATCCTTCGGTAAAAGAAGGACCTTGAGCTCCTGTGTGCAGGTCTCCATTTTCTCTCTGGACTCATCATACTCAGCCTGAGCCATTTCCTTGAAGTCCTTATCGAGACCTCCTGCGTCAAGAAGCTCCTTCGCCTCATCAAAGGCTGCCTGTGCCTTTTTGTATTCCCTGTATTTCTCAATGATAGGAGTCATGTTCTTGAACTCCTTCATAAGCTGGGTATACAGCTTATTATCACTGATAACATCAGGTTCAGAGAGCTTAGCGCTTATTTCTTCGTATTTCTGCTCCATTAATGCAAGCTTTTCAAACATTCAGTATTCTCCTTAATGCTAAAAATATTACAATAAATGTTGCACTACGCTAACCCTCATCGGCGTGTTTTACGCTTCGGATACTCTTTTCAATCTTATTGCGGGCGACCATAAATTCTCTTGCGCACTTGACACATCTTAATCTGAAATCCATTCCTGCACGTATCACGAACATTTCGCTGCCGCCGCAGGGGTGGTTCTTCTTCATTGTAAGTACATCACCCGGTCTGATATCCAAGACATTATCCCCCTCTCGCGTAAATAGAAAAAATCGAACATTTTTATTATACCCTAAAACTCCTCTCAAATCAATATTTTACGGGTATATTTTTTTCATTTTGGTGAAAAATAATAAAAACTCCCAATTATTCATATTGAACCCATACAAAAAATAGAAAGGAACTTTTTTATGATATCAAGAGTAACTGCCGAATTTGAAACTCCCGAGCTTGCTGAGTTCGCTCTCAAACGTGTGCGTGAAAGTGTGGACTATGTTTATTCAGCAAAAATGATGTACAACAGGATAGCCGAGCGCTCTGCAAGACTTGGGCGAAGCTCCACTTTTACTGTAATACCAACATATTCTAATACCCATACGAACTTCCTAACAGCCGTTATGGAGTCCCCTGCTTCAAAGGATATCATACCCGAGCCTGCACGGAATCGTAAAACAACAGCCTGTATCGTCTGCGGCAGTGCTGCTGTGGATAATGTTATCTCGGTGCTCAACGCTTTGGGCGGACTTAATATACGCTTTGCACAGTAGCATATAAATCTGAGCAGCCGCATATGATTGACTACAAAGTTATTATAACGGAGGTAAAAACATGGAATTTAGACCAGAAGGCTGCTTATACGATTCACCGTCAAATCAAAGATATATATCCTCGGCTGAGGGGTTGGCAGAGGCTATGGAAAAAGGCATTATCCTTGAAGCTAAAGCAATACTTTGTACAGGCTCTCACGACCTTATAGTGGAGCTGCCCTGCGCAAGGGGCATTATCTCCCGTGAGGAGGGCGCTATTGGAATCGCAGAGGGTAGGACGCGTGATATAGCTCTTATATCACGCGTAAATAAAATAGTATGCTTTAAAGTCACAGAGCTTGAGCTTACAGAAAACGGAGAGCTTGAAGCTAAGCTCTCACGAAAAGCAGCACAGAAAGAATGTGAAAAAAACTTCGTATCAAAGCTTGAATCGGGAGATATAATCGACGCAAGGATATCACACATGGAAAAATTCGGCAGCTTCGTCGATATAGGCTGCGGTATCCCCTCTCTTGTGCCTATAGATACTATGTCGGTGTCGCGGATATCACACCCAACAGACAGATTCAGAGCAGGACAGCTTATAAAAGTAGTTGTCAAGAGCGTTGAAAACGGCAGGATATTCCTCACTCATAAGGAGCTTCTCGGAACATGGGAAGAAAATGCCGAAAAATTCAAGGCAGGAGAAACCGTTCCCGGTGTAGTGCGCTCTATTGAGAACTATGGAGTTTTTGTTGAGCTTACACCCAATCTTGCAGGACTTGCCGAATCAAAGGAAGGCATATCCGTAGGGCAAAGCGTCAGCGTCTACATAAAGGCTATAATACCAGAAAAAATGAAGGTAAAGCTTATAATCGTAGACATTTGCGGTGAATATGCTCCGCCAAAGGAAATTGAATATTTCATAAACTCGGATCACATTGATCATTGGAAGTATTCGACTGAAAACTCCGATAAAAATATCTCAACGAGCTTCTGACATAAAAAATGCACCTGTTTTCACAGGTGCATTAATATTATTCTTAGTATGCGATCTCCTCAGCGATGTGGTGGAGCTTCTCGTCATAATCCTTGTGCATAGCAAGTGCTTCCTGGATATCATAGTCAACAAGCTTGCTGTCCTTGATACCGATAACACGGTTGCCAACGCCCTGCTCAAGGAGCTCAACAGCATAGTAGCCCATTCTAGTAGCTTCAACTCTGTCTCTTACTGTAGGAGAGCCGCCTCTCTGTACGTGACCGAGGATAGTTGATCTTGCTTCGATGCCTGTCTTTTCGTGGAGCAGATTTGCGATCTCGTCTGAGTGACCGATGCTCTCTGCTACGATAACAACAAAGTTCTGCTTGCCCTTTGCCTTCTTAGCCAGCATTGTGTTTGCGATAGCGTTTATATCGTAAGGAACTTCCTTTGTGATGATATCTGTTGCTCCGCAGGCAATACCTGTATTAACAGCGATATGACCTGCGCCTCTTCCCATTACCTCAACAACTGAGATTCTGTCGTGGGACTGAGATGTATCACGAAGCTTGTCAACAAGCTCCATAGCTGTGTTCATAGCTGTATCAAATCCGATAGTGTAATCTGTGCAGGCAATATCATTGTCGATAGTACCGGGAATACCAATGCAAAGGAATCCCTGTGCAGAAAGATCAGCTGCACCTCTGAATGAACCGTCACCGCCGATAACTACAAGTCCCTCGATACCGAGCTCGTCAAGCTTAGCCTTACCCTTTGCAACGCCCTCTGCTGTTCTGAATTCAGGACATCTTGCAGTATAAAGAACTGTACCGCCTCTGTGTATAATATCGGAAACGCTTCTCTCGTCCATCTTGATGATATCACCGTTGAGAAGTCCGACATAACCTCTGCGGATACCATAGACCTCCATGCCCTTGGCAAGAGCAGATCTTACAACAGCTCTTACAGCGGCATTCATTCCGGGAGCGTCACCGCCGCTTGTTAAAACACCAATTTTCTTGATCATACATATTCTCCATTCTGCACTTGGCATATATTGTTTAACCCGCAGGGAAACTGCGGCGTAATTCCATACTCTTATATTTTACTACTTTGTGGAAAAAATGTCAAGTGTATTCCGTATTTTTTCCGCTTTCATCTCAAAAATCACTGTATAAGCCCGATTTGAGAGGGAGCATAGTGCTTTTTCAGCTCTTCGCAGAACTCCTTTGTGACCTTTACGCTGAGTTTTGTCCTCGGAATAACAGTTTTTTTCATATCCCCAAGATACAGACATATTGCTGTAGTTCCGCTGTTCTGAGTGCAGAGGTCAATAAATCCCTTTGTAAAAGCGGCTTCTGACGAAGTCGTTTTTATGCAGAGCTTCATAGTGGATATCAAACGTTCAAGCTCTGTATCAGCGGTTATTGCTCCGCATATCACTGTAAGTCTGTCGTCCTTGACGGATATTTTACCGCTAACAATAACTATACCGTCAGGGACAAGCTTGCCGCCGCTTACCATAAACAGGTCGGGGAATACAACTCCCTCTATCTCCCCTGTTTCGTCTGAAAAGACAGCGAAGCTCATCTTGTCACCGTTTTTGGTAACATGGAGCTTTGCGCTCTCAACGCAGCACAGAAGCTTTACAGACGTGCCGTCCTTTACAGTGCTGTCTGTGAGGATATCGCCTATCCTGCGGACGTGCATAAGCTCGCCTATCCAGTAATAGGGCGACAAAGGGTGACCGCTGAGATACATTCCCGTGGCTTCTTTTTCCATTGCAAGAAGCTGTTTCGTGTCATACTCCTGCTTATACGGAATACGGACATTCATCTCTGAGGTGTCCGTACCCTCGAGGAAGTTGAGCTGTCCCTCTATTACTCCCCTTGTACCTGCTCCTGTCATGTCCAGTATTTCGTCATAGCTTTCAAGCATTTGTCTGCGGTTATGTCCCAGACCGTCAAAGGCTCCTGACTTTATAAGATTTTCAAGAGCTTTTTTGTTAAGCTCCCTGCCCTCGACTCGCTCACAGAAATCCTGCAAGCCTGTGAAAGCGCCGTTTTTTGTACGCTCTGAGATTATCTTGTCCGCTAGTCCGCTTCCTGCATTTTTTATTGCAAGCAGACCGAAATACATCTTACCGCCAACATATGTGAAGCCCTTATTGCTCTTATTTATATCAGGGCTCAGAATCTCTATTCCGTTTTCCTTGCAGGAATTGATATACTCAGCAAGCTTGTCACTTTGTCCCATAACGCTGGACATCAGCGCCGCCATGTAAATACCACGATAGTGGCACTTCAGATATGCCGTCTGATACGCAAGATAGGCGTATGCCGCCGCATGGGATTTATTGAAAGCGTATGAAGCAAAGCTTACCATTTCGTCGAATACGGAGTTTGCAATATCTTCCGAAACTCCATTATCAGCCGCTCCCCTTACAAAGCTCTCACGCTCTTTCAGCATTACGTCGTGCTTCTTTTTTGCCATAGCTCTGCGGACTATATCTGCGTGTCCGTAAGAATAGCCTGCAAGCTTTCGGCAAATCTCCATTACCTGCTCCTGATATACCATACAGCCGTAGGTATCGGCAAGTATGTCTTTCAGAAGCGGATGCTTGTAGGTGACGCTTTCTGGGTGCTTCTTGTTTTCGATATATACAGGTATGGACTTCATAGGTCCCGGACGGTAAAGTGAGATTATAACGATAAGGTCTTCAAGGCGCTCGGGAGCAAGCTCCATAACACGGGCAGTCATGCCCTCGCTTTCAAACTGAAAAACGCCCTCTGTATCGCCCCTCGTCATCATTTCATATACTGCTTTATCGTCAACGGGTATTGCACTGATATCGAAATCAGGCTCCGTCTTGTGTATCTCGTTGACCGTGTCTCTTATAATTGTAAGATTGCGCAGTCCGAGAAAATCCATTTTCAAAAGCCCCAGTGATTCAAGGACTCCCATAGTGTACTGAGTAACTACTGTATCGTCGTTTTTCTGGAGCGGCACAAGGTCGCTTAGAGGTACTGCGGATATTACAACGCCTGCCGCATGAGTTGAAGCGTGGCGCGGCATTCCCTCAAGCTTTTTTGCAAGGTCGATACACCTGCGCATATCTCTGTCGGAATGATAAAGTCCGCTGAGCTCATCGGACTCCTTCATAGCCTGACTAAGTGTAGCCCGCGGATCTATCTCCTTTGCGGCTCTGTCGCAGAGCTGATAGGATATACCGAGAACTCGTCCCACATCGCGGACTGCCGCACGGGCTTTCAGCGTATCGAATGCGATTATCTCTGAAACATAATCCGCACCGTATCTGCGTACAACGTAGTCCTTGACGCTCTGACGTCCCTCGATACAGAAGTCGATATCAAAGTCGGGCATACTTACTCTTTCGGGATTGAGGAAACGCTCAAAGAGCAGATTGAACTTGATAGGATCAATTCCTGTGATACCGATACAATAGGCGCAAAGACTGCCTGCTCCCGAACCTCGCCCCGGACCTACAGGGACATTATGCTCACGGGCATAGCGAATGAAGTCCCAGACTATCAGATAGTAGTCCGTATAGCCCATTTTTGTGATAACGTCAAGCTCATATTCCATGCGCTCAACAACTTTTTTCGGAGGATCCTCGCCGTATCGCTCTATCATGCCTTTTCGGCAGAGCTCTCGGAAATACGCCTTGTTATCATCAACGCCCTCGATAGTGAACTTCGGGAGCTTTATATTGCCAAACTCGAATTCAACATTACAGCGCTCTGCAATAAGAGCGGTATTGCTGACAGCTTCCTCGTGTCCCTTGAAAAGAGCTGCCATTTCATCTGCTGACTTAACGTAGAACTCCTCGGTCTCAAAACGCATAGCGTTAGGATCGCTGAGAGTTTTTCCCGTTTGTATGCAAAGAAGGACGTTCTGCATTTCGGCGTCCTTTTTTTCTATATAGTGGCAGTCGTTTGTAGCCGCAAGAGGGATACCCGTTTCTGACGAAAGCTTATAAAGAAGCGGGAGAATTTTCAGTTCTTCTTTTATACCGTGATTCTGTATCTCGATGAAGTAATTACCATCGCCGAAGATATCACGGTATTTCAAAGCAACTGCCTTTGCCTCGTCATAGTGACCGTCGACAAGAAGTCTCGGTATCTCGCCTGCAAGACAGGCTGACATACAGATAAGTCCGCTGTGATATTTTTTCAGGAGCTCCAGATCAACACGTGGCTTATTGTAAAAGCCCTCAATGCTTGCCAGAGATACAAGCTTTACAAGATTTCTGTAGCCCTCGTTGTTCTCGCAGAGAAGTATGAGATGATAGGACGAAGCGTCAAGCTTAGGCTCACGGTCATGGCGTGTACGCCTTGCAACGTAGACCTCACAGCCGATAACGGGCTTTACGCCCTCGGCTTTTGCGGCATTCCAGAACTCTACAGCGCCGTACATATTTCCGTGGTCTGTTATGGCGACAGCGGTCTGACCGAGCTCTTTGATACGCGCTATAAGCTCTTTTATACGGCAGGCGCCGTCAAGTAGGCTGTACTCGGTATGGACATGAAGATTTACAAATTCGTCACTTCTCATACGAACCTCCGCGTATCTCGTCTGCAAGCTTAGCAAGCTTCTTGAAGCGGTGATTTACACCCGAACGGCTAATGGGCTCACTGAGAGTCTCACCTATCTCCTGTAAGCTCATATCGATATTATCAAGTCGGAGCTGTGCTACCTCACGAAGCTCGTCTGACAGCGTATCAAGTCCTACAGCATGGTCGATGAGCTTGATATCATCTATCTGCTTCATAGCCGCTTTGACTACCTTGTCGATATTTGCGGCGTCGCAGTTTGCTATCCTGTTGGCCTTGTTGCGGATATCCTTGTAAATCTTGGTGTTCATAAGTTCAAGAGTACACTGGGACGCACCGATAAAGGTCAGCGTGTCCTCTATGGACTCACTGCCCTTGATATAGACTATATGCTGTCCCCTGCGGACAACCGTTTTTGCGGTAACGCCTATGTCGCCGAGAAGCGTTGCAAGCTGTACAGCAAGCTGCTCCTCGGGGCAGGCAAATTCAAGATGATATTCCTTGTTCGGATCGTTCACACTACCGCAGGCAAGAAATACTCCTGCTGTAAAAACTCCGAGACTATTTGTGGCAATAATCTCGGAATCAATAAGTCTTGCATTATCCGCAAGACGGTATTTCTGAAATACTTCCTGTGCAGTCTCGCTGTCCGTGTCGCAAGAGCATAGAACGACACCGTTTTTTCTGAGGTGTTCTGTTACGCTCAGCTTCTTGCGGAAAACAGCTTCAAAAAGACTGCAAAAAAGCTCGGCGGAGATTCTGCTCTCGCTCTGAAAGCAGATATGCTCACGATTGAGCGTTCTGCAAAACAGCAGCATACCGTAAAGGCAGGCAAACCGCCTGTCTTTATCGTTTACAGATGAGCATATCTCCTGCCTTACATCATTTGAGAAGGATATTTCAACTCACTCCCTGCTCAGAATTTTTTATCTTTTGTTATATCGCGGTGGTACTTCTGTACCTTATAATCCTTATCAATAAGGTGGTCAGCCATAAGCTCGGCAAAAGTTATGGAGCGGTGCTTTCCGCCTGTACAGCCAAAGGCTATAACAAGCTGGCTCTTGCCCTCCTGTACATAAAGCGGAATAAGATAGTCGATAAGGTCTTTGAGCTTGTCAAATAGAGTTTTCGACTGTTCAAAGCTCATAACATAGTCCCTTACACAACTGTCACAGCCTGTATGATTGCGAAGCTCCTCGATATAAAACGGATTAGGCAGACATCTTACGTCAAATACTAAGTCTGCCTCAGTTGATACACCGTACTTGAAGCCAAAGGACATCACCTTGATTATGAGCGAATCTGAGCTCTTTTCAAGGAATATGGACTTTACCTGCTCCTTTAGCTGTGAGGTGGTAAAGTTAGATGTCTCTATGTAATAGTCGGCTATCTCGCGAAGCTGTGAAAGCTGAGTCCACTCAAAATTAATTGCTTCGTGAATACTTCCATTGAACTTATCCGACAGCGGGTGCTTGCGGCGTGTTTCCTTATAACGCTTCAGCAGTACGTCGTGAGTTGCTTCAACAAACAACACCTTAACATCAACATCGGGCTGACGCTTCAGTTCAAGCCACGAGCGGTATATCTCCGCAAACATATCGCCTGTACGGATATCTACCGCAACGGCTATTTTATTGATATCAGTTTCGGATTGCCTGCACAGGTCAACGAACTGTGTTATCAGCTTTGGAGGGATATTATCTATACAATAAAAGCCGATATCCTCCATTACGTCCATAACACTTGATTTACCCGAGCCTGACATACCCGTTACTATCAGTAACTGCATAATTCTCTCCTTAATTACTTTAAAGGTCAGCTGAGGATAACAGGTTCGAGCTCAAGCTGAAATCCTGTTTTCTCCTTTACTACCTTTTTGACCTTTTCGCAGAGCTCCAAAACGTCTGCGCAGGTCGCATAGCCTTTATTTATCACAAAGCCGCTGTGCTTTTCGCTAACCATAGCACCGCCGCAGGTCAGACCTTTCAGTCCGCACTGATCGATGAGCAGTGAAGCATAGCTTCCCTCGGGACGCTTGAAGGTACTTCCTGCACTTGGATAGTCAAGCGGCTGCTTGGAGCTTCTCTTTGCCATACATTCGGACATTGCCGCCTTTATCTCATCGGCGTCTCCTGCTTTGAGCTCCATAGTAACAGATGTTATGACTCTGTCAGAGCCCGAGAAAAAGCTTCTTCGATAGGCAAGCTCCATATCCTCACTTTTTATTGTCTTTATGGTGCAGTCCTCGTCGATATATTCAGCCGAGACAACAACGTCTTTCATTTCGCTGCCGTAAGCGCCTGCATTCATGTAAAGCGCACCGCCTACAGTACCGGGGATACCGAAAAGGTTCTCCATGCCTGTAAGTCCGAGCTGCTGAGCACGGACACAGACAGAAGCAAGAAGTGCTCCCGCATCACAGCGGATAGTATTTCCGTCGGCTTCTATCTCGGAAAAATCGCTGCCGAAATGAAGTATCACACCGTCAAAGCCCTCATCAGAAGCAATAACATTGCTGCCTCTGCCGAGGATACCGTATTTGATATTATTTTGCTTCATGTATTTTATCAGTTCAGCGGCAGAATCGGCAGAATTTATATTTATAAGAGCTCTGCACGGGCCGCCGAATCTGAATGTTATATATTCTTTAAGCGCAGCCTCGGGAGTTATCCTGCACCCGAGCTTATCGCATAGTTTTGTCAGTTCATTGATATCCAAAGTAGTTTCCCCCTGAATCTTTCAATTATGTAGTGAGATCATCAGAATGCGTCATAATCACGCACAACTTCCTTGGGATCGGATTCCATACCAAGTCTGTTCAGAAGCTCTCGGGCTGCATTATAGCCCATTTTCTTCTGTCTGTTGTTCATAGCAGCAACTTCAAGTATTACCGCAAGGTTACGTCCCGGCTTTACAGGAATAGTAAGAGACGGGATCTTCACGCCGAGAATATTTACGAACTCGGTGTCTACACCCATACGGTCATATATCTTTTCAGAGTTCCACTGCTCCAGCTCAACAACAAGGTCTATCTTCTCGGTCATCTTAACAGCACCGATACCGAAGAGTCGTCTTGCGTTGATGATACCGATACCGCGGAGCTCCAGGAAATGACGGATATTGTCAGGCGAGCTTCCCACAAGGCTAATGTTTGAGACCTTTCTTATCTCAACAGCGTCGTCGGCAACAAGTCTGTGACCACGCTTTACGAGCTCGATCGCTGTCTCGCTCTTACCTACGCCGCTCTCACCTGTAATGAACACACCTTCACCGTATATCTCTATGAGAACACCGTGACGTGTGATTCTCGGAGCAAGTGTAAGATTGAGGAACGCAATAAGTCCTGCAATGAAGTTAGATGTGCTTTCCTTGCTTCTGAGAAGCGGTACCTCGAACTCAGTGGCAAGCTCCAGCATTTCGGGGAAGTACGGGAGCTCTCTTGTGATTATGAGAGCTGGTATGCGCTGCGAGAAAAGGCGCTGTAAACGCTCTCTTCTGGTCTTTTCATCAATAGTGGAAAGATAAGCGAACTCCATTTTTCCGATTATCTGGATACGCTCGGGATTGAAATACTCATAGAAGCCCATGAGCTGCAAGCCGGGGCGGTTTACATCGTTCTCATCGATCATTATCTCATTGGGATCCTTTGGCGCGTAAATGTTTTCCAGCTTGAATTCATCAATCAAGCGCTGAAGCGAGACCTTGAAATTTTCTGCCATGATAAACTCCATTCTCCGACGTTCCGTCGGGAGTTATTTTTTAGCCGAGTACATATGAATCGAAACCGTATTCGACTATTTCGTCCTTTGCATCGAGCAGGTCCTGTGTGCTTGCCGTAACGCCAGAAACACGCACAGCAACGTTGAAATCCTCAACGTCATCGCTCACAAGATCAAGCATTTTCTTTACGTTTTCAGCAGGAGTACCGTTAAACTCATACACAGTTTCGCCTGTGTATACTCCGTAGCTTATAGCGTCAACGTCTATATTGAGAACAACTGTATTTACTTTGAGAAGCATGGGCTGTAAAACGTCGTCCTTGCCTCTGAGAAGATCAGCTGCGTTGACTTCAAGAAGCATAGTTGCTCCATTGTGCATTATCTTATCATACATAAGATTTGCAGCCGAGGTAAGAGCCATGTATCTGTCAGGTCCTGTGACCTCTGTTCCGAGATATTCAGCGTCCGAAGGGCGGAAATCAGGGAAGATAAAGTCATAGCACACTACCTTGTCGAAGCCTGCCGATGATATCTCCTCAACGATATCGCTGTTATAGCTTACCGCTGTTTCAGAGAACGGATTCATCCATGGCTTGCCGCCTGCTTCAACAGTGTTATCTATCCACTGAGAGCCGTCATCAACACAGAGATAGCTCATATCGCGGAAGTAGTTAGGCAGTGTATTATCGTTGAAGGTGCTTACACAGGCAACAGGCTTATAGCCTGCGTCGGTTATAGTGGAAACTATATCCTTCAGCCTGATATATGAACGTATCAGACCAGCCGAGGTAACGTAATAATTGTTGGAAGCATAGTAAACTTCTCCGCCGCCTACCTTGAGAGGCACCTCTACGTACTCGATATTTTCACCTGCAGGAACTCTTTTCAATGCGTCCTTTAAGGTGTCGGTACCTATAAGATCATTGGTAGTAAGTGAATATGCTCTGTATTTTTCCGCATTTACAGGAAGCGGAACATCAGGGGCATTATTCTCGGTAACTGTCTCGCCGTTTTCATCGGTAAGCTCCTCGGTAGCCGCCTCTGCAACAGAACTTTCTGTATTGTCGCCCTTTTTCTTAGAGTAATTTATAAGCGGCTCGGCAACGCTGTAGCCAATAAAGCCTATACCGCCTATCAGAAGAACAGTAAGACCGACAGAAAAAGCCTTTCCCACAGGGCTTTTGCCGTAGTAATTCTTCTCCTTGGTCTTGTAGATCTTTCTTCCTTTGTTTTTGAACTTCATTTAATAACTCTCCTATAGTATCAGTATATTCCTTTTATTTAAGCGAATATACTGCCATTGAAATGATCCCGAGGTAAACGAGCATTGCAGGGAACCCCCTGAACGACGCAGGTACCTTTGCCGAATTGAGCTTACGATATGCAGCAGCAAGGATCAGTGCCGCCACGATAAAGCCTATGCCTGCTTCAAAGCCAGACGAGATATACCAACCCAGATCAAATGCCGAGCTGTTCTCTGCGGCTCTGCCGCTTATAGTGAAAAGCGTACCCATTACCGCACAGTTGAATGCAGATACATGGATATACTTACGGAAATCCGCAAACCAGTTCTTCCCGACAAAATAAGACGCAGTAAGCATGATTATATACAGCACACCGATGACTGCCGTATACAGAAGCAGTCTCAGTTCAGACACAGATGAGGGGAGTATGCTGTCGATAAAATATGCCGCCGCAGAGCTCAGTGTAGTAAAAACAGTGATAACACATGAGGTCGCAAGCATATTCTTCTTGCTGTCAGCCGCTATGAACATCGTACTTGTTCCAAGCGCCTGCGATAATATAAGATTAGCAGCAAGGAGAGCTATAAGTTCATCTATCAGAAACATCAGCATTACTCCTTACTTCGTTATTTTTCGAGACAAGCCCACGGATAAACCTATATGCTCCGCACATAAGTCCAAGGAAGACAAATCCTCCGAATGGCTGTGAAAGTCCGCTTATCAGTGTGTTTATATCCACTATACGGTTATTTATCGTACCGTAGGCGAAAAGCTCACGGAGAACTCCCGTTATGAGCATTACGGCGTCAAAGCCGATTATGCAGAAAACAAGGGATATTATCATATCAAGCCTTTTCATGCGGAAAAATTTTGCCTCAGTCTGAAAAACTATAAGTGAATTTACCGCAAGCAGAGGGAAATATATCCCTATTCGCTGAATGACTCCCGGGAAAAACTCCTGTGTAGCAAGCTCTACAGGGATAAAAACCAGAGCAGATATAAGCGCATAGAGTATTACTTTTACGGTATAAGGCAGTTTCCTCGGCACAAATGAAGAGATTATCACCGAAAGAAAGGTTATTGCCGTAAAAGCATAGACGAGAGCTTCGGCGTTTTTTAGCGTATCTCCGCAGATTATTACGGGAGATATCACCATAAGCCCCGAAAGGACGATATTATCGCCGAGAATACCTCCGAGAAGCTGCTTTTTGTTATTATTCATGTGCAGCAGCCTCCTCTCCGTCGGCATTTGCAGCTGTTACAGCCTCGATATGCTCCTTTTCGGCTATCTCTATCTTCTTTTCAAGATTCTTGAAGCCGAGAGCGATAGGCGTAAACAGCACAGATACGATGATTATAGCGTTTTCCTTAACTCCTGTAGCTACAAGCACATAGGAAATGACGCCGATGAAAAGTCCGTAGAAAAACGCATAATAATTGCGCTTAGGAGCAATTCTTACATCTGAAACTATATATATAGCCGAAAACAGCACCATATTCAGTACCAAAGAATATTTAAGCGAAGCTGCTCTTGAACTGAGCACGGGAGTTACAACCGCAAAGAAGCCTGTACCGAAAACAGTTCCGATAAAAGCGCCTGCGGAAATACTTCTTCTCATCATAAGCACTACTGCCGCAACGCAAAGGAGCAGAACGCTTACAGAGCCCGACGGACCGCTGAAATTGCCCAGCAAAAGCTCAAAATCCGTATGAGAGAAAACTCTCGTTGTATTGAAAATGTATGAAGCTGACTTAACAAGTGAAGTCGGGTGGTCGAATATACCTGTTTTGGTGTACGGCTCGGTATACTGAAGAAGCTGTCGTCCCCATGAGGTCAGCACGAATATATATCCTGCCGCCGCAGGTGAAAATATCATGTTTATCCTGCCGCCAAAGACGTTTTTAGCAACAATGATCGCAAAAAGCACTGCGAGCGCCGCAACCTTGTAGTCCATAACCACAGGAAACATCAGCGCAAGTATCAGCGCGTCAGAGGTACAGGTAAGGTCATCGGCAGTGAATTTCTTATTCATCATGCGCAGAGATATGAACTCCGCCGCAGCCGAAACAGCCACACATACTCCTGCAAGAACAACAGAACGCATTCCGTAATAGAAATAGGACATCAGCTCCAGAGTAAGGAGCGTAAGCATTATATCAAGCCATATCAGGCGTTCTTTTCTCGCTTTTTTCAGCATGGCATATCTTCCTTCAGAGACTGTGCAGCCTTAGCCATATTCCCGGCAGCAAAGAGATAGCTGCCCGAAACAAGCACATTAGCCCCTGCTTCCCGTACTGTTCCTGATGTTACGCCGTTTATGCCGCCGTCGACTTCAACATTGACGTCAAGTCCCAGTTCGGTTATCTTCTGACGGACTGCGCGTATCTTGTCGACTGTCTCGGTAATAAAGCTCTGACCGCCGAAGCCCGGCTCAACTGTCATCACAAGTACCATATCAAGGTAAGGCAGATACTCAAAAACGCTTTCCGCAGGAGTTGCAGGTTTTATAGCAAGAGCAGGCTTTACTCCGCATTCTTTTATAGCCTTGATAGTTTCAAGGGTATCGCTGTCGCTTTCGATGTGAAAGGATATCAAATCAGCGCCGCTGTCTGCAAAACGCTTAACGTATTTCAAAGGATCGGCTATCATAAGGTGAACGTCAAGGGTGATGTCAGTGACCTTTCTCACCTGCTGAAGCACGGGTATGCCAAAGGTTATATTCGGAACAAATATACCGTCCATAACGTCGAAATGGAGCATATCTATCCCGTTATCCTCAAGCTTTTTTATCTCTTTGCCAAGTTCAAGCATATCTGCGCTCAACACAGAAGCTGAAACATAATTTTTCAATTTATCACTTCTTCCGATGTAACTGGTCTGAAATATCAGACAAAAACTTTTCTTAAAAAATCCATACACTATTATTATATAATATTTATCGCTCAACGTCAATACAGATAAATTGTTTTTTATTTTATTTTTATAAAAACATATCTATATGCGCCAATGTTAAATACATTTATTTTTTATATTGTCCATGCTTTTCTTCATATCATTTTCTATCAGAGATAATGAGGTGATGTACTATGTTTATTGAATTGCTGCGGAATCTTTTCTTTTTTGCCCTGCATATCGAAAGTTCTGCCATATTCCCCAAGCCGCTTTCAAAAAAAGAAGAAAATGAGTGCTTCGAGCTTATGTCCAAGGGCGACAGCTCCGCGAGGAACAGACTTATCGAGCATAATTTGCGGCTTGTAGCCCATATCGTAAAGAAATACGCTTCGGGAGCTGACGAACAGGACGAACTTATCTCCGTAGGAACTGTGGGACTTATCAAAGCCGTATCCTCCTTTGACAACTCCAAAGGAGCAAAATTCGCCACCTATGCCAGCAGGTGTATTGAAAATGAGATACTTATGCAGTTTCGTGCAGCAAAAAAATCCGCAGGCGACGTTTACATCAATGAGCCTATTGAGACTGACAAAGACGGAAACGCTCTCACGCTCATGGACCTTATCGACGACGGAGTAGATATCCATGAGCAGGTGGATATTCTTATCCGCTCACGTCAGCTCTACAGCTTTCTTACGGAATGTCTCGACAAGCGGGAGCTTGATATCATCGTTTACCGCTACGGACTTTACGGCAGCAAGCCACATACACAGAACGAAACTGCCGTAAAAATGGGCATCTCACGCTCTTATGTTTCAAGGATCGAGAAAAAAGCTATCGGCAAGCTGAAAAAAATGTTTGATAATGCTGCTTTTTGAATTGAAACGCGAGATTATTAGCTCCGATTGTTGCTTTTTCCGTATTTTTATGATATAATTGATTCATATTTTAGAAAGGAGCAATAAGCTTGGATATCCTTGTCACAGGAGGAACCGTCTTCGCCAGCAGATATACTGCCGAATATTTTGCTAAAAACGGGCATAATGTATTTGTTCTCAACCGCGGAAGCCGTCCGCAGCCCACAGGCGTCACACCTATCATAGCAGACAGGCACGATCTTAGTAATAAGCTCCGCGGCAGGCATTTCGACGCTGTTGTAGACGTAACAGCCTACAATGCAGACGATGTAAACGATCTGCTCGATGGTCTGGACAGCTTTGACAGCTATATTTTCATCAGCTCCAGTGCCGTTTATCCGGAAACTCTCCCACAGCCGTTCAAAGAGACTGACAAATGCGGCGAAAATAGTATCTGGGGCAAATACGGAACCGATAAGATATCCGCTGAAAATTCTCTTTTCAGCCGTGTTCCCGAAGCATATGTGCTTCGTCCGCCCTACTTATGCGGTCCTATGAATAATCTGCACCGTGAAGCCTTTGTGTATGAATGTGCTGAACAGGACAGGGAGTTTTATCTCCCGAAGCATGGCGAAATGAAGCTTCAATTCTTCCACATCGGCGACCTTTGCCGCGTAATTGAAGCTATCCTGCAACAGAAACCCGAACAGCATATTCTGAACGTCGGGTACGAAACTCCCGTAACAGTGAGAGAATGGGCAGAGCTGTGCTATCGTGTCGTGGGCAGGACTCCCCGTTTTGAATACGTTACCGATGATATCCCACAGAGAAGCTACTTCCCGTTCTATGACTATGAGTACGTTCTTGATGTCAAAGCAATGAACGCTCTGATTAATAGGCTCACTCCCCTTGAAGACTCGCTCAGGCAGTCATACGAATGGTTCAGAAATAACCGAAATTCCATAGTCCGCAAGCCGTTAAAAGTGTTTATCGACAGAGAACTCAGAAAGGAAAAGCCATGATCTACACAAAACTTACCTGCAAAGCAATGGATATCGCATACAACGCTCATCAGGGACAGTTGGACAAGAGCGGTATCCCCTACATCTTCCACCCGTATCACTTAGCCGAGCAGATGACCGACGAATTTACTGTATGTGCTGCTCTGCTACACGATGTTGTCGAGGACACCGATGTTACTATCGAAGACCTTGAAAAGGAGTTCCCCTCTGAGGTCACCGAAGCTGTAAAGCTCCTTACTCACAGCGATAATGTGGACTATTTCGACTATATCCGCGCTGTAAAGAGAAACAGAGTCGCCAAGACTGTCAAGCTTGCCGACCTGCACCACAACTCCGATATCAGCCGTATCACCGATATCAAAAAGCGTATAAGCGACAAAACTATTGAGCGTATGCAGAAATACGCAGAGGCAGAAAAGATACTGACAGAAGCAGACTGAAATTGTTGATTTTTGTCAGTTGCAATTTCAAAAATAATATGTTATAATTTCCCTTGCAGTATTTTTTCGGAGGTGTCTTTCTTGGAATTTAAGGTCAATTGCGGCATATGGGGAGCTATGTTCGGAGTCCCCGTTATAGTTGCCGATAATTTTCTCAAATTGGCTACAGGCGGACAGATAAAGGTCCTGCTGTATCTGCTCAGATATTCAGGAAAAATGTGTTCCACAGAAGATATTTCCGCAAACACAGGAGTTTCGCCCGAAGAAGCCGAGGAAGCGGTTCTTTTCTGGCAGCAGGCAAATGTTCTCAGTCCGCAGACAAGCGGCGCACCTGCTCCTGTTCCCTCTTTAATGGCACAGCCTTCTCAGAGTGTTGAAGCTACCGCACCTGCTGTTCAGAAATCGGCAGAGCCTGCTCCAGACCATAAAACAAACCTCAGCGGTCAGGAGATAGCTGCAATTATGGCTGATTCTCAGGATATCAGGGAGCTGTTCAAGATAACAGAAAGCATTCTCGGAGGTCTGAAAAACAGCCAGATGAACTCTATTATCTGGATGTACGACCACTTAGGACTGAAAAAAGAGGTCATTATCACTCTCATATCTTACTGCGCTTCTATTGAAAAGACCAATACTGCCTATGTTGAAAAAATAGCCTCTGTATGGGCTGAAAACGATATAAACACTATGGCTGCTGCACAGGACGAGATACAGCGCATGAGCGCATCAAGAGACTATATTTCTGGTATAATGCGTGCGTTTGAAATGACGCGCCGTCCCACAACTAAGCAGGCTGAGCTTATACAGCAGTGGAAAAATGCAGGCTTTCCCGTCGAGCTCATACGCTACGCCTATGAAAAGACCATTGAGCGCATAGATAAGCTGAATTTCGATTACATAAACAAGATTCTCCTTTCGTGGAGAGACAGCGGCTTTATTTCAGTTAAGGACGTTCAGAACGCCGAGATCGACTACAAAAAGAAAAAGAATTCTTCATCAAACGGCAGCAATTCTACAGATATTGAAGAATACAAATCCGTTATCAATAAATTTCTTTATTAAGGAGAAACATAAATGGACAGCGAAATTTTCGATAAGGCGCAGTCTATCCTCACTAACCGCCGCAAAAGAGCTGAAAGTGAGAATGAAGCGCGTATCGATGAGATAAATAAAAAAATTCCGCAGATAAGAGAGATAAACGACGTTCTTTTCAATACAGGAAAGCAGCTTATCTCTATTATCTCAAACGGAAAAGGACAGGATATTTCCGAAAAGGTCGAACAGCTCAGGCAGTACAACCTCGGCGCTCAGGCTATGTCAAGAAAAATTCTTGCAGAGCATGGCTACCCCGAGGATTATCTCGATATGCACTACACCTGCCCTGTATGCTGTGACCGCGGCTATAACGGCAGCAAATATTGCGAGTGCTTCAAGACACTGTGCGGAAAGCTTGCTGCGGACGAGCTCAATAAGAGCTCTCAGTTAAAGCTGTCGGATTTTGACAGCTTCGACCTCATATACTACTCAGGGGAAAACTACATGACAATGAAGAATATCCTTGAGTTTACAAAGCAATACGCAGAAACTTTCAATAATCAGTCAAAAAGCATACTGATGTTCGGCGAAACAGGTCTGGGAAAAACTCACCTTTCGCTTGCTATCGCAAATGTTGTACTGAAAAAGGGATACAGCGTCATTTATGACTCGGCTATAAATATTCTCCGAAGTATCGAAAAGGAACACTTCAACCGTGAATACTCCTCGGAAATGATCGACCTCGTAATGAACACCGACCTGCTTATCCTCGATGATCTGGGTACGGAATATGTAACTCCATTCTACACCGCTACTATATACAACATAATCAATACCCGTCTTAACTGCGGCAAACCTTCTATCATCAGCACAAACCTCGATCTTGAAGGCATTGCCCAAAGGTATGACAGACGTGTAATGTCAAGAATAGTATCCATGTACACCTGCCTTGAATTCAGAGGCAAGGACGTAAGACTTCAAAAAAGAAACAACACATAAAAAAGGCTGCCTTTTCGGCAGCCTTTATCATTTTTACTTGTCTTCAAGCTTGAGACTGAATGGTGTGAACTTTCTGTACGCGGAGCTGTTCTTCTCGGAAGTATAGCCCTTGGCGATACCCTTCATCATATTCTCGAAATCTTCATAGTAACGCTCGCTGAGCAGTGACTGGATAGTATTTTCAGTCCAGAGGTCGGCAGAATTCATTCTATCCTTGATATCAGCCTTGATGATGACGTATACTGTGTTCTCATCGTACTGATACTTCTCAGCCTTGTATAAGCCGAGCTTCTCGAAAATATAATCGTTGTAATCCTCAAACGCCTTCTGTGAAGCGGCAGCCTCGGCAGAAGCAGTTGTTGTAGTTACAGCACTTACAGCATTAGGATCAACAGTAGTTGTTGTTCGCTTTGTGACAGTAACTTCGTTTGCGTAGGGATCAGTTGTTGTAGTAGTTGTTGTACCTGCGGCTGTTGTAGTTGTGGTAGTAGTAGTTGTCTCGCCTGCCTCCTGTGCAGCCTTTGCAGCAGCCTCAGCAGTACGCTTTTCAACATACTCGTTATATTCCTTCTCGCACTCGTCGATCTTCTTGAGCTTTGCGCTGTTGGAGCTCTCCGCGTTTATCTCATCAACATAATCATCTATCATGTTATTGAGACGGCGCTTCTCGTCAGCACCGAATGCATCGCCGTTATCATCGACCATAGAAACAGAAAAATATTTTACTCTTGTTGTCTTGTCCTGATAATACTGCTTGAGCTCGTCCTCAGAGCAGCCCTTTTCGGAATCAAGACCATAGTAATGCTTGAAAATAGCCTCGCGCTTATAGTTGTTTGTCATTATCTTTGTAAGCGAGTCCTCACCTACACCGTTTTCGGTAAACATAGCCTGTGCGCTGTTTGAAGAAACGAATTCCTTTATCTCAGCAAGCTCTTCCTTTGTAAGAGCTCCGCCGATCTTTTCAAACTCTCTTTCGTTTGCGACGAAATCAACGCATGACTCGGTAGCCTTGTCCTGTATCCAGTCTGTAGCGTCAAGAGATTCAAACTGATGGTTCTTTACCTCGTCTACAGTAGGCATCTTGCCAAGTGTACCGTAAAGCTCATATGATGCCTGATTGTATGCATAAAGCTCGTTATAGATAAATACGCCTGCGGGGACATCATATCCGTCAACGGTAAGCGCTGTCTGCGTACCCTTTCCAATAGTGATAGCCTCGGGTGCGCCACATGAAGTTGAAGCCGCAGCAAGCGCAAATGCAGCAGCTGCTGCCGCAAACTTATTAAACTTATTCATCTGTATATTCCTCCGATATAATTGTAGATTCCAGATACTGTTTAATTATACAACATTTTTTTCGATTTGTCCATAGTAAAACGAAAATTTTTTCCGTTTTATCACCAAATCCACTTATTAAATAAATTACATTAATTAAAATTCGCGTTATTTCCTTGACTTAATTACAGATAAATGTTACAATAGATGTATATGCTTTATTATAAAGGAAGGTGTCTGTATTGAACGTCAAACTCTTATCACATACTCCTGACGCTGAAAAGCTTATTGCCACAGCTGCCAAGCTATGCTATTCAAGCAGCGACATTGAATCTCTCCGTGACGGACTTACCGAGGAGAAGATCGAAAGCTTTCTTGATATGCTCGTTTCTATCGGTCACGAAAGTGTAATGGAGCACGTAAGCTTTACTTTTGGTGTCGAGGGCATATCAAGAGCCTGTTCACATCAGCTTGTAAGACACCGTATAGCTTCCTACTCTCAGAAAAGCCAGCGATATGTAAACGAGAACGGCTTTGAGTTCATCACTCCCCCTGCTATCGAGGAAATACCCGAGGCTAAGGCAGAGTACGACAGAGTTATCGCCGAGATAACCGAGAGCTATGAAAAGCTTGCCAATATCCTTACAGAAAAGCATACCGCAGAATTCATTGCACAGGGCATGGACGAAAAGACTGCCCGTTCAAAGGCTTCAAAAATGGCTAACGAGGACGCACGTTTTATTCTGCCTAACGCCTGCGAGACCAAGATAGTCGTTACTATGAACGTCCGCTCGCTGTTCAACTTCTTCCGTCACCGCTGCTGCAACCGAGCACAGTGGGAGATAAGAGCTGTTGCAAACGAAATGCTCCGTCAGTGCATGGAGGTCGCTCCCCATATCTTCTCCCATGCAGGTCCTTCCTGTGTGGCTGAGGGTAAATGTCCCGAGGGCAAGATGACCTGTGGAAAAATAAACGAAGTAAAGGAATACTTCGCTGCAATGAAGAGAAATGATAAGTAAATGCTCGAATTCAGAGTTATTGATATAACCGATAAGGAGCGCATAACAAAAGCGCTCAGCAAATCGCAGTTCATGGGCTGCGAGTACAGCTTTGCCAATAATATGGCGTGGCGGCGGCTTGCTGATTCACAGATAGCCTTTTACAAGGATTTCTACATCTGCTGTTCTTTTACTACCGAGGACGGTATACCGCGGTTCTTTCTACCCTCGGGCGAGGGCAGCTATATTGAAGTCATGGGCGCTATGAAAGAGTACGCCTATTCTCTGGGTAAGCCTCTGAGAGTTGCAGGTGTGACTGATAATTCACTTGAAATGCTGAACGAACTGTTCCCTGATAGTTTTACCGTGGATACGGACGAGGGCGACTGGGACTACATCTACAATTCAGCCGACCTTATTGAGCTGTCTGGCAGAAAGTACCACAGCAAGCGCAATCATCTCGCCCGCTTCAACGAGCTTGGGGCTGAGTTCTCAATAATGACTGAAAAGGACTTTGACGACTGCATAACATTCAGTGCAGTTGAGTACAATAACAAGACGGATATTTCAGACCATTCCTTTATTGCCGAGCAGTTTGCAATAAACACCTACTTCAATTACTTTAATGAGCTTGGACTTACAGGCGGAGTAATCCGCATAGGCGGCAATGTGGCTGCGTTCACCATAGGCGAAAAGCTCAACAACGAAACATTCTGCGTTCACATCGAAAAGGCAGATACCCAATACAACGGAATATACGTCGGTATCAACAACAGCTTCGCAAGGGCTGCCGCTGCCGGCTATAAATATATCAACAGAGAGGAAGATTTGGGGCTTGAGGGACTTCGCAGGTCGAAGCAGTCCTATCACCCTGCATTTCTCCTCAAAAAATATACTGTTACATTTTAATGAAAGGAAACAGATCATGATCTACGTTTTTCTCGCAAACGGTTTTGAAGAGACCGAAGCAATCGCACCCATTGATCTTCTCAGACGCGCAGGCAAGCAGGTAATTACTGTCGGCGTGGGCGATAACATCATCACCGGCTCACACGGTATCCCTGTTGTTACAGATACCATTGCTCAGGAAGCCAAGCTCTCCGACGAGCTTGAAATGATAGTTCTCCCCGGCGGTATGCCCGGTACTCTCAACCTTGAAAAGTCAGAGTACGTTCAGGCAGCTATCGACTACTGCGCAGCTAATAATAAATACATCGGCGCTATCTGCGCTGCTCCGTCTATTCTCGGACACAAGGGACTTCTCCGCGGCAAGACAGCCGTTTGCTATGAGGGCTTTGAGACTCAGCTCGACGGCGCAAACATCGGAAACAGCGGTGTTGCCGAGGACGGTATCTTCATCACCGCAAGAGGTGCGGGAGTAGCCGTTGATTTCGGTCTGAAGCTTGTGGAAAAAGTTCATTCAAAGGAAGAAAGCCGACGACAGCGTAATGCTATCTTATGTGATTGATATGGAAAATAAAAAAGAACTGCGAAAAGAATTCTCACATCTCCGTGCCGAGATACGCGACAAGGTGTCAAAGGACATTGACATCACCGACAGACTTCTGGAGGAAGAAAAGATACTGGAGGCTGACAATATACTCCTTTATGCTTCCTTTGGTTCAGAAGTCGATACATATCTGCTCATCGACAAGCTCATAGAAATGGGCAAGAACGTTGCTCTGCCAATATGCGGCGGTGAGCGCTCAATGACCTTCCATATTATCGGCTCTGTTGCTGACCTTCATGAGGGTATGTACCGGATCTCAGAGCCCGACAGTGCTCTCCCCCAGCCTGTTATAACCGATAAGACAGTCTGCATAATCCCGGGTCTTGCTTTTACCGAGGAGGGCGGACGTCTCGGCTACGGCGGCGGATACTACGATAAATTTATACAGGAAAATCCACATATGACGACTATCGCTCTCGCTTATGAGGAGCTTATCGTCGAGCGGCTGCCTCTTATGCAGCACGACCTCAGAGTCGATATTATAGTTACAGAAGAAAGGACGGTGCTCTGCAATGGCTGATAACAATAATAATGATGTTATCAATGATATCCTTAATCAGCTTGACAATGCAAAAAAGCAGCAGGAAGCAGAGATTGAACCAACACCCGAAAAAATCGAAGAAAAAGCAGAACAGCCCGAAAGAGCAGTTGAAAGCGTCAGCGAAGAAGCTCCTGCACCTGCTCCGAGACCTGTTCACAGACAGCTTGAAAAACGTCCCCGTCCAAGTGCCGAGGGCAATCGCGATGGCGCTGCCGCTCCCCCGCCTGCTAGAGCTCCAAGACCGCGTGTAAACGAGTCCGAACACGTGCGCAACAGTGCAGCTGTAAAACGCAATGCGGCTCATCACAAGAAAAAGAAGAAAAAGAGAAGAAGCAGACTCCCCGGCGTTCTCATACTCACTGTATTTATCTTCGCCGTTTCTATCTGTCTCTCTCTTGTTATAATCGCATTCGGCAAGGATATGTTCGGTATCGGCAAGGACGACACAACTAAAATGATAATCGTTCCCGAAAATACCAATACAGAACAGATCTCACAGCAGCTTTACGACGAGGGCATCATCAACTCACCTAAATGCTTCCAGCTCTTCTCAAAATTCAGAAAAACTCCCGATGTGTATCTCCCCGGAGAGCACTTCGTAAGTCCCAATATGGCATATGAGACTATCATTGATACTCTCACCAATGAGGCTGAGGAGGAGAAAAAAGAATCTGTAAATGTTACATTCCGTGAAGCTATTACTCTATACGAAGCAGCTGACCTCCTCGAGCAGCAGGGCGTATGCAAGGCAAGCGATTTCATGTTCTATTTCAATGCAGGCGGCTACGGCAACAGATTCGAGGACAAGCTCAACAAGAATACAAGCACTCTCAGATTCGCTGATACACGTATGGAGGGCTACCTCTTCCCTGATACCTACACATTCACAAAGGAAATGGATCCTGAGCAGGTATGCCAGAAGATATACTACAACTTCGACAAGAAGCTCACAGACGAGCGTATCAAGAAAATGGAGAATCTCCACCTTTCACTGGATCAGCTTGTTACTTTCGCTTCAATCGTTCAGGCTGAGGCTCCGAATCGTGAGGACATGAATCACGTTGCAAGCGTATTCTGGAACCGTCTTGAACATGAGGACGCTGAAACAGTAGGTATGCTCCAGTCTGATCCTACCAAGAACTACGCAAACTACACTATCAAGCCTCATATGACTGTACTCAACAACGATATCGTCAAGGCTTACGATACCTATCAGTCAAAGGGACTTCCTCCGGGAGCTATCTGCAACCCCGGTATCGACGCTATTGACGCTGTTCTTGAAAAAATGCCGTCCGAGGATTACTATTTCATCGCTAATATCTATACTCAGAAGACTTACTTCTCCAAGACCAATGACGAGCATGAGCAGAAGAAGGCTATGGTAAAGGCTGACGAGGCTCAGTACGAAGCAGAACAGGCACAGAAGGAAGCGGAGGCTGCTGCTAATGAATAAGCTTGAAGTTCTTGCTCCGGCAGGCGATGAGGAACGCTTCACTGCTGCTGTGGATTACGGCGCTGACGCTGTATATCTCGGCAGAAAGCAGTTCGGTATGCGTTCTTCGCCAATGAATTTCGATTTCGAGCAGCTTTGCAAGGCTGTTCAGACTGCTCACGACAGAGGTGTCAAGGTGTATCTCACCTGCAACACCCTGCCGCGCAACAGCGAGATACCCGATTTCGAGCAGTTCGTAAAAGAAGCTGTAGAAGCCAAGGTAGACGCTCTTATAGTTGCGGATATCGGACTTCTCATGCTGATAAAAAAATACGCTCCCGACATGGAGATACATATCTCAACTCAGACAGGTATCGTGAATTACGTTACTGCTCGGGAGCTCTACAATATGGGCGCTAAGCGCGTTGTTCTCGCAAGAGAGCTGTCTCTGGACGAAATTGCCGAGATAAGAGCAAAAACAAGTCCCGACCTTGATATCGAGACCTTTGTTCACGGAGCTATGTGTGTTTCGTTCTCAGGAAGATGTCTGCTGTCACAGTACCTCGTAAACCGTGATGCAAACCGCGGCGAATGTGCTCAGCCATGCCGCTGGGGCTATCATCTTGTAGAAGAAAAGCGCCCCAACGAGTTCTTCCCTGTTTTCGAGGACGAAAAGGGCACATATATCCTCAACTCCAAGGATATGTGCATGATAGAACACATCGACAAACTGGCAAAGGCAGGCGTTATGAGCCTGAAAATAGAGGGACGTGCAAAGTCCGCTTACTATGTTACAGTTGTCACAAATGCCTACAGAATGGCTGTTGACCACTATTACAAGAATCCTGATAACTTCGTACTCCCCGACTGGATAAGAGACGAGGTTTACAAGGTAAGCCACAGAAAATACTGCAACGGCTTCTTCTTTGGTACTCCCGAGGAATCCCAGTATTATGAAAACAGCGGCTATATTCGCAATTATGATGTTGTGGCTGTTGTTGAGAGCTGCGAAAACGGCACTGTATACTGCACACAGCGCAACAAGTTCTTTGCAGGCGATACCGTGGAGCTTCTTGCTCCCTCACAGAAACCAGTAGCAATGGTACTGAATAATCTTTATGACGAAAATGGCGAGGAGATCGAGACTGCAAATCATGCAATGATGAAGTTCTCTTTCAAATCCGACCTCACCTTCCCAAAGGGCACTGTGATAAGAAAAGAAACAACATAAAATCAAGGCTGATACTTTCGTATCAGCCTTTTACTTTACTTATCGATCTTTTTATAGTTCTTGTAGCCAAGCTCGTCAAGCTTGTCCGTGAGCTCGTCCACTGTATTCTTTGCAGCAGTATCGTCAATTGTAATTTCAATTTCGATATTCTTGTCTTTTTCGGAGATGAGATTTATAAGGTCGTCAAATCCTGTCATCTTATTGTCGATAACGTATTCATTCTTGGAAATTGAAATTGCAAGCTTTTCGTCCTTGCTTTCCTCTGTTGCTTTCTCAGTTGTTACAGGTTCGGTCTTTTCTACGACCTCAGATACGCTTGTATCGTTTTTACCCTTGCCGTCCTCTGATTTTTCACCAAGCAGTCCGAAGCCCTTGAAGTGCAGGAATGCCCAGATAAGCGCTGCAATAACTGCTGCTAAGAGAATAAAAGCCAATAATTTCTTCATTTTTGATTACCTCACTTATTAAGATTTGAAAAATATAAATTAGGATATTCGCGCTGAATATCATCTATTGCTTCGTCAATTTCCCTGAAAGCCAGCGCTGTTCCGTACTGCTGACCGTCATAGGAAAGTATACAAAGATATGTATCTTCGGTGGTAAAGCCCGATTTTTCAAGTATATCTCTTATGGAGCCCTTTATATCATCGGTCTCCTGCGAATGGATCGTACCAAGCTGTTTTCTGCCGAAGAATACTCTCAAAGTCCAGTTGTCGCTCTGCTCGGCAACATCAAGTCTGAAAGTGAAAAAATCGCCTTTATCAAATGCGTTAAGAGCTTGCTGATTCACAGCCGCATTTTCGTCCGCAGCCTTGATACGCTCCAGATCCTTCTGAGCCTCTTCATTTATCTCCTGCTGCTCAACTATGAGATGATTGTATGTCTGTTCCGCTTCTTTAGCCTTATTTGCGGCTTTTTCTGTGTCCATGGTGCTGTACAGGACAAAAAAGAACAGGATTATCATTATAACATCGAGCAGGGACGTAAAATCAAGGATAATCTCGCGCAGTTTCATACGCGCCACCCTGACTTATTCTTTATGGATTCATCTATTCCGTATTTGATAAGCTTTTTCTTTAAAGCTAAAAGCCGCTGAATCAGGTCTTCTACATCTGAGAAAAAGTAAGCATTAGCTATTTTAAAGCCTACTGAAAAAATAATGCCCCACGTAGTAGAAGTCAGCGCATTAAAGAAGCTGCTTTTAGCAGTGTTTATTGTTTCAGCATCGGACATATCAATGCTCAGAAGCGCAGTGACAGTTCCGAACATACCCAAAAGCGGAAAAATTGATATCAAGGCAATAAAAACAGTATAGCTTCGGTTCAGATGCTTGTAGCAATCAAATATTTTATTTGTTTTCTCGGGATTATTTGATAATTCGTCGCTTTTTTCTTCCCAGTCATATATATCATTGTCAACATTCTTTGTGAGCCTGCTGACTCTGAATGCAACAAACAAAGCAGCAAAACAAAAAAACAGAATATATATATCAGATGAAACTATACTCTGAAGCAGCTTAGCAATTATACTCATTTTATCACCTCAAACACTATTATAACACCTTAAATATTAAATTGCAAGATATTTTACGATTATTTGACAATAAAAAACTCCGCGTTCCCGCGGAGATAGATTGCTATTCTGTTTGTTTTTTGTCTCTTTTGATGTTGATTATGTGCGCTGCAAAGGTCACTATTGCTCCGATAAGAAGTATGAGATAGAAGTTGAGTCCGCGGCTGATAAGAAGTGCAGGCTTTACTCTCTCCATAGTGAATATCTCTGTAAACGCCAGCAGGAAACAGCCCTCTGTGATGCCAGCTGCTCCCGGGAGAGGAAGCATCTCCACAGCCACAGCTATCATTATCTGAATGGTCAGAATGTCGATATATCTTGTTTCGTTCATGCCGTATGCCCTGTAGATTATCCACGTAATGGAAAAAAGGCAGATACGCTGTACAGCCGTCATCAGGAATACGTTGAACACTACCGAAAGATTCTTTTTGATGTAATCAGCGCCCATTGCATAGGTATCACATATCCTTATAAGCTTTTCGGTGTATTTTTCCTTGTTTCTGCGCTTCATTATGTGAAGCTTCGTCAGAAGCTCAACTACCTTGATACCAAGAGCTCTTGCCCAGATAGGCTTTATAAAAACCAGCAGAAGCAGGCTTATAAAAGCAAGATTCAGAGCAAATCCAAGAACTATCAGCCATTTCATGTCCCCTGCATATAAGGCGACAGTATCAAAGTTGAATATCAGAAATCCCAGCGCCAACAGTACCAGCACAGACTTGTAGGCTATGGTTATTAGAAGCATTATAAGCGTAGAATAACCTATCTTTATCTTATCCTTTTTCATGTGGTACATCTGCATTGGCTGACCGCCTGTTGATGACGGTGTTATATAGCTGAAGAAAAAACCAATGAAAGAATACTTCAGGCATCTTAAAAAGCTGGTCTTCTGATCAAGCACCCTCAGCATATAGTGAATGATAGAGGATTCCCCTGCCACAAAGAATATCGCTGCCGCTGCGCCCAAAGCTATCCAGCGGGGATCTGCCAATTTCAGGTCACTAATTATCTCGGGGAGCTCCTGCTCCTTGAAGATGAGATTCAGTGTAAACAGAGTGATAACGAGGATAAGACCTATATTCAACGCGTATTTCAATATTTTTTTGATTAAAGTCACCCCCGCGCGATATAGTTTTTCAGTAACTTAAATTATAACATAATAGCCCTTTTTTGTCAATACAAATCGTATTATATGACGAAAAATCAACACAAAATCATAGACTGCCTGCCGACGATATATCGGCAGGCAGTCTGAGTAAAACTGTTTGGGGAAACAGTACGTGCTGCTATTTTCTTATATTGGCACGGCGGATAAAACTGATAAACTCAGGTATCGGTATCGGCTTCGAGAAGTAATAACCCTGTATATAATCGATACCGAGCTTTGAAAGCGCTTCAAACTGGTATTTTTCCTCAACGCCCTCAGCAACGATCTTCATGCCCATGCGCTTTATCATTCCTGTTACATATTCAAACATAATTCCCGCTCTTTTCGTTGAAAAATAGGAAAGCACCATTGAACGGTCAAATTTTACGATATCAACAGGCATATTCACGATATAATTGAGATTTGATTCGCCTGTACCGAAATCATCAAGCGAAAATGAACAGCCGTATCTGCTGAGGTAGTCCATATTATCCAGAAGTATGCTTTTCTGCTTTATGGAACCCGATTCGGTTATCTCAAGATTTATTGTATTGGGCTCTATCTCATATCTTCGGATTATATCTGAAAAACGCGCCGCAAGGTTTCTGTTCTCACACTGAATGACAGAAAGATTTATCTCAATGTATTTAAGTCCCAGAAGCTGTATTTCATGCTCCTTGATGACGTCGCAGACTATCTCGAATACCCTCTCGCCTATCTGCTCTATCTGTCCTGTCTGTTCAGCAATAGGGATAAAGCTGCTCGGCATGATAAGCTTTCCGTCGCGGCTCTTCATACGGACAAGAGCCTCTGCCGAAACGAATTTCCCTTCCGTCACGGAGTATATTGGCTGCAAAAAGACAATGAACCTGTTTTCGTTGAGAGCTGCCTTTATCTCGCTCTGCATGAAACGGAATTCCTTCATTTTGTCAAGAGCTTCCGAATCAATGATAAAGAAAGATTCGCTGCTATCCGCAGTCATATTGGAGTAATACCTGTATGTAGAGAAAAGCTCGCTGGGGTTCTCAAATACCTTGATAGACGGTATAAGCAGATAATGCGGGTGAAGTATATTCCCCTCATGCCAGCTGAACTCAAAGCGCTCCTTGATAGCAGGAAAAATCGTTTTGGCTTCGTTTACGTCCTTGAAAACTATAACGAAGTCATTCCCGATACCACGGAACACCTTTCCGCAATTCAGTCTTTTTAGGAAATTACCTATCTCGATAAGCATTATAGCTTCAATAGAAAGCTCCTTTTCCAGTTCTTCGTTCTCGATAACTATAAGCGCTCTTTCCTTGTCGTCGTTATCGTATAACTGCTGAACATATTCCCTCAGAAGTGATATACGGTAGCAGCCCGTTACTCGCTCGATACCGCTGTCGGGGTTCTCAAGCTTAGCAAAGAGCACAGTAACTCCTAAAGCCATAGAAAAGCTTATAAGCAGCAATCCACGGTTATTTATCTGGATAAGCGCTCCTGCTGTCTCCATAAGCATCCATATCATAACAGCGTTGCTGCGATAGGGGTTCATATGTTTCTTGCATATGAGGATAAGTACCATAGAAGCTATTATAAAAATAGGAGAAATTACAAAAGTATAGGTCACAGCAGGTCCGAAGCTGTAGATCTCGTCTCCCGAATTGTAAAAATCAATGGGCAGGAAAAACGGTATGATACTGCTGACAAGAGTAAAGAACCTGAAAAAACGCCGCAGCATGACCTTGCGCCTGATCTTTACAATGTCATAACAGACATAATTGAAGGACAGGAAACTTGTCCATATAACAAAAAACAAATATATCTTGCATAATATATCGGTCAAAGGCGAATTTGCGTGAGCGATACCAATAATTGACAGGATATCCGCCGCAACGCATCCTGTTGTAACTACTACCAGCTGCCTGTACAGCAGCATACTTTTCAGTACAACGCTGTGTCTGATAAAAGAAAAATAACAGACAAGCAGCATGAGTACCATTGCACACATCTGCACCTGAATGCTTTGTGTCAAAAACTCACCCCCTAAATGAGTTTACTTTTACTTTATTATAGCATAGTTTTAATGTAAATTTGTATATATTTTATAATATTGCATGAATATTCTGTAAATCGTTTTAAATTGTAAACTATATTTCTTTTGACTGAGCTGTATAAATGTTTACTTAGATAACTATATGTATTAATTATAAAAAATAACTCTTTTTTCTCATAAAATGTTATTTTGTAACAAAATATTCATTGACTAACAGGCTAAAATGTGATATTATTATAATATAAAAGGATATATATACTACTAATAACTACAATTTTTATAGGATTATCCAACCGAGGTGAGCTTGACAATGACCGAAAAACTGAAAACTATTGCTATCTTTGGCTGTTCTTATTCAAGTCTCTACAGACAAAGTATGCCAACTGCTTTCAACGATGCAGCACAGGAGCTCAATGTAAATCTGGTCTATATCAATTCCCTCGGTAAGATCGGCGGCAAAAACGCACAGTACGGAGATTATGAGTTTGATCTCATTGAATTCATTGACCTTGACCAGTTCGACGGTATTATTTTCGACGGTGAGGGCTACAATATTGACGGCATTACCGAAAAAGTCATTCACAAGCTCCGCGGAGCTAAGTGTCCCGTTGTTTCCATGAGCAGCTATGTAGAGGGCTTCTATAATATCGATTTCGACGACGCAGGCGGTATGCGTCAGCTCATCGAGCATATGATAGATGTTCATCACTATACAAAAATAGGCTTTATGGCAGGCTATCTCACCCACCCTGACGCACAGCTTCGTCTGAAAGTATTCAATGAGGAAATGGAATCACACGGATTCCCAAAGAACGGCGTCGGTGTATTCGAGGGAGATTTCTGGTTCAATAAGGGCGAGGAGGCTGCTGATTTTTTCCTGTCACGCCCTGAACGTCCCGAAGCTATAGTCTGCTCAAACGACTATATGGCTATCGCTCTTATAACAGCACTGAAAAAGCGCGGTATCAAGGTTCCCGTGGACATTGCCATTTCAGGCTATGACGGCTCCATAGAAGGACAGGAATACATACCGCATATCACATCTGCTACCCGAGAAAGGCGCAATATAGCTTATAAATGTATCCAGCTTTTAAAGGATCTGGCTGACAAAAAAGAAGAGATTACCGATCTTCGCATCGTTCCATCTCCGATTTTCACGCACTCATGCGGCTGTCACCCACTGGATTACAAGCAGGAATCCGAAAATATCAATAACGTCTATGCGCTGAACCGCTCCTTCACCTATAATCTTTATGATTCTGAATCATCTATCCTGAAGCTTAATAAGGTGGACGACCTGAAAGGTCTTGCTGACGTTTTTGAGACTGATTCCACTAATTTCGGAAACTTCAATGCATTTTTCCTTATGCTCCATATCGACGGCAGCGGCAGACTTTCAAGCGAAAGCGATTATACCTGTCCGTCAGGAAAATTCACGCCTGCTATCTGGATAGATAAAAACAATGAATACGACCGCTCCCCCCTCACCTTTGACTTCTCGTCAATGGTTCCGCATACAAAGTCCGACAAACCTCATTCTATTTACATTATGAGCGTTCACTGCGCTGAGCGAATGTTCGGATATGCTGCAATTGAGATGACAGAAAAGCACGTATTCAACGAGTTCTACAATGTATGGCTGCTGAATATCGCGATGACGCTTGAAACCTTTATGAAGAACGACCGAATCAACAAGCTTATCGGTTCACTGGAAAATCTCAGCATAAAGGACGTTCTTACAGGTATGCTGAACCGCCGCGGCTTCGACGATATGTCACGCGAGGCTATCCTTGCAATTGAAAAAAGCCGCACAGTCTGCACCATGGTCATTGACATGGACGGTCTTAAGCGTATCAACGATGATTACGGTCACTACGAAGGCGACCGCGCTATAAAGGGCGCTGCGGACATAATCACGAAATGCTGCGACTCGGGCGAAATAGCTGGAAGAGCAGGAGGCGATGAATTCTATATCTTTGCTCCCGACTATTCCGAGGAAAAGCTTGAACGCTTTATAGAAAGGCTCAACGACCTGTGCGAGAGCTATAACGGCTACTCCAAGAAGCCCTACTCAGTATCACTGAGCTGCGGCGCTTACCTTGTTGAAACTGACGCAACAGGAAGACTTGAGGACTTCCTAAAAATAAGCGACGCCAGAATGTACGAAAATAAAAAAGCAAAACGCAGCGTCAGACAGTAAAACCACCTATTAACTGTGATACTTATATAGCAGATTATACTTTTTATCGGGGGAAACCTTTCTGAGGAAAGGCTCCCTCTGACGGAGGCGCGCCCCTCTGTCCTTCGGACATCTCCCCGCACTGCGGGGAGTCACCCCGAACCACTTTCCAAAGACTTTTAGCTGATTTTTTCTATAAAAGAGCCCCTCTGTAATTTTTACAGAGGGGCAAGTTTAATTTTTGGGCTCTTTTATAGAAAAAATGAAATAACGGTCTTGAAAGAAATCTGAGAAAACATCTTCAAAATTGTTCTCTCAATAATAAGCGTAAAACTTCTATTTAAATATCACGGTTAATGGGTGTTTTTTTCTGTATCTGTCAGCATTTCAAATGTAACTCCGTATTTCACGGCGATATCATGGGCATAGGACATACCCTCGGGCGAACCGACCTCAACTTTGAATGAGCGCTGTCCGTTATCGCTTTTCATGATAAGTGAAGATACCTTTGCATTGCCCTCGGCGGAGTTGATATCATCGACCTCCAGTGCGAGCTTATGCATATGGGTATTATAAATAGTACGAATCTGCTTCTGAGCTATCGCCTTTACAGAATCACGAGCAATAAAGAATCCCTCCTCAAATGAAGTTGTGGAAAAGGTCTCGTTGAGGAGCAGCAGGCTGTCCTTGGTGCAGTGTGAATAGATGTCCTTGAAACGTACACATTCCTCACCAAGTCTGCCAAGGTCAAGAGTCTTATCCTCGTCCGCTGGAAAATGTGTGTATACGCAGTCCACAGGTCTGTATCGGAAGGACTCCGCTGGTACGCAGATACCGCCCTGTGCCAGAACGTACATGATACCGACTGCCTGAGTTATAGTAGTCTTGCCGCCTCTGTTTGCTCCTGTAAGGATATAAATAGAATGCTCCTTATCGAAAACAAGATCGTTGCAGACTATATCCTCCATTTTTTCGCTGTTCACCGCAAGCTTCATATTGTACATTCCCTTAGCGTCCATAGAGATATTATCGTCAGAAATAGTCTCCGCCTCGCAGAATTTGAAGCCTTTCCCGATATACTGCTCTATAAAGTCCGCAAATCGGATATAATATATGAACTCGGGAACAAGCTGGGAGATATTGACAACGGCTATATCCGCATATTTAGACAGCGTGTCCCGTAGCTTTTTCACCATTGAGTCAAGCATTTTATTCAATACCTTATCAAGATAAAAGGTCGCACCGCTTGTACCGTCGCCGTCGGGAGTCTGAGTTACCGTAGCTCTTATCCTGCCGTCAACAAAAGCCGTGTTCGTTACAGCCAGATACTCCCCCATTTTATTTATGGTTTTAGAAATAGCGTGTGTTCTGAGCTTATCCACCTGATGATAATGCATATCACCGTCCCATGCAGCACCCTCGTTAATCTTGCTTTTTGAAGCTAATGCGTCTGCAAAATTGCTCACTATATTGGATTTTTTGAACTGCCTTGCGTTAACGGAGATAAGTCCCATACTTGTTGCCTCAAAGCGTTCATTCACGTTAATACCAACAGTAACGCTCTGTATATCAGCAGATTTTATCTTTAATTCTGCTATATCCTTTTTCATCTCCGCGAAGCAGGCTTCATTATAAAGCTCGTCTATGTAACTCAGAAAACCCTTTAGTCCCTCTGATTGGAGATCTTCTCCCTCAAGACAGCTTTTCATCTCCTCTATGCACTTGATATAATCGTTAAGCTCGTCAAGCCTGTGCATAAGATGCCAGAACCCCAGCTTTTCGTCGGAGTCGATACGTGAAGCACTGAATTGCTTTATAAAACCAAGCTTATCAAAAAGCTCCACCATACGAGTTCTGAGCTTAGGATTATGAAGAATATCCCTGAATACCTGACATCTGTACTCAGCGACCTGCGGATCAGCTGTCATATTTGAGATTATATTCATAAATAGATTCTGCTCTTTTGTATCGTTTGTAACGCAGCTGCAAAGGGTATCAAGGCCAAGGTCGTGACAGGTCTCCGCTGAAAGCTGTTTGTATTTTATATCAGCGTTATTTGGGAATAATATACTGAAATATTTGTTTGTATTCATAGGAGCTCCTTTCATATAAAAAACTATTGCACATTCATTGTAGCATAATATGCTGATAAAGTCAAATAAAAAAGCCAAAATTATGTATAAATCGCTTGATTTTTCGTGCAATTTGTGATAATATAGAAATGTAATTTTTTATCAAGGAGCATACAAAATGAAAAAAATCCCCAGAATAATCTCAGCTTCTGCTGCGGCATTAATGCTTTTCGGGTGTTCAGCCAATAATAACAGCAGTTTTGAATCTGATTCTGCAATAAATCCTACAGAGCACACAACAGGCGCAACATCAGCTTCGACTAATACCGAAGAATCTATTTCAAATGTTCTTCCTGTACTTTATATTGAAACAAAGAGCAAGGACGCAAATGTCCTTGATTTCATAACAAAGCCTGTGGCAGGACACGTTTCAGCGGCTATAGCTTCATGGACTCCAAATTATAAAATTCCGCCCGAGCCCTATTATGAGGACTGCACAATATCTCTCAAGAACAAAGACGGCGAAGTCATGCTTGATTCCGCCGAAGCAAAAGTAAAAGTTCGGGGAAACTGGACAACTTTATACGATAAAAAGCCTCTGAAGATAAAGTTCAGTGAAAAACAGAGTATGCTCGGTCTCAATAACGGCGCTGAGCAGAAAAGTTGGCTGCTGCTTGCTGAGTACAAGGACGCTTCAATGCTTAGAAATAAGGCTGCGCTTTATGCGTCCCGTGAGATTCTCGGCAAGGACGGTCTCTATGCTGCTGACACGGACTTCGTACAGGTGGTGATAAACGGCGAATACTTGGGACTCTATCTCCTCTCCGATACTCAGCAGGTTTCGTCCCAGAGAGTTAAAATAACAGAGCCCGAAAAGGACTATACAGGCACCGATATAGGCTATTTCATGGAGTACGACGGCTATTTTGAAAGCGAAGACGAGCTTCACAAATTCAGCCTTGATCTGGCAGGCAATGCTCCTCTGACAGCTTTCGACGGTTCGGATAAAGGACAAAAAATGAGAGCACTTCCTGCAACCAAAATGGAACATAAAAAACCTGTTGGAATGACGATTAAGAGCGATATCTACTCCCAGGAGCAGCACGATTTCATCGAAAATTTCGTAAATAACACATACCAAATAATGTATGAGGCTGCTTACAATGATAAAGCTTTTGTTTTCGATGCAGATTACAAGAATATCTCAGAAACCACAAAAATCACGCCTCAGCAAGCCGTAGAAAACGTTGTTGACGTTCAGTCCCTCGTTGATATGTACATTATAAGTGAGCTGACCTGCGACGCGGATATTTACTGGTCTAGCTTCTATATGGACGCTGATTTTGGTGCGGACGGAAAGAAAAAGCTTACATTTGAAGCTCCGTGGGATTTTGATTCCTCAATGGGCAATAAGGACAGATGTATTGACGGTGAGGGCTTCTATGCTTCAAATGTTGTTCCAGACGTTGACGGAGGAAGTAAATTCGGCGGATATGATACTATAAATCCATGGCTTGTTATCCTCGCTCATCAGGACTGGTATCAGGATATGATTAAGGAGACATGGACCAAAGCCTATGACAGTGGAGTTTTCGAGCGTACCTGCAAGCTGATTTCCGATGACAGTTCAACGCTTCAGACGGATTTTGAAAAGAACTATAAAAAATGGAATAATATTAAAAACAATACTCAATTTGTAAATGAGCTGTCTGAGCCTGCAAAAAATTGTAAAACTGAAAAAGAAGCTGCTGATTTTCTTCTTGATTGGCTCAACAGCAGGATAGAATTTCTCAATGAGCAATGGCATAACTGATACGAAAGCCGCCTGTATTTCGCAGGCGGCTTGCTTTTATATAAAAAATAAAAGCACTTCGCATTGCGAAGTGCTTTTTTGAGTGGGCCATTAGGGACTCGAACCCCAGACCGTCCGGTTATGAGCCGGATGCTCTAACCAACTGAGCTAATGGCCCTTATAACATTAAATCGGAAGCTTTTTCAGCTTCCGATAATGTATATAGTGTCGGCACTGATTTAGTTTCCCGGGCCGTCGCCAGCCAAGTATCGTCAACGCGAATGAGCTTAACTTCCGTGTTCGGAATGGGAACGGGTGTGACCTCATTGCCATAAGCACCGACTATTTATTGAAGTTTTGAAGAGAATAAAGCGTAATGCGAGGCGAAACTCTGAATGAAGTAAAAAGGAAAAGCCCTCGACCGATTAGTACTCGCAAGCTGAACGTGTCACCACGCTTACACTTTGAGCCTATCAAACTCATAGTCTATGAGAGGTCTTACTCTTACGAAGGGATATCTTATCTTAAGGTCGGCTTCACGCTTAGATGCCTTCAGCGTTTATCCGTTCCGCACTTAGCTGCCCAGCTGTGCCATTGGCATGACAACTGGTGCACCAGCGGTGCGTCCATCCCGGTCCTCTCGTACTAGGGACAGCTCCTTTCAAATATCCTACGCCCACGACAGATAGGGACCGAACTGTCTCAC
>NZ_JHXF01000020.1 GCF_000621845.1 Ruminococcus flavefaciens MA2007 | reverse complement strand
TTGGATAAAAGAGGTTGGATTCCTGCCGCTATTCGGCAACGAAGTCAAAGGCTTCTCTGTTGAGGAGCACGTTTCACCTGATTACTGGTGGACTGGTGACAGGGAGCAGGATCCGTGGGAATGGCGTGAGATAATAGCGGCAGGACATGAAGTGGCTTATGGCAAATTTTTTGATAAGAAGGCTGGTTTTATTAGTCTGGAATGGCTGCCGTATTTTGCAAATTACAGGCGTGACGGCTACGACTTCGATTCCGCGTGGGAGGACAGCAAGGTCAATCGCCGTGAGAAGCTTATAATGGATTGCCTTACTGATACTGACAGTGATGGTGATATTATCTGGACAGATAAGCAGATATTGTCAACTGAACTTAAACAGCTAGCAGGCTTCGGAAAAGGCGGAGAAAAGAACTTTCAGGGTATTACTACCGAGCTTATGATGAAAACATATCTTGTTACTGCTGACTTCCACAGACGCAGAAATAAGAAAGGTGCAGAGTACGGTATGCCTGTTTCGGTGCTGCTTCCACCTGAAGCTTTATGGGGATATGATGCAATTACTTCCGCATACAATGAATCTCCTTATGAGTCGTGGAAGCGTATCGTTTACAGGATCAAGCAGTTATATCCTGATGCTGATAAGGCTGAGATAATAAAGCTTATCGGAAAAGAACCTAAGTGAAAACACAATAAGAAAGAGAAAAATTATGAGACTACTTATAGTACCTATGGCAGCTATGGCAGAAACATCAGGACCGTTCTCACGATGTAAGCTACTTGCTGAAAGTGCGGCTGCTGCAGGGATAGATGTTGCAACCTGTATAGCAGAAGATGTCAACTATTCAGAAATAAACGGTATAAAGAACTATTTTCTTGACGTTCCATCGCCCCTTGGAATGCCCGAAATTATTGCTTCAAAGGTATTCCCTGTTGCACAGAAGCTTGGGATAACTTCAAGAAAAACAGTAAAGAGCTTTGATGAAGTTCTCTTTTTTACGGGTAATTCAGTTTACAATTATCTTGTGAAAAGCGTTGCAAGCATTCGTAGAGCTATAAGGCACTTCAAGCCTGATATTGTATATTCAGAGTTCAGTATTCCTGCTATGATAGCAGCTAAGCTTGAAAATAAGAAGTTGTTTACAACAGTCAGCTATCCTACACAGTCTGAATATGCCAATGCTCCGAAGCTTGCAAGGGGCGTGAACAGATATTTGCAGGAGAAAGGTCTGCCGCAGGTAAATTCTGTGCTGGAGCTCTTTGAGTGGGCTGATGAGTGCTTTTGTCCGAGTATATATGAGCTGGAGCCTATTGAAAAAGAAAATGTTACTTTCTATGGTGCGCTGAAAAAGGCAAGTACATCTGAACGGCTCAGAAACAAGATAGTAGTATATATGGGGAACGGAACAGTCTCCGCAGCTATGACTGAGAAGGAGATAGGCAATGCTTTCAGCGGTTCTGAGTATGAAGTGTATATAGCTTCAAAATATCTTGAAGCAAAGAATAAAGGCAATATTCATATAGCTCCGCGTTGGGACTTTAATGAGCTTCTTGACGAGGCAGTTTTATTTATAAACCACGGTGGTCAGAACAGCGTAGTCGACGGTCTCCTTCACGGAGTTCCGCAGATGATAGTTCCAGGTAAGGTCTTTGAACGAAGATACAATGCGGTATCTGTTGCGAAAAACAAAGCAGGTATCATTATTCCTCACAGGCAGTTCAAAGCTGATATCATTCGCAGTAAGGCTGAAAAAGTTATTGCTTCAGAGAATATTCGAAGAAAGGCGTCTGAACTCGGCGAGAAGCTGAGTTCACAAGGCGGTGTTGATATTATAATAAACCATATTTTGAAGTATGATATATAAAGAAATGGCAGCCCCAATTGGGGCTGCCATTTCTTTATATTTGTATTCATATGTTTTCAATAAATTACTTGTCATTTTTTGAATTTTGATCTTTTCCTTCGTTTTTTTGGTATTTATAATGTATTTTTTGTGTTGGATGATCTAGATTCAAAAAGATCTTTTGAGGATCTGGTTTGATAAATGTTGGGGCAATTGTAACATTATTAATATCTATTATTTTATATGTGTTATAATCATATTATGAAGGCGGCTGTAAAAATGTACTATGTAAAGAACACGGACCTTAATAAGGTATAATTTCATTAATATCGTGTTTAATAATCTTTGGAGAAAGAGGCGAAAGTAAATGAATGAGATAGGTAAACTTAAACGAGCAAAGTTGTATATGGACAAGCTTGCGAATGGAATAGACCCGAATTCTGGAAATAGAGTTCATGTAGATGACATAGTCCGTGACAGCCGTGTTATTGGCTGTTTTGAGTATATTTCCCGTGTGTTGGAATGGGAGATAGAAGCGTTTGAACAAAGTGATGAAACTTCGAAAAAACGTCCAAAAATCAAAACATTTATAACAGAGAAGCAATTTTCTGAATTAAAGCTTAACTCTGGTGAGTGCAGAGTAAGTGATATTGCGAAAGAAATAAACAGAGTTATTGAGCCGAACGGCTCAAAGAAAATTCAGGCGTCATGGATAAATGACTGGCTTGAAAGTATAGGTATGATATGTAAAAATGCTGATAGATGCCGTGTTGCGACAGATGTTGGTGAGGATATTGGTATTACTTCTAAGCTCAAAACAAGAGATAATGGAGAAGAATACTATTTAAATCTGTATTCAGTTCAGGCACAATCATTTATTTTTGATAATCTCAGAGCGATTATTGATTATCACTATGCCAATAAGTGAGCTAGTTGTAATTAGCAACATGAAAATGATTATCTACTCATAAGTGCTATGAATGGATTCATATTGCATAGAATATATGAGTTGATAGAATTTATATAATAAATAACGTAAAATCAGGGCGTAGCGCCCTGATTTGTTGATTATTTACTTGCATTTTGGAAGAATTTATGGTATACTATTTTTGCGTTAATATACCTGATGAAGAGTGATGAGAAGGGGCAATGAATTTAATAGCTGTACATCAATTCATACATCAATTTTTGAATTCTACCACGTGTTATTACGTATCGTATAGTGGTGCGAATGCCTTTAAATGGACTAAGTGATATTGTATGGCACTCTATAATATACCGAGAGTATAGCTCATAACCCGAAGGTCGTTGGTTCAAATCCAGCTGCCGCAACCAGACTTTTGGCACTATATTGCAAAATATAGTGCCTTTTATTTTTTGCCTGAATATATGTATTTATAGAACGAAAAGAACTGCTCACAGGGTTGATTTTGCATCATCTTGCGAGTAGTTATATTTTTTGATTATATACCTCAAAAAGCAAAAATACAGCCAGTGTACAGCTACGCCGAAAATTTTTCTCGAAATATCGTGGAATGCCACCCTGTACATATGGTAATATTTTGTGATTTGTTAACCGTGGTTAACAAATCTTGAGCTTTTAATATGATTGTATGATATTTGATTATTGACGTTATATTATTCTTGATGATATAATTAGGATATAAATATAGCTATTGCTGCCAATAACGGATGTCAGATAGTAACTACTACTCATAGTCCGTATGTTTTGGGTACACTGAATAATCTGAAATTTGCAGCGTATCTTGCAAATAATTCTTGTATAAAAGATGAAGTATATAACATCATTCCAGAGGCTATCTGTCTTGATTCGCTTGAGGCTTATTATGTACAGAATGGCGGAATTGAACTTTGTCTTGAGGATATGGACGGAGAGCTGATCGATAACACCTTGATTGACGGAGCATCTCAGCTTATTAATGATGATCTTGACAGCTTGTTCGAACTGTATGGCAGGCTTTTTGAAAGTGAGGAATAAGCCGATGTTGTTTAATGACGTTGAATCCAAAGTTAAACGCAGTATAGTGGCATTAAAGGAAAATGCTGCAAGAATAGAGTTGCGTAATATATTTAATCCTGATATAGAAGAATAATATCATAAATGTTGCAATTATAATCAAAATAAGGTATAATAAGGCTGTGGAGGTGAGAGTGTGAAAGATCTGACATTCCTGAAATGGAGTTATAGCAGTTCTTCTTCTGGCGGAACTTATCTGAAAGCTGAAGATGGTTCGGGAAGCAAGAAAGTTTATTATAAGCTTCCTGATTTCAAACAGGGACGCTTTTCCGGATGTGAAACGGCGATAGAGGTAATTGTAAGCCGTTTAGGACTATTTCTTGGATTTCCTGTTTTAAAATATATGGGAGATATGTCCGAAATCAGCATAGACGGTAAGAAGTATACTACTTTTGTTGCAAGAAGCCATAATTATGTTAAAAGCGGATATACCGCTATTCCTCTCATTACCGACTATCTTACCAACAGGCTTTCAAATACTGAAAGTGCTCTTGATTATTGTCGTAGGATAGGTTTGCAGGAGTATCTTGACTATGTTTTCATCTTCGACTACCTTATTATGAACGTTGACAGACACGGACATAACATCGAACTCTTGTACGATAACGATAATAATATTATTCCCTCACCAATTTTTGATAATGGACGTGCTTTGACCTATGAATACGGCAATAATGTGAAGCTTATGCAGAATTGGGATTACAAGGGAGATATTACCGTCAATAATTTTGTAGGAAGTATTCATCTGGAAAGCAATCTGAAAAATGTCAGCAAAAAATATAAGCTTCCACGTCTTACCGATGAGGTTTATAAGAAGATGTTCTATGGTCTTGGCGACGTCATATCAAAGGAACATCAGCAAATAATAAAAGCTGCAATTGATTACAGATATGAAAAACTGCTGAACGGAGGTATCATACTGTGAGAGAATATACGATAAAAAGCACCAGAAAAGGCAAGGATTATATCTGGGGAACGCTTTATTACAGCGATAAAACATCAAAATTCCGTATAAAGTTTCGCTGTCCGTCCGATGAAATGAGAAAGGACAAGCCGCCTGCAATGATACACAGATTTATGACCAATGGCAGAATGGAGCTTGACTCAGAATTGTCCTCACTTTGGGTAAGCGATCGTATAATTCCCAAGGACAGGCAGAATATAGCGGATATTCTCCGTGAGAACAATCTGTCAACATATCGTGAGATAGATATGCTTGAGCTATGTATGGGTAGATGTACTCTTGATGATATTTATCTTATAAGAGAGAAATAAATTGATAGGGCCAATTGGAATAAGATGTGCTCCCCGTCAAGTAGGCAGAGGAAAAGCAAAAATAATTCTATGTATTATAAAAGGCATCCGGTGATAGTTGTGCAGGATGCCTTTGTATATCTATATAATAAAAAATTCAAGTCCAAGCGCTCAGCATGGCTTTATTCGCCTGTGCAAGAATCGACAATCATAAGGGCGCACAGGATTATTTACAGCGTTTTGCCTGCGCCGGAGGGGATAAAAGCGTTAGAGGCAATGCTTGATTTAGAAAATGACTGACCGCAATAAAGCAACATCCGGTCAGAGCAACCAAATGCATGGAAAGGAATCAGATAAATGTTGAAAAATTTGTTTCAGGATCGTGAGAACTCCGGAAATATCATTGTAAAAGCCCCGAATAAAACACTTTTGGAGTCCATATATCAGTACAATGACAAAATAGATAGATTCGAGAAAAATATAAAAAGAGCAGCGCTGCTATTTGTCATCATTATGGCAGTAATCTGGATTGGCGGAGACATAGCCGGAATGAACTCGAATCTTGTGCTGATGTTTGGTCTGTTGACTATTTTCGGATATCCGTTGATATTGGTGATGGGGGTGATATGGGTAAGCAGACCATCGCTGAAAAGAAAATCTGAGGAAATGTCAATGCTGGCTGGCGGTGAAATGGACGTACCTGATGATGCAATTGAAATTGAAATGTTATTTCCGCAAATTGTTTCAGATGATTTTAATCAAAAAAAGAATCTTCTCTTTGATAACAGCCTGCAACTTGTCTACGCAGACACCGAAGCATTATACTTTGTAGATGTGACTGGAACTGCAAAAATATCTTATTCGCTGATGGAACCGTGGATAGATGCCGAAAACAATGCAAGGATTAAGCATTGGATTCAGAATAAAAAGCCGTCTGCTTATGCGAAGGATGGTGTGAAAAAGAAAGGAAGGCTGATCTCACTGATACCTTTTGTAGGGAGTTTTTTTTCGGATCATTATTTGATTCCATACAAATATACAGTTCTTCATACAAGCAACGATGATTACTTGGTTTGTATTCCTGTATATGAAATGGGGAAGATTCAAAACCTTTGATCTTGATTAAACGTTTAATTAGACATTAGAAATGGAGTATACAAAATGTTTGAATTCATAGGTTTTGTAAAAGAGGATTATAAACATGAACATGAATCACTGCCCTGCAATGCAAGAATAATTCCAGAAGAGGCATCGAATTTAAAGAGAATAACTGCCGGATTAATGGGGATTGCAATAGGATATGGGCTGTTACTGCTCAAGCAATATAAATATAATAACGGAGATTCCATATTGAACAAGCCTTTTATTCTAGCAGGAATAATATTAGGAGTATTGTTATTATTACCACACGAGATACTGCATTTAATTCCTTATCCTAAGAACAGTACGAAAAAAATATTAATAAGGAATTGGGCACCAAGCGCTTACTGTTCAGCGGCTGTCAGTAAAAGGAGATTCATTATATCAAGTCTTTTGCCTATTTTATTAGGAATTGTTCCTCTATTACTATTTATGATAACATCTTCAGTTCATAGTGTAATTAATACCATTCTTTGGACGGCGGGAACAATAGGACTTGTCACACCAGCAAATGACTATATTGATGCCTTCAATTGTTTTATTAAAGCACCATCGAAGAGTATGATTCAATCCGGAAATGATGGATTTTATTATTTCTCTAATGAAAAGTAATGGAGGAGGCTAATTTAGGGAAAATAATGAATATGCTGAAAATACAGATACCGGTTTGAATGCAGGTGATATATCATAAATAGCAAAACAGCTCCCTGTGACTAAACACAGGGAGCTGTTTTGTAAGCGTGCCAGGCATGGCACAGTTCTAGCGGGTGAAAGTCCTGCCACGGGTATTTACCGCCAAGTGTAGTGAACCGCAAGCCGTTGTCAGCAATGACAACGGTGGAGGAAGCGGTGTAGAAAAGTCGACGGGCCTAGTAACCGTGATTTTGTGCGTGGAGCGCACGCTGAAAAAATTTTTTAAAAATGTGTCACAATTTCAATACTTGAATTGTATGTATTAAGTGAAAGCAGATCTGTTTGGAGAATGCCGGTATGAAAAACTATCATGCTGAACAGTCTCAAATTAATATGAAAGGAGTTAAGGAATGAGCGAAAGCGAAGTAAATGACAAGCTTAAGCATTCGCCTGATGATGGCCATCGTGCTTTATTTGATCATTACTACAACTATGTATATGCGATCACATTGCGTATTCTTCGCGGAAATGTATCCATGAGTGATATAGAAGAATGTGTCATCGACACATTTGCAGATATTATGCTGAACTATGATCCTGACAAAAGCGGCTCACTAAAAGCTTATATAGGAACGGTTGCCAAAAGAAATTCCATAAATATGCTAAGAAAATCAAACAGGAAATCCAACAATACCATTTCCATTGACAGCGATGATTTAGGTGAGCTCGTTTCCGGCACGGATGTAGAGCAGATTGCTGAAAATAATAATGTTTCCGAAGCTTTAATTAACGCAATAAAGGCACTCGGCGAACCTGACTCCATAATCATAATACAAAAATACTTCTACGACAGAAAGTCGTCAGAGATAGCAAAGATAGTGGGGCTTTCGTCAACTGCGGTACGTGCAAGAATAAGCCGTGCAATGAAAAAACTAAAAAAGGTCCTCGCAGACTTTTGTTGATAGGAGTGAATAAGTATGAAAGACAAAAGGAGAATAATAAATATGCTAAGGAATCCTGATGAAAAGACTCTGGAAAGACTGTCTTCAGAATATCCTCAGGCAGAACAAAGCCAGAAGGATAAAATGTACGAAAAAGTCAAAGAACGAATGAACAGTAATGACAATGTATTCACCGATGAAGTAAGCGGCGTTGAAAGATACACACGCCGTAATCTGTGGAAGAAAATCCCTGCAGCTGTGATGAGTATAGCTCTTGTAGGCGGAGCTATCAGTGGCAGCGCAATTATGCTTAAAAATAACAGAAGTACAATGCCGTCATCTGAAGTATCTGAAGAAACATCTACTGAAATAACCGAAGAAACAACTACCATAAATGACAATGAAACTACGGCGAATAGTGTAATCGATGAAACCAATGCTGAACAGAGTATTGATCAGTCTGACGTAACCAAGGAGCTGATATTCTCAATATGTGAAAACGGCAATACAAAAAATTTCGACAAAATATCATATTCTTATGAAAGCCGATCTGACTATGATACCGGTTATCATGATGAAATAAACGCCGAAGTTTATGTCGATAATATTCAGGATACAGCAATAAAAAAAATAAATGGCGGATATTATCGTGGCGATGGCAGTGTAGTGTACAATAGTAATTATATCGAATATTTCCATCATAATGATGCGGCTGGGATTAGCGAGCCTGATACCAATGAATTAGGCAACAAAAAAGAATTCTATACCTTCCAAAATGAAGAACTGAGCTTTAAAATCACAGATTTTAAAGTTGATGGAAAGAATCTCCTTGAAAATCTTGATAACTGGGATATTACAGGCTTTGAAGAGTATCTTGGAAGAAAATGTGCAGTTATAAACGGAACAACAGATATTAAGATCCCATATGAAAGTATTTCTGATGAAGAAGAAAACTTTGATATATGCACGTGTGAATTTACAATTTTGATCGATTATGAAACAGGTATATGGATGAAGAGTGACATTAAAGAAAAAAATTATGGTTCCGCGCATTATACATTCACAATTACCGATATAGCTTTAGAAGATGATGCAAAACCACTACCTATGTCAAAGGAAGAATTCAAACAAGCTGCACTTAATGACTGTGTTAAACGTGTATGTTTCGAAAACGAAGAGGACTATATTATCGAACCAGTCGATGAATCTGATCTTGCTTTTCTTAATTAAATCATAGCTTAGCACTCAATTATTTGCACATTGCAAGCTCAGACCTACGTTTTGTTTGGAAGCGGTGTTGAAGTGATATCATATAAATGCATCTGTAAGTATACTTAAGGATCATACGTCTGGTATTTCTGGTGAAAATGATACACTTCAATGCTGAAATTATAATTGAATATAAGAACTAAGGCAGCGTTTGGCTGCCTTTTAGTTTTATATGTTGCTTTATGTATATAAAGTACCTCGTCAGCTGCCACGTTTTAAAAGAAGACAATGTTTAACGTTTTTTCTGCCGATTTGTCTTTTATTCATTATAGAACGTAAAAGGAACTCCGCCGGAAGCATTTTCCTGTGAATCATACCAGTAAGCTTTATTATCAGAAGCCATGAAATCTATCTCACCGCTGCCGTCCGTATACTCTATCGTGTTGCTCATGTTCGAGCCGTCACCTGCATAGCTGACAGATTCCTTTGTACAATTATTGTATGTCACTGTAACTGCCTCGGTAGTTGCTGTAACATTACCGCTCATCGTCCATACAGAAGAATCAGCAACGTTGCCGCTCCATTTGATAACTATCGAAGCCTGATCAGTACCGATGCAGGAAACATACATCATAGCTCTGCCGTTAGAATAATTGCCGATGTAATTCATCAATGGATTCTGCTTGCCATCCGGCTGGATCCTGTTATCCGGATAGCAGAACTGATAGCCTGAATAGTAAGTTACAGTATCAGGTCCGTTTTCTGTGGTCACAGGCTCAACAGCCACTACCCAGCATTTAAAGCCTTCAAGACTTGTTCCTTCTGTAACGCTGACGATTTTTGCACCCGATCCTGCCAGTTGTTTTACGTTGCTGATAGCTGTTTCACGATCCACGCCGATGTTTCCGGAACTGTCGGAGGCGGCAGTGCTTCCTTCGACATTGCTGTTATCAGCAATGTCCTTTGAAGCTTCTTCTGTTGTTTTAGTTGTTGCTACCGTTGTTGTCTTGGATTCAGCAGTGGTTGTCACTGCTTCGGCAACGGTTGTTGTAACTGTTGGTTTACTGTTAGGAGCAGGACCGTCGTTGCTTTTTCCACAGCTTGTAAGTGTAGCTGTGATCATGAGTGCTGTGATAATGTTCATTCTTTTCATTTTTTATTTCCTCTTTCTTTCAGTTTAATACTGTAATTAGCTTATTCTATATATCGCTTCTTGTATAGAAAATGCTTCGACCGTTATGAGAAGAAAGCTTCTCTCGAATGGCCAGGCGTAGGCACGGTAAATATTTTCAGATAATAACCGCAGACGAACCATTTTTTCGTCTGCGGTTCTGTTTTTATATCAGTAAGTCAGATCGTACCTTGATACGCCTGTTTCGAGAGTCTTTATAGACCAGACGTCAGGACCTGCGGAAGTGTAGCTGGAAAGCTTGAGGTACTCCTGTATCTCCTCGCAGTCTATCCAGCCCAGAACATCTCCTGAAGTGAATATCTCGAGAAAAGCAGGCTTTCCGTCGCTGTCGCTGCCGATAAGGTACAGTGTGGACTGTCCCGCGTCAAACATCTGACCTATCCTTTTACCAGGTTGATCATTAAGATGCTTGTCCAGCTCTCGGGAAAGCTTTCTTGCTCTGCCTACAAGCTGGTCGGGCAGATTCTTTCCGTCGGCATTTTCGCTCGTCATCATGGCTGTCAGTCTTTCGTACCAGTTCTCGTCGTAGCCTAAACTGAATAACTCGTCATATGTATTCTTATCTGTTCCTCTTTTGGAACTGCCATAGGACATACTGTATGCGACTCCATTCTCATCATATAAAGTCATGCTTTGCTGCGTTCCCCAAGCAAAATTCTGATAAACAACAAGCAGCATGGGCTTGGGCTCCGCAACAAGTCCGTAGGAGCCCCCCTCACCATTTACGACCTGCTTCTTCATGCTGAGCAGATCGAATATGTCAAGAACTCCGTCTCCGTTCATATCCGCATTCTCAGGCTTTCTGAGCTTGCCGCTGCCCAGGATCCATTTCTGAAGGACTACCACATCGGAAATTCCGAAGACGCCGTCATAATTGCAGTCTCCGAGGATAAGGGAATCGCACTCCTTCCTGCTGATGATGCTCGGGATAAGATCGTTATCGAACCTGACAGATACTTTTGAGTCCTTGGGCTCATACTCGCTCTTTCCGCCACTGTAGCCGAAATCCGCAGTCAAGGTGCCTGGCCTGTCTCCCATATAAAGTATTACTCTTGCATAGGGAGCGCCGAGGATATCAACCAGCTGCGCATTCTCAAGATGGTAATCGAAGCTCTTTTCCAGCTCGGGTATGCCATCCTGTGAAAGATCAATGCTGAAAGCATTGCTGACTGAGCAAAATACCAGATATTCATCATGGGTGGAAATATTGCCGTTCTTTTTTATGTATTCCCTTGTCTCTGCGATAGTATCCGGCACCCAGCTGAAGAGATCATTCTCGGTTATAACGCCGTCCTTGTCTATACTGAAGCTTAGATTGCATTTTCCTCCAAAGTCGCTTCCGATATTACCGCGGTAGTCATCGAAGTACACGTTCAGCCTTGAAGACGGCTTAGGCTTGAATACATTAACGCTGTAGCGTATCTCCTTATTGGCGTATTCCAGCTCTTTTTCCGTAATACCAAGCTGTTTAAGCTCAGAAAGGTATTTTTCATATGCCTCCGAGGAAGTGTCCTCGGGCTCAGGGAAGGTAAAGACCTTTGAGTAAACCTGACATTCGTACGGATTGTACTCTTCCTCGTCCAGCAGATCCATATATATCCTCTTTGAAAGTCCCTTGCCGTATCTGTCAGATCTACGTATACAGCATACATAGCCGTCTGCAACATATGACGCGCCGTGCTCATTTTCAAACTTCACGGTCTGAGTATAATCCGTAGGCACCCATTCTGGAAGATCACTGTTGTTCTTGACGATCTTGAAGTTCACATTCTGAGCCTCGTCCTCTTCAATAGTAAAGTTATTGCTTATCACTTTATTTACCGTATTATCAAAGCGGACATGACAGAAATCAACATCGCACTCGCCCCAGGAAACAGGCTCGTACATCTTTACTGTCATTACGGGAGCTCCGTCAGGAGCATTGCTCATATCAGCCAGCTTTTCACTGATAGTATAGCTTATGACCTCCCTCACCTGAGCATCGCCATTCTGCTCCATTTTCAGTTCCTCTCCTGCCGAGCTCAATACATCGCCGCAATAGATCAGATAATTGTTGAAGACGCAGACATTTCCATGTTCCTTTATGAAGTCATCATACTCTTCAACGCTGTCGGGCATGAATTCAAAGATATCCCGCTGTTTTTGGTTGAAAATAGAGAGCTGATAACCGAATTTATAGGTATTCGAGGAAGTGACCACAGGAGTTTCTCCGTCATACCAACCCTCCTCCAGCGTCACATCTATATAGGATAGAACAGGTCTGTATACCTCGACTCTGAAGTAATTGTCCAGCTCCTCTGTATCCTCGGATATCCCTGCTGCCTTCAGTCTTTTATAATATTCCTCATATGCCTCCGTGTCGCTCTTGTCGGGAGCGTCATCGGGACTGAAGTTTATTTCTCCTGAAAAGGCATATTGTACATTTACGGATGACCTGTCGGACAATGTACAATCCATGGCATAATAAGCATTAGGCGCCTTTGAACGCTGCTGTATAACGCAGACATACTCGCCCTGCACATAGGTGGCACCGTGCTTGTTGATGAACTCAAATGCATCCAGATAGTTCTTCGGTACCCAATCAGGAGCATTGCCGGCAGCAAGCTTTTCGGGAAACGACACACTGACATCAGGACTCACACCGACCGCAGTCGTCGTCACTGCAGAGGCTCCTGCAGAAAGCATTACCGCCGCCGAAGCTGCAATTGATAATAAACGTTTAAAAATACTCATATCTAACCTCCTTGCGTGTATTTTTCTTTACACATATTATAACGTCTGAAAATTGACGATGTGCGGCTGAAATTGTAAATATTCTGTTAATTATGCTGCAAGATGGAAAACTTCCGCTCCCCGCAGAAAAACAGGAGCAGCCCCACGCCGCAGCAAAAGCTGTTCAGTGAAAATAAACCCGTTGAACATATACTTCCCTTTCATAGTATTTCCTTTGTAATTGGTTGACCTGCTATAAGACGTTTTCTCATTGCGCATATATCAAATACATCTATTCTGTCGTCCTCGCAGAGATCTCCAGCTTTCCAGTTCTCCAGTTCAACATCGGAAACAGCAAGTAGCCACTTCTGCATAAGTACAAGGTCTGAGACGTTGAAGCTGCCGTCAGCGTTTACATCACCTGCAATGAAAGTTTCACCTCTGAGGGTATCACTGATGACCTTCAAAAGCGACTTTTCGCCCTTTGCGTCCTGTGTAAGCTCCCATATCATGATACCGCCGTAATTCTTAGCAAGTTCAGCTTTCTTAGCTATCGTAGCAGCTCCGTTGTATGCGATATCGTTGTAGTTGTTGGCATTATAATACTTGCTGCCTTTGCTCACTATATCCGCAAATGACATATATGAGTTCCAGTCAAGCTCACCGTCAGATGTATAGCCTCTGCCGTAAAACGGTACACCGAGAACCAGCTTCTCTTTAGGAATTTTCTTTTTTGCTGAGAAGTAATCGAGGCACTTGCCAGAGTATTCATACGATGCATGGGAGTATCTATCCTCGTCATTGTCGTAAGCCATAACATTTACAAAGTCGAACAGTGCAAAAGTTTCGGGAGTGACTTTTTCAGCTACCCACTGAGCTGTAGCTGTGGACATCTCCATATTTCTTTCGTCACAGAGAGCACGTAGCTCCATACACCAGTCTCCGTAGAAATTCCATATTTGATGATCAGAACCCAGCTCGATATCAAGATCGATACCGTCAAAGTCGTAGCTTTCACAGTAATTCATAATATTCGCATTGAAAGCAGTTCTTTCTTCGTGGGTGTCAAGGTGTTGAAGATAACCGTCACAGCCATCGCCGCCGCCCAGTGCAGCAAATACTTTCACATCATTGCTGTGTGCATCAGAGATAATGCTTTTTAATTTGCTTTCGGGAATATTACAGTGCAGCTTGCCATTTTCATCGGGATTGCAGAAGGCGATGTTGATATGTGTCAGCTCACTGAGGTCCAGCTCACTGAACGGACGATAGTTCCAATCGGGAAGGTAACCGACTATCCTATGCTTTGCTTCACTTTCTGCTGCCGATGAATATGTGGGAATCAAAAGAAATGCTGCGGCAGTTACGGCGATTACCCTGTGTGTCTTCATACAGAACCTCCTTTTTGGCATATTTGGCCATGGGGACTTCTCCTTATGTTTAGATAATTTTATTTTATCATATTTAAGTATATATGGCAATATCCAATATCTTGAAAAAACCAGGATTATGTGATATAATTGTAAAAAACAAGGAGTACGGATATGGGACTATTTTCAAAGCTTTTAGGGAACAAAGAGCAGCCACAGGTGCAGCCGAATGATAATGCAAAACAGATAGCGGAACTAATTGGCTGTGAATGTAAAAATATAAGCGGCTTTCTGAACAGCGATAGCATAATGAAGCTATATAAAGATGAATCAGAAAAGGGGCAAAGAGAAGGATATATACCGATAATACTTGTGCTTAATGGTCATCTTCTTGAGATGATACAGTGCAATTACAAGGACAATGGCGGAGCCGAGATTTACAGGAGCAAGATGCTTAGCGCCGATATATCTCATGGAGAGTCCTTCTTAAAACAGCGCTTTGATGAGAATATGGAAATGTTTGATGAAGACTTTGGTGATGATGATATATATGGCGAATACACCGACGGCGTAACGCCTGCTTTAAACTTTCTGAGCACTGATAATAATGAAAAGCTTATTCTTGCCAGGATCCCTGCGAATAAGCCATGGGAAGTCTTCGCGTGGATACCTTTCGGTGGTTGGAATGAATGCCCTGATACCGAAGACATGATGGCAGTTTGCAAGTACTGGCATGAGAAATATAAAGCTGTGCCTGCTGTTATTTCAAGCGATGAACTACAGATGTTTCTTTCTGCTCCGATAAAAAGTATAGATGAAGCCTTGAAAGCAGCTGAAGAACATTACGCTTTCTGCAATGATACTGTGGATCAGGGAGCAGGTACGCTAAAAGCACTTGCCAGTACACTTAAGGATTCAAACGTCTGGTATTTCTGGTGGGACTGATACATTTCAAAGTTGCAATTATAACTGAATATAAGAACTAAGGCAGCCCGTAATGGGCTGCTGTTCATTCATAGGATATAATAAGTAATGAGGTGAAAAATGAACGAATTGTCGAAATATCTGTGTTTGCTCCTTCGCCATCAGCCTGCGAAAGCGGAGCTTGATATGGATGAGCACGGCTGGGTATCAGTAGAACAGCTCATAAACGGCGTTAACGGCCACAGCAATTATAATCTGGATCGTGAACTGCTTGAACAGATAGTAGCCGAGGACAACAAGGGGCGCTACAGATATGATGAAAAACACGAAAAGATCAAGTGCTGTCAGGGACACTCGGTTCCCTGGGTTGAGCCCGAGCTTGAATACTGCGAACCACCTGATTTTCTGTACCACGGAACGACTACAAAGGCTCTTGAAGCCATTGTAGAAAGCGGAGCTATAAAGAAGATGCAGCGACATGCTGTACATATGCAGGCTGATATAAGCAAAGCATGGCAGTCGGCTGAGCGCTGGCATAAGACTCCTGTTGTGCTAAAAATAGCAGCATCGGAGATGTACAGGGACGGATACAGGTTCGGAGTTACCGAGAACGAGGTCTGGTGTACCGAGGAAGTGCCTGTGAAGTATATTTGTGACAGGGTTTATACCAAATAATAGTTTACGTTTAGGGGGAGAAAACATGAAAAACAAAAAACAAGGCAATAACTGGACAGCTTACTATGATAATGATACGAAACGATACTTTGCGGAAATAATGTACACCAGCCGTGAGGGGCGTGAGCAGTATGATTATGAGATTACTCAGGATATTTACGCCCGTCTCGGTACATTCAGCGATGATGTCCACAACGAGAGACTTATCAAAACAGGCAAGAGTGTATACTCTTTTGAGAACACGATGTATGGCACTCTCGGCCCCGAGAGAACGGTCTGGGATGAAGAAGCTAATGAAACCATGAATAAGTGTGTGAAGAAAAACAATGACTAATAAAGCTTATTTTCATCTTCCTGGTCTGTTTGAGTTCTATGACCTGTACAGTGCGTTCCTGCCGCTGTATCGTAAGCACCGGGAATATTTTTACGACTGGTGTGAAATAGCATCTGTCTATGGTGCTCCGGCAGACTGTATCTGGGGCGGCGGACGTGCCGGATTCGGAGAATGTGAAGCTGAAGATGTACTTGCACTTATGAATGAATACAATATTTCTTCAAGGCTCACTTTCAGCAATTCGCTTTTAAAACCTGAACATCTCACCGACAGGAAATGCAATGCCATGTGTGAGCTTTTCGCCAGAAGCAAAGGTGTACAGAATGGTGTGATAATCTACTCAGATCTTCTGCTTGAACATATTAAAAATAATTATCCCGATCTTTATTTCGTTTCCTCGACTACAAAGGTTCAGACTGATTTCGATCAGTTTATAAAGGAAACGGAGCGAAGTGATTTTAAATATGTTATTCCTGATTTCAGGCTGAATAAGCTGTACGATAAACTTGATACACTCTCGCAGGCCCAGAAGGAAAAAGTCGAGTTTCTGTGCAATGAATGCTGCTCGTTTTACTGTAAAGACAGAAAAGCGTGCTACGAAAATGTAAGCATGAAAAATCTGGGAGAGAACTGTCCCGAGCATATCTGTATCGCACCAGATGCCAGTGACGGATATCGTTTTTCAAAGGCAATGAAAAATCCCGGATTTATCAGTATAGATGATATCATCAACACCTATCTGCCCTTCGGTTTTTCTAATTTCAAAATAGAAGGAAGAGGACTCGGAAGTGCTGTCAATCTCGAATTTCTGCTTTATTATCTCACAAAGCCGGAATATCAACTTACTGTCCGTGAAGAGATCTATCTCGACAGTATGCTGGATCTTTTCTGAATATTTGACATGATATAGGAGGAAAAATGAAAAACAAACTGTTACCTTTTCTTTTACTGCTGTTCTGCTCAGTCAATGCAGTAAGTGGATGCAGTGGTGATAAAACATCGAAAAATGATGTTTCTGCAAGCGACAGTATCCATGTACAGCAAAATACTACCGACACTAATAAAGTCGAAAACGAAAAATCTGATATCACAAATATAAGTATTTGTGGAAATACGCTTGTTTTCCCTTTTAAATTTGGCGAGCTTGGCAACGATTTTAAGCTTGAAAACGGTGTTTATTATCCTGATGACGATTATACGCTCTATGATATGTATAACAGTAAAAACTACATTTGTACTATAGCTATCGAAGGAGATAAAGCTGATAATAATTCAGAGAAGAAAGTAGTTTTAGTTGATGCCAAATCGCCCGAAAATGATTATATCAAGATCAATGGTTTAGATTACAAAACGTCAATTGAAGACTTTGCATCAAGCTTTGGCGAAACGAGCATCCAAACGGAATCTTACCTTGAATATAAAAAAGACAATATTATTTTAGGTCTTTTATTTGACAATACTAAAAATGAATTATCAAATATCATGTTAATCGAAGAAAGAAAATAAGGATTAAGTCAAATTATATGGTCGATATAAAATGCAAAAATAATGAAAGTGGGTGAAGTATGTTTGGTGCGTTCTATGGTGATGTTATCGGCTCGGAATACGAAAATGCATGCACTAAGGATTATGACTTTCCTTTTAAACGTGAAAGCCATTTTACTGATGACAGTGTTATGACTGCAGCTGTGTGCAGGGCTATACTCAATAACGGTGAAAATATCGGCAGGTTCGGGATACGTAAAAGAGCTTTTGAGTATGCGGCTCAGTACAAGCAGTATTATTCCCGTTATCCCCACGCCGGATACGGGAGCATGTTTGTGCGTTGGGCAAAGGAGAAAAGCCTCAGAAGGCAGCACAGCTATGCTAACGGAGGTGCAATGAGAGCAGTTCCTATTGGTTACGCTTATGATGATATAGAACAGGTCATGCTGCAAGCTAAAGCAAGCTGCTATTATACTCACGCTCACCGTGAGGGGATCAGAGGTGCACAGGCTGTAGCCTGTGCAGTATTTCTTGCCCGTCATGGTGAATCGAAGGAACTTATCCGCAAATTCATCGCTGAAAAATTCCGCTACGATCTAAATTATACTGTTGAGCAGATACGTTCTGAGTATAGCTTTGACAGCAGCTGCGAATACTCAGTGCCGCCATCAATTGTTTGTTTCCTCGATTCCACTGACTACGAAAGCGCTGTGAGAAATGCCGTATCCCTCGGAGGCGACGCTGATACTATGGCTTGTATTGCAGGAGGTATTGCCGAAGCTTATTATAAGAATATTCCTGAAGGAATAAGACGTTTCTGCGACAGCCGTATTGACATCTCTCTCAAGGAAACTGCTCGTGAATTTAATCTCAAATATAAAAATACCTGATATGATTTTTAAGCTATATAAAAGGACAGTTTAAGATAATGGAAAACAAAGAAGACAGAAGAATATATACACTTAGTCAGGAAGTCCCTGCCAAAGCAGTTATTAAAATGAGCATACCGCTGATATTCGGTATGTTTATTATGGTGCTATACAATCTTGTAGATACATACTTTATCGGGCTCACTGGCAATGATTATCAGCTGGCAGCTGTTAATCTTGCATATCCTGTTATGATGGTTACTGTTGCCATATCTAATATTATAGGTACAGGAGCTTCATCATACATAGCCCGATGTCTCGGTGCAAATGAAAAGGATAAGGCGGCACATACACTGACCGTTGCCTTTACCCTCACATTTATAAATAGTATTATAGTAATGGGGCTCGGGCTCGGGTCCCTTCCTGCTTTAGTCCGTCTTCTCGGAGCCAAGGACAATACTTTTATATTTACAAAGCAATATGTTCAGGTAATACTGACAGGAATCTTTTTCACTATGGGAAGCTATACAACAGGCGCTTTGCTGAGAAGTGAAGGCTCCGTACGCTATTCCATGACAGGAATGATAGTTGGAACAATTATGAATATCATTCTTGATCCTTTGTTTATTTTTACGCTGAATATGCAGATACGAGGAGCTGCTGTTGCAACTATCCTCAGTAATGCAGCAGGTTTCGGAGTATCAGTTTTGTATTATGTGCGCAGAAAAACTCTGCTTCGTCCATCAGTTAATATGCTATTGCCGACCAAAGAGATACTTTCTGAGATATACTGGGTAGGTATCCCAGCGTCATTAGAGACACTTCTTACCTCAGCTGCATATACGGTAAATAATAACCTTGCAGTTAATTACAGCGAATTGACGGTGACCGCTATGGGTATAGCCCAGAAGGTATTGTCTTTGGGTAATTATGTCTATCAGGGCTTTGCATCAGGAACACAGCCTATTATGGGCTATAATTACGGCGCAGGTAATACAGACAGAATGCGTAAGGTACTGAAAGCTGGAGTTTTAACAGTAACAGGTACAGAGACCGTTCTAATGCTGCTTTATTGTATATTTGCTCCGCAGCTGATAGATATTTTCACTGATTCGGCGGAAGTTATCAATATCGGTTCCCATGTTTTACGCCGTTTGATGTTTATCCTGCCGTTTGTAGGGACAGTATCTATGTGCCGTATGTCATTCCAGGCAATGGGTAAACCCCAGTATGCATTTGGTATAACGCTTATACGTCAGCTTATACTGTATATCCCGCTACTTTTGTTACTGAATCATTGCTTTGGCTTTAATGGTATGCTGTGGGCACAGCCGATAACAGAGGCGGTTATGATGGCAGTATCACTTTCATTGCTTTTACAGGTTATAAGACGTAATACAGTTAAGTTATAAAAGCTGATTATACCATACTTCTTGACATGATATGATAGTATTCTTATGAACATTCTTTTCAGTTGTTCATATATCAATCATGACGTTGTTCAGAGTTGCTGAATGTTTCGCAGAAGCGTCCTGCAAAAGCGGGAGGTTCGCCGTGATTATTCAGGTGAGAAATATCACCGAAAGCAGTAACGCGGAAGTATGCTATTCCCTCACGGCGTTCTTCTGTGCATACAGTTGTTACCGAGGTAGGAGCTGCCATGAAGCCGTGCCAGAGTAGCATAGGGGAGATACCGAGAAGATGTCCAAGTATTACGCACTCAACTCCGAAATGGCAGAACAGTGCGATAGTATATTCATTTGGACGAACGGCACTATAGTAATTGCCGTTACGCTCATATCCGTGTCTGGCAAGCAGAGAATCAAGACCGTTTTGTACATAGGCAATTCCGTTTTGCATATCGGCTTCTGCCATAACTGGAACATCAACCCATTTGTCCTTGTCATAATATTCAGGAACAGCTGTCCAGTTCTGAGGCAGCATATCCCATGCAATGCGGCGCTGACCGTCGGGGCCGATAATGAGATTGCGGTCAAATTCGCGGAGCCAGTCCAGAGTTTCTGCTGAGCGCCCGCATTTTTTCAATGTATATCCGGCAGTAGCCTGAGCTCTGCCGAGAGGAGAAACATAATATGCAGCAATGTCCATGGGCGCTATACGCTCTGAAAGCAGTTCAGCTTCTCTATGTCCCTTTTCAGTAAGTGAGTCGATGGTGTAGTCCGGATCACCATGTCTGATAATCAGTAATTTCATAATTATCTCCCTTCAATAAACGGCACAACGTCCTGCCATATAAGATCCTAGCAAATAATATTCGAATACTGTTATTTTATCACATTTTAGCATTATTGGCAATATCTGTATAAAAAGTCATTTGCATGCCCGATACCGTATGTTTCAATAAGTAGTTTGGGTTGAGATACACTTCAGAAAGCAGAAACATTTCAAAATTGTAATGTCCTGTAATTATAAACGAATGACAGATATCATATTACGGTGTATAATAAGATCATGGAAACGGGAACAACCCGAAAATGAACACCGAAAGGAAGTATTTACCATGAAAAAGTCAGAGAAGATCATTTTTACAATTTTTAAGACAGTATACTTTATGTGTCTTATTGCATTCGTAATAGCATATATAACAGAGCTTGTCAGCCCTACAGCTGCATATTGCAGCATAACTTCATCTGACTGGTTCACTCTTGGACTTATGTCATGCGTTTATGTGCTGATTGCAGATAAGCAGAAAAAGGATAAGGCTTCTGATAATAACTGAATATAAAACCGGAGGCAGCCTATGGCTGCCTTTTCAGTTTAATGTTCGATTTTGATTAATAACGTGTCTTATCCAGTATTCAGGTATACCCTGATTTCTGTCTATAAACAGTAAAACGGGATTATCTGCTTTTGTTCACTTCATAGCCATTCCAAGCTTTGTTCCATTAAATAGGTAAATAGTAATATAAAGCGGTTAATTTAGCAATAGATTTCCGCCTTGAAATAAAAACGGATTTATGTTATAATGAGACAAATCAGAGAGAAAGCGGTGGTAAAATGCATACAAGCGTCCTTGTTATTGACGACGAGCAGGAGTTGGCTGAATATACGGCTAAATACTTCAATATGTCAGGTATAGAAACACAGTATGCTCTGACTGCTCAGGATGCTCGTAATTTCCTAAAAAATAATACTTGTTCGCTGATTCTTCTTGATATAAACCTCGGTGATGATTCGGGGTTTGAACTTTGCAGGGAGATACGTACCGGTATTGATGTGCCTATCTTCTTCATAAGTGCAAGGGCTGCAGAAGACGATATGCTTCTCGCGTTGAGTATAGGCGGTGACGATTATATATGCAAGCCCTATTCTCTTGGGGTGTTGCTTGCAAAGGTCAAGGCAGTGCTTAAAAGGTATGAAGAAACGAAGAATACAAATGACAAGGATAACAGTGACGGCATCATTCCTCTCGGCAATGCATTCTTTGATATGAAAAAGGCTGCAATAATTAGGGACGGTCAAAGTACAGCACTCAAAGCGAAGGAATACAAGCTACTCATGTATCTTCTGAAAAACAAGAACCGTGTTATTCCCAAAGATGAGTTTTTCGTGAAAGTCTGGGAAACCGAATATGTCAGCGATGTTACGCTGAACGTACATATCCGTCATCTGCGCGAAAAAATAGAAGATGATGCAGGCACTCCGACAGTTATAAAAACTATATGGGGTGTTGGTTTCATGCTGGAGGATAACAATTGAAAAGGCGGTTTATTGTATTATATGTCGTTTTGTTCTCTCTGATTAGTTGTTTCATATGTACTTACATACTTCATTCCGGCTCAAAGCAGGTCATGCCGCAGTATACAACGGAGATAAATAGGCTTATTATCGATACAGGTGAGAAATGGGATGAGATCTCCTCATTGGACAACGCCTTTGTTGAGAGCGGAGAAGCTTTTGATTATGCAGTTATTGACAATGAAGGTCGTCTTCTCTGTTATACTAAGGAGGGCATGTCAACGACTGTCTCTTCTGCCACAGGGCATTATGACATTATACGAGATATCGGGGTAAACGGTGAAACAGCAGGGAAACTGATAGTTCACAATCCATATGCTGAACAGAAACACAGCAGCGATGTAAGAAATGCAATAATGATAGGAAGTATGGCTGCACTGATGATAATGATATCTGTGGTATACTTTATTATCCTCAGAAAACGTGTAGTTGACCCTTTCAGAAAGCTGAAGAATTTTGCAGTGCGTGTTGCGGGCGGAGATCTTGAAACTCCTCTTGAAATGGATAGGGGAAACATATTTGGTGCATTCACTGAGAGCTTTGATATAATGCGTGAGGAACTCAAAGCTTCACGGAAGCGGGAGGAAGCTGCTGTTAAAAGCCGCAAGGAGCTTATAGCTGAGCTTTCACATGATATCAAGACGCCTGTTTCATCTATAAAGGCAATGGTTGATTATCTTGAACTTGTCACTCAGGATGAAGAGACAAAAGAAACACTTAAATCGATAAACAGCAAGGCTGACCGTATAGACAAGCTTGTGCTTAATATGTTTCACGCCACTCTTGAAGAACTTGAACAGCTTGAAGTTAATCCACAGGAAATGTCTTCGCGTGATATTGAAAACATCATAAAAGAGTGCGATGCCTTAAAAAGGGTGACAGAGGCAGATATAAAAGACTGCATGGTATATGCCGATAAACTGAGGCTTGAACAGGTATTCGGCAATATATTCTCAAATTCATATAAATATGCAGATACTGAGATAAGAGTTACAAGCTTTTTCGATGACGGCTTCTTCGTTATTGAGGTATCTGACAAGGGCGGAGGAGTTCCTGATGAAGAACTTGATATCATAATGGAAAAGTTCTGCCGTGGAACAAATGCTGCAGGAAAGGAAGGTTCGGGGATCGGACTATATATTTCACATTATCTGATAGGACAGATGGGCGGAGAACTGACTTGCCGCAATAACGGCGAAGGCTTTACCGTTTCACTGAGTTTCAGGCTCATTTAAAGAATAATTAAAGAATCGACAAAGATTTAAAAAATGCAATATGATATAATAAGATCATACAGAAAAGAACTGTATGATCTTATTTTTTGGAGGACTGCTATGAATAACAAGAAAGTTATTGTCAAGACCGAAAAGCTTTCAAAAAGCTTTTCAGTTGGCGGAAAGCAGCAGCACGTTATAAAAAATCTCGATCTTGAGATATATGAAGGTGATTTTACTGTTATAATGGGCTCATCGGGAGCAGGAAAATCGACTCTGCTCTATATGCTTTCGGGTATGGATAAGCCCTCTCTCGGCAGTGTGGATTACTGCGGTGAGCATATCACTGATATGAATGATGACAAACTGGCTGTTTTTCGCAGAAAGCACTGCGGCTTCGTATTTCAGCAGATTCACCTTGTTGATAGCATGAGTGTTATGGATAATGTGATAAGTACTGGTATGCTTATCGGTCAGAAGCAGAAGGAACTGAAGAAAAAAGCTATAGGGCTGTTTGGAAAAATGGGGTTAAGCGAAGAGCTTACCAGGAAATTTCCGGCTCAGATATCCGGTGGTGAAGCACAGAGAGCTGCAGTTGTACGGGCGCTTATCAACGATCCGGATATAGTATTTGCGGACGAGCCTACCGGTGCTCTTAACAGTGCCGGTGTAAAGTCTGTGCTTGATGTTCTGACAAATATCAATAATGCCGGACAGTCAGTTGTAATGGTCACACATGATATCAAATCGGCAAGACGCGGCAATCGCATAATCTATTTGCAGGATGGCGGTATAGTCGGGGAATGTGAGCTCAGTAAATATGTCAGCGGCGATGAGGAACGTCATGAGAGGATAAGGAAGTTTCTGGAGGGAATGGGATGGTAAAGCTTATAAAAGCCGGTTTCCGCAAGGACAGGACTATCATGGTGGTGTTCCTGATGATAATCTTTATCTCCACATTCTTGCTGCATACTGGAATGCTAGCGTCTATGTATCCACGTCTGTTTGACGAATATGCCGATGAGCAACACCCTGCTGACTATATAATATGGACGACTGCGGACAACGGCAGTATTGATACAGCACTTGCAGAGTGTAACGGTGTGAAGTGCTATGCTACAGAGGATATGGTAAATATACCTGTATTCAAATTCACAACGAGCAGATGCTCGAAGGAAAGAGCGCAAAGTGGTTGGTTCGTTCAGCGGCTCGGTGATAACGTAGGCTATGAGACCTTTGTATTTGATAAGCGCAATGACAACATAGGTGAAAAAAGAATATATATCAACACCTACATTGCGGCGGCAAATGATCTCTGTATTGGAGATAAAATGAGCCTCGACACACCTTACGGCAAGTTCGAGTATTATATCGCAGGCATATACCAGCATCTCATAATGGGGAATTCGTATTACTACGAATCTGCTCTTCTCGATGAGACATCTTTCAGGGAGCTTCAGGAGGCTGCGGGAAAATCAGACAGCGGTAAAATGCATTTGGTATTTGCATTTGCGGAAGGCGGTGCAGATATAGAGGACGAAATGGAAGCTGCGTTATTGCAGCTTCGCGGAGACGGAAGCACATACGCGAATGGTCACGGTATTGAACTCTCAAGAAGCGGATACACCGTTGTCGTGAATATTCTTGCGGGATTTATTGCAGCTTTTGCAGTGATAATCATGGCAATATGTTTCATAATGATAGTGTTCACCATTAACAACAACATCAGCCGCGATATAATCAACATCGGAGCTCTGCGGTCTGTCGGACACACTGTACGTCAGATACGTGCGGCACTGACTGCCGAATTTGTGATTCTTGGAGCAGTCGGCTCATTGGCAGGCATGATCCTGTCATATGCCATTTATCCCGCTATGGAAAAGATGTTCATCAGGGAGTTGTGCGGTATAATCTGGAAGGAGCGCTTTTACCCCGGCATATCGCTCGGGATGCTTGCAGGAGTACTGCTTATGACAGCGGCAGTTGCTATGTTCTCTACGATGAAGATTAAGAAGCTTCAACCCGTAACTGCTCTACGCTTCGGGTTAAGGTCAAATAGCTTCAAGAAGAATCATTTTCCGCTCAGTGAGACAAGGGGAAAGCTGAATTTACTGCTCGCATTGAAGAGCTCTATGCAGAATATGGGGCAGAATATCGTCATCTTTTTTATGATAACGGCGGTCGCATTTGTCACTCAGTTCTCAGGACTTCTCTTCTACAATACAAGGGTCGATATCACAAATTTTCAGCGTATGATACAGGGTGACGCTCCGGATGCTTATGTATACCTTAAAGACGATTCTTATGAATCAGCTTGCCGTGTCATAGACGTTCTGAGCAAGGTTGACGGAGTATCTGAGGCATACGGACTATTCTCTGTGGAGGCGACTGTCGGAGAGGATGACGTTACGCTCATTTATGTTACAGATCCTGACTGCGTTTATTGCGGTGTCTATGAGGGAGAGATAATGCGTGAGGATAACGAGGTCGTGATAGGAAGCTCGGTCGCCGAGAGCCTTGGCGTAGGAGTAGGCGATGAAATAACAGTTGGATATGGTGAGAACAGCAGGCGCTACCTTATCACCGGCTTGCAGCAGTCAGTAATGAATACGAGACTATATATGACTGATAAAGCTGCTCAGGCACTTGGAGTCGATACAAGATACAATCGTATTCGCGTGAGGGTAACTGATGCGACAGATAAGAGAGTGGAAGAAGTACTCGGCAGGATAGACAGTCTTGATGACGATGCTATCACCGAGACGAAGAATTATTACCGTGAGCAGCGAAGCTCGGAGAATGTTCCGGTATATGCAGTGGGCTTTATTGTCCTGATAATGATAATACTTAGCGTTGCGACTGTACTGTTGGTAATACGCCTTTTGCTGAAGGCAGTGTTCATCAGGAAAGAGCGTGAATTCGGCATTAAAAAGGCGGTCGGCTTTACCAGTACCCAGCTACGTTATCAGCTTTCGCTGTCACTTATGCCGACAACGATCATAGCTGCCATTACAGGCTCTGTAGCGGGATACATACTGCTTAATCCGCTATTTACGCTCATACTTGGCGGATACGGTATAAGAAATGCAAATCTTCTGCTTCAGCCGCTTCTGATACCGATAACAGCGATTTCGGTAACGCTGCTTGTATTTGCATTCAGCTTTATTATGTCGGGCAGGATGAAAAAACTTTCGGCTTATAAACTTATACAGGAATAATATATTACAGGGGGAAGTATTATGGATATAAGAAAAATAACTGCATCATTATCAGCGGTGTGTATTCTCGGTAGCGGAATCGCTTTAAACAGTGAGGTATGCATCCAACATTCACTTATTGCAAAAGCAGCGTACTTTGATTCCGGTGAATTCGGTGATGGCCTGAGATGGGAACTGGATGATGAGGGAATACTGAAATTCGGCGGAAGCGGAGAAATAATAGACTGGCCCTGGAGAGAATATGAACCGAGGATATACAGTCAGTGCAGAATAAGAGAAGTAATAATAGACAAAGGAATCACAAAAGTTGGATTTTTTGATTATTCGAACTATGGTCTTGAAAAAATAACAATTCTGAATCCTGATTGTATCATATGTGAAACACCGGATAATGCTGATCCGAAAGATAGTGGAGTCATCAGTAATGTAAGGTTCAATGGTTGTATATACGGTTTCAGCGATTCAACAGCTCAGACTTATGCAGAAAAGCACGGATTTGCCTTTGAAGAGATAGATGCAGCATCTGTCAGAAAAGCAGGTGACATAAACTGCGACGGAGAGTTCAGTATCGCTGACATCGTCCTGCTCCAGAAATGGCTTATTGCCGCTCCTGATACTGAACTTGCAGACTGGAAGGCGGGGGATTTCTGTAATGATGATGTCCTTGATATTTTTGACCTTTGTATTATGAAGCGTGAATATCTGAAACAGGCAAAGTGAGATGTCCAATAGATGATTGTGATTCCCAAATGCAATCAAGGACAGGAAATCTTCATTAATTCAGTATCAGCGCCAACAGTATTATCCCTTAATTCCTCCCAGATCAGATTACCATTGCCATTGAGTCGGAAATGCGCGCATCCGTTGGTATAACGTATAGTGGCAGATTCATTTCCGTTCTCATCATAAATCGAATCTACGCAGCGGCCGTTTGTAGAATCGAGGTATTCACCGTTGAATTCGCAGCTATATGTCCAGTTCGTCGATTCTGCAGCACTGCTCGACCATTTGACAGATGCTTCGTAACCGGCACCGCTTTTTACAATGGTGATATAAATTCTGCCTACACTCCATGTACCGAGGAAATCATCACCTGAATGCTGTCCTATGGAAGATTCGTCCGCCATATTATATTTCTCTATAGCTTTGATATATTTGCTTTCTACATAGCCTATCTTATTCTGATAATTTACAACACACCAGTTTGCATCAGAAGGGAGTAAATAATAATTAACCTGTGTGCCGTTCGGGATTGTGATAAGGCTCTCTGCATAAGAATGAGTGCCGCTCATCAGATTGATATCCCTGGTAACGGAGCCGCCAAGTACATTATCGCCGCCGACTGCCGGATCAAAAGGCGTGATTTCTTTGACATTGTTTGCAGGGATGTAACCTACTGTTTCCTTGAAATCCGTCATAAACCAACCTTCAATACCGCTTTCAAATACACCGATCTGGGTACCGTCAGGGATTGTCAGCAGCGTTTCAGAATTTGCGTCCGCTGTCTTTTTTACAGCTGTATCAGCTGTGACATAGCCTCCGAAAATACTGTTTCCGAGCTTTGAAGATTCTGCTATGGTGCTGTTCCCTTTGTTTTCAGATTTTACATTATCAGATTTTTTATTTACAGCAGTCGTTGTTATCTTATTAGCTTTTGACGTAACTGATTCAGTTGTTGTTACAGCTGTAGTTTGGGGGGAGGATATTAAGCTTTCGGTTGTTGCGCCGCTTTCTGTACTTCCACATGAAACCGTGGATGCTAATAATGTGAGTATTGCAAGACAAGATATCATTTTTTTCATAATAACTACCTCATTTCAAATTAATTTTGCAGACCTGATGTTCTTGGTGTAATTGTATAATACCACATTAATCACGAAATGTGTTCAGAATTACAAATTTGTAATTCTGAGAAATTCAATAAGTTGAGAATGTAACTAAGGGCGTTCGTGGTTATATAATTGAAGAATTACCGAATATAAGAAGTAAGGCAGTCCATTACGGACTGCCATTCATTTTCTGTAGAGCTTTGGTATATGGTCGGGGACTATTGAACTGAGATACGTAGTAAAGCGTTCAAATCCTTCTTTGTCAAAAACAGGTTCGGAGCAGGCTATGGTGAATTCGGTGTCATCATAGAAGCTGTACCAGTCGGTTTCGTAAAACCCATTTCTCAGGTAAAAATCACGCCTGCGAAGTCGCATTGCATTATTATCGCAGCTTACATCGGGTGTCTCGAATTCGGTCACTATCTGTGTGCCATGATAGCGTTCTTTCAGAAGCTGTAAAGCCTGACTACCGATACCGGAGGAGCGTTTATCACGGCTAACGGCAAAATATGCAAGATAGCGTATATTCTCATATTTGCGCACCGTGAAGAAGCCGACGATAGTATCATTATCATATATTCCTAGCATATCGAGCTTTTCACTTGTATCGGAAGCATACAGATCATCAAGGGAGTTCTTTTCACATTCGGGAAAGGATTCTTCGTTTATGGTGTCTGCAATGCGTTTATCCTCCGAATCCTGCTGTAATATTCTTAGCTCCATTATGTTTCTCCTGTTTTTTTACTCGTTGACGATATTGCAGAAATAGTAAAAGTCATCATGCATTCCGTACCAGCTGGTCATTACTTCGTGGCGTTTTCCGTTGTCTTCCGTGTATATGAGCTGGGTTTCTGTGACATCGCCCTGAGCGCTCCAGGAACGATAAAGCAGATGTTCATTTTCAAATTCGGTCCAGACTTCTTCTTCATGCGAGCCGAATTCTTCGAAAAAGCGGTCAGTAGTTACGGCTTCGGGGATGTATTTGTATAATTCGTAAAGGGGCATGACGTTCAGTATCTCAACGCTTATGAAAGCTGAAAAATCATCTGCCCACAGAACTTCCTCAAAGCGGCAGAGCACAGCTGCGGCTTTGTATATATCCTCAGGTGACGCGGCACTGTCCCAGCCGTTGAGAAACATCTGCCATGGTTCATATACATTTGTGAATACTGCTCCTATCTCCACATCGAATGGCGCTTTTACCCTGAGTATGCGCTTGTCTCCGACCTTTGGAGTAATATTTGTCTCTGACCATTCTCTCTCATTTATCGGTTTAATGTTTTCTTCTTCATCGAAAACAGCCCATTCCATGTGATAGGCTTTTTCGTGGATACCTGCGGACTCTATATAATCCGAACGTTTGTCCTCAGTTACACGCGACTTGCAGCATTTGCATAAAAAATTCATATCCATTCTCCCTGAAAAAAATCATTTTATCCTTTCAAGTATGAGCTTTATGTGAGTATGCTCGGTGAGCTCAAAACCGAAATCTTTTCGTATCTGCCATGAGGTATAGGGGAGTGTGAAAACGTCCTTGTATACGAGCCTGTATGAATCGGGTATCCTTTTCATAAGCTCCTCTGTGAAAACAGGGAAGTAGTTCTCGTGGACCTCTCTGTCCCAGTTCTGGGTATATTTGTACTTCAGCAGAAAATGAACGAGCTGGCGCTGTTCTGTGATCTTGCCCCAGACACTCTCAAAGCTCTCCAGCCATTTTGCATATATGCTGTTTCTTATGGCTTCAAGCTGTTCTGTTCTTACGGGAATATTTTCAGCCTGTGAGAACATCATGTCGCGTATGGTCACATACCTGAAACCGCTGCCGAAAACTCTGTCCCAGAACAGGTCGATGTTCTTTTCTGTGCCGTAGGAATAGACCTCGTGAATAGTGCTTGAGATATTGATAAGGCTTTCATCAAACGGGATATCTATCTTGTCCCAGTCTTCATAGAACTTCGCGTCCGGGACGTTCTGTCGTGCGGCTTCTATCATCTCGCGGCTGATATCGTAGCCTGAATACTCATAATCGGGAAACATGGGCTTCATAGCCTTGATAAGCTCTCCGTTGGCACAGCCGAAATCAAGGATATATTTAAAGGGCTCGAAAACCTTGTCAATGAAGAACATTTTATCAAGTATCGAGCGCTGCATTCTTGTCAGGTAAATATCCAGATCGGATATACGGTTCATATCTGTATCCATAATGGCTCCCCCTTTTGGAAATCAATTTCAGTTTTTCATTTTCATCAGAATATAAGCGGATATTAGTGACCTTGTTCTTTATATAATTATCACTTATTTTTTTCAATGAGCTGCTGTATCACAGGAACTCCACTTCGCCGCTTTCAAGGTGATATATAGCTCCGAGGACCTTTAGTCCGTATTCCTCTTCGTCCTTCTGTATTTGCAGGCTGTGCTCGATAATATCGCAGCTGTGCTTTACATTAAGACAGCAGGCTTTTACTTCGTCCTTTTCATTACCGATAGCCTTGACTATCTCGTCTGTGATATACTTAATATAGCCGTCAGGCTCGTGGTTCATAGCGGCGTCAACTGCTCCGCAGTGGTCATGTCCGAGAACCACGATAAGTCCCGTACCGAGGTGCTCTGCGGCGTATTCTATGCTGCCCAGCTGATGTGAGTCGATAACGTTGCCTGCAACTCTGATAACAAAAAGGTCGCCTATGCCTGCCGAGAAAATAAGCTCGGGAACTACCCTCGAATCCGAGCAGGCAATGATAATTGCATAGGGCTTCTGACCGCTGTTGCTGAACTTCAGGAGAGTATCAGGCGAAACATCGCTTGTTAGTTCATGGGACTCAATATATTTCTGATTGCCGATGATAAGACGTTTCTTTGCTTCTTCGGCTGTTATTCTGTATGACTCCATAGCTGTTACCTCACTTTGAAAATAGTTTTATGGTTCTGAATACCTGTTCTGCTGTATCGGCAAGATTACGGTAAGCATTAGTCCTGTCCATAGCCTGTTCAAGTGTCGATACAGTCCTTAATACAGGGAAGTATGCGTCTATGCCGTTTTGGTTGCAAAGCTCCGCTCCGCTTTTAACTGCTCCGCTGAATGCAATAACAGGCTTTCCGTATTTCTTGGCTATCCTTGCGATTCCCACGGGAGCTTTTCCCATAGCGGTCTGACTGTCGAGACAGCCCTCGCCTGTGACGACTATATCTGCGTCTTTTATTGCGGCTTCAAGCTTTGTTTCGCGTATCATCAGGTCGATACCTGATTCAAATTCAGCGCCGAGATAATACATCAGCGCAAAGCCAAGTCCGCCTGCCGCCCCTGCCCCTGCGGTATCGGGAGAAGCCGCAGGATTATAGTTTTTGGTGAGTTCGGCGTAGTTTTTCATGGCGATGTCCATAATCACTATTGATGTCCCACAGACAAATTTCTGCGGACCGAATACAACGCTGCACCCGTTTTCACCGCATAGCGGATTGGTAACGTCGCAGGCAACATGAAAACGGCATTCCTTTAGTTCGGGTATAACATTGTCGTCGGTTATGCGGACGAGCTGCATAAGTCCTTTTGCACCAAAGCCGACCTGCCGTCCGTTATCGTCGAGCATACCGAAACCGAGAGCCTGCAAACAGCCGATACCGCCGTCGTTGGTGGCGCTTCCGCCTATGCCGATTATGAAGTTACGGCAGCCGCGCTTTATGGCGTCGAGTATGAGCTCGCCTGTACCGTAAGTGGTGGTGTGCATCGGAGCGTCCACAAATGGTGGGATCAGAGTAAGCCCCGAAGCGGCAGCCATTTCGATAACTGCGGTATTATCTGGGAGAACGCCGTATTTTGCGGTGATAGGCTTGCCCAAGGGATTAGAGACCTCAGCTTCGCATAATTGTCCGTTCATTCCGCTTACGAGAGCTTCAACAGTTCCTTCGCCGCCGTCGGCAACAGGTTTTATTATGGTATCAGCGTCGGGAAAAACGCGGCGTATTCCCTCTGATACAGCATTTCCTGCTTCGATTGAGGAAATGCTGCCTTTGAATGAATCCATTGCGATAACTGCTTTCATTTTGCTCCTCCGATGTTTTTGTTGATTATATTATAACATTTTTCAAATGTGTTGTAAATAGAGTATCGGTGTGCTATAATTAAGAAAAAACATAGGAGAAGATTATGTCAGTAGAAAACGGTGAATGGATAATGCACGGGCTTGCGTGGGACGATCCATACAGGATACGAAGTCCTAAAGAGCTTGTGAACTGGATAAATGAAGTGGGCTTTCTGCCTTTGTTCGGTAATGGAGTTAAGGGATTTTCGGTAGAGGAGCACGTTGCTTCTGATTACTGGTGGACAGGTGACAGGGAGCAGGATCCATGGGAATGGCGTGAAATAATTGCCGCAGGGCATGAGGTTGTATACGGCAAGTTCTTTGACAAGAAAGCAGGCTTCATCAGCCTTGAATGGCTGCCATATTTTGCCAATTACAGGCGGGATGGTTACGATTTTGATTCCGCATGGGAGGACAGCAAGGTCAACCGTCGTGAGAAGCTGATAATGGACGTTCTCACTGATACTGACGGCGACGGGGATATCGTGTGGAACGACAAGCAGATACTTTCAACGGAGCTGAAACAGATTGCAGGCTTCGGAAAGGGCGGAGAGAAGAACTTCCCGGGTATCACAACAGACCTGATGATGAAGACATATCTTGTTACTGCTGATTTTCACAGGCGCAGGAACAAGAAAGGTGCAGAGTACGGTATGGCTGTATCGGTATTGTTGCCGCCTGAGTCTATATGGGGCTATGACGCGGTCACTTCTGCATACAGCGAAGCTCCGCATGATTCGTGGGAGCGCATAATAAACAGAGTAAAAGAGCTTTATCCCGACGCTGATGAAGCTGAGATAATAAGGCTTATCGGGAAAGAGCCGAAATAAAGGAATGATAATATGAAGATACTGAATTTACACGGCTTCATGGGCGAAGCCGATAACAAGAATTACAAGGCGCTTTGTGAGATGTATCCTTCGGAGAATATCATTTCGCCGAAGATAGATTATATAAACACTGCTCCCGAGGAACTGATGAAAAGGTTTTCGGATATAGCTGATACCGATGATTTTATCTTTGTGGGGCAGAGCCTCGGAGGCTGGTATGCGGACAAGCTGAGCAGAAAGTTCAAGCGTCCCTGCATACTTACAAATCCATGTTATTATCCGCATGAACTGGAGCTTATATCGACTTCGGGCATTCCTGCGGAGTTTCTGGAGCAATACCGTGCTATGTCTGCTCGTGATAGGAACGAGCGGGCTTATACACTTTACAGTGACGCTGATACTATTCTTCCCGATAACTTCTCAAACTGCAAAAAGCTGTCGGAGCAGGTAGTAAGAGTTCACGGCAGCCACAGTACTATCGAAAATGTGGGGGAGCATATTTCCGGGCTGCTCGCTGAGATACAGAACGACAGCCTGCTCCTGTTTTTAGGCAGAGGCTCGGCATTTGCAGACGAGCATAATTCTGCATTCTTTGTAGAGGACAACGAGCTTGTTCTCATTGACTGCCCTGCAACTTCCTATCAGAAGGTCAAGAAGATGAACTGGGAGCAGTACGATAATATCTATATCCTTATTACCCATACTCACGGCGACCATAGCGGGGGAGTGGGTACTATGCTGCAATACGTCTGGTTTGCCAGCTATATGAAAAAGAAAGTCACTATTGTTGCACCTTCGGAAGAAGTTAAGGAGGACCTGCTCCTTATGAGGATAGAGGGCTGCGAGCAGGAGTGGTTCGATATTATTACTGCTGATGAGCTCAATAAGAAGTGGTTCATTGCGGCAGTGCCTACTACTCACGTTAAACCGCTGGAGGGCAGGTGCTTTGGTTATCATCTGAATATCCACGGGAATAATGTAGTCTACACAGGTGATACGGCTACCCTTGAGCCGTTCAAGTCTATGCTGAAAAGGGGCTCGTTCCTGTATACAGAGGCGGCGTATTATAAAAGTGCAGTTCATATGCATCTGAAAGATATGCTTGCGGAGTATATAAGCTTTGCGGAAAGCGGCGTTCATGTATATCTCATGCACCTTGATGTTGAGGAAGAAATAAAGAAAATGACAGCCGATACGCCTTTGAAGCTTGCGCAGCTTTATGACTAAGATGATATGACGAAAAAACAATCAGGAGTTGCATTGATGATATGAAAAATCATTTTTATTATCTGATCACAAATACAAGAAAAGAACGCAGGCTGTCAGTGGAAGATGTTAAGTTTATTCTTGAACACTGCGGTTATAAAGCTCAAATGTTCGATACACAGTTTAAAATGGGCGCTAAGCGCTGGAGCAAGCGTAGGGAGTTCACAAATGCTTTGATAGACAACGGGCTCACATATTTTGCATACATCAAATTCTATAAAGGAGGCGATAATTCCTATGCTATTGTAGCAGGAAAGACTAAGGTAACAGAGTGCTATCGTACAGATATTTGTTTTACCAAGAGTGAGAAGTTCAAGGGCAAAGCTAAGGCGTTCCTGAGAGATAATAACCTTGAATGGGATACGGAAAAGATCATGGTCGTTATTCCAAATAATACTAAAAGCGAGCAGGAAGCCATAGACATCGAAAGGGAGATTACAGGCTTATTAGGTCTGTATTCAAGCTGAATCATCCTGACAGATTTGACAGGACTAAATGGAATGGACAGAATCTGCTTGGATATGCATTGATGATGGTTCGGGAGGAACTATAATATTTGATATCCTGAGAATAGATGAATATAAGACTCTAAGGCAGCCAGATATGGCTGCCTTTTGTCATGCGTACAGTGTGGAAAACTAAGCAGGCTTATTTCTTATTGTTAATACGTCTTTATATGCTGTATTCTCTATATAAAAAAGGCGGTATTTTATAGGAGCGACTTCTGTAAAGTCGGCAGTAAAAACTATGAACTATAAATAACTTGTAAAATTCAAAACTGGAATGAGCAACAGTAAGTGTTAAAGGGCAGCCATTTTGGCTGCCCCTCAGTATGTCTCGTGTGTCTTCTGATCCAAATTGAATCAGAAGGTTAAAATTTAAAGTAATATGTAATGATACGAATATTGGGTGAAAATGTACAGTAAAATCAGAAGAAGACAGCTTACTTTCTCAGATTCATAGCAGCAAATAAAAGCTTGTTTGGATAAAGACATTTCACTTTTTACTTTTATCATCGTTTGAGGAATTTTTTAATGTGTCATCTGGTATCTGAGGAGTGCTTTCACTCTGATACCATGGAGGTACTTTTAAAAAATCTAAGTATTCAGGAACTGTATCAACACCAGGCATAACCCTATAAACGCTCGGAGAAACGGATGTAGAATTTCTAGAAATTCCTACACCTGTTGAATTTGCATTCACGGTGGATGTGACAGATGCCATTAAGCTTTCTCCAGTAACGATGTTGTCACTGGGCAGAAGTACTATTACTACTACAGAGCCGTTGACACTGATTTCAAGGAGTCCAAGCCGTCGAATACTGTTGAGTGTATTCCACTGGACAAGGATAAACCGCAGATAGTTCATACTCCTGTAACGGACTCCGAGCCAGATAAGACAATTACTATCAGTGCAAATGTTACCGATAATGTCAAGGTCGACAGTGTAACCCTGTTCTATAAGTACAGCGATGAACAGGAGTGGAACAGCGAATCTATGAGAAATCCATCGGGATCGACATATAATAAGATCTTCTCTCAATATGAGGTGAGAAAAGGTCAGCTCCAGTATTATATCGAAGCTACAGACGGTATCAACAAGGCAAATGTCGGCAGCAAGGAGAAGCCCTGCGTTATTGATATCAAGCAATATACGGAGACTACATCTACAACAATAAATACAGCTACAGTAACTACGACAACGGTTTATTCACCGCCTGAGTATGAAAAGCATATCATAAAAAATGGTTATGTATCAGGTACAAAATCCGGTTCTGAAATGATAATATCAGCTGAAACTGATACAAATATAAGAAATATCACGCTTTATTACAAGTATTCTGATAACAAAACGTGGAATAGTTTGATAATGTCAAGTAATTCAACGGACTCGTCGTATAAGGCTGTACTTCCTGCGTCTAAGATAAGAGAAGGTACTCTGGAATACTATATAGAAGCTTCTGACGGTATAAATATTGAAAAATACGGCAGCAGAACGGAGCCATATACCGTTAAGGTAACAGCTTCAAGTATCATAACTCAGACAACGACAACTTTGTACAGAACTACTACTACAACTACAACAACTACTACTGCCGAGCCGCCAAAGATATCAAATGTTACTATATTCGGAGCTGCAGCTAATAGCGATATAACCGTCAATGCTGACATCACAGGAAGCGAAAGTATAATTGCTTCTTTCTATTATAAAATCGGAGCAAAAGATACATGGCATAAGATCACAATGAATAAGCTAACAGGCACAACCTATAACGCCATTATTAGGGCAACTAATGTGAAGGAGGGAACTCTTAGATACTATATCACGGTCAGTGATGGACTTAATACAGCAGAATACAGAAATGCAGATTCTCCCGCCTTTATTGTGGTTACTGCTACAACGAATACAACTACTTCATCAATGACTATTACTACCACAACAACTACTGCCGAGCAGCCAAAGATATTGAATGTAATTATATCCAAGGCTAAGGTGAATGAGGGCATCAAGGCAGAATCAGACATAACAGGAAACGGTGATATAAGTGCGGTTCTGTTATATAAATATGCAGAAGATTCCGAATGGAGCAGGGCGAATATGACAAAGGAAAATGGTTCGACATATAGTGCTTATATTCCGGCATATGAAAGCCGACAAGGAACGCTGCAATATTACGTTGAAGCTTCATGTGGCAAGAATACAGCGTATTTCGGAAGTGCAGAAAAGCCGTTCAGAATAGTAGTTATGCCAGAAACTACTACTACCAAGCTTACAACAACAACAACTACTACGACACGCATTTCGCCTACTACTACCACAAGCTCTTCAACAACGTCAACTACAACAGCAACGAGAACTACTTCATCAACATCAAGCAGTTCAATGACAACTTCGGTAAGCAGTACATCATCAACATCAAAATCTGCTTCTTCAACTACCACAAGTACAGGAACTATGGGAACAACCACATCTACCATAACAAATCCGCCTTTGATAACAGGAGACACCTCAATTACAATAAGCGATGCCGAACCATATAAAATACCGCTTGCACAGAATGAGGGAGTCACATTTGTATCAAACAACACCGATGTTGCGGTAGTTTCAGCTGACGGTGTCGTTACTCCTGTCGGAGAGGGCGTGGTCGTTATCTTCATCATTGATAAGAATAATAATGTGATACGACTCAAGATAGCTGTTAGACACAAAGAAAATGCCTATATGCTGGGAGATGTCAATAACGACGGCAAGATAAATGCGGTCGATGCTTCTGAGGTCCTGACTTATTATGCGATGAATCCACAAATCAGAACGGAGACTTCAACGAAGTACAGAAGCATGCGGCAGATGTAAATTATGACGGCAAGATCAATGCAGTTGACGCTTCTTGTATCCTTTCATACTATGCGTATACTTCTACTGCAAAGGAAACGATAGTATCGTTGGAGGAATACTTGAAGAAAAATGTGTAAAAACAATTTAAAACCCGAGGCTCGTATGAGCCTCGGGTTTTTCAATGTTGGTATAAGGGGATGATTTATTATCTTAGATATAAACTTTTACGCAGAGTTATATAATTATATATTATATCATTATCAAAATTTTGATTTAGCAAAAATTGTTAAAAATAGAAATATATGTTTGCAAAGTCGGAAGAATCGGCAAGAAGTTAAGATATAATGAACGAGATATAATGATATACAAATATTAAATAATCTCTATGTTTTGACTTTAAGTATATTTTTTTATGCTATTTAAACAGTGGACTATGAATTTTTTTTGTTTAATATGACAAAAATATTTGTGAGTTTAGAATTCCCTAATTTTTACGCTTGCTTTTTTTTATGCCAAAGGGTATAATTGAAACGTACAGCCTTTACCATACATTATTATTATATATCGCTTGGTATCATCAATGCGGTGCATAACCATGGCATAGCTAAATGCAAGTAAGAAATTATTGCCCCACGGAGGGGCAGGCAAATGATAAATATAGGCTTGTTGATTTTGCCTATGTCGGAAACGACAGAGTGGATTCCGGGGTTACGGATCGGATCAATAACGCTGGGTGGATAGGAGTAGAAACATCAGATGTTTGTAAACAAAAGCAACATTAAACCCTTTGAAAAGAAAGTATGGCTTTCATCGCCTACTATGCACGGTGACGAGCAAAAATGGGTAAACGACGCATTTGAGAAAAACTGGATAACAACAGCAGGAGAGAACATCAATGAGGTAGAAAAGCTCGTTGCAGAGTATGCCGGAGTAAAGTATGCTGTAGCTCTTTCCTGCGGAACAGCTTCACTTCATCTCGCAATAAAGCTTGCAGGCGAAAGACTTTATGGTCAGCCTAAGCCTAATTGCGGAACACTTCAGGGGCACAAGGTATTCTGTTCGGATATGACATTCGACGCTACTGTAAACCCTGTTGCTTATGAGGACGGTGAAGCCGTTTTTATTGATACAGAGGCAGATACATGGAATATGTGTCCCGATGCTCTTGAAAAGGCATTTGAGATATATTCAGATGTAAAGTTGGTAGTAGTTGCTCATCTTTATGGCGTTCCCGGAAAGATCGACGCTATCAGAAGAATATGCGACAGACACGGTGCACTCATAGTTGAGGATGCTGCTGAGTCCTTCGGTGCTACATATAAGGGTAAGGAAACAGGCTGCTTCGGCGACTACAGCGCTATCAGCTTTAACGGAAACAAGATAATCACAGGTTCGTCAGGCGGTATGTTCCTCACAAACAGCATTGACGACGCTGATAAGGTTCGCAAGTGGTCAACTCAGAGCCGTGAAGCCGCTCCATGGTATCAGCATGAGGAGATCGGCTATAACTACCGTATGTCAAACATTATCGCTGGCGTTGTTCGTGGACAGATGAACTACCTTGACGAGCATATTGCCCAGAAAAAGGCTATATATGAGCGCTATAAAGAGGGCTTCAAGGGACTTCCTGTTACTATGAATCCATTCGATATAATTGACAGCGTGCCTAACTACTGGCTCAGCTGTATGCTCATAGATAAGGAAGCAATGTGCAAGCAGGTTCGCGGCGAAAACCAGCCTATGTATATTTCCGAACAGGGCAAGACATGTCCTACAGAGATTCTTGAGACTCTTGCAAAGTTCAATGCAGAGGGACGTCCGATATGGAAGCCTATGCATATGCAGCCTATTTACCGTATGAATGGCTTCGTTACTGCAAAGGGTAACGGCAGAGGACAGTCCAATGCGTATATTGACCGCGGTGCTGTGCTTGATGTTGGCGCAGACATCTTCGAGAGAGGCCTTTGTCTCCCAAGCGATAATAAGATGACACCCGAGCAGCAGGATATCATAATCGAACTTATCAGGAGTTGTTTTGAATAATGTATGCAAAGTATTTTAAGCGTATGCTTGATTTTACTCTTTCACTCGGAGCAATAATCGTTCTTTCACCGATACTTTTGGTCCTGACTATTGTCGGAGCAGTTGCAATGGGCGGTAATCCGTTCTTTACGCAGGATCGTCCGGGTAAGAATGAAAAGATATTCAAGCTTGTAAAGTTCAGAACCATGAACAACAAGAAGGACAAGAAGGGAAATCTTCTGCCGGATGAGAAGAGACTTACCTCATATGGTAAGCGACTCAGAAGTACAAGCCTTGATGAACTTCCCGAATTGTTCAATATTATTAAAGGCGATATGTCTATTATTGGTCCGAGACCATTACTTCCCAGAGATGTAAAATATATGAATTCAATTCAAAATAGAAGACATTTAGTTAGACCTGGATTAACTGGTTTAGCTCAATCTTCTGGCAGAAATGCTTTGAATTGGGATGAGAAACTTAAATATGATGTCGAATACATTAATAATATTAGTTTTTCTGAAGATATTAAGATATTATTTAGAACAGTTAAAAAGGTTTTTCTGCGTGAAGATACCACATTTGCTGAAGGGGCGGATATGGATCTGAAAGATTGGAATGAGTTAAAAAACAAATCATTATAAGTCTGGAAGGTTTATTATGAGTTTAAAGATTTATAGTATAACAGAATGTGAAGAATGGGATAGAATTGTAAGAAGCTTTTCTGATTATGACGTGTATTGGCTTAGTGGGTATGTTAAAGCTTTTATGATACATGGCGACGGAATACCTTTATTATTCTATTATGATGACGGATCTGTTCGTGGAATAAATGTAGTTTTTAAAAGAGATATTGCTGATTGCGATGTTTTCAAAGATAAAATACATAGAGACGAATACTTTGATTTGACAACACCATATGGATATGGTGGTTGGCTTATAGAAGGCAATCAATCAGATTGTATTTTTGAGGAATATGAAGAATATTGCAATGCAAATAATATAATAAGCGAATTTGTCAGATTTCACCCTGTATTAGGTAATAGCTCTTTTTCATCTTCTTTTTATGATATTATCGAACTTGGAAAAACAATTACAATGGATCTTTCATCACCAGATGTTGTGTGGGAGAATTTATCAAGCAAAAATAGAAATATGATTCGTAAAGCGCAAAAAAATGGCGTTTGCATTATGAACGGAAGAAGCCAAGAATTGTTTGATAAGTTTATTGATATATATAATGAGACTATGGCCAAGGACAATGCCAAAACATATTATTATTTTAAGTCGGATTTTTATAAGAGTGTACTGAATGATTTACCATACAATTCACAGATTTTTTATGCTGAATTGAATAACCAAATAATTGCAAGTTCTATAATACTGACAACTAATGGAATGATGAATTATCATCTTTCAGGTTCTAAGCGTGAGTTTTCAAACTTAGCACCAACTAATTTGTTGCTCTATCATGCTGCTCTTTGGGGAGCGTATAATGGATATAAGTCTTTTTATTTGGGCGGCGGTGTTGGAAGTGCGGAAGATAGCCTTTTTAAGTTTAAAAGAGCTTTCTATCGTAAAGATGACTTGCATAGTTTTTTCATTGGAAAGAAAATATTTATGAAAGAGAAGTATGAGTGGTTAGTTTCGTTAAGAAATAATGTTACGGATGATGCCTTTTTCCCAAAATATAGAGCATGAGGGTTGAATAGATGGATATTCTTATTTTATCAAATTTTTGTATGGATTTTTCAGAAAATGATAATGACCGTTTTTTGTATATAGCAAAAATGCTTTGTAAGGAGCATAATGTTGAAATCATTACAAGCGATTTTTATCATACAGAAAAACGATTTCGTAAAGAGGCAGTAGCGAAATGGCCGTTTAAAATTACATTTTTACATGAAACAGGATATTCAAAAAACGTGTGCTTAAAGCGTTTTTATAGTCATTATATATGGGGAAAAAGCGTAAAAGAATATCTTGCTAAACGTAAAAAACCAGATGTTATATATTGTGCAATTCCATCTTTGTCAGCACCTTTGTCAGCAGCGAAATACTGTGAAAAGAATAATGTACGATTTGTAATTGATGTTCAGGATTTATGGCCAGAAGCATTTCAGATGGTAATGAATATTCCAATTTTAAGCGACATTGCATTTTTACCAATAAAAAAAATGGCTGATGGTATCTATAAAAGAGCGGATGCTATTTGTGCAGTTTCTCAAACATATGTTGATCGTGCTATGAAAGTGAATAATAAGTGTAGTAAAGGTGTGTCTGTATTTTTAGGAACAGACTTAAATGTATTTGATGAAAATGCATTAAATAATAAGGTTGAAAGAGATGTGGCTGACAGATTAAGACTTGCTTATTGTGGGACTTTGGGAAGCAGTTATGATTTAACATGTGTAATTGACGCACTTGATATTATTAAGAAAAAAGGACTTCAACCACCAAAGTTTATTGTAATGGGAGATGGACCAGACAAGGAGCGCTTTGAAAAATATTCAAAAGAAAAAGACATTGACGCTGAGTTTTTAGGGCGAATGTCATATGATAAAATGTGTGGAATGTTAAAATCTTGCGATATTACTGTTAATCCGATTAAGTCTGGCTCGGCTGGTTCAATTATTAATAAACACGCTGATTATACAGCTTCTGGTTTGCCTGTTCTGAATACTCAGGAATGTAGGGAGTATAGAAAACTTGTCAAGGAGTACAAAATGGGCTTTAACTGCAAAAACGGAGATGCTGAAGATCTTGCGGACAAGCTTGAAAGACTTATCAAAGAACCAAAGCTCCGTAAAATAATGGGAAATAACTCCAGAAAATGTGCAGAAGAGTTATTTAATAGAAAGAATTCTTATCTTAGAATAACAGACCTAATAGAGAAGGAATGAATCATGGGATTGAATCTAAATTACAAGGACATTCTAAATGAGTTGGCAAGAAATGATAAGAATGTCCGTCAGATGACAGACGAAGAGCATGAGTCACTGAAGGATTGTCTTTATGAGATGTCTGTCGATATTGAAAAAAGATGTCGTAAAAACGGTATAAAGCTGTTTCTTGTTGGAGGAAGCCTTCTTGGTGCTGTAAGACACGGTGGCTTTATTCCATGGGATGACGATATGGATTTCGGTATGAAACGCAGCGACTATGAGAAAATGAAGAAGGTATTTGACAAGGAATTTTCTGATGCGTATGAACTTAGGTGTCCGAATTCAGATTCACCCAATGGCAATCGTTTCATGCAGATTTTTAAAAAAGGAACTGTGCTCAGGACTATAGGCGACGAAAATCCCTTGCAGCCAAGTGCAGCGTATGTAGACATTTTTCCTTATGATTATGTTCCAGAGAACAAAATTTTGAGAAAAATCAGGGGAATCAAGTCGAATATTGAGATGTTTATTGCATCTTGTGTAATGGATGAGAAATACATGAGCAAAAAGACAAGAAAATACTATGCACAAAGTAAAGATGGAAAGCTTTTCTTTCGAATCAGACGTTTTGTCGGTAATTTCTTTTCTTTCAGATCTCCTGTAAAATGGTTCAATACCGTGGATAATACCATACATTACAGAAGAAAAACGTCTCTTGTGACAAGTGCAACGGGCAGAAAGCATTATTTTGGTGAGATTTATTCTACAGATACCTTTTTCCCTCTAACAGAAATAAAGTTCAAGGAGCATTTTTTCTATGCACCAGGTAACTATAAAAGGTATCTTGAAGGATTGTACGGAAACGATTACATGGTGATTCCTGATAAAATGCACAGAGAATGTCATTTTATAACTGAATTAAAACTGTAAAGGATAGTACAATGGAAAAAGTAGCTGTATTGATGAGCACCTACAATGGTGAAAAGTACATAAAAGAACAGATAGACAGTATTCTTGCCCAGAAGGATACAGAAGTCTCATTGTATATAAGAGATGACGGTTCAAAGGATAGTACATTGGATATTATCAGGGAGATTTGTTCGGAAAATGAAAATGTACATCTGCTTGTTGGCAAAAATAACCTCGGAGTCGGCAACAGCTTCATGAATCTCATTTATATCGTTCCTGATATCTTTGATTATTATGCGTTGAGCGATCAAGATGATATATGGTGTGAGGAAAAGCTTATTGAGGCTATAAAGTTGCTTAAGGAAACTGATTGCAGCCTTTATGCCTCAAATCAGGAAAATGTAGATAAATACGGCGAGTCAATGGGACTTAGATATACAGACGAGAAGATTCATCTTACAACTGAGAGCATAATATTCAGCAATATGCTGGCAGGTTGTACAATGGTGTTCCCTGTTGAGTTTAAAAAGCTTCTGAGTGAAGAAGGTCGCAGACCTTCCCAGGCTCTTTTGAAAACTAGGATACATGACGTTTGGGTTGCAGGTGTGGCAACTGTTGTTAAAGGTATTGTTTATGATGATCGTTCGTTTATGAAGTATCGTCAACATGAAAACAATGTTGTAGGAGCGAAAAAGGATACTATCATTGATGATTTTATTCTAAAGTGGAAAAAGGTGAAAAATCCAAATTTAAGAAATGGAAGAAGTGCATTTTCAACTGCTCTTGTAGTGTGCTTTGGTGATTATATTCCTGCTGACTCGAAGGTAAGAGTTTTCAGCGAAGCTAGTAAGAATAAGTTGAAGCTCATTTTTGATACTAATGAGTTATGTAGCTATAATGGTGAAAAGCCATTTTTGTTTATACTAAAGGTGCTTCTGGGACTATTCTAAGGAGAATGAGAAAAATGAAGAATATAGGTGTAATTTTTGCAGGCGGTGTCGGAAGTAGAATGCATAGCAAGGACAAACCCAAACAGTTTCTTGAGATTTTTAATAAACCAATAATAATACATACTCTTGAACATTTTGAAAAAAATGATGATATTACCGATGTGGTGATTGCTTCTGTTAAGGAATGGATACCATATCTTGAAGGTCTTATTGAAAGATATATGATTAAAAAAGTGAGAAAAATTGTTCCAGGTGGCGAAACGGGTCAGCTTTCAATATATAATGGGTTAGTTGCCGCAAAAGAGGTGGCAGGTGAAGATGAGGCTGTTGTACTGATACATGACGGTGTACGTCCACTTATTAATCCTGATCTCCTTACTCAAAATATCGAATGTGTAAAGAAGAATGGCTGTTGCATAACATCCGGAATAGTCAAGGAAACAATAGTTGTCGTTGATGATAACAATAAGATTTGTGAAGTACCGTCAAGAGCTCATTCTCGTGTAGCAAAAGCTCCTCAGAGCTTTTGGCTCAACGATATACTTGAGGTTCAAAATAAGGCTATAGAGGAAGGAATCACCAACGCTATAGATTCCTGTACTCTTATGAAGAGCTTCGGCCGTGAACTCTATATGATAGACGGTCCCTATGAAAATATCAAAATAACTACACCTGATGATTTTTTTACGATGAGAGCTGTTCTTGAAGCAAAAGAGAATGAGCAGATTTATATAAGCTGATAGGAGAAGGTATGAAAAATAGTTCTGTAATGATAGAAGATTTTGAGTATGTAAGTTCAGTAAATTTTATACCATGGGATAAGCTTAGTAATAAAACGATTTTGGTTACAGGTGCAACAGGACTTATAGGTCTTAATCTTATTAAATCCGTAATATATGCCAGCAAAAAAAAAGAACTCAATGTTAAAGTGATTGCTCTTGTTCGCAATATGGAAAAAGCAAATAATGTATTTGAGGATGAGATAGCGTATCCAGGACTGAGTTTTGTCTTAGGCAATATAAAGAATATGCCAGATATATCAGAGAATATTGATTTTATCGTCCACGGAGCGAGTGTGACTTCAAGTAAGAGTTTTATAGATGAGCCTGTTGAAACAATAACTACTGCAATTAATGGCACAAGGAATATTCTTGAGCTAGCAAGAGTGAAAAATGTTGCTTCCGTAGTTTATCTTTCCAGTATGGAGGTCTACGGTCATCCTGATAAAGGACATATTGTCACAGAGAGCGAGGTAGCAGGCTTTGATACTTCAAATGTAAGAAATTGCTATCCGATAAGCAAGCAGATATGTGAATCCATGTGTTCTTCCTATGCGTCTCAGTACGAAGTACCTGTAAAGTGTATAAGGCTTACTCAGACTTTCGGTCCCGGCGTTTCTTTTGATGACGGCAGGGTTTTTGCTGAGTTCATGCGTTCTGCTATAAATAAAAAAGATATAGTATTAAAAACAAAAGGTGAGACAGAACGTTGTTATCTTTATACTGCTGATAGTGTTACGGCAATCCTCACGGTTCTTCTTAATGGGAAAAACAAAGAGTGTTATAATGCTGCTAACCCCAGAACATATTGTTCAATTCTTGAAATGGCAGAAATGGTTGCTAATGATGTGTCAGGGGGAGATATAAGTGTGAAGATTGAGCTTTCAGATATTGAAAAGCTTGGGTATGCTTCAACACTTTATATGATGCTTGATGTTAATAAACTTATAGGAATTGGTTGGAATTCATATTTTTCACTTAAGCAAGCGTTTGAACGTATGATTAATAACATACGTGAAGAAAAGGAAAACGTTATTTTATAATGGGTGATAGTTAAAAATATTTAATTCTTGAGAATAATTCAAGTATTAGTTGAAGAGGTCTAATATAAACATATCAATATATTATTTTTATAGTATTTGAATTGTAAAACGTAGTATATTAGCTGTATGTAGAATATGAAGTATGTGATGTGTTAAAAAGAATTTTTCAAATTGTTGAGGATGGTAAAATGCTTGTTTTATGTAAAAATGAGATGAAAATTAATATAAAATCGTTGATTAAAGCTTGTATAATTATTATACAGATGTTAATTGTGTTCACTCCTGTTGCTGTTACAAATATGGGAATAATGGGATATTTAAATTATTATAGATTATTGTTCCTTTTTATAGAAGTGGGAATTTTTTTTATTACATCAAAAAAAATTGTTGATTGGGAGATTATAATATGTATAATCGGATTTTTTAGTGCTAATTTATTTATAACTTTTAAAAATAATAAGAGTGAATTTATTTCAAGCGTAAATACAATGGTTTTATATCTACTTTCAGTAATAACTATGTTGAACCTTGGAAGAAGATCAAATAAAAGTACTATTAGTATAGTTTATAGTTATATTGTATTTATCATGTTTATTAATTTATTGTCTCTTATATTTTTGCCTGATGGTTTTTATAAACAATATCTTCATGAGATGACGATAGAACAAGCAAATAGTGTGTATTTTTTAGGTGTTGATAATGGATTTGGTGCTTATATATTTCCTTTCATTTCATTAGGATCATTTATAAATTATTATTTTGATAAAAAAATAATTTCATCAGTTATCCTATTTAGCATTTCAATTCTAACATATTTAATATCTTTCTCGGTTACAGGGCTTTTGGCAGAATTGTTTTTTTTAGTTATATTCTTTTTTCTCGTAATAGGAAAAGAAAAATCATTGATATTTAAAATAGTTGATATTAAGACAATTATATTATTTTATATAGCTATGATGTATTTTTTGGTGTTTAATAATACTTTTTCAAATAATGGAATAATTGCTGATATAATAAAAAATAAATTTGGAAAAAGTATGACTTTTTCTGGAAGAACTGATATATGGGAAAAAGCAATTAATAAAATAAACGGAAGTTTACTTTGGGGATATGGTTCTGTTGAATATGGCGCTTATATAAGTTTACCGGGTACAAGTAAGGCATTTGGAGCACATAATACAGTATTGCAGCTTCTTCTACAATATGGCTTAGTAGGTGTGTTTTTCTTGATTTTGGGACTTGTAATATGCTTTTATAAATTTAAAAAAGACAAAAAGTTTATTATTGCAAATAAATATTTTTATGCAGGAGTTATAGCGGCTTTGATTTATTATTGTTTTGAGGCCGCTAATATTGCCCCAGCGTTAGGTTGCTTGTTTTATATATATGGATTTGAAACTTCAAATAACAAGAGGAGAATTAATTATGATAGAACGTAAAGAAATGATAATTGCATTTCATTTACCTCAGTTCCACGCAATTAAAGAGAATGATGAATGGTGGGGAAAGGGATTTACAGAATGGGTGAATGTGAAAAAAGCAAAGCCATTATATAAAAATCATTATCAACCACGTATTCCGCTCAATAATAATTATTATGACCTAAATGATTTAAATAATATGCTATCGCAAATGAGGCTTGCAAGTAAATATGGCATAAACGGTTTTTGTTATTATCATTATTGGTTTAATGGGAAACTATTGCTTGAGAAACCGTTAGAGTTAATACGCGATTTTGAAGGAGAAAAGTTACCATATATGCTTTGTTGGGCAAATGAACCTTGGACAAGATCATGGGATGGACAATCAAAATCTATAATTATGCCACAAAAATATGGGAATGAGCCTGAATGGGAAAAACATTTTCAATATATTTTAACTTTTTTTAGGGATCCTAATTATATATTTATAGATAAAAAACCAGTATTTGTAATTTATCGTTGTAATAATATTCCTAATTGTGATGATATGATTAATTATTGGGATAAAAGATGTATTGAAGAAGGTTATAAAGGGATTTATATAGTTGAAGAGCTAAATGGATTTCAAGATAAACCGATTTGCAAAAATTCAAAAGCTTATGTAGAGTTTGAACCTATGTATACGGTAACTTATAGGCGAAAAACAATTAATAAAGTAGTTGACCGATTAAGAACCTATGTTTACAATTTAATGAGCAAAGGGTCGTTTTCAAGAGTATATTCTTTTAATACTATATGGCGAAGTATTCTGAATAGAAAGGGTAATTTATTTAAGAATAAGGAGCGTTTTGTTGGAGGATACGTTGGATGGGATAATTCGCCCAGAAGAAGTAGGGGAGCAAGTATTCATATAGGTAGTACTCCAAAGAAATTTAGTAAGTATCTTAATTATCAAAGAAAAAAAGCTCGATATGAAAAGAATCGTTATATTTTTATTAATGCATGGAACGAATGGGGCGAAGGTGCTTATTTAGAACCAGATGAGAAAAATAGATATGAGTATCTTGAAGCTATAAAGAAAACAGGTGAAAAGAATGAAAATCTTATTCATAGGTCATGAAGATGATTTAAATGGGGCTAGTAAGTCATTGCTTGAAATTATAAGTATTCTTGAAAAAAAACATCAAATATATGTTTTAACTCGTTCAACTAAGGGAACATTTTATAAGGAATTATTAAAACATAATATTAAGGTAATTGTAATGCCTTATTATCGCTGGTGTATAGTTAAAGGAACTTGTTTAGGTTGGTTGCGAAAAAAGGCAATATGGTATTTTTATCATCAGTTTGTTAATTTAATAACAGCTAAAAAGATATCAAATATTGTAAAAAAAGAGCATATTGATATAATACATACAAATACAAGTGTTATTTCAATAGGTGGGTTGATACATGAAAGATGTAATGTCAAACATGTATGGCATATTAGGGAGTTTGCAGATTTGGATTTTAATATGTATCCTCTTATAAATAAAAAAAAATATTATCACTTTATGAACAATACAACAGATTGCTTTATTTTTAATTCAAATGCTGTTGCAAATCACTATACATTGTTAGATAAACAAAAGAAGGTTGTAGTATATAATGGTGTAAGTTCAAAAAATATTATACAAAATATCGAAAAAGAACAACATTCAAACTGCAATATACTTATTTCTGGAAGGATAGGATACGCCAAAGGACAGAAACAAGCATTGCAGGCGTGTGAAAAACTAATTAGAATGGGAATTACAAATTTTCATTTGTTTGTTGCTGGAAGTGGGAATATTGACATACCTTCAAGTTTGAAATCACATGTGACTCTCCTTGGAGTTGTGAATGATATGCCTTCTATTAGAAAAAAAATAGATTTTGAATTGGTTTGTTCGCGTGCTGAAGCTTTTGGTCGTGTAACTGTAGAGGCCCAGTTGGGGGGGATTCCTGTGATTGGTAGTAATACAGGTGGAACTACAGAATTGATAGTTGATGGTTATAATGGTTTCCTTTATGAATTAGATAATATTGAAGAATTGGCAAATAAAATGGCTGTTTTGATACAAGATAAAAAAATGTGTGTTAAAATGGGAGATCAGGCACGTGCGAATGCAATAAAAACATTCTTAATCGAACGATGTGTAAATGAGATAGAGTGTATTTATTCAAAATTAGTAGGAGTTGAAAATGTATAAAGTAAAAGAATTTATAATGAGAGTAAGAAGAAAATGTAAAAACTTAAGCTATCGAATAAGAATTAAAGATAAGGATTTTACATTAATAGCTCAAAACTGCATTGGAGGAGTTATTTATTCTCAACTTGGTATAGAGTTTAAATCTCCAACGATTAATATGTTTATTGAAGATGAAAATTTTGTCAAACTTGTTGATAATCTTCCTTATTATTTATCGACAAAACCGTATCCAATTGAAGATTCATATATAGATCCGATTGATTCGTCAATATGCTATCCTAAAATAGGAGTAGGAGATATCGAACTATGTTGTTTGCATTATAAAGATTGTAAGTCGGCAATAGCTGCGTGGGAAAGACGTTGTAAACGAATTAATTTAAAAAAAGTATATGTGATTGGAAACTCATGGAATATGCATAATGATAGAGAATTAATTAAACATATTGCAGATTGCAAGTATCCTGTACACATTTTTACAACAGATGATATGAAATATAAAAACTGTCAACAGTTACCAGGTGAAAAATGGATAATAGATAAAAGAGGAATAGTAAGACCGAATATAACGGATACGGTTCCGGGATCTTACTTAAAATATTATGAGACTTTTTTTGATTTTGTTTCATGGCTGAATGGAGATAAAAAGTGAAAATACAAAGAGCTAAAAATACTAAAAGAAGTATTTTTTATGGAAGTATTAATCGTGTAGTTGTCCTGTTGTTACCTTTCATAAATAGAACGGTAATGATTAAGGTATTAGGTGCTGACTATTTGGGGTTAAACAGTTTATGTACATCAATACTTCAGGTTTTAAGTCTTTCAGAGTTAGGAGTCGGTTCTGCACTTGTATATAGTATGTACAAGCCGTTAGCAGATGATGATAACGAAGAGATTTGTGCTCTCTTGAATTTATATCGAAAGATTTATAGAATAATTGCAATAGTTATGACTGGCTTGGGAATATGTGTGTTGCCTTTTTTAACACTATTAATTCATGGGGATATTCCAAATGGCGTGAATATATATATTGCCTTTTTTCTATATCTTATTAATTCTGTGTTAAGTTATGTATTGTTTGCTTATAAAGCGAGTATTCCTACAGTTATGCAGCGTAATGATATAATAAGTAACATTAATACATTAACTCAGGGAGCGATGCAGATTGCTCAAATTATTGTTCTATTAATATTTAAAAACTACTATCTTTCATTAATTATAATGCCTTGTTCAACTATCTTAAACAATTTAATTTTGTCGTGGATAGTAAGTAATAAGTATTCGCAATTTAAACCTAAGGGTGAAGTTAGTCAAGAGAAAAAAAAAGAAATAAAAGTAAAAATATCAGGCTTAATTATTAATAAAGTCTGTCAAGTTACGCGTAATTCTCTTGATAGTATTTGTATATCTTCTTTTTTAGGATTGACAATTACTGCAATGTATAATAACTATTATTATGTTATTACTACATTAATAGGTTTTTGTGTTGTAATTTTATCTTCAATGCAATCAGGAATTGGAAACAGTGTTGTAACAGAAAGCGTTGAGAAGAATTATGAGGATATGGAAAAGCTTAATTTTGTATATATGTGGCTAAATGGTTTTTGTACAGTTTGTTTAGTTTGTCTATACCAACCATTTATGAAATTATGGCAAGGTGAGAATATGATGTTCCCATTGCAAGTTGCGATCCTCTTTTCAGTTTATTATTATGCGCTAAAAATGGGAGATATTCGTGGATTGTATTCAGATGGTTTAGGATTATGGTGGGAGAATCGTTATCGTGCTCTTGCTGAAACAGTAGCAAATCTTGTTTTGAATATTGTTTTGGGATATTTTTTTGGTGTCTATGGAATTATTTGTGCAACATTAATTTCATTGTTGATAATAAATTTTGGATTTGGTTCAAAGATTGTATTTGTACATTATTTTAAGAATGAAAAAATCGGAAAATACTTTTTTTATCATTTCTTTTATGCAACAGTAACTGCGCTTGCTTGTATATTAACTTACTTAATATGTATACAATTCCATTTTTCATCCATGTTTTTAGAGTTGCTTATACGGTGTGTAATTTGTATTATTATCCCTAATATTGTTTTCTTTTTAATTTATCATAAGACAAAAATGTTTAAGGTTGCTGTACCATGGGTTCTTGGAAAATTTTGGAGAAAAACAAGCTGAATACAGAAAAGATTTTGAAATATGATACTTTAAGAAAAATGTATAAGTTATGGCATAAAATTGATGGTTTTTAATGTGAATAAACAGTAAAAAGATTTATTGTTAGTAGAATGTGCTTTATTAAGTATTGTTATAGGAAGTACAGTGATGATATATAATAAAGTGTTATATCATAAAAATATTAACTTGAAATTGCAGCCATTGCCAAAAATGAATCAGAGTTTATTCGTGAATGGGTGTTTTTTCATAAAGCTGTTGAAACGGGGATTCTTGTGTAATATGATAATGATTCGAAAGATGACATGAAGGCGGAAATTTAAGAATCTAGTGAAAATGAATTTGTTAATTATTATCTGATTTCTGGAATGCATAAACAAATTAATGTATATAATTATGTGATTGAAAAGCATGGAAATAAGTGTGAGGTGATTGCATTTATTGACTGTTATGAGCATTTAATGTTAACAAAAACGGACAGATATTTATACAATTGTAAACAAATTAAGAAAAATGGATTTTGTAACAGTAGGAATTTTTGTTCCGGTTGTATATAATATAATTAAAGAATATATATAATCACATACAACTTATTTTTTTACAAAAAGCCATGAACAGTGTAATAAGTGAGAGCATTTGAAATATGGATTATTCTTGTAAAAGAATTGAAGATGTTTTGATCTTCATAATAATAATGATTTTATGATATATGTGCCAAAAAATTATGAAGAACTGGTACATAATATAATGAAAAGCATAGGAGGAAAAAAATGAAAATTGCAGTAGCAGGAACAGGATATGTAGGACTTTCAATAGCAACTTTGCTTGCGCAGAATAATACTGTAACAGCAGTTGATATTATTCCTGAGAAGGTTGATTTGATCAATAATAAGAAATCTCCGATACAGGACGATTATATTGAAAAGTATCTTGCTGAAAAGGAGCTTGATCTTACAGCAACACTTGATGCCGAAGCAGCATATAAGGATGCAGATTTTGTTGTTATTGCAGCTCCAACTAATTATGACAGCAAGAAAAATTTCTTTGATACAAGCGCAGTTGAAGCTGTAATAGAGCTTGTTATGAAGTATAATCCCAGTGCAATAATGGTAATCAAGTCTACAGTTCCTGTCGGATATACAAAGTCTGTTCGTGAGAAAACAGGAAGCAATAATATCATTTTTAGTCCTGAATTCCTTCGCGAATCAAAGGCTCTTTATGATAATCTTTATCCAAGCCGTATTATTGTCGGAACAGATATGAACGATGATAGACTTGTTGATGCTGCTCATAAATTTGCTGGTCTTCTTAAGCAGGGCGCTATCAAAGAGGATATTGATACCTTATATATGGGATTTACTGAAGCAGAAGCTGTAAAGCTTTTTGCTAATACATATCTTGCACTTCGTGTAAGTTATTTTAATGAGCTTGATACATACGCTGAAATGAAGGGACTTGACACACAGCAGATAATTAATGGTGTTTGTCTTGATCCTCGTATTGGCACACATTACAATAATCCTTCATTTGGTTATGGTGGCTATTGTCTGCCAAAGGATACAAAGCAGCTTCTTGCAAACTATGCAGATGTTCCTCAGAATATGATGTCAGCTATCGTTGCTTCTAATAGCACTCGTAAGGATTATATTGCTGATCGTGTTCTTCAGCTTGCTGGTTATTATGCATATGGTGATAATTCGGATTATGATAAGAGCAAAGAGAAAGAAGTAACTATTGGTGTTTATCGACTTACAATGAAATCAAATAGTGATAATTTCCGTCAGAGTTCTATTCAAGGAGTTATGAAGCGTGTTAAGGCAAAAGGTGCGAAGGTTATCATTTTTGAGCCGACGCTTAATGATGGAGATACATTCTTTGGTAGTTTGGTTGTAAATGACATTGACAAGTTTAAAAAGATGTCAGATGCAGTTATAGCTAATAGATATGATTCTTGTCTTGATGATATTCAGGATAAGGTTTACACAAGAGATTTATTTAGGAGGGATTAACAATGAAAGGAATAATTCTCGCCGGTGGCTCTGGCACAAGACTTTATCCATTGACAATGGTAACATCGAAGCAGCTACTTCCTGTATACGATAAACCAATGGTGTACTATCCGCTGTCAACACTTATGCTGGCAGGTATCAAGGATATTCTTATTATCTCAACACCAACTGATCTTCCGAACTTTGAGAGACTCCTCGGAGACGGTTCTCAGTATGGTATCAACTTAAGGTACAAAGTACAGCCCAGCCCTGACGGGCTGGCTCAGGCGTTCATTTTGGGCAAGGAGTTCATAGGCAATGATGCTTGTGCAATGGTACTTGGTGATAACATCTTTTACGGCAACGGCTTTGGAAGCATACTTCGTGCTGCAAAGAAGAACGCTGAAGAGAATAATCGTGCAACAGTATTCGGTTACTATGTTCCCGATCCTGACCGTTTCGGTGTAGTTGATTTTGACAAAGACGGACACGCGCTCTCAATCGAAGAAAAGCCTGCTAATCCCAAGAGCAACTATGCAGTTACAGGTCTTTACTTCTACCCAGCAGGCGTAAGTGCAAGAGCAAATCAGGTAAAGCCTTCTGCTCGTGGGGAGCTTGAGATAACAACTCTCAACGAGATGTATCTCCATGATAATCTCCTTGATGTTCAGCTTCTTGGACGTGGCTTTGCATGGCTTGATACAGGTACGATGGACAGCCTTGCAGAGGCTACAAACTTTGTTCAGATGGTTCAGAACCGTCAGGGGATCGAGATATCAGCTCCTGAGGAAATAGCTTTCATCAATGGCTGGATCGACAATGCAGGACTTATGAAGTCGGCTGAAAAGTATGGTAAATCACCTTACGGTGCACATCTTAAAAAGGTTGCCGAGGGCAAAATAAAGTATTAAGGAGTTTTATATCATGACTATTTTCGTAACCGGTGGAGCTGGATTTATCGGCTCAAATTTCGTATTTCATATGCTTGATACATATCCTGACTACAGAATTGTATGTCTGGACAAGCTTACATATGCAGGCAACCTCTCAACACTTGAGCCTGTAATGAAGAACCCTAACTTCCGTTTCGTAAAGATTGATATCTGTGACAGAGAAGCTATTTATAAGCTTTTCGAGGAAGAGAAGCCAGATATCGTAGTAAACTTTGCAGCTGAGTCACATGTTGACCGTTCTATCGAGAATCCCGAGATATTCCTTCAGACAAATATCCTCGGTACACAGGTTCTTATGGACGCTTGCCGCAAGTACGGTATTCAGAGATATCATCAGGTATCTACAGACGAGGTTTACGGAGACCTTCCTCTCGACAGACCTGACCTCTTCTTCACAGAGACTACACCTATCCATACAAGCAGCCCATACAGCTCCTCAAAGGCCGGTGCTGACCTTCTTGTTATGGCATACAACAGAACTTACGGTCTTCCTGTGACTATTTCAAGATGTTCAAATAACTACGGACCTTATCACTTCCCAGAGAAGCTTATCCCTCTTATGATTGCAAACGCTCTCGCAGACAAGCCTCTTCCTGTTTACGGCGAAGGCCTTAATGTTCGTGACTGGCTCTACGTTGAGGATCATTGCCGTGCTATCGACCTTATTATTCATAAGGGCAGAGTTGGCGAGGTTTACAATGTTGGCGGTCATAACGAAATGAAGAACATCGACATCGTTAAGCTCATCTGTAAGGAGCTTGGCAAGCCTGAGAGCCTTATCACACACGTTGAGGACAGAAAGGGACACGATATGCGTTACGCTATCGATCCTACAAAGATCCACAATGAGCTTGGCTGGCTGCCTGAGACAAAGTTCGAGGACGGTATCAAAAAGACTATCAAGTGGTACCTTGAGAACCGCGAGTGGTGGGAGACTATCATCAGCGGCGAGTACCAGAATTACTATGAGAAGATGTACGGCAACCGTGCAGAGGTGTGAAAAATGAAAGCATTCGTAACAGGTGTAGGCGGACAGCTCGGACATGATGTAATGGACGAGCTTGCAAAGCGTGGATATGAGGGTATCGGCAGCGATATACTTCCTTCAGTTGATACAAAATATCCCTATGTACAGCTTGATATAACTGATGCAGCAGCAGTTGAAAAAGCAATATCTGAAGTAAATCCAGATGTTGTGGTTCACTGCGCAGCATGGACAGCAGTTGACGCTGCCGAGGACGAGGAGAATCGTCCGAAGGTAAAGGCGATAAATGTTGACGGTACTCAGAATATTGCCAATGTCTGCAAAAAATTGAATTGCAAGATGATATACATTTCCACTGATTATGTTTTCAACGGTCAGGGAACAGAGCCGTGGAAGCCCGATTGCAAGGATTACGCTCCGCAGAACGTATACGGACAATCAAAGCTCGACGGCGAGCTTGCTGTTGCAAATACTCTTGATAAGTACTTCATCGTTCGTATCGCATGGGTATTTGGCGTGAACGGCAAGAACTTCATCAAGACCATGGTAAATGTGGGTAAAACACATGAAGAAGTAAGAGTTGTATCCGACCAGATCGGTACACCTACCTATACCCTCGACCTGTCAAGACTTCTTGTTGATATGGCTGAAACTGAGAAGTACGGCTACTATCATGCTACCAATGAGGGCGGATATATCTCATGGTATGACTTTACAGTTGAGATATACAAGCAGGCAGGAATGTCAACAAAGGTAACTCCTGTTACAACAGCAGAGTATGGACTTTCCAAGGCTGCAAGACCATTCAACAGCAGACTTGATAAGTCTAAGCTTGTAGAAAATGGCTTTAAGCCACTTCCTACATGGCAGGACGCACTTTCACGTTATTTAAAGGAGATTCAGTAATATGGGACAGATAACAGTTGAGAAGAATGTCGGCGGTATTGAAGGGCTTTGCGTTATAACTCCTGCTGTTCACGGCGACAATCGCGGTTACTTCATGGAAACATACAGTCAGCGTGATATGGAAGAAGCTGGCATTGATATCGTATTCGTACAGGATAATCAGTCATGCTCTACAAAGGGAGTTCTTCGCGGACTTCATTTCCAGAAACAGTTTCCCCAGACAAAGCTGGTAAGAGCTATCAAGGGAAGAGTTTTTGACGTTGCGGTTGATCTCAGGAGCGGAAGCAAGACATACGGTAAGTGGTATGGTGTGGAGCTTACTGAGGAAAACAAGAAGCAGTTCCTTATCCCAAAGGGCTTCGCTCATGGTTTCCTTGTATTAAGTGATATTGCTGAGTTCTGCTATAAGTGTGATGACTTCTGGCATCCAAACGATGAAGGCGGACTCGCATGGAATGATCCTGCGATAGGTATAAAGTGGCCTGAGCTTGTTGGCGAGTATAAAGGTAATGCTGACTGTGAAGGTTATGCACTTGAAGATGGTGCGCTTCTTAATCTCAGCGATAAGGATAAGAAGTGGGATACACTTGAGAATACATTTAAATTCTGATTTGTTACAGCCTCTCTATGAGGCTGTAACAATATATTTAGAAAGGTAATTATATGTGCGGAATAGTAGGTTTTACAGGTAAGAGACAGGCAGCACCTGTGTTGCTTGACGGACTTTCAAAGCTTGAATACAGAGGTTATGACTCCGCTGGTATTGCAGTTCGTTTAGGCGATAAGGATACCGAGATAATCAAGGAAAAAGGCAAGCTGAAAAAGCTTGCTGATAAAACCGATAATGGCAATGCTGTTAAGGGCTGCTGCGGTATCGGTCATACTCGTTGGGCTACACACGGTGAGCCTTCTGCGTTAAACGCTCACCCTCACGCAAGTGATGATGAGAATGTTATTGCTGTTCATAACGGTATTATCGAGAACTATCAGGAACTCAAGGGAAAGCTTGTTAAGTCTGGTTATGAGTTCAAGTCCCAGACTGATACAGAAGTTGCAGTAAAGCTCGTTGACTATTACTACAAGAAGTACAACGGTGGTCCTGTTGATGCAATTGCCCGTGCAATGTACCGTATTCGAGGTTCTTATGCACTCTGCGTAATGTTCAAGGACTATGCAGGCGAAATCTATACAGCACGTAAGGATAGTCCTATGATAATCGGCATTGCAGACGGCGAGACATATGTTGCATCAGACGTTCCTGCAATTCTCAAGTACACACGCAATGTTTATTACATCGGCAATATGGAAATTGCTCGTCTTGAAAAGGGCAAGGTAACTTTCTACAATATTGACCGCGAGGAGATAATCAAGGAGCTTACTGAGATAAAGTGGGATGCTGAGTCTGCTGAAAAGGGCGGCTATGAGCATTTCATGATGAAGGAGATCCACGAGCAGTCTAAGGTCATTAAGGGTACTATCAATTCTGTTGTAACAAACGGCAAGGTTCATTTTGACAGTGTAAACCTTACTGACGAGGAAATGCAGCAGATACAGCAGATATACATAGTTGCCTGCGGCAGTGCTTACCATGTTGGCGTAGCTGCTCAGTATGTTATCGAGGAGCTCACAAGCTTACAGGTTAGAGTAGAGCTTGCTTCTGAGTTCCGTTACAGAAAGATGAAGCTCAGCAAGAACAGCCTTGTTATTGTAATAAGCCAGTCCGGTGAGACAGCTGATACACTTGCTGCTCTGCGTGAAGCTAAGGAGCAGGGGGTAAAGACACTTGCTATCGTAAATGTTGTAGGTTCTTCAATTGCCCGTGAAGCTGACAATGTGTTCTATACTCTTGCAGGACCAGAGATATCAGTTGCAACAACAAAGGCATACAGTACGCAGCTTATCGCAGGCTATCTTCTTGCACTTCAGTTTGCCAAGGCAAGAAATGAGATAGAGGAGAAGCGCTATAAGACTCTGCTCGCTGAGATTAATACTATCCCTGAAAAGGTTGAGAAGATATTACAGGATAAGGAGCGTATCCAGTGGTTCGCTAATAAGCTTATCAATATCAAGGATGCATTTTTTATAGGGCGTGGTATCGACTATGCTATCGGCATGGAAGGCAGCCTCAAGCTTAAGGAGATAAGCTATATCCATTCTGAGGCTTATGCTGCCGGTGAGCTAAAGCACGGTCCTATCAGTCTTATTGAGGACGGTACAATAGTTATCAGCGTCGTAACTCAGGAGAACCTTACTGAAAAGACTATCAGCAATATGGTAGAGGTAAAGAGCCGTGGAGCTCATCTCATGGCTGTTACAACAGCAGGAAACTATTTTATTGAAGATACTGCCGAGTTCGTATCATATGTACCAAAGATAGATCAGCTTTTTGCAGGAAGCCTGTCAGTAGTACCGCTACAGCTTCTTGGATATTATGTGTCTATAGGTAAAGGCTTTGATGTGGACAAGCCGAGAAATCTCGCTAAGAGCGTTACGGTTGAATAAGAATTAAAGCTGTCCTTTTGGACAGCTTTTACTAAAGATTTGTTTATATGACTTAACAGGAGGAGAAAAGAAATGCCAACAGTATTATTAGCAGGCGGAGCAGGTTACATAGGCTCCCACACAGCAGTTGAGCTTCTAAATGCAGGCTATGATGTGGTAGTTGCTGACAACTACTCAAATAGCTGCCCAGAATCAATCAAGAGAGTTGAGAAGATAACAGGCAAATCCGTTAAGCTTTATGAGCTCGACATCAAGGATAACGCAAAGCTTGCAGAGGTCTTCAAGGGAAACAAGATCGACGCCGTTATCCACTTTGCTGGACTTAAAGCAGTAGGTGAGTCCGTTCAGAAGCCTATCATGTACTATCGCAATAACATCGATACTACACTTGCGCTTCTTGAGACAATGAAGGACTTTGACGTTAATAACATCATATTCAGCTCATCTGCAACTGTATATGGTGAAGCTAACCCTGTTCCATATTTTGAGACAATGCCTCGCGGAGCTTGTACCAATCCCTATGGCTGGACCAAGTCCATGATGGAGCAGATATTCGAGGATGCAGCAAAGGCTGATAAGGAGCTCTCTGTAATCCTTCTCCGTTACTTCAATCCTATCGGAGCTCACGAAAGCGGCATGATAGGTGAGGATCCACAGGGAATCCCTAATAATCTTATGCCTTATGTATCACAGGTTGCAGTTGGCAAGCGCGAGTGCCTTACTATTTTCGGCAACGACTACCCAACAGCTGACGGTACCTGCACTCGTGACTATATTCATGTTGTTGACCTTGCTAAGGGACACGTTAAGGCTATCGACTATATACTTAAGAATGATAAGTGCTGCGAGATATTTAATCTCGGAACAGGTACTCCATACAGCGTAACTGAGATTGTTGACACCTTTGAAAAGGTAAACAATATCAAGGTAAACCATGTATATGGACCAAGACGTGCAGGTGATTTGGCAGAGTGCTATGCAAATGCAGACAAGGCATTAAAGGTTCTTGGCTGGAAGACTGAGAAGTCTCTGGAAGATATGTGCCGTGACTCATGGAACTGGCAGAAGAATAATCCTAACGGATACAATAAGTAATTCAAAGCTCGGGCTATGCCCCGAGCTTTACGTTTTACTTGCATTTTTATAGTCAATATGGTATACTATTAATAAGTGTAAATAGAAACGGAAGCAGCTTAAACGTCAAATAAAGTGCGTCACATTTCTGATACTGATAGCTATCTTTGAATTTCATGCATTCCAATCAAACTCCAGTTAGACTTCCTTAGTCATTTTTATTATAGTTTTTATTGGATAAATGGAATTTGAGGATTACGAAGTATGCCTGAAAAACATGAAATGTCATTATTTTACTAAATCACAGATAGTAAAATGATAGCCATGAAAAAACAGGAAAAAACGGACAAAAAGTACAGCTACCGTACAGCTACGCGGTGAAAAAACTGTATTTTATTCTCCGTGAGTCAAAATGAGAATTGCCTGTTTTACGCGGTATACGGTACTATGTGGCATGGGGCAATATACCCCAATCGCTTCTCATAACCCGAAGGTCGTTGGTTCTAATCCAGCCGCCGCAACCATATCGGAACCCTTATTTTAATACAAAATAAGGGTTCTTTTTTATGCCCGTAAAAGCTGTTAATATAGGCGAATATGGCTATATGCCGTTTTCTTTTGACTGTGCAATGGCTGCTTATGATGGCGGAATTAACATGAAATTTGCTGTATTTCTTCGTCCAGATAATAGCGCATGCAACTTTTTTAGGAACAATGCAACTTTTTTTGACTGGTGCAACTATTTTATGTTTAAATGCAACCTAAAACTAAAAAAGCCTCCATAGATTCCGCTTTTGAGCAGTTCAAATTTGATATGGATGAAGCCGAAGCAAAAGAGCATATGTTAAAAATCCTATTTCATTTGCTGGAAATTGCTAATGAGATTCGCATTATGAGCAATTCACAAATCAAACGTGAGTGTGAGAGCAAGGAACAATATTTGGAAAGAGTTCGGGCATCAGAAAGCTATCTTACTGAACGAGTAGCTAGTAATATTGACCGACTCTTATCTGAAGATAAACTTTGTATTGATGTAAAAACATCAAAAGAATTGTTCGGTCTGATGGGCGGCGGTATAAGAATTAATGGCGAGTATGTCCCGGTTGAACTAACAAAAGTACATGAAGCGATTCTAGCTCAAGATGATGCACCCAAACATTAAGCAATGATACTGTCCGTAAAGAAATCTATCTCGATAGTATACTGGATCTGTTCTGAATAAAACAAAAAGCTCCATGTGCCATTCACACATAGAGCTGAAACTACAAAGCAAAAAAACAGTTACATATATTTTTATGATATGATTGTTTTGACAAAGTCCGAAAAATAGCCATTCGTCTGAAGTGTTATACTGAAAGAGCAGTCGACAAACACCCCAAAATCTGGTAGAATATAAGTAACAAAACCAGAAAGGGAAAACGACTATGAAGTACAGTAAAGAATTCAAAGAAGAAGCGCTGAAGCTCTCAGACGAGATCGGAGTGAAAAAGGCTGCTCAGCAGTTAGGCATCCAGTATTACACGTTGTCTGATTGGCGAAGCAAGCGAAATGCTGATGCCAAGGCTAAGAAGTTTCAGATGACCGATGATGAAGCAAAGCTGCGTATTACGGAACTTGAGCGTGAAAATGCCGAGCTTCGCAAAGCAAATGATATTCTCAAGGATGCACTCGGTTTTTTCGCAAAAGACCGGAAGAAGTAAAGACGAGCGAACGTCACCTGTTCGTTAATGAATTCCGCAGCAAGTATGGAGCGAAAGCAATATGCAGATTTCTGAAAATAAGCGAATCAGGCTATTATCGCTGGCTCAGAAATCAGGGCAAGCCCGGTGCAAGGCAGCTTCTTCTGGTCAAAATACAAGGAATACTATCAGAGCATCCTGACAACAAGAATTACGGTGTCAGAAGGATGCAGGCAGCTCTTGCCCGGAAAGGCACTCACGTCAGTCTCAGAACGGTATACCGCACTATGAGCGAAGCCGGGCTCATTCACAGGCATCGCAGACCTCACGGTATCACAAAGTCTGATACCGAAACTCAGAACAGAGAGAATCTGATAAAAAGAAATTTCAGTGCAGATAAGCCGATGAAAAAGCTGCTGACCGATATTACCGAGGTCCAGTGTGCTGACGGAAAGCTCTATGTTTCACCGATTCTTGACTGCTTCAACGGCGAGATCGTAGCTCTTGAAATGCGTGATAATATGAAGAAAGAACTCTG
>NZ_KK211357.1:9303-68874 GCF_000621845.1 Ruminococcus flavefaciens MA2007 | reverse complement strand
CGATGAAAAAGCTGCTGACCGATATTACCGAGGTCCAGTGTGCTGACGGAAAGCTCTATGTTTCACCGATTCTTGACTGCTTCAACGGCGAGATCGTAGCTCTTGAAATGCGTGATAATATGAAGAAAGAACTCTGCATAGACACCGTAAAACAGCTGCGTGAGAAGTACGGTAGACTGGAAGGAAGTGTTCTCCACAGTGACCGTGGCTGCCAGTACACAAGCTACGCCTTCCGCATGGAACTTGTAACAAATGGGCTCATTCAAAGCCTCAGCGGCACTGCTCATTGCTATGACAACGCTCGTATGGAGAGCTTCTTTGCCACACTGAAAAAAGAAAAGCTGTATCATATACCTAAATACCGAATGAAGCGAGAAGAGGTCAAGTCCATCATCTTCAGATACATCTTCGGCTACTACAATACGCAAAGGATCAACAGCTTCAATGAAGGAGGTCTCCCACCTGTGGCACTAAGGACTTCAACTGGGCTGGCTCACCACGCTGCCTGACTCCTGCCTATCCAAGATTTTGGGTATTCTCCGACTGCACATTTCTTGACAATTCCAGTCGTATGTCATCTCTTTAGTCATAAATTTACAGAATTTTGGCACTATATTGCAAAATATAGTGTCTTTTTATTTTTGCCTGAATATAGGCTTATATCGATTATAAAGAACTGCTCACAGGATGAATTTTATACCATCTTGCGAGCAGCTATATTTTTTGATTATATGCTCAAAATTTGAAATGTACACCAAATGTACCTTAATAAAAAAATAAAACAATTTTTGTTGTGTGTTTAAAAAAGCTGATGTTAACTTAGCGCAACAAGTGTCGCTATATAGCAATATAGTACGAATTTGAGGTTTTATAATACATAAAGATATAAACATACCGCAGCATTGCTGCGGTATGAAGTGTGAGTAAATGCGGATTATGTTTATACCGAAGACAGTTAGAGCTCAAATACGGAAAATTATAATAATGGCAGTGCCATGTTCTACACCGATAATAACGAAAATCTCCTTTGGCTCGACTACTATGCAAATGTGGCTGACGTAATGTTATTCACAGGCTGCCGAAAAAGTGATTACAGATTTGTAATTCTGAACACAGAATGAAAATAATGTGATATAATATAATCACACTAAGGAAAACAGATACTAATAAAATATTTAGTGAATGAGGTAATGATTATGAAAAAAATGTTTTTTTGTTTGGCAATACTTACAATGTTGATTTCTATGGTCTCATGCGGAAGCACAGAAAATGGCGGAACATCTGAAAGCAAAGCTACCACAAAGGTAGCTGTAACAACTATAGCAGATTCAGCAAAAGACGAAAAGACAGCGACCACTGCTGCAAATGGGGCAGAAAAGTCAAAGGACTCAGCAAAATCCGAAACAACTGCCAATGATGCAGCAAACAGCAATCTTGACCTGAAAGAAGAGGAGCGTTTGTTCGGCGGATATGTTGATACTCAGGGAGACGTTCTTAACCTTAGAAATGAGCCGTTTCCCACAGCAGATATAATCGGTACTATCCCCGATAAAACTCAGATAGATGTTTACTCATGCGGAAAAGCTGGTTGGTACTGCACAAGCTATAACGGCAAATCAGGTTACGTAAGCGCAGACTATATAAAGGAGATTGAGTCGTACATGGGAAATGCATCAGCTGGTATTAACGTAGCTCCTGCACCGACAGTTGCTGAAGCTGTAGAAATAAGAGATGCTCTTAATTTTGCTGATGAACTTATGACAAGTTGTGGTCTCAATACAGACACGACTCAGGAGTATGTATCTGAAAATGGTAATATCTATCATAAGGTGGTAGACGGCTCGTTCCGCTCAACAGCGGATATACGCAATTACTTCACTACATATATGACAGAGTCATATATCAGCAGCAGATACGATAACCTCTATGGTTCGTCCAATTCCAAGTGTATAGATGTCAATGGTGAACTCTATCTTGAATATCGTCCTATAGGCGGAATATATTCATTCTACAACGATACGCCTGTTATCGTTGCATCGGAGAATTATGAAGAAGGGTACTCTATTAAGCTGAGAGCTAACTGTTATGGTTCTGATATAATAGTTGTTGTGGATGTTATTAGGGAAGACGAAAGATGGAAGATCATAGATGTTCAGTGATGACTTTTGATATTTGAAAAATAAGCATGATTATGGGAATTATCAGACAGTTCACGGTGAAAACAAAAGCCGTGGACTGTTTTTTATTGTCCTGCGATTACAAATTTGTGATTCTGCGCACAAAGCTAAAAAATATGCTATTATATAATCAAAGTATGAAAGAGTATTTATATTTATTTGGAACAGTAAAAGCTAAATTGTTCAGCTTACTCAGAAATTTATAGATGATTACACGGTTCGCTGGAGTATCCCTGAACGCTGTCTGATAGATAATGTTGTTTCGTATTGCAATGAAGAATCATTTTTAGACGATCTTCGTGAGGCATTAATAGTATATGGCGCTTTTGGAGATGAAAGTGATTTAAATAAAAAATGCAATACCATAGTTGATTTTTGAGCGAATCTTGTGACTGTTTTCACTTTCACTTAAATAACTTGAGATGGCTGTCATTATTATTACGAATTTTTTACAATATATTTAAAAAACTCCTTTTTTATTGAATCACCTCCTTAACGGTGCTATAATAGTGTCATGCCAGATAGCAATAAGGTCAGATCAGCAATATGTATATCCTTGCAGCAGAGGTTCTTGAAGAAAGGAGCGATTGTAAATGAAAAATATATCAAAAATATTTGAGATCATCGTTGAATTAAGCCTTTGTACAGCCATGATCACAAGCTGTGCATCAAACAGAAGGAACAGTAAAACCGATGTAACAGTCACAGAAACGACTGCTGAACAGAATGAAATTATAACTACAGAAACTGCAGCAAAGAGTGAACTTATAACCACAGAATCAACAACAAATATCGAATTATCAACTCGCTATCCCAGGAAAAAAATTTCTGATATGCCTACTATAGAAGAACAGGTCCTTGTGGATAATGAAACGGTAAAAATCACTGCCAAAGAATTTATCGTATATGATAGGTATGACGAAAGCATAAAGGTATATGTTGAAAACAAATCAGAAGAAGCCTTTGATTTAAAATGTGGGGATATTATAGTAAATGATTATATTTGTCACTCGTATTCTCAGCTTTCGTTGAAGGCAGGAGAAAAATCAGATTTTGAAATAGGATTTCATCCTCAATCGGATTATATAGAAAAAGCCTTCAAAATAGGCGAAATAAGGCTTAGATTTTCTTTGTTTGAATCTGGTTCATATAATGTAATACAGGAATCAGACTGGATTACTATTAATGCATCTGACATTGAAGTAGAAAAGGATAAAACTGATGTAGATGGTATAACATTATTTGATCAGGGCGGAATAAAGATCATTGCAACTGAAAATGACGGGTTTGACTTAGACAGTGCATCGATCTGGGTTTACGTTGAGAATAATACAGATAATGATATATATATAGATAGTAAAGATTCATATGTGAATGGTTATATGGTTGACGGTTCGATAATGAAAAACAACATCTATGCACATTCAAAACGCTTAACATATATAGATTTTTATTACTATCAAAATCCTGATAAAGAGAAAATAGGAATAATAGATGAAGTTGGCGTGTCATTTGAAATAAAAGACAATAATGATATTATACTGATGGATACAGAAAAGGTCAATTTCAGTGCTAAAGATTTAAAGGACTATGATTATTACATCAACATTTTTAACGAAATGTCTTCCCAGTGAATTTGTACCACATAGAAAATAAAAAGCTCCCTGTGTCAATAAGCACAGGGAGCAGTTTTGTAATCAGAGAATGTAACTTTTGAATTTAATATTAAATCATATTACTAATACATTGCGATACACAGCTATATAAGTGTGAATCCTTATAGACCAAAAGAAAACGGCATATACCAAAAGAAAACGCAACAACCAAAAGAATTCGTGGTATAGCAAAAGAAATCGCGAGGTACCAAAAGAAAACGCCCTTCTGGTTGTATCAAAATTGGCGTACTTTGGCAAATTATAAACCGCTTGAATTCGAGAAAATCCTGATTTCAAGTGGTTTTCTTGTATTCTGATTGCATTTATAAATTCCATATTTGCACTCAGAAAGTTAGTAAAAACACTGTAATTGTCAAGAAATGTGCAGTCAGAGAATACCCAAAATCTTGGATAGGCAGGAGTCAGGCAGCGTGGTGAGCCAGCCCAGTTGAAGTCCTTAGTGCCACAGGTGGGAGACCACCTTCATTGAAGCTATTGATCCTTTGCGTATTGTAGTAGCCGAAGATGTAACGGAAGATAACAGTTTTGACCTCTTCTCGCTTCATTCGGTATGTAGGTATCTGATACAGCTTTTCTTTTTTCAGTGTGGCAAAGAAGCTCTCCATACGGGCGTTGTCATAGCAATGAGCAGTGCCGCTGAGGCTTTGAATGAGCCCATTTGTTACAAGCTCCCTGCGGAATGCATAGCTTGTGTACTGGCAGCAACGGTCACTGTGAAGGACCGTTCCGTCGAGCCTGCCGTACTTCTCACGCAGCTGTTTTACGGTATCTATGCAGAGTTCTTTCTTCATATTATCACGCATTTCAAGAGCTACGATCTCGCCGTTGAAGCAGTCGAGGACAGGCGAAACATATAGTTTCCCGTCAGCGCATTGAACCTCGGTGATATCCGTCAGCAGCTTTTTCATCGGCTTGTCTGCACTGAAATTTCTTTTGATCAGATTTTCTCTGTTCTGGGTTTCAGTATCAGCCTTTGTGATACCGTGAGGTCTGCGATGCCTGTGAATGAGCCCGACTTCGCTCATAGTGCGGTATACCGTCCTGAGGCTTACATGAGTGCCTCGCTGTGCAAGAGCTGTCTGCATCCTTCTGACTCCGTAATTCTTGTTATCTGGATGCTCTGAAAGAATTCCTTGTATTTTGACCAGAAGAAGCTGCCTTGCACCGGGCTTGCCCTGATTCCTGAGCCAGCGATAATAGCCTGATTCGCTTATTTTCAGAAATCTGCATATTGCTTTCGCTCCGTACTTGCTACGGAACTCATTGACGAACAGGTGACGTTCGCTTGTCTTTACTTCTTCCGGTCTTTTGCGAAAAAACCGAGTGCGTCCTTGAGAATATCATTTGCTTTGCGAAGCTCGGCATTTTCACGCTCAAGCTCCGTAATACGCAGCTTTGCTTCATCATCGGTCATCTGATACTTTTTAGCTTTGGCAGCAGCATTTCGCTTTGTACGCCAGTCTGAGAGTGTGTAATACTGGATACCTAGCTGCTGAGCAGCCTTTTTCAGTCCAATCTCATCCGAGAGCTTTAATGCTTCTTCTTTGAATTCTTTACTGTACTTCATAGTCGTTTTCCCTTTCCGGTTTTGTTATTTATATTCTACCAGTTTTTTGGGTGTTTGTCGACTGCTCTTTCAGTATAACACTTCAAAGAATGAAAGCAAACCCGTATTAGGAACATGAAGCTACTAAAAAGCCTGAATCCGTGTTGAGATTAGCCCATTTCAGGCAATCAGACTCACGGATTCAGGATAAAATTATCTTATCTATAAAATTTTCTGTTCATCTTTCCGTTGTAGGTTCTTGCAACCTCATCAACCTCTTCGATCTTATTAGGAGTTTTGTAAGGCTCAAGGCTGTGTGAAAGCTGACGGCGGATTTCGTATGCATCCATAGTGCCCTTTTCTTTCATTACAACAAGAAGTTTAAGTGAATTGCCGTAAAGCTCATTTTTTTCTGCAATACAGATACAATCCTTTATTCCTTCAATGCGGATAGCGGCTGACTCAACCTCCTCCGGCGCAACCTTAAGTCCGCCTGTGTTGATAACATCATCAGCACGTCCTCTTACAAATACAAAGCCGTTTTCATCAACATAGCCGAAATCATTTGTATAGACTATTCCATCTTCAAGAATTTCAGCTGTAAGCTCAGGCTCGTTGTAGTAGCCTTTCATTACTGAATTGCTTCTGAATGCAAGTTTGCCCATGTTTTCCTTAGATGATTTTATCGGCTTACGCTCATCATCTACAACAATTGCTTCATTATTCGACAAAAGCTGTCCTATGCAGTATTCAAGACCTTTATGCTTATTGAAAACAAGATTTGAGAGAATACCTGCCTCAGATGAACCGTATGCGTTGTGAAAATTAGTATTCGGGAGCAATTTCATTGCAAGCTCCTTATCATGCTCAAGCAATGGTGCTGTACCGAGCTTGATGTCGCCTATTTTGTCAGCATATTTTGCAAATTCATCAGGTACCATAGTTATAAGGATTCTGAGATTTGCGGGAACAAGTGAAAGGACCAATTTTTCACACGGATAGTCAAGTGCCTTGAAGTATGCCTTTAAATCAGCCATTCCACGAAGGATGTAAACTGTTCCTCCGCTGCGGAGCATTCCTCCTGTTTCCCATATTCCCTTTGCGTGATTAAGCGGAGTAGGAGTAATAAACACACCATGCTCAGCGTAGTACTTCATATCAAGGAAATCAGCGATTTTTTGTTCAGATGCCCCCATTGCTTTGAATGAAATTTCAACACCCTTTGATGCGCCTGTTGTACCTGTTGTAAACATGATGATCTGTGTGTCATTTTCAGACGGAAATTCAAGACCGCTCATGTCATCTGCAAGTGAGCTGCTTTTTGAACGAATTTCCTGCATTGAGAAATATTTCAGATTATCAGGTAGATCATTTATGGCAATTCTTTCGGAAATAACAGCAACTGTTTTCAATTTTAAGGCAACTTGTACTGTTGAACTTGATGGCATATTTTGTTCAAGAGCACATGGAACAGCGCCTGCAAGCTGTAATCCGTAGTAGCAGATTAAATAGCTCGAACTCTGTGCAGCTTTTATGGCGACCAAATCCCCCTTATTTATGCCGTTTTCTCTGAAAAAATGAGCTGCTCTGCAGATTTCTTTCCAGAATTCTGAATATGTAAGCTGTTCTTTATTTGATATAACAGCAATTCGATTGGATTTTGTAACTGCGTAACCCGAAATTACGCTAAGAATGGTATTATTCATTTTAGCTCCTTTATAGATTTTTGTGCTGATTAAGCTATGTATCTATGGAGTGATTAAGTTCCCACACTCGATCAAACATTATATAGCAGTATCTGCACACAACACGTTTACATTATATCATTGAGCAATCAGTTTGTCAAGAAACAATTATAAAAATCACAATCATAAACAAGAATTAAGAAGCATATAATTATGTTGTTTATAGCGGCGGATTTACATGAAATTTGCTGTATTTCTTCGTTCAGGCAATAGCGCATTGATTTTACAGCCCAAGTTCTTTTCTGAGCTGTTTCTTCACTTCGTCAGTTGTAAAGGCAGAATCAACGGCGTTCTCAAGCAGCTGTTTTTCCTGCCGGGCAGTCAGACCGAAGTTCTTTTCCATATAGCGGAATTCATCTGCCAGAGTAGTTCCTTCGATACCCATATCGTCGGTGTTCAGCGTTACAGCAAGACCTTTGCTGAGATAATCCATAAACGGATACTGAGACATATCCTCAACTGCATGAGTCTGACGGTTGCTTGTGGGACACATTTCAAGAGCTATGCCTTTTTCTTTCAGCATTTCGATGACCGCAGGCTGCTCATAGCTTCTGACGCCGTGTCCGATACGGCTCGCTCCGAACTCAGCGGCGAGCTTTACGCTGTCTGCACCGTCGGCTTCGCCTGCGTGTATGGTGAAAGGAATATTTGCTTCCTTTGCTTTTTTGAACAGTTCGCGGTATTTTTCAGTAGGGAAAAGGGCTTCTGCGCCTGCGAGGTCAATTGCCACAACGCCGCCGTCCTTTACAAGGTATTTCTTTGCCAGCTCGACTGTTTCGTCGTTGGCAGCCTCGTTTCCCTCTCCGCGCAAACAGCACAGTATCAGATTGACCTTGAGCTCGGTTTCGGATATGCCTTTGAGAGCAGCCTTTACTGCGTCCTCCTGCGTCATGCCCTTTTCTGTATGGAGCTGAGGCGCAAAGCGTATTTCCGCATAGACAACGCCCTGTGAGCGGATATTCTCCGAAACAAGTCTGACTGCTTCGCTGAGCCCCTCTTTCGTCTGCATGAAAGACAGCGGCAGAGCAAAGCATTTCAGAAAATCATTCAGATTTTCGCAGCCATTTGGAACGGTTAGCTGTTTTTCAAGCTCTGAATCGTCCTGCGGAAGGGGAATGCCCTGTATTTTTGCTAATTTTCGAGCTATATCAGTTGTTACTGCGCCGTCCAGATGCAGATGGAGCTCTATATATTTGTCGGCATATTTCTGAGGTGCAACTGCTTTTTCCATAGTAAACTCCTTTCAATTCGGATATTACGCTCAGCAGCTGGCATTGTTTGCAGCTGTCACAGCTACGATAGCAGCAACTACTGCGGCTTCCTGCGCTGCAATGATAGCAAGTGTAGAAGCGGATACTGCCGCCTGAGCATTGTCGGTGCCTTCGTAAAGGTCAGCCGTAAGCATAGCTGCGTGCATGAGCCTTGTTTTCTTATCGAGACTTAATGCTCCGTAGCCCTTCTGACCGCTGAGCCTGTTATCTATATCTATAACAGTATCAACAAGCACTTTTTCGTCGGCTTCAATAACGGAAATTGCTGCAAGAGTTGAAAGCTCATAGTGCTTGCCGTACTTATGTCCTGCTGCCGCCAACATATCGAACATTCTGAAAAGCCTGCCCGCTTTTTCCTCGGGAGCTCCGCCTGTCATGGCGAGAATATGCGATACTGTCTGAACAGCGTTCTTGTCCGAGAACTTCCTTCTGAGAAGCTCAAAGCACTTCTCGGCTTCAGCCATAAGCTGCTGGTCGTTCTTTTCCGAAAAAGCCATGAAGCCTGCCATTATGTTGTCCTCGCTTGAAGTGAGTATGGGGTGCTCCTTTTTCATCATATTATAAAGGGCACGACCTCTTGCAGCTATGTACTCAGCTTCTTCTGCTGTAGCTTTCTCGGCAAGGAGAGTTGCAAGAAAAGCAAGGTATTCCGACCTGCTGAAGTGCTTTTTAAGGATAGCGTACATATCCATTACCTTTGCAAACTGAGCCTCGGGAGCGTCGGTCACAGCGAGCTTGGCTGTAAATACGGGGAGAATAGTTCCTTTAAGATACGACGCAAAGCCTGCATTTTTCTTGATGATATCCCTGCATTGGCGGAGCTTGTTTTCATCTGCCCTGACGCCTGCCGCACAGAATACATTTGCTGCCACAGGGTATATATATGAGCTTTCAAGCTTCATAACCTTTTTAATAGTATCTCTGTTTGTGATAAAGTCCATTGTGATCTGTTCTGTATTGTTATTCATAGTGATTTCTCCTTTTGGTGAAGTAGTTTTTTGCTTCTGTAAACATAGTATAACATATTATCGCATTAGTGTCGGTCTTTTAATATTACCGTATATTACAATTCTGAAATGTTCTGAATGCTGTGCTCCTGTCTGTTTCTTTAATTAAAGATTATCATAATTTTATTTCTGTGTCAATACTATTTCAGGCATATCAAAAATGAGCTTTTTATATTGCAATCTCAGACTCATCATGATATAATATGCTTGACAGTCAAAAAAGAAAAAAGGAGTGAAACTATGGAAAAGACAGTCAGCATAATGAGTTTTCTGAAGCGTTCTGCCGCTGTTGTGTGTAGTGCGGCAATGCTTCTTACTATCGGCAGTTTTAAAGTGAACGTGGATAACTGCGCAGAAGCTGCTTCCGTGACAGTGTCTGACGATATAGGACTTGTGGGAAATCTCTTCTGCATTGCCGACGGAAAAAAAGCAGACCATGCCGCTCTACAGTGGGCGACAACGCTCTCAGCGGACAGCTATACGCTCTACCGCTCAACATCGCCCGATAACGGCTTCGAGCCTGTATATCAGGGCAGCGGCAATTCCTATGAGGACGACGATATGGCTTCGGGAACGACCTACTATTATCAGCTCAAGGTCACCTCAAAGGGAAAGGAGCTTTTCTCATCGGTGAAGTCCCTTACGCCCTGCGCTCTGCCGTCAGGTCTGAGTACCTACGACAACCAGAAGGGCAGCAATCTTGTCTATGAAACAAGCGGCTACAAGGTCGGAAATACATACTACAGCTACTCCCTGAAAAAGCATAGCGGCAAGGATGATATTTACCTTGCGGAGACAACTTCGAGCGACGGCAGACACTTCGGGAACGAGAAAAACGTGGCTGACAGCACACAGAACTCCGCTCTTGCAAGCTGTAAGATAGAGTCGGTCCATATCGACTATATACCCGAGAAAAACAAGGTGGTCGTGTGGGCGCACTGGGAAAAGCCCAGCGGCTACAGCGACGGAAAGGCTCTCGTTATCACGGGAACTCCGGGAGGACAGTTCACGGTGCATCATGTGTATAATCCACTCGGCATACAGGTTCGTGACATGGCGATATTCTTTGATGACGACAGCACAGGCTACCTTATTGCGGCTGCAAACAAAGAGGGGCAGGGCGCTAACGCTACCATGTACATCTTCCGCATGAACGACGACTACAGCGATGTTACCGAGGTAGTGACTACACTTTTCGAGGACCAGTACCGCGAGTTCCCGAACCTTGTCAAAAAGGACGGCTACTACTTCCTGTTCACCTCGCAGGCGGCTGGCTGGTACCCCAGCAGCGGCGCCTACAGCGTTACAAAGGATATCGCAGGCAAGTGGAGCGAACTCCGCAGTATAGGTAACACCTCTACATTCTCCTCACAGTCGGGCTGGATAGTGAATATGCAGGACAAGAACTACCTCATGCACGCATACCGCTGGCTGAGAGCTTCTTCCACCAGCGGAACTACCCTGTGTCCGCTGTATTTTGACAAGGGCTTCGCGTTCTACGACTACTATCCGTATTTCAAGTACAATACCTCTACAGGCGACCTCTTCCCTGTTCAGCAGGGACAGCTTCTCTCGCAGGACAGACCTGTCTCGTCATCACTGGCGGCAAAAAGCGGAAATGCTCCTGCAAAAGCTGTTGACGGTTCATATCAGAGCTGTTTTGCGGCGATAGGAGATTACAAGAAATGGCCGTTTTACTTGCAGGTTGACCTTGAAAAGGTATGCGACCTTGCAAATGTTCAGACCTCGTGGTACATATGCAAGGGCTCGGAGGGCTACTACACCTACACCGTTGAGGGAAGTCTTGACGGCGTCAACTGGACGAAGCTCCTTGACCATACCGACAAGAGCAGCGAGACAGTAAGCAAGACCTACGGCTTCAACAGCGATATGCTGTCGGGCAAGGCAAGGTATGTACGACTTAATGTGCAGAATGCAACGCTCCAGAACAATCCAAACAATAACTGGTATACGCCTACAGTCTATGAGTTCAAGGTATTCGGAACTCCTGTGAGCTCGGCGGATAAGCCCAAGCCCTATGTGGATATCGACTTTGAGGATGGTACGGGAAATCTCAGCCTTAACGGCGGAGCTTCCGTGAAGCAGGACAGCGAAAAGGGCAAGGTGATTTATCTTGACGGCAGCGATGATACATACGGAGAGTTTCCCACGGGTATGCTTGACGGGCTTCGTGACTATACTGTCAGCATGGATATAAAGTCGGAGTCAGAGGGCAATTTCTTCACCTTTGCCGCAGGAAAGAATGACGAGAAGTATGTGTTCTTCCGCGTTGCAAAGGAGCTTTTCAGATTTGCTGCAACTACCGATTCATGGCGGGACGAGACCGAGCTTGTATGCGACCTTGACGGTTCACAGTGGCATAATTATACCCTTGTGGTGAATGGTGCTGATACAAAGCTCTACATCGACGGCAGTGAGACTCTCCACACCACCGAAACTCACGGTCAGGTGGCTGATATGGGCTCGGGAACAAGCTGCTATATCGGAAAGTCCTACTATTCCGACGACAGCTATTTCAAGGGCAGTATCGACAATATCAGAATATACAAGACTGCTCTGACTAAGGGCGAGATAGTCGGAAAAGCCGATGTAAAAGGCGACGTCAACGGCGACGGTCAGCTCTCAGTGGCAGACCTCGTGGCTTTGCAGAAGTTCGTTCTCGGTATCGGCGAGCTTGCCGACTGGCAGAAAGGAGACCTCTGTCAGGACGGCAGGATAGACTCCTTTGACCTTTGCCTTATGCGCAGACTGCTAATAATCGGTTCTTAACAATAACGATAAAAGGCTGCTGATTTTTACATACAAAAGGAGTTATAGTAAATGATAAGAATCATGTTCGTTTGCCACGGCAATATCTGCCGTTCCCCAATGGCTGAATTCATAATGAAAAAGCTTGTCTCGGAAGCAGGGCTCAGCGAAAGATTCTGTATAGCTTCAAGTGCTACAAGCACCGAAGAATTGGGCAATCCCGTTTATCCCCCTGCGCGCTCGGAGCTTGCCAAGCACGGCATAGGCTGCGCAGGAAAATACGCTGTGCAGCTAAGGAAGTCCGACTATGAAAAATATGATTACTTCATCGGCATGGACACTGCGAATATCCGCAATATGAACCGTATTTTCGGCAGTGACAGGGACGGAAAAGTTTACAAGCTCCTCACCTTTGCAGGCAGAGGCGACGATGTTTCCGATCCATGGTACAGCCGTGATTTCGGCACCGCCTATGCGGATATCGAGGAAGGCTGCAAGGGACTTCTCAGCAGTCTTGCGGAGCGTTAAATGAAGACGATAGAAATAATCAACGACGGCCTTGCACAGGGCGGCTTCACATCAGGAAATAACGGTATATGGACGAGAAACGAACCCTTTGATCCGCCTACCGAAGATTATACCGCTCTCAGCCGCAGACTGGACATTCCCCTTTCCCGATTCATACGTCCCTATCAGGCAAGCGGCGACAATGTGAAAATAGTCACCGCTGAACACGGCGGTTCGGGAGTTATCAAGGACAACGAGCTGAAAAAAGTCGACGGACTTGTAACTGCTGAAAAGGGCGTAGTTCTCAGCGTTATCGCCGCCGACTGCGTACCCGTGTATCTTATTGCAAGAAGCGAAGGAGTTATAGGGCTTCTGCACTGCGGCTGGAGGTCAGCGGCAGGAGGACTTCTTCACAACGGGATCGCAGCCATGAAAGAGCTGGGAGCTTCTCCTGCTGATATACAGCTCATTATCGGACCGCATATATGCGCCGATTGCTATGAAATGGGAGAAGAAGTCAGAACTGAATACGCTAAGGCTTTCTCTGAAAAAGAGCTTGAAGCAATATTCAAAGTCCGAAATAAAAGGCTGTATCTTTCGCTTTCAAAAGCTTTACAGCTTAAAGCAGAAGCCGAGGGCATACTCCGAGACAAAATCTCCGCTGTAAATGAATGTACCTTCCATGATAAGTCCTATCACTCCTACAGACGCGGTGACCGCGGCAGACAGGATCTGGCATATCTGATACTTAAATGATAGAATTAATGTAATGCAGTCCATTTGGGCTGCATTGGTTTTATAATATGCTTTTTCTGCAAAAAAACGAGAGAAAAGACCTGAGAATGTTTGACGGACAGGCTTTACGATATAATGCTCAAAAATTGCGAAAGTCCGAGTTTAAAGCAAAAATTGCGGCTTTTTGTTATTATTGAACATAATTGTTCATGATTTATTGACTTTTCATTACTGCAATGCTATACTTGAAGCATAAATACTATTTCATAGTGAAAGGAGCTTTTGTAATGAAATTTAACAGAACGGTTTCGAAGCTTATTGCAGGTTCTCTCGGAATGCTTCTTGCATTGGAAGCTTTTCCCGACAGCGGCTTTATTGCTCCAATGAAAGCTTCTGCCGAAACTATCAACGCATACGGAACTATCAACTACAACACCGATGACAAATTGTATGTGTATACTCTTTCGGGCTTCACCTATGACCATTCCGACGTTTATAACGGTACTCCATGTATCACTATCCAGAACAGCGAAAGAACTCATCTCGAAGGAGTCGGCGACGAGCTCAACATATACGATACAGATGAAAATAATCTTAAACTGCTTGAAAAGCTCAAAAGCGGCGAAAGCTACGATATCACCTTTGAATCAAAGGTGTTCTATGACTTCCTGAACACTGAAAAAGGTCCCTCTTTTGAAGAACTCACACCTGAAGAAATGGGGCTGTTATTCAAAGGAGAACTTGAGTTAGGTCCTCCCATAAATCCCGACCTTGGCTTTGATCCCTTTGATGACTGTGATCCGGGCTACACAAGTACTTATGATGATGGTACATGGAGCGACTGGAGCGCCTTTGGCGGCTACAATACGAAGTATTATTCTCTCCGCGCCGATAAGCTCATTTCAGTCAAGCGCCATAATTTCAACTACTACGGAGATATCAACGGCGACGAGGTAGTTGATTCCTTTGACAGACTTGAATACGGCAAATACATAAACGGCTGTCTCGGCAGGGAGCTTACAAGAGACCAGTTCCTCAATGCCGATATCAACAAGGATAACAGAATAGACGAGGAAGATTTTCAGCAGATAACTGACTTTATCCTCGGAAAAGTGACTGAATTCAACGGCGTTACGGAAATAGGCAGTATCCGCCTCGACGACAACATCGACGTTCAGCGCTCTGAGGGCAAGGAAGCAGATGAGAAATTTGCAGAGGCTCAGATGAAGTTCGGCGTTGACCTGCTGAAGCAGTGCTTTGATCCCAAGAAAAAGGAAAAGAACGTACTTGTTTCGCCGTTCTCGATATCATCTTCGCTTTCCATGATGGCAAACGGTGCCGACAATAACACATTAAAGGAAATGGAAGAAGTCCTCGGCGGTTCAAAGCTCTCATTAGACGATATCAACGAGTATATGTCATATTTCCTCAGCAGGACTCCCGATGAGGATGGCAAACACCTCAATATTGCCAACTCGCTCTGGTGCAAGGACGCTGAATACTTCAAGCCCCTTGACAGTTTCCTTGAGACCGATAAGAAGTATTACGGCGCTGAGATATACAAGACCAACTTTGATGACGGAACCGTAAGCGATATCAACAGCTGGGTGAACAAGAACACAAACGGAATGATACCTACTGCCGTGCGCAAAAGCGATTTTAACGACCTTACCCGCATAGCTCTTATCAATACCCTTTACTTTGATATGGAGTGGGATAAGAAGTACGAAAAGACCAACGACGGAAAATTCACCGACCTCGACGGCAATACCCACAGTATCAAGGAAATGAAGAGTAAGGAATACCTCTATTATGAGCTTGAGGACGCAGACGCTTTCAAGAAGCCTTACCTGAACGGCGATTATTACTTCCTTGGCATAATGCCGAGAGACAAGGATATAATCCAGTACGTGAAGGACCTTGACGCCGAGAAGCTTTCAGAAGCTCTCACAAAGCCCTATGAGTCCGATGAAGTTCCTCTCGACCTTCATGTAATGATACCCGAGTTTGAATACGACTATTCAGCAAGTCTGCCCGATACTCTCAAAGCACTGGGCATGAAGGACGCTTTTGATTATAAAAAAGCAGATTTCTCAAGGCTCTGCGACTGTACTGTTCCGGGTTCTGATCCTATATATATCGGTGATGTTATCCACAAGACCAAGATAGAGGTCAGCAAAGAGGGCACAAAGGCAGTAGCAGTTACTGTAACCTTTGGCAACGCAGGCGGTATGACTCCACAGGTGAAGACCGTAAATATCAGGCTCGATAAGCCATTTGTATACATGATAGTGGATAAGAACAATATTCCGCTGTTTGTAGGCGCTGCTACAGAGCTTGGCAAATAATAACTAAGCAGGCTCCGCGTAACCGTAATACTCATATAGAAGCTTATAGTTAATTATGGGGGAAACCTTTCTGAAGAAAGGTTCTTCCCCATACCCCTTTCCAAAGACTTTTATCTGGTTTTTCCTCAGATAGGGCGCTCCATAAATGAAAAAATCCTGTAAAAATGCAGGTGCGCCCTATCTGAGAAAAAACAAAACGAAAGTTTTAGGGAGAGAGTTTGAGAGTGACTCCCCGCAGTGCGGGGAGATGTCACGCAGTGACAGAGGGGACGTCCTCCGTCAGAGGTGCCCCTTTTTCAAAAGGGGTTCTCTCAATAATAAGCATAAAACTTCTATATAAGTACTACGGTTAATGCGGAGCTTGCTCTTTTAGCGCTTTTATGCTATAATAAAAAAAGTCTTTTATATTTCGCTATAAATGCTGTAATTACCGAGGAATACGACAATGAATATCATTTTAAAGAAGCTTATACGTTTTTCTATGAGAGATTTTACGAAGCTCAGCAGGCTTGACAATCCCGAATTCGGTGAGGGACTTGCAGAGCTGAAGAAAAAGCTGCCGCAGGACTCCGCTCCGTCAAAAAGAATAAGACGTGAAATGAAAGTAAAAAAGCGCCGTGTCAAGAACGGGATATATTACGTTGCCCGTGACAGGCACAACAGAAGCAATAAAAAGGTGCTGTTTATCCACGGCGGCGGATTTTTCCTTGAAGCTTTGCCCCTGCACTGGAGACTTTGTCAGCGTCTTGCAAGAGATACGGGCTGCGAGATAATATTTCCGCAGTATCCCATGGTTCCCGAGAGCAACGCAAAGGAATGCCACATTATGCTCATGGAGGTCTACAGTGAGCTCATGAAAAACAGCCGTCCCGAGGATATAACCATTATAGGCGACTCCGCAGGAGGAACTCTGTCCCTGTCGCTGTCTATGCTGGCAATAGGAAGGGGACTTCCCGCTGCCAATGAGATAGTCCTTATCTCTCCCGGCTTCATAATAGGAAAAATGACCGAGAAAGAGCAGAAAAGAGCCGATCACATCAGGCAGCAGGACTGTATCATAGGTCATTTCCCTGTGGAAAAGGTAAGCGAGCTTTGGCTGGGCGACCTTGATGTGAACAACTACAGAGCCGACGCCACAAAGGGCAGCATAGAGGGACTTCCTCATATCACCATGTTTTCGGGAACTCATGACATAATGAATATTCCTGCAAGGCGGTTTGCCGCAAAAATGAAAAAAGAGCGCCACCCGTTCTCTTATTATGAGAAAAAAGGTGGAGCCCATGATTATGCCCTGTTAAAAAAGAGCCGTAAGGAATACGATATCATCGTATCCAGAATATTATGTTCAGAATAATTACTGCCCACAGAGTTTTTCATCTGTGGGCAGTTGTTTTTTTGAGCGATATACTGGCTCTTTACTATGTCAGGATTTGTCCGCTGTCAAGCGCGTGTGTGTATCTGACCGCCTGCAAGTGTCTTGCCGTGAGCCTTAGCCATATCAGAGATATTTACGTTCTGATAGCCGTTCTGAGCCAGCCATGGGAGAACTTCTTCCATAGCAGAAGCTGTTGTAGCATATGTCTCGTGGCAGAGCACGATAGCGCCCTCAAGGGAGCCGTCCTGAGCAGCCTGCTTGATCTTGTTTACGATCTGATCCTTGCTTGCGTTGTTCCAGTCGCCTGTGTCGATAGCACAGCTTATAAGCGGTACATCGTAGAGAGCTGACTTGACCTGTCCGCTTCCGTCGAGATATGGGAGTCTCATGATGTGTGACGGCTCAGCGCCGATAATGCTCTTGAGCTTGCTGTTGCACTGCTCCCACTCGCTGCGAACCTGCTGAGAGCCAAGTGAACCAAGCTTTGGATGTGAAGTGGAGTGGTTTGCGACCTCCATGCCGTTCTTGTATGCGAACTTGACCTCTTCATTGTCGCCTGCTGTTGTTGTCCAGTTACCTACATAGAAGAAAGTAGCTGTCATTTTGTTCTTGATAAGAGCGTTGAGTATTCTCATTGAAGTATCAGATGAGTTGTTGCCTACAGCGCCGTCATCGAATGAGATAGCGCAGAGCTTCTTGCCTGCCTGAACGCCCGGTGTTGTAACTGCCGGAGCTTCGCCAACGTGTCCCTGACCTGTTACTACAGAAGATTTTGTGCCCTCGGTACCTGCAAGTACATCGTCAATATAGAAGTTCATAAGGTCACCAGACTCCTGAAGTGTTTCAAAATAAAGTATCATATCGCCTGAGTTTTCAGGGATAGTGAATGAAGTGTTCTCGAGCTTTGTCCACTCGTTGTTTTTGCAGGTAGCCTTAGCGATAGATGTGTATGTTGCATTATCGCCGTCACCCTGCTGGAGTGAAAGCTGGATAGCAGCGTCCTTGCCTGACTGCTGGAGTACAGCAGCGCTGAAGCTGTATGTTTCGCCAGCCTTGAAGTCTGAACCGAGAGTTAAAGCTGCGCCGTTCCACTCAGCTGATCTGCCTGTTACGTACAGGGATTTGCCTGAGTAGTAGCTGTCGCCGCTTATCTCAACAGAAGCATTGCCTCTGCCTGCCCAGCTTTCAGTGCTTGAATCGAAAGAATTTTTTAAGATAGTCTTTGCAGCAGGAGCCTGAGTTGTGGTGGTTGTTGCCTGAGTTGTAGGCTGTGTGGTCGGCTGAGTTGTTGGTGCCTGTGTAGCAGGCTGAGTAACAGGCTCAGCAGTGAGGTTGCTTGACCAGCTCTCAGGGAGCTTTGTGATAAGGCTTAACAGATATTTCTGGATAGAAAGTGCATCGTTTGAAGTAATGCCGCTTCCTGCTTCAAAAACGTCCGCATTGTAGCGGCCTGGCTCTGAAAGCTTGTATTTATTGGGGTTAGCGAGTGACTGCATGATAAGAACTACGTCGCCCATATCAACTGTGCTGTCGTTGTTAGCGTCGCCCCACTTTGAAACCTTAGCTTCAAGTGCAGACTTAGGATCCTGTGTTACAGGAGGTGCAGTTGTAACAGCTGTTGTAGTAGTGGTCGTTGTGGTCGTAGTTGTAGTAGTAGTTGTTGTTGTTGTTACAGCAGCAGGACCGTCAACCTTTATACCTGCCTTAGCAACGACAACTTCGTCAATGCTGAAATCGCCTGTGCCCTCTTCTGTCTCAACATAGAGAATATAGCCTGAGCCCTCTGGGAGCTTGAAGTTTGTGTTTGAAAGCTGTACGTACTCGCCGTTGGAAACGCCGTATGCAATATGTGCATAAGCTGTTGTGCCCGTAGAATCCTTGTATTCAAGGGACAGCATCATGTTTCCTGAGCCCTTTGCAGCAACGCTGAAGCTGTACTCCTGTCCAGCCTTGAATGTCAGCGAATCAAGAGCCTTAGCAGCACCGTGCCATGCGCTGCTTCTGTCGGAAACTGTAAGAGCCTTATTTCCCTTGTAAGCTGTGCCGCCAGTGTTTACAGAAGCTCCGCCTCTGCTCTCCCAGCTGCCGTTATCATCTTCAAATGTATCGTGGTAGTAGTAACCGTTTGCGTCTGGCTCTATCGGCTCTGGAGGAACTGGATCCTTGCCGCCCTCGAAGCCCTTGCCGTCGCTTACAAGGCTTACAACGAATGTGGAAACGCTGTTTGCAGGGAGCTGTGAGCTGAATCCGGAACCGCTTGAAGCGATACCTGTAGTCTTCTTTATGTTTTCGCTGCCTGATGTTCTGTAGCTTGTAACGTCAGTGATAGTTCTGCCGCTGAGGTTGAACTGCTGATTTACGTTGTTGTTGCCCTTGTTGATAGCAACTATGGTAGCCTGTGTATCGCTGTGCTTGTAAGCCGATACGAGAATGTTGCTGTCTGGCTGTTCTGTAGCGTCGATACGTACATCACCTGGGCGAACCCACTTTGAGAACTGAGCCATAGCATAGCCACGCTTTGAGATCTTACCTGTATCCCACATCGGACTGTACTGACGACGGATATACCACCAAACATAGGCGTTCATATTGCCCACAACGAGAGCATTGTGGATATTTTCAGCAACCTTAACGCCCTCAGGCCAACGGTCTGCCGAGTTATTATCGCTGTTTGGAACATAAACCTCGGTCATCCATATTTCCTTGCCGCACTGTTCAAGTGCAGGGAAGTCCATCTGGCTGCGCTGAGTTCCGTAGAAGTGAGTGCCGAACATATCGCAGTTTGCCATAGCTTTGGAGTTATTCAGAATTGCGTTGTAGAAGCTCTTGTTGTAGCTGAAACTCTCAGGCGACATCAGCTTTGTAGTTGTGCCTGCTGTTACGGATTTACCGTAGTTTGCAATGAAGTTTGCAGCTCTGTCGGCACTCCATGCTGTCCACTCACCTGACCAGTCAGGCTCGTTCTGAACTGAAATGGAGTTGAGCTGAACGCCCTGATTGTTACAGTACTTGATGAAGTCATTGAGGTGCTGAGCGTACTGAGCTTCTGCGCCGTTTTTGAGAACGTACTTACCGCCTGAAGGACCGCCCGAGCCATTCTGTCTCATTGATGCAGGCGGATTCCACGGTGTTGCGAATACGGTTGCGCCAAGCTTCTGAGCTCTCTGAGCTGTCGGGATAGCGTTTTTCCATGCGTTCTTGTCATCGCTTACGAAGATACGGAGGATTGTCAGACCAAGCTCGTTATCGCCGTTTCCGAATGCCGTCTGCACCTGTGCGGCTGTCATGTCTCCGGGAGCTCCGTTCTGAGCGTTGTAGCTCTGCCACTCAGGGTGGTTCATACCGCCGAAGCCGCGGATAGTCTGGTATTCCTTGTTTGTGTTGATGTTGCACGCGCTGGCAGCATCAGCTACCATAGGTGCAGGCGACGGGAAAGAGGATGCTGTGCCTATCAGCATTGCTCCCGCCATAACTGCTGAAACAGCAGTTTTGAATTTCTTTGAGATATTCATTATTTTAACCTCCTGTACGCAATTTTTTAGCCTATGTTTGCGTAATTTAGCGTTTTACTATTATTCATTTTACCATGATTCACATATGTTGTAAACTCAAAAAATGCTGTTTGGGTGGACAAAACGCCACTTGTTTGACTTATTTGTAGAGCGCAAAAAACTTTTAACAGCAAGACTCGTTGAAAAAGCCGATTTCAGACGCGGTTGAAATAAAAAGGGATATATTATATAATTAGAAAGAAAAAATATTCAGAATATATGTTACACTTTGGAAAGTTTCAGCAAGTGTATTATATGAAAGCACTTACAGGTGCCGAGCTTTTGAATAATATAAGGTGGTGATCCTATGACGGATAGCGAATACAAAAAATTATATGAAAAAGATCCAAGTGAAGCCCAGACGGCATTGTTCAACGAATATCTCAGCTATGTTTACGCCATAGTTTACAATAAGCTGCGAAGCTGCGGAAGCCGCGAGGATATGGAGGAATGTGTGGGAGATGTCTTTTCCGCTGTCTTTATAAGCTATGACCGAAAGGGCTGCTTTGACGGCGATATGAAAGGCTTTATCGGCACTATAGCGAGCCGTACCGCTATTCAGATGTACCGCAGACTTGTGCGCAGCAGCGATACGGTCTATATCGAGGACGAAAATACAGAGATAGCCGATTCACAGCGAGTTGAGCGTATAACGGAACGCAGTGATATGCGCAATACGCTTCTGCGGCTGATAGAAAGCCTTGGCGAGCCCGATTCTGATATCATAATACAGAAATACTACTACAACATGAATTCAAATGAAATAGCAAGCAAACATTCCATGTCGCCTGAAGCGGTCAGAATGAGATGCAGCAGAGCGCTAAAAAAGCTCAAGGAGCTTCTTACCCGAGAGGGATATGATATGAAGGAGGGAAATGTATGAGCGAGAATAAAGAAATAGGCTTTGATATCCTCGAGGATTCTGATATAAACACAGTTGAAGAAATAGGAACAGAGAAAATGGAAATAGATGAAGAAGCAAGAGAGAGAATGCTTAAAATTACCATGAAGAAGTACGAAAAAGAGAAAAAGCTTCTTGGTAATGAAACTGAGGGAGCAGCTTCGGCTGAGGGATATGCTGATTCGGTGTCAGGCGTGGACAGCTATAAGCAGCATAAGATAACGCATTTCATATATATTGCCCTGTGTTCGGCAGCTGCCGTGGCAATAATTGCAGGAAGCCTCTTTATGCTGAAAAATAATGGCAGAACATATAAGCCTCAGATATCTGACCCGATCATTGAAGCCACAACAGTAACCACTTCTGCGGCAGTTACAGTAACTGATGCAGCAGTTCAGACAACGGATAAGTCAGCAGCTAAGTCATCGACTGCCAAGAGCACTACATCTTCGACCACAACGACAACATCAACTACTACTGCCGCTGTGACTTCCACAAATGCTCCTGAGCCTGTAACAGACGCTCCCGAACCTGAACCTGAACGTGAACCGACAGAAGAAGACAGGGAAAAAGAGGTACTTGACGCTGTTTACAATATTACACACGACGGTTATTATCCTACCTATACTGAAACTAATGGTACTTTTGAGCATTATACCTCCGACGGTACTCTGGTAGATTTCAAAAACATTATAAACTATATGGCCTATGAAGCTGAAACCCTTCCCTTTGACAGAACGCTGGGAGCTGTTGCTGACGAGCAGGACGCTATAGATAAGGGAAGATACGTGTTACTTACCTGTAAAGGTCAGGAGTTCATGGATTGGCTTGAAAAAGAACCCACACGTTATCCTGATGTTGAGTTTGTACGTGATTATCCGCCGATCATAGCAGAGTATTATGATGAATATGATGTGTGGTATATACACACTACAGGTCCGAGCTGGAGCCCTGTAGACGGAGGATATCCACATATCGTTGCATTGACCGAGGGAATATCATATCAGATGTTTGTACGCGGCAGTGACGGTAAGATATTAGGCAGCTTTATCAATTATTGATATATTACAGGCATAGCTATTGATTTGAGAACGGGACTGTGGTATACTGAATATGTTCAAAAATCTATCTTCGGAGGAAAATAATATGAAACTTTCATTTGAAAAAGGCTTTTTCGCACCGCTCCCTGTACTTATCATCGGAACCTACGACGCAAACGGCACGCCTAATGCCATGAACGCAGCATGGGGCGGTCAGATAGGCATGACTCAGATATCTGTCAGCCTTTCGAGCAGCCACAAGACCACTGAAAACATCAGGCTGAACAAGGAGTTCACCGTTGCCTATGCAACAGCTCAGCAGGTAGCTGCCTGCGACTATGTGGGCATTACATCGGGCAACAAGGTGGAGAACAAGTTGGAAAAGTGCGGATTTACCGTAACCAAGTCTGATAAGGTCAATGCTCCTGTTATAGACCAGCTCCCTGTAACTATTGAGTGCAAGGTCATTGATATACAGGAGGAATTCGGCGAGACAAGAGTTGTTGCCGAGGTAGTCGGACTTAAAGCAGACGAGAGCGTTATGACCGACGACAAGGTGGATTACAGCAAGGCAGGTCTTGTTATATATGATACGGTTTCAAAGACCTACAGATCTGTCGGCGAAAGCGTAGCTGCTGCCAGAAGCGTCGGAAAAAAGTTTGAATAAAAAAAGCTTCTCATAACCGTGATACTTATATAGAAGTTTTATAATTATTATTGAGAGAACCCCTTTTGAAAAAGGGGCTTCTCTCAAACTCTCTCCCTAAAACTTTAGTTTTGTTTTTTCACAGATAGGGCGCACCTGCATTTTTGCAGGTCTTTTTTTTATTTAAGAAGCGCCCTATCTGCGAAAAAACCAGATAAAAGTCTTTGGAAAGGGGTATGGGGGAGAACCTTTCCTCAGAAAGGTTTCCCCCATAATTAACTGTAAGCTTCTATATAAGTGTTGCGGTTATGAGGAGCTGTTTTTATCTTTTCAGATAATACTCATGCACCAGACTTCTGAGCCCTAAGCTGCGGATATCCTCATATCTGACATTGAACCGTGATTTGGTGCGCTTTCCGCTGACAAGAAAACGGACGCAGTCCTGAGCAAAGTTGTCGATGATTCTTAGACTTGTATCAGTATTTATAACCGAGAAAAACCACTTGTTCCACGTAAGGTCGCTGTTTTCGGAGCATTCAAAAAGCTTGCTGTTGAATATGCGTATAAAGGCAAGAGCAGCCTTTTCGCCGCTGAGCTCGTTGCGCTGCCTCCAGCGCTGTAGGGCTCTGGTCTTGCGGCGCATTTTGTTCTTCATCTTTTCAACAGAAGCAGGAGCTATGTCTATAACTCCGCTTTTGTACGAAAAGCCGAGGAAAGTCCAACCCTCATCGGGAGTGCAGAAGCTTTCCTTTTTCGGATTTATATCCAGTCCCCGTTCGGTGATAAAGCTGCGGAGAAAGTCTGCGTATTCCCTGCATTTTTCCTCAGTTTCCGCGAAGAGTATCACATCGTCGGAGTACCGCCCGTAGGGGATATTCTTTTCTGCAAAAGTACGGTCAAGCTCCATAAGGTAAAGGTCGGCGTAAAAGGCGGACAGGGGAGTACCTGCCATTATGCCCTTTTCCTCGATAATGACCTTGTTTCCGTCTATAACTCGGGGCTCGGTGAGCAGACGGCTTAGGAAAGCATAGAGCTCCTCATCGTCGGAAAGCACCTCTTTCAGCATGGGCAGCAGCCTTTCAATGGGAACAGAGTTGAAATAGTTGCTTATATCCGCCTTGTAGGAATACATTTCACTGATATGAGGAGTCCTCGTCAGCTGCCGAACAGCGTCCTTTGCCGTTTTATTGGGACGGAAGGAGTACAGTCCAGTGCTGAAAAGCCCGTCGTATTTCCTAAGAATCAGATAGGTCAGCAGCTTCAAAACCATGTTTTCGGCGTCGGGATAGGTGTATACCACCCGCTTTTTCTGAGTATCCTGCTTGCTGATGACGGACTTCCGAGGCAGGGGAAAGGCTTCGCCGCTGATTATACGCTGATACACAGGGATATATTTTTCGCTGTCGATGAAGCTGCGCAGCTCCTTGACCAGCTGACTGCCGCCGATAAGCGAGGACTTGTATTTATAAAAGCTCTCCCAGCATTCACGCTGAGAAAGCTTACTGAGTAATGACATAATTATCTCCTTGAAAATGGAAAAACAGAAAGAGAAATCGTTAAATCCAAGAAAATTCTTGGATGTACAAGATCGTACACGGTTCGGCTACCTGCGAAGCTCTGTGCTGAACCGTGCCTGATCCGCCGCAGGCGCAAAGCGTTCTCTTTCTGTTTTTTTCAGTTTTATAGTCCGAGGGCGTTGCTGGCACGGTGTTTCACGTACTCTCTTGTGTTCCACCAGCCGTCATAGTCGTAGTAAAAGCGCAGATAGGGGATACCCTCTGCCTTGCAGTCGGCGCGGAGCTTGTATACCGAGCTCTTTCTTGAGAGGAGCTCCACCACCAGCGCCTTTTTATCGCCGCTCCAGAAGGTAAATACTGTAGTCCTGCCGCCGTTTACGTCAACGGATTCTATGTGATAGTTAGGAAAATCGCTTCTGAACACATGGTCGAAGTATTCCTTGTAGGTGCCGTTGAAGTTATACTGATTCTCTTCGGGGGGCATAACAGGTCCCCATGAAAAGCCCGAAGGACCTGTCTCACGGTCAGTTTCGATGACTTCCGCATTGTCGTTTCCGTAGGTGGTCTCGGTCTTGGTCTCCTCGTTTTCGTGCAGGTTTACGGACTCCTGCTTGATAGCGTTGGCAACGTCCTTGATAAGTCCTCCCAGCTCGGAGTTTTCACCGAGAAGCTTTGAAAACAGTCCCATAGTATAGTCCTCCTTTGGCATTAAGCTAAATTTATATCCTTATTTTAACATATAGGCAGAGCAGCTTCAATCTGCATTTTTACTAAAATTTTCAGGAGCTCATTGTTTGCTTTGAACAAAGGCAGAAGTTGTCAGCCAAAAGGATATAAAACAAGCCATATTCTGCTATTTCAGCAGGATAGGGCTTTAAAACAGCGCTCATATATTGTCGTTATCTCCGAGAACATCAAAATGACGGCTGTAGCGCTTGGGGATATTTATTCCCACAAGATAGCCTATAGAGTGCAGAAAATCGGAGATGACCGCAAAGCCGTCCTTATAGAAGGCTTCAATGCGCTTATCCTTGAATGTTATGTTTTTGTAGTCGGGCGGACAAACAAATGTCCAGTCAGCTCCGCTTCGGTCAAGGACTATGCGGAAGAATTTGTCTATATCCGTATCCTTGAATCCTGTATTAAGGAGAAGTACATGGTGCTCGACGGCTTCGTCGACCTGACTCATCACAGCTGTTTTGCCGTCAAATGAAATAAGGACAAGGAGAGGCTCATCTGCTGCCATTGCCTTTGTCACGGCTTCTGCTGACGGGTATTTTATTATATTCATGGGATATCCTTTCATTTTGGTTGAAAAACAAGTATTATAGATATATTATATCATTGAAGCGCCATAAATGCAAGAGAAAAACGCAAAAGCTCATGTATATCAAAAGGGACGGCAGCAGCCGTCCCTTGATATATATATCTTTCTTTGTTCGTGTTTTTATTTATTCTTTTGGTAATTTGGAACTCTCAAGTACTTCGTCGAGCATTGTCTTGACCTCTGCGTAATCAATACCGCAGCCGTCAGAGCCGTAAGGCCACCATTCGCCGTTTTCAAATTCATAGTAGTATACCAGCATATGACCGTATTTGTGTATATAGTAGTTTGAATATTTGAGCTTTCCGTCTTTATCTATATATTTTCTTAAAATATTATATTCCACAGCCCAGTCCTGAGCTTCTATGTCAGTTGGAACAGGTATTCCCATATCAAGAAACGGATCGAGCTTCTCCTTGGAGAAAGTGTTAAGGGCTGCAAAGTCATGGGTTTTAGGCGAAGCGATAAGCTTATCGTTCTTATCCCAGATATAGACGCCCGTTTTGGCGGAAAGGAAAATATCTCTGCGGTCTTCAGGCTCATCATTTTCTTCCGAAACTGTTGCGGGCTCGGTATTTTCAGGTATCTGCTGTTCCTGACGCTCGTCAGGTGCGGCAGTTGTTTGCTGCTCTTGCTTTTCGGTTGTTGGCTGAACGTCCTCGTGTTTTTCTGTGTTATTTTTGTTCTCGGTCTCATGCTTGGGTTTGTCAGCATACTTTGCATCATTTTTGCCGCTTAAAACGTCATTGAGCGCAGCGTCAAACTCTTTGACATCAATGGAAAAATTCACAGGGAACTGCGGTATTGAATCGCCGTTGGCGATGACATACGCACAGAGGCTGACAGAACCGTTATTCGTGATAAAATAGGTCTCTCTGCGTTCTGTATCGTCACCTGTCTTATAGTAACGCACAATGGTGTAATCTGCTTCGCTGTTTTCATTATCGGTTGAGTCGCCTTTTTTCAGCATATGCATGAAATCATTTTCGAGGAAGCCTTCAAGAGCTTTTCTTGTTGACTCTTTTTCAGGTGTTACTATTTCACTGTTACCGGTCTTTTCAAGGTACAGCTCGGCATATAAGAACTCTCCGTCGAAATACTTCATCAGGTCTCTCTGTGACAGATATTCGCCCTTATCGGACACGTTTTGGCTGAGTATATCCTTTACGCCTGCGTCAAATGCTGCATAATCGATTTTATAAATATGGCTTTCGATATAGTTGTAATCAAAGTAACCGTTGTTTGGCTGACACTTTTGTACTATATAATACACTGTTTCATTATCAAGAACAACTACAGAGTAATTAATATCAGCTTTATCCCAGCTGATAATATATCCTTCGCCCTCATATTTATAGAAATCAGGGATATCAATTGGCTCGATATCTGTGCCTTCACCCCAGTCAAGAGAGTTCATGAACTTTGCAAGTCTGTCATAGGTAGCGCTTGAATAGTCTTCGTAATCATCAAATGAGATATCCTCGTGAAGGATACTTAGACTTAAATTCGCTTTTCCCATATCACCGAACGGTGAGACCTTACCATTGTCTTCATTAGTGAGCTGTGTCGTTTCTTCTGCTTCCGTAGAAATGGTACTATTATCTGTCTCAGATGATTTCTGCGGCTTATTCTTGTTAAGGAGCAGACCTGTAGCGCCTATGCCTGTTACAAGCACAGCTCCTGCTGCGATTGCACTTACCATACGCAGCATACGATGTGAGGTCTCAATGCGTTCAGTGCCGCTGACTACTTCGATATATCCGTCTTCACTTGTTTTTGTCTCTTCTTTTTTGGTTTTTGGCTTTATGGCAGAAATTATATTTTTGAATGTAGAATGTTTCATTTTCTTCTCCTCCTCATATTGAGCTATGCGGCGGTGTACATTCTCGATCATCTCTTCATGTTTCAACATATTCAAAACCCTCCGTTTCAAGCTGTGATCTGAGTGATTTACGAGCACGGTAAAGGATAGATTCCAGACTGCGCAGACTCTTTTTCATTATCTTTGCAGCCTCTTTGTTGCTGAATCCTTCAAAATAAATGAGCCATAGCACCTGCTGATATTTCTGGGGCAGCTTTCGCATTGCCTTGTGCACTGTTATCTGCTGCTCTTTTTTGATGTAGGCTTCTTCAACAGCAGCCTCATCGTCTGTCAGTTCAGGTGTATCATCAATAGAAACACAGTTCTTTTTTGAATATTTGCGAAGATGATCTATCGCAATATTTCTGCCTATGGCGTAGAGCCATGTCTTAAAGGAGCTTTTTTCCTTATACTTCGGCTTTTTTGTGCCGAGCAGGACAAAAGTGTCTTCCGTAAGCTCTTCCGCCGTCTGAACGTTTCCGACTATGCTTGTCAGGTACAGTATCAGACCGTCGCTGTATTCTATTATGATCTCATCTAATCCTTGTACATCACCATTGTCAAGAAAACGGCGGTAGCTACTTGCACCGTTGTCCATAGACTTACTCCTTTCTGAAAGCCTGTTCCCGAGCTTTCACTTATTAGACGGGATGAGAAGAAAAAACTACGCGCTTATTTCTGCAATTTTTTGTAAAAAGCCAAACTTTGTGCAGTTTGCAGTAATAAGCGCTCTTGTCTTTGTTGATTATGCTGTGATTCAGTCCCTTTTGAAAAGGTCGCGGGTGTAGACCTTTTCCGCAACATCGTCGAGGACGCTGCTGTATCTGTTTGCGACTATGCAGCCGCACATCTTCTTGAATTTTTTCAGGTCGTTGACTACCAGCGAGCCGAAGAATGTACTGCCGTTTTCGAGGGTAGGCTCGTATATGACTACAGTAGCTCCCTTAGCCTTTATGCGCTTCATAACGCCCTGAATAGAGGACTGGCGGAAGTTATCGCTGTTGGATTTCATAGTCAGGCGGTAGATACCAACGACTACATTCTTTTCCATGCGGCTGTCAAACTGATTATTTGACATATAGCTGTAGCCCCCTGCCATTTCGAGGACTCTGTCAGCGATGAAGTCCTTTCGCGTCCTGTTGCTCTCAACGATAGCCGTCATCATGTTCTGGGGTACGTTCTGATAGTTTGCAAGGAGCTGTTTTGTGTCCTTGGGCAGGCAGTAGCCGCCGTATCCGAAGGACGGGTTGTTGTAGTAGTCTCCCACACGGGGATCAAGGCAGACTCCCTTTATAATATGTGCGGTGTTGAGATTCTTGACCTCTGCGTAGGTGTCAAGCTCGTTGAAGTATGACACGCGTAGAGCAAGGTAGGTGTTCACGAAAAGCTTTGTAGCCTCAGCCTCTGTGGTAGCCATGAAAAGCACGGGCATATCAGCTTTTACAGCGCCCTGCTGAAGCATAGCCGCAAAGGTCTCTGCGGACTCCTTGTTTGCTTCGTCAAAGCCCACTATGATACGGCTCGGGTAAAGGTTATCGTAGAGAGCCTTTGATTCGCGGAGAAATTCGGGGCTGAATATGATATTGTCCATGCCCAGCTTCTCGCGCACCTGCACGGTGTAGCCAACAGGGATAGTTGATTTTATAACGACAGTGGGCTTTTTCTTATGGTCAGCCGTGACTTTTTTTATGAGCTCAAGGACTGCTTCAACAGCGGAGCAGTCAAAGAAATTAGTCTTTGGATCGTAGTTTGTGGGAGCGGCAACGATGATAAAATCTGCGTCCTTATATGCGGCTTCGCCGTCGGTTGTGGCTCTGAGGGAGAGCTTCCGCTCCTCATGCTCGGCGAGGTATTTCTCGATATAATCGTCCTGTATGGGACTTGTCCAGTTATTGAGCTTTTCCACCTTTTCGGGGATTATATCCACAGCGGTAACGTCGTGGTGCTGAGAGAGCAGTACAGCAAGGGAAAGTCCAACGTAGCCTGTTCCTGCAACGGCTACCTTTTTTCGCGGGACAGTCATGACCTCTGCCGAGTCCTCAACAAAGAGGTCGGTGTAGTCAAAGCCCAGAACATCGGACAACGCAAGGAGCTGGTCTACAGAGGGGCTGTAATCGGCGGCTTCGAGCCTTGTGAACATGGTTCGGTTAATGCCTGTCTTTTCGGACAGGGCAGTCTGTGACATACCTGCGGCTTTTCTCTTGGCGATGACCGTTTCAGCAAGCTTCTCCAATGATAAATGTTTCATGATATCTCTCCTATATAATGTCGTTTTTGATGACAATTTGTCGTATTAGTATATGCATATATTATATCAAATGTTAATAGTAAAGTCAATACTGTGCTCGGAATATATTTTTGTATAAAACCTACAAAAACGCCCCTGAAAAATTCTGCATTTTTTCTCTGAAATAGGTGAGAGTTTCTGCATTCTCAAACGTCTAATAAGTGAGAGCTATACAGTATTGGCTGATTTTGGGCTTTAATAAATAATTTTTTATGAAATATATTGCATTTTCCCATGATATGTATTATACTGATAGCAAGAACAGATATACAGGGGAGAGAGGTGGTAATTCTGGATTATACTATCAGCATTACAAACAAATGCAATCTTAAATGCAGTTACTGCTACGAAAGACACCTTAACACGGAATACGGCTGTATAAACGATGAAACCCGTGATAAAATTGCTGATTACATAAAAAGTCAGAATAATGCAGGAACAGTTTATCTTTTCGGCGGCGAACCCCTTCTCTATAAGGATACAGTAAAATTCTACTGCGAGAACCTTACTGCAAAGGAGTTTGTCATCACCACAAACGGTACTCTCCTTGACGAGGATTTTATCAAATGGTGCGCAGAGAGAAAAATAATCATCAATATGTCTCACGACGGCATAAAATGTACCGACAGAGGCGCTGATACGGCGCTCCTTGACGCTAATCTGAAATTACTGCTGAAATATCAGCCCGAGACTCTTGTACAGCTTGTCTATACGGAGCAGACTCTTCCCGAGCTGTACGATAATATCATGTATCTGAAAAACATGGGCGTGAAAAAGGTCTCTGCGGCTATGGACGCATTCCTCGTTCCCGACGACGCCGACAGCTTCGGCGATATAATGAGGGAGCAGTGGCGCAAAATAGCGGAGATACCCGACCTTTTCGTGTACGAGCTGGCTGTAAAAAAGAAGAACATCAGGGAAAACAAGAGAAGTCTCTGCGAGATATGCAAAAAGAAGATTTTCATAAACTGGGACGGAAGCTTTTATCCCTGCGTTCAGTTCCAGAACATACCCGAATACCGCTGCGGCGATGTTTTCGTGGGTATACAGGCTGAAAAAGCAAGAAAAGAGCACCCCGACTATTCAATGGTCTCGGAGCGGTGCAGGGGCTGTGAGATAGCGGAATACTGCCGCAACTCATGCGCCTGTCGAAAAATGGCAACAACAGGCACGGTAAGGGATATTTCCGAAGCCGCCTGCATGGAGGAACAGGTGCATATACTGACCGCACTTGAAATTATCGCTAAAGAAAATGGAGGTAAGAAGATATGAGAAAGTTTACGAAAGAGATATCGTCACTTTTAGCTGCTGTAACTGTCAGCGCTACAGTGAACGCGACTTATGTTTCATCGGAAGAGAACATACAGCTGTCAGGTCAGATGACAATGTCTGACGCCGACTATTTAGAGATACCTGAGACGGCAGGTGTAATGGTTCTTCCTGATGAAGAGCCCCCTGTCGTTGGAGCAGAAGCTCCCTCGGATATTGTTACAAAGCCGCCTGTAACGACTACTATACCTCCTCTTATGGGAGATGTAGCACCTGAAACTACTACAACAGTCACAACTCTTCCGCCTCTGGCAGGCACTATGACTGCTCCGAGAACGACGACCACCACTACTACTACTATTCCTTCTTTTGCAGGAGGAATGATGGGACCTTCGACAACAACTGCTGAGGAAATACCGCCGTTCATGGGAACGATGACTGCCGCGACCACTACTACGATAGTGACTACAACCACCACATCTGAGGAGGAGATCCCGCCGCTTATGGGCGAGATGGCCGATATTCCGGGTGATGCAAATGGTGACTTTGAGTTCAATGTTGCGGATATCATCACACTTCAGAGATATATCCTGCATATGCCCGATGCAAAGATATATGACTGGTATCAGGCTGATATGTGTAAGGACGGAGAGATAAACATCTTCGACCTTGTAGTCATGAGACGCGAGCTCTTGAAGCAGATGAGATATGACGCTGAAAGAGTGTTTGATAAATAATAAAGGCAATAGAACAAGCTCCGACTGTATTTGCAAGGTACAGTCGGAGCGTTTTTTTTGAAAAAAGCACAAAATATGTCTTGAAATTACCATTATACAATGATATAATGAGTAAAAGCCATATGGCTGCAAAAAAATAATATAAACGGCAGGTGATAACAATGAAACTTAATAAAATTACGGCTGCTCTTATAGCGGCTGTAACAGCTTTTGTTCCATTTTCCACAACATTTTCAGTATCGTCTGAGCCCTCAGCTGTGTATGCGGCAGACTATACCTCGAATCTCAAACCCGTAAAGGTCAATGCAACGACCTTTCCCGATCCGAATTTCAGGTCGTATATCTCCAGCGCCTTTGATAAGGATAAAAACGGCACCTTAGACGCAGATGAGCTTCTTGTTGCAAGAAACATCTGGTGCAACAACATGAATATCAAGTCCTTGCAGGGTATAGAGTATATCACGGAGCTCCGCGGACTTTACTGCATGGATAACCAGATATCCACCATGGACCTCAGTAAGAATCAGCAGATAACAGGCATATGGTGCTCGGGAAATCTCTTTACCTCGCTGGATTTCTCATCAACTCCGACGTTGCAGTGGGTATACTGCTATGACTGTAAGCTTACCTCGCTGAACGTTGCGCAGAATCCCGAGATGTCCTATATCGAGTGCAACTCAAATCCGCTGAAAAAGATAGACGTAAGCCACAACCCCGTGCTGGAGCACCTTATGTGCGGAGACTGTGAGCTGACAGAGCTTGACCTCAGCCATAATCCGAGAATGCAGCACCTTGACGCGTTCAGAAATAAATTCAAGACGCTGGACGTTACCTGCTGTCCGCTGATGAAAAGGCTTGATGTATGGGATAACCCGGATTTAGGAAGTATCGACGTCAGCAAGTGCCCGGGACTGCAATACTATAACTGCTCCAACAATAACGCCACAAGCGTTGATGTCAGCCATAATCCAGAGCTTAACAAGCTCATATGCTCATATAATAAGCTTAAAAGTATTGATGTATCAAAAAATCCCAAGCTTGCCTACCTTGACTGTATGCAGAACGAGCTGACAGGTCTCGACCTGTCACACAATCCTAATCTGCGCTTTTTGCAGGCTTTCATAAACGAGTTTACCGAGCTTGATATCGGCTACAATCCGTTCCTCATAAAGACTCACAACGAGGGAAAGGACGAGGATATCTGGAACTACGGCAAATTCCACGCATGGAAGATAGATTACGGCGGAGATACCTCCACAGGCGGAGACAATATCTTCTTCATCGCCTTTGATAACAAAGTAAAGCTTGATAAAACTCCAAAGGCTGCTGCTGTTGAATATGCTTCCGATGATGACAACATAACAGATACAAGCCAGCTCATCACCCGTGAAGCAGCTGTGCAGACTCTCTATGAAATGGCAGGAAAGCCAAGCGTAAGCGGCTTGAAGTCAAGATTCAAGGACGTAGAGCACGGCGCATGGTATGAGAACGCCCTTCTCTGGGGCGAGAAGAACTCCATGTTCTTCGGTTATCCGAATGTTCTTTCCGATACCTTCGGCGTTGGCAAATGGGTGACAAGAGAGGACGCAGCTCTTATGCTTATGAGATATTCTGAATACAAGAATTATGAGCGTGCTATCGACTTCGGAAGAAGCGACGATTTCATGGATTATTTCGATGTTGACTTCGACCACTGGGAGGCTATATGCTGGGCTTGCACATGGCATATCATGGAAGGCAAGGGCGAGGAAGGCGCTCCAAAGGAAGAACGCCGTCTTGATCCAAAGGGAAAGGCTACACGCACAGAGTACACCGAGATGATAAACAGAATGCTGGAGGTAAACAAGACCTCGGCAGAGTTTACTATCCCTGAAAATCCCAAGACTACTGTAACTACGGCGTCTCCTGTAACAACTACAGCTGCGACAACTACCACAAGACCTGTAAAGCCCGAGATAACAGCAGATTATTCGCTTGGCGACGTAAATAACGACAAGGCGGTAAATGCAGTTGACGCTTCAACAGTCCTGACCTATTATGCAATGACTTCAACCAATAAAAAGGGCGACCTCAGCGATAAACAGATGACTGCGGCTGACGTTGACCGCGACGGTAATATAAATGCCGTGGACGCTTCTCATATCCTGTCTTATTACGCTTACGTTTCCACTGCAAAGGCAAAGATAGAAACAATGGAAAATTTCATGAAGCAGCAATAAAAATCAGCGATACACTATAACCATAGTATTTATACAGAAATTTTATGTTAATTATTGAGAGAACCCCTTTTGAAAAAGGGGCTTCTCTCAAACTCTCTCCCTAAAACTTTCGTTTTGTTTTTTCACAGATAGGGCGCTCCTGCATTTTGCAGGATTTTTTTATTTATGAAGCGCCCTATCTGCGAAAAAACCAGATAAAAGTCTTTGGAAAGGGGTATGGGGGAAACGCTTTCCTCAGAAAGGTTTCCCCCATAAATAAATATAAGCTTCTATATAATTATTGCGGTTAATGTGTATCGCTGATTTTTATTATCTCTTAGGTTTACTGCTGCCTGTATTTCTGTTTTTATTGACGTTTTTGTTCTGTATCTGAGCGTCTGTCATCTTCGGAGCAGGCAGGATACTTCTGTTCGGAGCAACGAACTTATTGTACTTCTTGTTGGTCTTCATATCGTTGATGATGAATCCAAGCATATTTGCCTCGAAGAACTCGATTCTGCTCATTGCAGAGTCGATATCGGCAGCCGATGTTTCCTTGTATCTTACTACCATTATCATGCCCGAGACCTTCTTAGCGATTTCAACTGCGTCAGTGAAGAAGTTTACGGCAGGTGTATCTATAATGATGTAGGTGTACTTTTCCTCAAGCTTTTCAAGGAGCTTATCCATATTCTCGGAAGCTACCAGCTCTGACGGATTAGCTACAGCGTCGCCTGCTGAAAGGATATCCAGCTTATCCATAAAGGTCTTCTTTATGCATCTGTCAAGGTCGGAAATATTGGTAAGAGCATTTGCAAGACCTTTTTTCTCGCTGATGCGGAATATCTCATGCTGAACAGGATTTCTCAGGTCGGCGTCGATAAGGAGCACCTTGTTTCCGCCCTGTGCAAGGGTGATTGCGATATTAGCAGCAGTAACGGATTTGCCCTCGAATGGCTCTGCCGATGAAACGGAGATGACCTTCTTGTCGTAAGATGAAAGGGAGTAGATTATACTTGTACGGATAGCCTTGTAGTTCTCAACAACAGTAAATGGAACGTATTTGTTGAAAAGGCTGACAAATCGGCTTTTCTTTTCGCCGCTTCTGAACTTGTTCTTGAAGTGTCCGACCTCACCGATAACGGCTGTGCCATATCTGTTGCTGAGAGTATTTACGTTTCTTACGGAATCGTCAAAGAAGTCCATAATGAATATAAGGAGCAGTGAAATGAGTATACCTGCTACCATACCGAGAGCAGTATTCTTTACCTTATTAGGAGAAACAGGGACATCGTTGTACTTTGCCCATGTCATATACTTAGCTATACATTCGTTTCCGATAGCCTTCTGGAGATACTGGTCGGAATATACTGCGAAGTAGTTGCAGATAGCAACGGATACTTCAGGATCCTTGGTTATTACCTTGAGCTTGAGAACGAGAGTATCGGGAACACTCTCGATAAAGATAGTGCTGCGGAGCTCGCTTGCAGGGATATTGTGTTCCTTGTCGATAGTGAAAACAGGTCTTATCCTGTCCTCGCCGAATCTTTTTATAAGCTCGCTGCTCATATCCTGCATAACGAGGTCGTCATTGAGGACCTCGATATAAGTATTTGTGAGCTGTTTCAGGTTGTTTACGTCGTTTCCTTTATCGCTTGCAGAGCTGCCGTTCTTGACAATGGCAGCGCTGCTCTGAACATAAAGGTTAAGGTGTGCTTCGTACTTTGGTGTGATGAAATACTTGGTTACGCAGAAAGCAATTAAACCGCCGCAAAGGGCGAAAAGGATTATAAGCCATAATCTTCTGAAAATAAGAGAAAAAATCTCCTTAAAATCAATTACGTTTTTTTCATCATTCCTCATGGTTTCAGCCTTTCTAAAAAGTGTATTTTTACAGCCTTCAATGATATTTCATCAGCTTTTTCTCAAGCCGAGGATTATATCACATATCTTTTCAACTATCTCCTCGCTGAGGTCAGCATACAGCGGAAGTGTGAGCACACGCTTGCTGACATGGAGAGCAACGGGAGTCTGGTTTACGTCGTACTTTCCGTGGAAGCACTCAAATGTATTGGAAATGGGGTAGAAATACTTTCTTGCATTTATGCCGTTTTCAGCAAGAGCCTTGAATACCTCGTTTCTTGTTGCACCGAAGAGCTTTTCGTCGAATACAACAGGGAAATATCCGTAATTTGGCTTAACGTCCTGCTGAGGCTTGCAGAGTTTTATACCGTTGACGTTTTCGAGGCGGCTTCTGTAGAGCTCTGTGACCTTGCGTCTCTTTTCTATCTCTTCGTCGATGTGTCTCAGGTTGCATATACCCATAGCAGCCTGAAACTCGTTCATCTTGGCGTTTCCGCCTATGTATGCGACGTCCTCGGGACCGTGTATGCCGAAGTTCTTCATATCGTTGAGCTTCTGAACGAGACTGTCGTCCTTGAAGCAGAGCGCACCGCCCTCGATAGTATTGAATACCTTTGTAGCGTGGAAGCTGAACATGGACGCGTTTCCGAAGCGGGCTGCGCTTTCGCCCTTATATGTAACTCCGAAAGCGTGAGCGGCGTCGTATATTACCTTGAGGTCATACTTGTCGGCTATCTTCTGTATCTTTTCAACGTCGCAGAGATTGCCGTATACATGAACAGGAACTATAGCACAGGTATTGTCTGTGATGAGCCTTTCGATAAGGTCTGTATTTATGGTGTAGTCTGTGTCATTGATATCGCAGAATACGGGAGTAAGTCCGTTTCTTACGATAGCGTGTGTAGTTGAAGCAAATGTAAAGGGGGTGGTTATTACCTCGCCGCCCTTTGGCAGGTTCATAGCAGCGATTATATTTTCCAGAGCAAGGTGTCCGTTGGTATAAAGTGTAACGTGAGGAACGTCGAATCTTTCCTCAAGCTCTTTCTGGAGCTGCATATGCTTTTCGCCCATATTTGTGAGCCAGTGGCTGTCCCACATATCTTTTATCTCGTTGCAGTATTCCTCAAAATCGGGCATTGAGGATCTGGTAACTAAAATATTATCATTCATTTCCTTTTATCTCCATATATTCCTCTTTAAGAATAGAATACAGATACATATCTATATATTCGCCCTGCTTGAACACAGCTCTGCGCTTAACGCCTTCCTTTACGAAGCCGCAGTTCTCATACAGCTTTGCCGAAACTGCGTTTGAAGCCAGACAAGCAAGCTCTATTCTGTGAAGATTAAGATTTATAAATGCGTGGTGAAGAAGCTCCTTTACAGCAAAGGTGCCGATACCCTTGCCGCGCTGTGCGATATCGCCGATCATCAGGTGAAGCTCGGCGCACTGATTGAACTGATCTATATTTGTAAGACTGATAAGACCGTAAAGCACATCGTCGTTTTCATCAACGATAGAGCACCTTACATTGCGTGAGCGTGACTTCATATAATTCTCGAACCATTCCTCGTCAACTCTCAGGTTGATGTATCTGTAGGGTGCGCCGAGATGACTTATCAGCTCGGGATCGTTTCTCCATGAGTTTATTGTGGCAAGATCCCTGCTTTCCAATTCGCGGAGTTTATACATTATTTATCGCCTCGATTACATATTTGATTTCGTTGTGTGAATACCTCTGATCGCAGGGCAGAGGGAGTATGTTTTCTGCCATGTCGTATTCCGCATCTGATTTAGTGCAGTTTTCAAGTACATTAGGCCATAATGTTGGGATATATATCTTCATATCCTGAAGTTTTTTTCTTATAGCCTTGCCGTTTTCGATATACAGCGGATACATGAAAGCTCCGGCAGGGATATTTAGCTCCAGCTTATTTACGGAAGCGAAAGCCTCATGATAGGTCCTGAAGTTTTCCGTTCTTTTCCTTTCGATAAGACCGTAGTCTATCCCGTGGAGGATATTCTCCGTAAGCCGTGACATTCTTTTGACAGGCTCGTCGAAGAACATATCGTTGTTTGCGGCATATTCACCGTAAAACTCGGAGGCTGTTCTCTCGAATCTGCCAAGAAGGAAATTCATTCTTCCGAAGGATTCGTCAACAGGGAGCTGTCTGTCAAGCTTTGCGTCGGTGTAAAGTATGGCTCCGTCGGCGACTCCGAAGAATTTTCGGCAGGTATAGACAGTATCTATGCCCTTTACAGGTCTGTGGAAATATGCCTGCGCATTGTCAAGAATTATCCTGTCGTATTTTTTCTTCAGCGACATGATATATTCGTCTGTGAGCTGACCGTAGTAATTCACCACGTACAGCCATTCATCCTCATCTAAAGTGATATCCTCCATTTTCAGGTCACTGCCTATGGAGTAATATCTCACATTCAAATCATAATTGCTGAGCACCTTGTCATTTGAATCGCACATCATTTTCGGAAAGCGTACTTTTTTGATGTTTCTGCTCTCGATAAGATATGCAAAGCCGTTTCTGCCGCAGTTCAGCTTAATGCCGTCGTCATACAGCATATCCGAATAAAAGGTCTCAAACTCGATGTATCCGCCTATCTCTTTCATATATTATCATTTGCTCAGTCCTGATATTCGATTTTGAGCCACTGTGACGGATCGGACATAGCCTTGTCAAGCTCCTCACGGGTATCAAATCTCAGGAACAGGTCGCCGAGAGTCATGTTAGCGCCTGTGAATGGCTTTACAACATCGCCTGCCTTAGCAGTTATCATAGTGTATTTTACGTTGTTCTTTTCTATCTCGGGATCAATGGTGATAGCCTTGAGGATACGGTCACGGTCTGTATCGGAATGGATATCGAACTGTACCCAGTGACCGTCGCACTTGCCCTCCTCTATCTTTGTAAGAGGAAGTCCTACTGCCTTTCTTATCTCATTTTCGATAAGGTCGGCATTTTCGCCGTATGCCATATTCTGTATCTCAGCGATTCGGCAGCCGCCTCCGCGGGGAGATACCTCCATGATGTAGGGCTTGCCGTTTGCGCCTACGCAGGCTTCGATGTTATAGATACCTGTTTTCATATTGAGCAGATCCATAAGTCTCTGGAGGTCATCATGGAGCGCCTTGTCGTCATCGGCTGACATTGTAGCAGGCCATATCAGCATAGCAGGTGTGTATGGATTAACAGCCTGCTTGTCGAAGAGCTGGTCTGCAAATGGACCGAATACTATCTTTCCGTCCACTGTAAAGAAGTCTCCGTCGCTGTGGAAGCCCTTGAATGTAATGAAGTCCTCGATGATGAACTGTCCGTTGTGACCGCAGTCCAGAGCAATCTCGATAGCCTCGGGGAGCTTTGCAGGATCGTCAACTCTTGTAACGCCCTTGCTGCCTGCTGAGTCAACAGGCTTTACGATAACAGGCCAGTCAAAGAAGTCGATATCATTGAAAGGCGCATTCTTGTCGCTGTAGCTCTTTGAATGAGGGCAGTTGAAGCCGTTGTCGGTAAGGAATTTACGGAAAAGTCCCTTATCCTGAAGAATTTTTACTGATTCATATGGCCCCTGGAAGGGGAGTCCCATTTTGTCTGCTGCGTAAGCTGCCGAAGCAACGCCGGGATCGCAGGCAAATGAGATGATGCCGTCTACATTGTGCTTTTTAGCAGCCTCGAGAACAGCCTCCTTGTCGATAACGCTTACGTTGCAGTATTCGTCGGAATACTTATGAGCGATATTATCGGGAAGATAATCGCAGGTAATAACATAGCAGCCCAGCTGGTGAGCCTTTTCTATGACGGGGAGTATGAAAGCCGATCCGCCCAGTATCATAAGTTTTTTCATATTTCTTTATCCTTCTTTCGGTTTAAGAGACTTTTTATTACATCAAGCAGGTAGTCAAAGCTGTCGATATGCATCAGCTTTGAGCAGATGATATATACTATAACGCCTAATGGTACCTGAATTGCCAGCATGAGCAGATAGTGGATATCCACAAGGTTGATAAGGTATATAACAGCGCCCATTATAGTTGACGCGATTATCTGTGGTATCATATCCGCTACCTGTTCGAGGTAGCTGTAGTTCAGCAGTTTTTTGTTAGGCCATGCGTTGATGACCTGACTGATGATAGACGCTACAAGTACACCATATACCATAGCTTTTACAGATATGAACATTGTTGCAAGTATAGAAGCGAAGTCCACGAATTTCTTGATTATTTCAAGCTTTAAGTAGGTATCGCTTCTTCCGATAGCCTTTATAGCGTTGAGATTTGCAGTATGTATGGGCATGAAAGCATAGGAGATACACAGTATCCTGAGGTAAGGTATTACCGGCAGCCAATCTTCTGTCAGAACTATCCTTACTACAGGTCCTGCACAAACCATGATACCCACCATGAATGGCATGAGTATGTAGGTACCTATCTTTATGGCGCGTCTTGTCATATTTTTAACATTTTCGCGCGAATCCTGAACGCTTGACATTGACGGCAGCAGTACGCTGTCTATGGAGGAATTGAGGATACTCGTTATAAACTGAGGGAAGTACTCGCCGTAGGTATAATACGCAAGGTCCTCCTTGGAGTATTTTCTTCCTATTATAAGACCTCTCAGTTTAAGGTAGATGACCTCCATAAGTGATGAAGCGAAGAGCTTCCAGCCGAAGGAGTAGAGCTGCTTCAGGCGCTGGAATGAAAAGGCTTTTTTCGGACGCCATTTTACCGTTATCCAGAGGATACAGGTATCAATGGTCACGTTTATGAGGTTCTGAGCGATGATAGCCCATAGTCCGAAGCCGAAGTACGCCATTGCGATTCCTATTACAGCGGCGGTCAAAGTACCGATAAGCGTTGCAAAGAAGAAGCGCTTGAACAGCATATTTTTGCTGACATATGCCTGCTGAACGTTTTTCAGTCCCGAAACAACAAGCACAAGGCTCATTACCCTGATAGCAGATGTAAGCTCGGGAGCTTTATAAAACCATGCTATCAGCGGCGCTGCGAAGAACATCAGCAGATATGCCGCACCGCATATCACGCAGTTGAAGTAAAATACGGTGGAAAAGTCAAGGTCGTCTGCGCCTTTTTTCTGAATGAGAGCATTTCCGAGTCCGCTTTCGATGAATACCTGCAATATCTCGATGAATATGAGGATAAGACCGATAGTTCCCCATATTTCAGGCGCAAGCATTTTCGCAAGTATCATCTGTACAAGGAATTGTACCATTTTTGCGCCGAAGCGTTCTCCCAGTCTCCAGAAAAGGTTGGTTACTACTGTATCTCTCTTCATTTTCCGCGCACCGCCTGTATCTTATCGTTCAGCTTTCTGACTGTTTTATGAGTCATAGTTCTGCAAAAAGCGGCGAAGCAGCGCGGCGAAGCTAACAGGAACGCATATTTGTTCTCAAGCACCATTATCTTGGCTTCCTCACGGTTTATAGCCTTTTTGATAATAGGTGAGTACTTATGCCTTGTGTATTCATCTATAGACTGGAAGCCCTTGATGATGTTCTTATGCTGTATAACCTTTTTGCTGTTGTCCGAATCCATCATAGATGACCATGAGCCAATGGAATTCAGTCTGTAGCATGACATTATCTTGGGTATGTAGTGGATATAGCCTATTGAAGCAAAATACAGCGCCATAGGATAATCTCCGATGCCTTTCATTTCAAAGGCAGGATTTTTCTCCCTGAAAGTATCGTTTCTCCACATAAGCGAGCTGAAATGGAAATATGCCGACGGCTCCGAAAGGGCGATATCCTTGAAGTTGTAATCCCGTTCCTTGCGTGAGGGATTGAAGCTTTTTCCTGTAGATGTGCCGTTTTCAAATATCTTCTCCGTGTCATGTACACAAAGAGAGCAATCGGGGTGTTTTTCCATGTATTCGACCTGCATCTGAAGCTTGTTCGGATCAGTCCAGTAGTCATCGCATTCGCAGGATGCTACATACTTGGTGTCGATTTTGGGCAGGATATATTTATCCTCGATATCTATGCCCTGCTGATATTTGTTCTCCTCCTGCATTATGGCTTCAAACATATCGGGATATTTTTCCATATACTCTCTTATTATATCGGGAGTACTGTCTGTTGAAGCGTCATCGTGTACGAGGACCTTGAATTTGAATGTGGTCTTTTGCTTAACAAAGCCTTCAAAGGTAGTTCTGATATATTTCTCGTGGTTATATGCGAGACAAAATACCGTCACTAAACAATTATGCACTTTTTATCTCCTCAATTTCTGATTCATATTCATAAGCGCTGTCGTCTCGGCAGCATACGTTTGCAAGCAGGATTATCATCCAGAATGAAGCCTGTCTGTGGTTTGCAAGTGTGAATGCCTCAAGGAATATGGCAACGTACACAGGCACTACTTCCAGTTTTATATGCTTTAGATTGGAGTATATCCACGCAAGAAGAATAAAGAAGGGGAGAACTCCGTAATAATAGCACAGTGATATCCATGTTGAATGGAGCTCTTCGCTGTGTCCGTATCTCGGGAAGGAGAAGCCCTCGCCGTATCCGAAAAGGAAGTACTCGGGGTGTTCCTGAGCGACATTGAGCGCTCGGTCATTGATAAAGCTCTGGAGCACAGAATCATTGCTCTGGAGCTTATCTGAAATACGGAAGTGATCCCAGTCGATATGGATGATATCTGCCATAATGAGAATGATAACAGCTCCGATACCGAGTATTATAATAAATAATAATGTATAGGATATACCGCCGTTATCCATAGCTTTTTTCAGTATTATCATAGAGTCGAGACCTACCAGCAGGCAGAGGGTTATGAGCATACCGCCCGACGAGGTCTGAACTATAAGCAGTGCCGCTACAAGGACGTACAGGTATTTCCATTTGTCCTTGAGCAGGAAGAGTATCGCCAGTGTGGAAACTACCGCGAATCCCATCTGGTTAGGATCGGTATAGGTTCCCATGTATCTGTATGTGCCCTCCCAGTAGGCGCCCCTGTGGAGCAGGAATATCGCCAGCTGTATCAGCAGGTTGAATTTGCAAACAACTCCGAGAGCATTCAGCCATTTTCTGTCATACATAAAGTGCCTGAAGCACAGTATGACTATCAGGTTGAATATGTAATACAGACAGGATTTCAGGAATTCACTGCCGTGAAATATGAAAAAGTAGATAAAATTAATGATAAAAACACAGACGAGGAATAGCTCGAATATCTGATCCTCGTTTCTGAGTCCCTTTTTCCTTTCATATACCAGAAAGGCAAAGGAAAGCAGCAGGAAGAAATCGCCCAGCTGCAAGGTGCCGCTGTCAAAAAGATAAAACGGCTTTAACAGAAAATATATCAGAAAGCAAATCGAAGATAAGCTGAATGATACCTTGTTATCCGTTCTGGTCATAACAATAATTCCTTATAAAACATCTTTGTAGATCTTTTCCCATTCAGCAATTACAATGCTGATATCGAAATTTTTTACGGACTGCATATTCAGTGTGCCCATAGCCTTTCTGTCCGATGCAATGCAGTCCTTTAATCCCTCGGCGAATTCAGCCGAAGAAGACGGTGCACAGAGATGACCGCCGCCCTTTGGCACAAGGTCGGTGTTGCCGCGTATTTTCGATACAACACAGGGCAGACCGCAAGCCATAGCCTCCATAAGCGAGCGTGAAAGACCTTCTCTGAATGAGGGCATTACGAAGATGTCGCAGGCTGCCAGAAGCTCCTTGACATCATTTCTGTAGCCGAGAAAGTGTATATTCTCCGTAAGTCCGTGTTCGGCGGCAAAGCTTTTTATCGCAGCCTCCTCCTGACCTACGCCGCACAGGAAATAATGGAGGTTCTTGTTGTTTACCTCTGCCATAGCCTGTGCAATGACTATATTGTTCTTGTTTTTGTTGAGCTCGCCCACTGAGATAACAGCAATGTCATCATCGCCGAGACCAAGCTCTCTGCGTTTTTCGGCTCTGTGTTCCGAAACTCCGTCATATGCAGAAAGGTCGATGCCCACGCCGTGAACATAGCGTACCTCGCCGCCGTTCCTGAGCTTGAAGGTCTTGGCTATACCGAAGTCTTCCTTATTTATAGTTACAAGAGTATCGGTGTACTTGGCTAAAAACTTTTCTACGGGATAGAACAGAGCGCGGTTCACGAAAGGAGCGCCCTTGTAGAAATGGAAGCCGTGTGCCTGATAGATAACGGTCTTTATTCCGCATTTTTTTGCGGCTAATCTTCCGATTATGCCGCCGATAGGCGTATTACAGTGTATCAGGTCGAATTTTTCACGCTCCATGATGGCTTTTATCTGACGATAAGCCTTATAGTTACGAGGATCGTAGGGAGTGCGAATAAAATCGACCTGATAGATCTTTATACCGTATTTTTTTTCATCGGCTTCTCTTGCTGCGTCGTTTGGATATCCCCAGTTTCCTGCGATAGAGAACTCGATACCCAGTTTTTGTGCAGCTATCATTGCGGAATATGAGAAATTATTGACTTTTTCCGCAAGATTAAGGATATACAGCATTTTCACTGACATTTCAGCCCCCTTAGCCCCCGAATCTGTATTCGTTCATTTCTCTGCCCTCGGGAGAAAAATAACTTCTTGCCAGTTCAAAGCCGTTTTTCACATAGAATCTGTTTACAGCGTCGTTGTTTTCTGCGTCTGTTTCAAGGTTTATATAGGCGTAATTGTTAAAGTCCACCATACCCTTGAGATGGTCTATGAGCTTAGAGCCTATGCCCTGTTTGCCTATTTTCGGTTCAACGCATATAGACGCGAGCTCAACGTATTTTTCTTTTTTGACTACGGAATCGCTCTTTTTAAAGGCTCCCAGCAGTCTTTTGATAAATGAAGGGTGTCTGACAGCCGCTCCCAGTGAGCAGAAAGCGAATCTAAGCAGATGATGCTTTATCAGTCCCTTGTAGAAATTCGGGTAATCATAGGAATAAGCGATGAATCCTGCAAGTCTGCCGTTGTCCTCGGCAACTATTATGCCTGACCTTTCGTCGTTCAGATACCCCTTGTAAAGAGCGTCAAGAAATCCTACACCAAGCTGTGTGAGGAAGAAATCAGGAAATGCACGGGTATGGAGCCGTGACAGCTTTCTGATGTTTTTTTCTTCTGACGCAGACATTTTTCTGATGGTGACCATCTGACAACTCCTCAATCATATTCTTTTCCTAAAACAGCAAGAACGGTTCTGACCATGGTCAGAAGCTCGCGGAAAAATGAAAAACGTTCAATGGAATTAAGGTTCCATACCATTTTTCCGGGGAGCACCTGCTCTATATATGTTTTATCAACGTCCTCGGAAGCGCTTAAAAGCTTATATTCGTCCTTGTATCTGATAGAAGCCTCGCTTGTTATGCCTGCGGGCATAAGAAGTGTAGCGTTGAATTCGGGACGGTACATTTTCACATATTTTGAAGCTTCGGGACGGGTGCCCACAAAGCTCATAGTACCCTGAAGCACGTCTATGAGCTGCGGAAGCTCGTCAAGTCTTAATCCGCGCAGTTTTGAGCCGACACGGGTTATTCTGTTGTCGTTGCTTACAGTAACAGCCGAACCCACTCTGTCGGCATTCTGTACCATAGTACGGAATTTATGTATGCGGAAGCGCTTTCCGTACGTTGTTATTCTTTCCTGACGATAAAGCACAGGTCCCTTTGAATCCAGCTTTATCAGTACAGCGATAATTATCATCGGTATCGCTGTTATCATCAGCAGAAAAAGTGCGGTAATGAGATCAAATGCACGCTTTACTGCAAGATGTCCGCGTTTTTTCCATAATATCTCCCAATACGGTCTTACCTCTTCCGTTTTCATGAATGAAGGGAGATCTTCCCAGCGGCGCAGTATCAAAGGTAATCCTTTACTATATTTACATAATTGCTTACTACATAGTTTTCCATTTCACCGGTAAGACAGGTGTGAAGCGGAAGTGTTATCTCGTTCTTGAAGTGCTCGTAAGCGTTAGGATAATCAGCGATATCAAAGCCGAGATTCTTATATGCTGTATGCATAGGAAGGGGCTTGTAGTGTACGTTTGTCGCAATGCCCTGCTCAGCCATGCGTGTGATTATCTCGTTTCTCTCCTCTAAGGATATACCCGGAACTCTTGTGATGTAGAGGTGTCCCGAAGATGAGTACTCGTTGGTGTAGTGTGGGAGAGTCTCGATGCCTATCTCGTTGAGAGCCTCATCGTAGTAATTGATTATCTGATGTCTGAGCTCCAGCATACGGGGATATCTCTCAAGCTGCTTGAGTCCAATCGCAGCAGCTACATCAGTCATATTGCACTTGTACCATGTTCCGACAACATCATACTCCCAAGCGCCCAGCTGAGTCTTGGCAAGTGCGTCCTTGCTCTGACCGTGGAGGCTGAAAAGCTGGAGCTGATGATATATCTCCTCGTCTGAGATACCGTCGATAGGACGCCATGTAAGAGCGCCGCCCTCTGCGGTAGTGAGGTTTTTTACAGCGTGGAAGCTGAAGCTGGAGAAATCAGCGATATTGCCGACATTCATATTGCGCCATTTTGCGCCGAAGGCATGAGCTGTATCAGCGCTGATAACAACACGTCCGATAGCCTCTTGGATCTTGTTCTTAGGCTTGAACAGAGACTTTTTGCTGTCTACTATCTGAAAAAGTCTTGCATAGTTGCATGGTACGCCGCCGAGGTCAACAGGAATGATGACCTTGGTCCTTTCTGTGATAGCCTTTTCTACCTGATCGTAATTGATCTCGAAGCTGTTTGGCATAGTGTCTACAAGAACAAGCTTTGCGCCAACATGGCATACAACAGCAGCTGTAGCAGTGTATGTATAAGCAGTTGTGATGACCTCGTCGCCCTCGCCTACGCCGAGAAGTCTTAATGCCATTTCAGCACAGGCGGTCTGTGAATTAAGGCAGCAGGCTTTGTTGACGCCGATCATTTCGGCAATGTTCTTTTCAAAGCGCTTTGTCATCGGTCCTGTGGTTATCCAGCCTGATTTCAGTGCTTCACATACCTCATGAATTTCGAGGACCGAAATATCGGGTGGTGAAAATGAAACTTTCATAATGATTCCCTCCAAAAAGTATAAAATCCAGACACTTGGTTTGATCTAATCCTAAAACAAAATTCAATAACTATTAGTATAATCCAAACAATTAGTTACGATTCGTATTTTTCGAGTTATTATATCATATTTATATGGGGATGTCAACCCTTAATTTGTCTATTCGTAATATTACATAAAAATAACACTCGAGGTATAGCTGACAGTATTCAAATTATCGAAACGAGCAGTTTTCAGATGACCAAATATTGCTTCTTTCTTTCAGAATGCTACCAATAATTGTGACAGCGTTGCAACAATTGTGAATTTAATATTATCCACCATGTATTTTTAACAATTAGTTGGCGCTGTGTAACTTGTTTTAATTATTTTTCTTTGTATGGCATATATTATTTTTATATGATTTTTTATGCATATCGGTTGTCAGTCGGTTTTGTTCGGCAAATAGGCAAAATAATACAAAAGATTATGTATGGTTTTGATTTTACAGAATGTAATAAAAATAGCTTCGCCGCATTATTCACATTATACAATCAGCGTACGTTTTTATTGTAAAAAAAGCGGTTTTTTATTTATTTGGCATAGTTTTTGTTGATTTTTCCGAGGCGCAGTGGTATAATATCGATATAAAGTTAAAGCACGGTATTATGTGAGAAATTTTCCTGACAGTAATTTTTATCACAGGTTTTACACTTTATTCTATTTTATATTGCATTATATATTTTTATGATGGATCAAAATAGAAATTATCAAATTTTTTATGCTGAGGTGATATCTATGAACAATAATATCAATGTAAGGAATTTTCTGGCTGAGCTCCGCAAATTTCTGCCTGAAAAGACTATTTATTTAGCTCTTTCCTCTCTTCCTGAGGATATTTTTGATAAAGAAGAAAATGTAAATGTACCGTGTTTTGCAAATGATGAAGAGGTTCAGGAATTTATAAACAAGAACGGCTTTGAGGAACCCGATAATCTTGCAAACTTCTTCCTGAAGCCATATTATGACAGTCTGGAAGATGAGATAAACGCTATTCTCAGGGATATGGAAGAATCTGAAAGAGCCGGATCCGAGATTGAAAGCGTTACCTATGATCTTGAATATATGAGCATTAACGGCTAAAAAAATACAGCTTCCTTTGCGGTTTCGCATAAGGAAGCTGTTTTATTTTTTCTGAGTTTTTTTATTGTCCGTATATAGCTGTTTTGCAAGGGAACAGCCTAAAAGCGCTCCCATAAGAGCTCCGATAGTGTTGTGGAGCAGGTCGTCTGTCTCGAAATATCCACGTGTGGTGATAAGCTGTGTTATCTCGATGGCAACCGAGACAAAAAAGCATATAAGGACGACTTTTTTCGGCTTGTCAGCCTTTCTGAACCATATGGGCAGAAAGAATCCCAGCGGAAAAAGCAGAAGTATATTCCCGATTATATCAAAAAGCATTTGCCTGTTTCCGCCTATAAGCTGGGCTATTTCCCAGAACGGCGGCTTGAAGTTATGGGTGTATGTGGGCTTTCTCCATATCAGCGTTATGAACAGGACGCCATACACATAGGGCAGCGACAGAAGCCTCAGCAAAATGAGCAGTATTTTCTTGATTATATTTATTCCTCCCGAAAAAAGACGATTTTTGCAAACAAGGACTATTATACACTGTATCGGCGTTAATGTCAAGGACACAGGCTCGGATTCAGAATTGAAAAGTATTATTAAGCTTCTGATATTTAGAGCCGTTCGCTAATGGGACACTTTTACCAATCAGAAGCAGACTTTGTTGTAAAATGCTACAAATCTCAAAAACGGCTGCAACTGTTTACAAAATAAACAATATCTTCAATACATTAATATGATATTATATTATAAGAAGAACTGTTTGCGAAATTTCTTTAATAATATATTTCTGAATTATAGGGGGGGATTCAGATGAATGGCTCTGCTATTTATATTTCTTACGTGGTAACGGAGATGTTCTGCATATTCTTTTCTATCGGCATCATCGTCAAGGCTAACAAAAACGTTGGTACAGACCTGCAAATGCGGCATTTCAGAGGAATGGCACTGTTTTTCATAATCTACCTTATGAGCGACATTTTCTGGGCGCTGGGACAGGGCGGACTTGTGCCGTTCAATACTACGCTGAATAAGCTTGCCAATACTGTGGGACTTATTGCAGTAACGCTTCTGACCTTAGGCTGGTGCATATTCGTTATCTACCGTATAGACCAGAATAAATCAAAGAATATGAAGCTCCTTATGGGAATGCACTACGCTATTGCTGCCGTAGACTGCATGATCACCATAGCTTCTGTTTTTAATGGATTTTATTTCTATATCGACGAAAAAGATATATTCCAGTTTGCGGACGGCTATATCGTACATATTATCTTTATTTTTATACAGCTTTTCGGCAGCGGAATATACTCCTTTGCGCAGAGCTTTTCAAACAAGCAGGTAAAGCTGAAAAAAGAATACCGTCTGCCCCTGTTGTTTATAATAATCCCCTCGGCAACTGCGATATTGGAGGGTATCCTGCCCCTTTCTCCTATCGTTTCCCTTGGAATTTTCCTGCCAATACATTTTGCGTTCCTTGAGATACAGAACAGCGAGATATACTCCGACGCCTTAACAGGACTCAACAACCGCAGACGTATGGAGATCTTTTTGCAGGACATGATACACGGCGCCACGGAGGAAAAGCCGTTCAGGATACATATGATAGACGTCAACGACTTCAAGCAGGTCAATGATAAATTCGGTCATATAGTTGGAGACAAAACGCTCCAGCTCGTTGCGGACGCTCTGCATAATGTTTCGGATAAGCTTCACGGCTTCTGTGCCAGATACGGCGGCGATGAATTTGTGCTTATAGTCAGCGATGAGGCAGATGTTCAGGAGGCTATACAGAACGAGGTGAACGCTCTCCGCCAGAAATGCGCCGACCTTATCCCAACTATATCGGTTTGTACGGGCTGCGCTACCTGCCGCTCGGGAGCTATTACCGCCGCACAGCTGATAGCACAGGCAGATGAACAGCTGTATATCCAGAAGGAGATATTCCACGGCAGAAGAAAGCCGACGGAGGATACTAAGTAAAAGTACGATTCCTAACTATAATTCTTATACAGAAGTTTATATTTATTTATCGGGGGAAACCTTTCTGAGGAAAGCGTTTCCCCCGAACCCCTTTCCAAAGACTTTTATCTGGTTTTTTCGCAGATAGGGCGCACCATAAATAAAAAAGCCCTGCAAAATGCAGGAGCGCCCTATCTGTGAAAAAACAAAACGAAAGTTTTAGGGAGAGAGTTTGAGAGAAGCCCCTTTTTCAAAAGGGGTTCTCTCAATAATAAGTATAAAACTCTATATAAGGACTAAGATTAAGGAATCGTACTTTTACTTAGTAGTCCTTCGGGTTCTTGCATACAGAGCAGACCTTGTCGAAAAGACCTTTGAACTCTCCGCCGCAGTATCTGCACCTGCCGTTTTCTATATTTGCAGGCTCCTGAGCCTTGGTATACGCAGGAAACGCCCAGTAATTCGGCTGGATCTTGCTGTAGCTTACATTCAGGAGCTTCGGACAGTTATAAAAGGTAGCGGCATTTTTCTCGTATTTATAAGGGTTGCTGCCCTTGTAAAGCTCAGTATCGCCCTCAAAGGTCACCTGTTCAAGGCTGGTGCAGTCCGCAAAGGCGAGGGGATAGACAGCCTTGATGCTCTTTGGGATAAGCAGCTTTTTAAGACTTGAACAGCCTCTGAAAGCCTGATTGCCGATGAACCTTACTGTTTCGGGGATATTTATGCTGCTGAGATTTTTGCAGTTTTTGAATGCGTTCATGCCTATTCTGAAAATTCCCTCAGAAGTGCCGTCGTCATAGTGGAGACTTTCAAATTTTACTTCTTCGAGACTTGTACACTCGGCAAAAGCGTAGTCCTCTATAGTTTTGATTTTTTTCGGGATAAAAACGTATTTCAGACCTGTACAGTCCTCGAATATCCTCCACGGAAGAATCTCAAGCTCTTTTGGAAGAGTTACGGCTTCGAGACTTGTGCAGCCTATAAAAGCGCCTGCTTCGATATTTTTGAGATTATCGGGGAAATTGATGTTTTTCAGTCTCATGCAGCCGTTGAAGGCTTCTCTGTCTATAGTTATGAGACTATCGGGAATGTGGATAGCCTGCAAATTCTTGCAGCCCGAAAAAGCTCCCTCGCTGATAAGCTCGGCGCCGTCGGGGATATAAACGGATTCGATGTTGTTCATGCCCTGAAAGGCAGATTCTCCGATAACCGTGATACCGTCTGGTATCCTTACGTCCTTTTTGGTGTAGCCGTTGTAGCGGATAAGCACGCTTCTCTCTACAACGAAGTCGCTGTCGTAATCATAAGATGCCTTTTCTACGTCTATGTCATGCGGTGCAGTGTCATTGAAGTTTTGGATAGCCTTTTCCACGATAAAGGGCTTGCCGCAGAACGGGCATACAGAAGCGTCCTCTGAACCGTCCACAGCCATAAATCCGCCGCATTTGTAGCATTTGCCCTGTACATACATTTTGCTCCACCTTCTTTCGTTCCAAAATAAAACCCGAACACTTCTCATTATATGTATTATATCATATTGTTTCTCAATAGTCAATATATTTTGTTGATTATAGCTGAATGAGACAAAAAGCTCCCGAAAGCTGATACTTTCGGAAGCTTTTGCGTTATAATGTCAGAATTTGTAATCTGCTATCTTCCATTTTCCGTCTATGAGATAAAGCTCTATATACAATGGAGTTTCTTCGCCGTTTAAAATAAAGGAGGTCTCAACAGTCATTGACGAGTCTGTTTTGTCGGCTATCTTAGTCTTTGAGGTGAATTCAAAGGGCTTAATGTCGTCGATAGTGCCGTTTTGCAGGCAGTAGAGCTGATCGCCTTTTGCGCAGTAACCGCCCTTTATGTCGTTTATCAGGATATCTCTGAAGTCTCCGTATACACGGTCTGAGACATAGTCAACTACATCGTCCATTGAACTGAAGCGTGCGTCTGTAACTCTGTAGTAATCCACGTAGTATGTTTTCCAATCATCAAAGAGCTCCTGAGCGTTTTCATCATCTGCATTGAAGATATTTTCAATAGATCCGTCAGCCATACAGTCGTTTTTATCAACTTCGACATCGATTCGAGCGCAAACCTTAAACACGTCATTAAAGTCTATTTTAGCCTGATATGCAATAGCCATAGGATCAGCATTTTCATTAAGATTATCCTCTGAAGCTGCATAGCCCATAGACCATGAATAGTTGTTTATCTTGTATTTTCCGTCGATCTTGGCTACCTTGAAGTTTACCTGACCGCTGCCCGAATTGCTCTTGTTATTGACTGTCATAGAAAATCCATTGCCGTCGTCGTTTCTTGTTATCTCGGGCTCTCCCTCGAAATAGAAGCGGTGACCTGTTACCTTATCGGTAAAGAGTATATTTCCGTCTCTTTCGATAAAGGCAGGAGTTTCACCATCGAACAGTTTGTATTCAAACTCAAGTATAATTGGCTCTGCAAAGGTATCATTCAGTAAAGTGCGTATCTCGTCAAGTGAATCTATCCCTTCGATCTGCTTATAGCTGACTCCCTTTATATCGTCTATCAATACAGCTTTTGGATCGGAACTTTTGAACTCAAATCCCACAGGTATACCGCCTGCAAGAGTGTCCAGTGTTTCTGCGTTTTCAAGAAGCTGTTTTGCAATGCTTTGAAGCTCCTCATTGCTCATTTCAACAGCATCTGTAGGCAGTATATCATGCTCTGTCCGGGAATCTGCGGTGGTAGCTTCTGCCTCGGTAAGCTGCTGTGAGGGAGCTCCGCCCTTTCTGCTCATGGCATATGTGCCGCCTGCGATACCTCCCAAAAGGAGCAGGCAGGCTGCCGCAGATGTGAACATCTGCCATTTCGGGCGCTTGTAGCGCTCAACGCCGCTTACTTCGACTTCGTCATTGCTTATGTTTATATTGCTTTCTCTGTTCATAGTGTCCAGCTTTTTCTTACTCATAGCCAGCATCCTCTCTTTTTCTTCTTTTGTAAGAACAGGTACCTCCGAAAGAAGGTCAACTGTCTTATCGTCTGCATTATCCAGCATATCAAAACCACGCATTTCTTTCATATTACTCAGCTCCTTTACAGTGTGATACCGACGTTTGCCAGTTTTTTTCTCAGCTTTTCCAGAGCTCTTGCGGCTCTCATACGTACAGCCGAGGATTTCATTGACAGCATTTCCGCTATCTCAGCCGAGGAGCGCTCGTAATAGTATTTCTGGAGTATGATCGTTGAATCGGGCTCGCCCAGCTCATTTATCTTGCTCAGCAGTATGCTTCTCGTCTCGGCGCTGTCGGAATCGGCTTCGATATCCTTATCGGAGCTTATAGTGACAAGCTCCTCGTCGGCATTGCCCGAGAAGTGCTTCTGCCTTGCGGTGAGACTGTGAAAGGCGTTTATAGCGCGGCGCTTTGCAACAGTGCCGATATAGCCTCTCATGTCCTCTTTCACGGCGGATTCGGCGGAATATCCGAAGAAAACATCTGCAAAAACGTCGCTGACGCATTCTTCAATGTCCTCCCGTGAAGCAATACCTCTCAGTCTGTTGTAAACTATAGCGTAAACGTAATTGCAGTATTCTTCAAACAGTGCGTCGTATGCCTTGTCACGTGATTTATGGTATAGTCTGGAGTATTCTTTACCCGTCATAGATCTCCTCCTTTCTGAAAGTGCTCCATGGAAAACGTGCTTTCAATAATAACATTCAAGAGAGTGTGCCTGAGTGTCACATTTTCTTTATCATATATCATATCTTTCCCTTTGTCAATGCAGAGAGCGCAGCTTTTTTGCCGCGCGTATTGCTATTTTTGGTATTTGATGATATAATTAGAATACAGATCAGTTCGGAATATCAAAACAGGAGAATAATTATGAGAGTACGTTTTCATCTTCCCGATTTTTCGGGCAGCTTCAAGCTCAATCTGCTCTTTGCGGAAATGCTGAAAAACCGTCCCGACTTCTTCCGCGAGGGCGTGGAGATTGCCTCTGTATACGGAGTCTTTCCGCCGTGTCTCTGGAACGGCGGCAGGTCTCAGGGCGGCAACACCGATAAGAACTACATGAAAGCAGTCATCAGGGAGTTCAATAACCGCGGTATACCGCTTCGCTTTACGTTCACGAATATAATGCTTGAAAAGAAGCACCTCAGCGACGAGCGCTGCAATATGATGCTCCACCTTGCAAACAACGGCATGAACGAAGTCATCGTGGCGTCGCCCATACTTGAAGATTATATCCGTAAGGAGTTCCCGCAGTACAAGCTTACAAGCTCTACCTGCAAGCGCCTTAACTCGAAGGAAGCTCTCATGGCGGAGCTTGAAAAGGATTATCACGTTGTCGTTGCGGATTATGACCTGAACAATAAATTCGATATCCTTGAAGATATGCCGCGTAAAAAGGACATAGAGCTTCTGGTGAACGCCTGCTGTCAGCCCGAATGTCAGGGCAGGCTTCAGCACTACAAGGACATAAGCCAGCAGCAGATAGCTTTCTGCAATCACATAAAGAAATACCCTAATGTGCCTTTTGACCTTGATAAATACGATCCCAATCATTTCAGCGCCTGTCCCTACTCAAAGCGCAGCATTTTCGATATCAAGGAGCTGAAAACTCATATCTCTCCCGAGGCTATATGGGAGAAGTACGTTCCTATGGGCTTTGAGCAGTTCAAGATAGAGGGCAGGACTGCAAGCACTCTTAACAAGGTCGAGACCTATATGTACTACATGGCTAAGCCCGAGCTCCGCGAGGAGGCTCGTTATTTCCTCCTCGGCATGATGGAGGAGAGCGGCGCACTTATCTTTACATGATAAAAAGCTCCTTTGCTTAACCGCAATACTTATATAGAAGCTTATAGTTAATTATGGGGGGAAACCTTTCTGAAGAAAGGCTTTCCCCCGAACCCCTTTCCAAAGACTTTTTTAGCTGATTTTTTCTCATATAGGGCTCGCCTAAAATAAAAAAAGCCCTGTAATAATACAGAGCGAGCCCTATATGAGAAAAAATAAAACTGAAAGTTTTAGGGAGAGAGTTTGAGAGAAGCCCCTTTTTCAAAAGGGGTTCTCTCAATAATAAGCATAAAACTTCTGTATAAGCACTATGGTTAAACAGAGGAGCTTTTTTGCTTGGTTTTATGAAAAAGTCTGTTCGGAACGATTTTTATTATCGTTTATTGATGTTATATGATAAAAAAGCTCACAGGGGATTTTTTATATTAAAAATGACGTTTTTTCAGTTTCTATCAAAAATATTGACTTCCCGCAAAAAATGTGGTATAATATTTATGTCTATTGTCGAATTATTAATATTTGATATAGTCAGAGGCTTAAAAGCCTTGTGATTGTTCTTATGTCTATCATCTGAATAATAACTTATCATTAATACATTATAATTTGAAAGATCCAAAATATTTCCTGTTGCACCGTTAAATATGGAAGGGTAAAAATATGGTATATGGCTATTGTTGTATCACCACGAAGAAACAGTCGATAGAGAGACAGATAAGGAATATCAAAAAGTCTTTTCCCGAAGCAGATATTATAAAAGAGACGTTTTCGGGAGCGTCATTGAATCGCCCCGAATGGGAAAAGCTGTTCCGAAGGCTTGAAAATAACGATGTTATCGTATTTGACAGCATAAGCAAAATGGGAATCGATGCTGCCGAGGCATTCGTTCTGTATAAGGAGCTGGTCTGTAAGAATATACGGCTTGTCTTTATCAGAGAACGCTATCTGGATACCGAGTCCTACAAGGAAGCATTGAACGGAGTCATCTCCCTTTCCTTTTCTGCCGAGGAACAGGCTGCAAATAACCTTTTAAAGGGCGTTATGTCAGCTGTCGATCATTTTATTATGAATAAGATCGAACAGGATATCTGCAAAGCCTTTGCTCAGTCTGAAAAGCAGGTAAAGGAGCTGAGCAGGCGTACCAGTGAAGGTATCGAAACTGCACGCAGCAACGGCAAGCAGATCGGTACTGTTAAGGGCGCTGTTCATGAAACAAAGAAAAGCAAGACTGTTAAACCGCTTATAATCAAGTTCAGCAAGGATTTTGAGGGTGAGCTCTCCGACAGGGAGTGCATGAAACTGATCGGGCTTTCTAATAACACGTACTATAAGTACAAAAGGGAACTTAAAAGGGAACACATTGAACGGGGGGCTTAATATGGATCTTTCAAAATTTACACTTTATGACTCAGCATTAAAAAAAGCAATGATTTTTTTCAAAAGCCGTCTTCAAAAAATAATTAAAGAAAAATGAGAGGGAAGATGTTTTATGCTGAGAATTGAAGACTACTACACCGACGCGCTGTCAGCAGGCATTATCACTATGCTTGAAAAACCCGAAGTCGTAAACAGGCTTTTGAATACGCTTATATGCAATTTCAGCGACTTTGACTTTATGAAGCTGAAAATAGATATGTATCCCGTTAGGGAAGAGCTTGAAGAGTACAAGAACCTCAACAAGGAGTTCCTTGACCAGATACGCAAGCTCCGCGCTTATTATGACGGTCATCAGCTTGCTCTGAAGCGTATCTTCAGAGATATCAATTACGATACTAACCTCAATACAAAGGTATATTCTCCTGTTGTTGGCTGTCCTATAGGCTGTAAATACTGCTTTACCAAAAAGGTAGTAGATCATTTTGAGATAACTGATGATTATAGAAAGCCTGTATTCCGCGGCTTCTATAAGATGACAAAGGACGATGAGGGCAATGACGTTCCCGAGCTTTTCAACGTGGAGAACGAGTGTCCTATCGACTGGTTCCTTACATATATGTCGGATTTCGGCTGTTGGAGACCTGAGTGGCAGGAAAACGTTTTAGAGCAGATAATCGCGGCAAACAACCTCAAGCGCAGAAAAAACAAGTGCGTTGATACATTCCAGCTGGTAACAAAGCGTCCAAACGGCATAAACCTCAAAAATATCCCGAAGGACACAGATATACGCAACGTTGTTATCTCCTGTACCGTTGATAAGAACAAGTATACAGACCGCATTACCCAGCTCATCGACAAGACAAAGGATCACCTTATCACAGCCTGCGTCGTATATCAGCCGGTGCTTGAATACATAGAGCCTGTTCACCTTGACGAGCTGGTAAAGACCTTTGGCAGGGAGTATTCATGGGTAATAATCGGCGGAGAGGTCGGCGAGGGTTATCCTCCGCTGAAATTCGAGTGGATAAAGGATATCGTTGACAAGTGCGCCGAGCTTGGCATTCCTGTAAAAATGCAGCCCGATATCAGACTGATAGTAGCGGCAAGCGGCTATGAGTTCCTTGAACAGGGACCTAAGCCGATAGTTGAATCGAAGGAGATCCGCCGCTGCAATCTGGCTAAAAAGGATAAATTAAAAGCTTGTTCGTAATAAGGATAAATAAAAGCAGCCCTTGGGCTGCTTTTATGTTATGTGAAAAGAGGAGACAGGTATGAGGATATTTATAGACGCTGACGGCTGCCCTGTAGTGGATATCGCAGTCCGAGCAGCAAAAAAACACGGCTTGGAATGTACCATAATCTGCGACACAGCCCATTCCATACAGCGTGAGGGCGCTGAGACTATCATAGTTGACAAGGGGGCGGACAGCGCTGATTTCCGCCTTGTGAACCTTGTGGGAGCAGGGGATATCGCCATAACTCAGGACTACGGTCTTGCGGCGATGTGCCTCAGCAAAAGAGCAGTTGTCCTTAATCAGGACGGCAAACGCTACACCGAGGAGAATATTTCGGGACTGCTGGAATTTCGCGCAGTCTCTGCAAAGATTCGCCGCAGCGGCGGACGCACAAAGGGACTTTCCAAGCGTACACCTCAGGAGGATACTGACTTTGAGAGAGCACTGAGCGAATTGCTGGAGAAAACAGAATAAACAAAGAAACAGAGCCATGACAAGTTGTCATGGCTCTGTTTCGGTAAATGGTAAATTATGTCTTATAAGCTTTTTATCATGCCGAGAAGGAACTTCTGGATAGTTAATGCGTCGCTTGGTGTAAGTCCCTCGGAAGCCTTGTCGACGTCTGCGTTGACCTCGCCCTGTGGGGTAAGAGCCTTTGCGTCAGAGCCGCCTATGGCAAATTTATCAGGGTTAGCAAGAGCCTGCATTACAAGAACTACATCAGACATATCTACTTCGCCGTCGCAGTTTGCGTCGCCTGCCTTTGTTGCCTTGAGTGCAGGAGCTGTAGTAGTTGTTGTTGCTGCTGTTGTGGTAATTGCTTTTGTAGTTGTAGTAGTTTTGATAGCTGTAGTTGTTGTAGCAATTGTTGGTGCAGAAGCCTTTTCATACTCGTCGATAAGGCCTGAGAAGAGGTTGCCTATCTTTTCATAGCCTTCAGCGTTAGGATGGATTCCATCGCCGAGGTCAGCTGCGCCGTTGAGGCAGCCGTGAACGTCTGCAAAAGTAACGTGCTTGCCGCTGCTCTTGTATTCTTCAGCTACCTTCTTGATAGCTGCGTTGTAGCTTGCTATCTGAGAGGACTTGTCTCCGCCGCCGAACATACCGCCGCTGAGCTCAGGGATAGTGCCGAGGAAGAGCATACCGCCTGATGGCATATCAGCGAGGATATAGTCCAGAAGATCGCGGAGATCCTTTTCACAGTCGCTTGTTGAGCGGTTAGCGTTCATATCGTTTGTACCGATGATAAGGAGAACGATATCAGGCTGAGCCTGCTTAACTGCATTCTTTTCCTTGAGCTTTTCATATAAGCTGCTGTCGTTGCCCCAGCTTGCACGCTGCTTTATCTGGAATCCACTGTAGCCTGCGTGGTTGTCATCATAGGTCAGACCGTTTGTGGTGGTGCTGTTAGTACCTTCGGGACCTACCATATCTACGCTGTAGCCTTTTTTCTTAAGGCTGTTGTAGAGGAACTTTCTGTATCCGCCTGTATCGCCCATACCATAGGTAATGGAGTCGCCTATAGGCATTATTTTTATAGTACCAGTACTCTGTGTAGTAGTATTGGTGTTGGTATTTGTATTAGTGTTGGGCTGCTGAGTATTAGTATTGTTGCCGCCCTGCTGACCGCCGCCGAACTGGCTCATATCAAAGCCGCCCTGCTGACCGCCGCCGAACTGGCTCATGTCAAAGCCGCCCTGCTGACCGC
>NZ_KK211357.1:0-9053 GCF_000621845.1 Ruminococcus flavefaciens MA2007 | reverse complement strand
AAGCCGCCCTGCTGACCGCCGCCGAACTGGCTCATGTCGAAGCCGCCCTGTTGACCGCCGCCAAACTGGCTAAAGTCGAAGCCGCCCTGCTGTCCGCCGCCGAACTGACTAAAGTCGAAGCCGCCCTGCTGACCACCGCCTACATTGGTGTCAGTGTTGGTATTTGTGTTGTTGTCAGGCTGTGGATTCGGTGATCCGTCAAATGAAATGCTCTTTACATTGGCAGAACCGTTTGAACGATAGCCCTCGATGTTAAGGGATACCTCATAAAGAGTACCGCTCATATCGAGACCTGCCTGTGACCATGCGTCAAAGTGCTTGGAAACGCTGATAGTGCCCTTCATATAGTTGGTCTGGTTGTTTGCTGAGCCGCTCTGCTGACGAATGCTCCAGTACTGCGGGAAGGTAGCTGTACCGTCCAGAGAGGGCTGGTTGTAACGCATTGTCTTGGCGATGTCGTAGGTATGGCCGTCGAGAGTTACGGTACCCTTTCTTTCACCGTCGTTTCCGGGTGGACGCCAGTCGCCCCAGCCTTCAACGATGTAGTACTCCATGAGGGGATTTCTCGTCCAGCCGTAAACGCACATATACGAGTTTCCTCTTGGTGTGTATTCAACATCGTATGAGAGGGTGATGTCTCCGAAAGCCTTGTAGTTTTTCTTCTGGCTGTCGTAGTTTTTACCCATACGAGCAAGGAAGTTTTCGATGTTGCTCCATGAGCAGGAGAAGGAACCTGCGCCGGGATTCATTGAAACCTGTCCCTGTCCGTTCTGATTCCACATCTCGTAGTCGAATCCGCCGATATTGCCTCTTGTCTGCTGGTCGGCAGCAGATACGACTGTCGGGACGCTTGATGCGATCATCAGCGCAGAAACGGTGCCGCTGATGACCTTTTTGATTTTGGACATTTTCACTAAAATCACTCCTTTGTTTTTGTCTGCAAAAACCCTCTAATGCAGCTGTTTAAGAACGAAATTTAGTAGTCCCCCAATATATATCTTTATGCTTTTATTATAACATTATAGTTGGCGTTAACAAGTATTTTCTTGCTATCATGTTATACAATTTTGTCGGTTTTTGCTTTTATATACTATTTGTAAATCGCTCTCGGAGCTTTTTATCAGTCTTGTATACATGGAGTTTACGGCGTTTTCGTGTAATTATTGCTTTTTTGTGCTGCTCATGCTATAATGAATGCAAGCATTCATAGCATAACGCATAAATATCAAAAACAGGAGGTCGGATATGAACGCAAAAGAATATCTTGAAATACTTCACATTGCGGAGCGGTTAAAGGACACACCTCGGCACTGCACCACATCAAAGAGAAGAACGGAGAGTGTTGCGGAGCACAGCTGGCGAATGGCTCTTATGGCTATGCTGCTGAGAAATGAATTTCCCGATACGGATATCGACAAGGTCATAGCTATGTGCGTGATACATGACCTCGGGGAGTGCTTTACGGGGGATATCCCCACATTTGCAAAGACAGACTCTGACCGCGCAAGGGAGGACGAACTTCTGGAAAAGTGGCTCAGGTCTCTGCCAGCGGATATCTCGGAAAGGTTCACGGCGCTGTTTGATGAGATGAACCAGCAGAAGACTCAGGAGGCGAAGCTCTTCAAGGCTATCGACAAGCTTGAAGCTCTTATCCAGCATAACGAGTCGCCCCTCGATACATGGTCGGAAAACGAGCGCGAGCTGAACAAGGTCTATGCATTTGATACAGCGGCGTTTTCAGAGTGGCTCACGGAGCTGAGGAAAGAGATACTCCGCGATACCCTTGAAAAACTGGGCGAAGCCTGAAATACCGCAAGAAATGCTTTGACATTTTTGCGGTTTGATGATAATATAAAGGCAGGATATGATATATCCTGTCTATGATGTTTTGTTTTATTTATGGCAGCAAAAGCTGCTGATATGAGGTTTCAGTGAGGAGGAAACGCAATGGCGATAGGGTTCAGAAGGACAGCAGCGGCTCTGACAGCAGGTATGTGTCTGCTGGGAGCAGTAAATATCCCGTCGGTTATGCCGACAGCTCAGGTGTATGCGGCTGATTTTACCGAAAATGGTACTGCAGACGGCTATTATTATGAGTTGTGGAATCAGGATTACGCAGGAGAATTCAATTACGAAAACACTGAAAACAACGGCTTTACCTTTAGCTGGGACGGCATAGTGAACGCCTTAGTGCTTAAAGGCGATTCATTTAAAAGAAATACTCTCTTTGCGTCGCGTATAAAAGAATACAATGTGACATACGACGCAGATGTGAACTACATGGACGGAAGCGCATTTGCAGGCGTTTACGGCTGGATGGAGAAACCAAACGCCTATATGGAGTTTTACATCATTGACAGCTGGGGAAGCTGGCGGCCTAACTTAGATAAAGAACCGCTCGGCTCGTTTGAATCCAATGGTATCACCTATGATATTTACAAGGATATCAGATCGCAGATGGCCTGCTTTTCGGCTGAGCCTCCTACATATATGTACTATAGTATTGCGCATGAGAATCTTGCCGAAAAGACCGACGGAGTCTGCAATGTGAAGAATACTGTCAACATCGTCGATCATTTCAAGGCGTGGAGCGAGGCAGGCTTTGAGCTGGGATATATGTATGATGCTGGTTTTTCCGTACAGCCCTACAGAAGTAAGGGCGAGGCAAAGCTTAACTCTCTCAGTATAAGCAAGGAGATAACGGATAATACCAATTACGGTCCAGAGGAAGTATATACGTTTCATGAGCCCAAAGAGCCGGATGAAGAGGGCAGAGTGGAATATATCGATTTTGAAGCCGAGAACCCCAAAGTAGGGGCAGTCGGCGAGAATGCTTCTGCTGTCTATGACAGTGAGCACAGCTTCAGCGGCGAAAAGGCTATGCACGTTTCGGGCGGCTCTTTTGAGTATAAGATAGATCCCTATGACTTCAAAAAGGATGAGTACGGCTGCAGGGACATCGCTGTCGGCATGAAGCTATATCATAACGGAGACAAGGACATTAAGTTTAATGCTCAGCTGATAACCTCCAGGGACGATAAAGAGAATATCGTCGGTATCTGTCTCAGAACAGGTGTGCAGAATCGCTGGAGCAGTTTTGAGAATATCAGTTTTGCTCTGAATAATGATATTTTTTTAGGTCAGTTCCTGCGCATAACAGCTTCCGAGCCTGTGGATTTCTGGATAGATGATTTTTACATAGTCAATGCTGAGGACTACCCGAAAGTGCCCAAGCGTATACGCGGAGATATGAATGGCGATAAAAAAATCGATATTTACGACGTCATAGCATTGCGAAAAGAGCTTCTCAGAGCAGGGGAGTTTAACATTTGCAGCGATTTTGACGTAAACGGCGACTGCAAGCTCGATATAAGCGACCTTGTTCTCCTTACAGGCTTTGTGTTAGGCAGGACGGATTCCATTCCCGAGCCCGAGCGCGAGATTTTCCTCGACTACGGCGGATTTAACAAGACTCTCAATGGCGAAAATTTTGAGGTCAACGCACGGAATGACAGGTCTGACAATGTAAAAACAGCAGTCCGCTCTGACGGCTCGTTTATGGCGGATTGGCACGGAACGGATTATTATGAAGTGAAACGCTATAAATGGCTTGAGGATTTTGACGAGCTCAGTATCAGATACTCGGGTATCGCAAAGACTGTCAGCCATAAAGATGACAGATATAAAAAAGGCGTCGAGCTGAAAATAACAGGTCACTTCAAAAAGAATTATAATGAGATCCTTTATATATTCGTAAATGAAGGCTACAGCGAAGACGCGATCGACTATTACAACGCTTCGCTCGATATCATAGATATAGGCGGCAAGAAGTACTATATGGAAAGGAAAGAGGAGGAGCTCGGCTCAGAAGTAATAACGAGAGTGTGGCTTTATTGCACAGAGAGCTTCAATGAATCCGACGAACTGAGCAATACACAAAACGAAGTGGATTTTGCCGAGATAATGAAAGCCCTTGATGTTGAGGGCTATAAGCCGAAAGAGGGATATTTTGAGTTTTCTGCAAGAAATGCCGACGGCTATGTCGATTTCGATGAGATATCCTTCAATGATAAGAGTAAAAAAGCAGAATAACACAAAGCCAGTGCAGTTTAGCGAGGGCGTGATAAAGAAATTTATCACGCCCTCTAAAATAATAAAGAATAATGAATAAAGAATAATAGTGGTATCGCCTTCGGCGATATTTTTTAATATATCCGTGAAACGGATACCTTAATTCTTATTTCTTATTTATTCTCTATTCTTTTAGAAAAAGCCGTAAAGAAGCTAAAACTTCTTTACGGCTTTTTTGCTTTACTGCATGGGCTTTGTGTTATTCGGTTTCTCCGCGTTCTATTCGCTCGGCGAGGTCGTTGAGGTACACCCAGCGCTCCATTTTTTCGGCAAGCTCGTTTTCGAGCTGTTCCTTTTTGTCGGACAGCTCCTGCAATTTCACATAATCCGAGGAATTTGCTGCGATATCCTTTTCGGCAGCGGCAATCTGCTCTTCAAGAGAAGCGATATCGTCGTCGATAGTTTCAAATTCGCGCTGCTCCTTGAATGAAAAGCGGAGTTTCTTTTTGCCGACAAAAACGCGCTCTTTCTTTGTGTTTTCCTTTTTTGGCTTTGGAGCTTCATCAGCGTACATTTCCTTGGCTTTTTCGGCATAATCGGAGTAATTTCCGTTGAATCTGGTGCAGATGCCGTTTCTGAACTCAAATATCTCATTTGCCGTTTTATCGAGGAAGTATCTATCGTGAGACACGGCAATGACAGCTCCGCTGAAGCTTTCGAGGTAGTCCTCAAGTATGGTGAGAGTCGTTATGTCAAGGTCGTTGGTAGGCTCGTCCAGCAGAAGGATATTCGGCGCGGTCATAAGAATTTTCAGCAGATACAGTCTTTTTCTTTCGCCGCCCGACAGCTTTTCGATACGGTTCCACTGGAGCTCTGAATTGAACAGGAATCGCTCCAGCATCTGTGAAGCGGTAACTGTTCCGTCGGGAGTGCGGACGATGTCGGCAGTCTCCCTTATGTACTCGATTACGCGCACGGACGGATCCATGGACTCGCACTCCTGAGAGAAATAGCCGATATTGACGGTATCGCCGAGGATTATCCTGCCCGAATCGGGAGATATATCACCGTGAAGCATTTTCAGAAAAGTGCTCTTGCCCTCGCCGTTGCGTCCGACAATGCCTATCCTTGCGTCACGGGAGACTATGTAGGAGAAGTCCGTGATAAGAGGCTTTCCGTCTATAGTTTTGCTGATATTCTCAATTTCTATGGTCTTTCTGCCAAGTCTTGACGATACGGACTGTAGCTGCACCTTTTCCGCCGCCACAGGGATTTCGCGGCTTTTAAGCGCCTCGAAGCGCTCTATCCTGTCTTTGGACTTGGTGCCGCGTGCTCTTGCGCCTCGGCTTATCCATTCAAGCTCTCTGCGGTAAAGACTGCGGTTCTTGCGTTCGGCAGCCTCTGCGTCAGCTTCGCGCTGAGCCTTCTGCATGAGGTAGTCGCTGTAGCTGCCCTCGCAGACGTAGAGCTTTCCGCGGTCTATCTCAACAATCTTGCTGCAAATCTTATTGAGGAAGTAACGGTCATGAGTTACCATGACAATAGCGCCGCGGTACTTCATCAGCAGGTCTTCAAGGAGCTGCGCTGTCTCGTTGTCGATATGGTTGGTGGGCTCGTCAAGGAGAAGAACATCGCTGGGCTGTATCAGGGCGGCAGCTATGCCTGCGCGGCGCTTCTCGCCGCCCGAAAGGGTGCTGATATCGCGCTGCTGGTCGGAGATACCAAGCTTTTCCAGTATGGACTTTGCTTCGTATTCCTTAGCCTGCCGCAGGTCTTTCGGCAGATGTAAGAGTACCTGTTCGAGAATGCTGCCGCTTTCAGCGAATTCGGGTATCTGTGGCAGATAGGATATCCTTATGCCGTTAGTTCTGATGATGTCGCCGCTGTCGGCTTCCTCTGCGCCTGCAAGTATCTTCAGCAGGGTGGACTTGCCCGTGCCGTTTATGCCGATGATACCGACCTTGTCGCCCTCGTTGAGAAAGAACGACACATCGTCCAGCACCTTGCGTTCCATATATGTCTTTGATATATTCTGAGCAGTTAATAGTATCACTGAGAATTCTCCTTGTTATTCAGATTAACAGTATAATCTTATCATATTCTATCTGAGCTGTCAACTCGGGTGCTTGGCGGATAAAAAAGTTTTTTTCAGTCGGCTATTGACACAGGCTGAAAAAGGTGTTATTATAAAAGTACCATAAAGAGTGCGTGAGGGACAAGCCCTGAGACCGCACAGCAACCTGCATATATGTAAGGTGCTAAAGCTTGAACGATGGGATAATAAAGCGAAACAGCGATCCCGTCGTGACGATGGGGTCGCTTTTGTGCTCTTATGGAATATTTTCAAAGGAGTGCATATTTATGCGTACTATCAGAGACATTTTATCAGAAGAGGAAAGAGTTTGGCTGTATTTCGATACCGAGGAGCTTTGCAGGCAGTTTTATGAGGAAACCGACCTCAGATTCGGTGACCTGCCGAAAGAAAAGTGGCAGACAGGCTATGTCATAGGAGTTCACAGCGACGGCACTATGGGACACCTTTCGCTTTATGTGTGGTGCAGGTCCTTTTCATCGGATTCTCCCACTATCCCCAAGAGGATAGACTACAGGAAGTTCATCAACGGCGAGAGCGACTATTACTGTACCGAATCCCATTTCAGAGCCGCTGTTTCAGCAAAATAACTTCGCTTTCGGTGAGCTGTCGGTATTCGCCCTGTCCGAGAGAGCTGTCGAGGGGCAGCTCTCCTATCTTGTCGCGGCGAAGATAGAATATCCGACAGCCTATCGCTTCAAGCATACGCTTTACCTGATGCTTTTTGCCCTCGCAAATGGTGATAGAAGCCGAAAAAGCCGCACCGTCGGGATTTTTCATGTATCGCTCGCGGCGCTCCGCAGGCATGAAGCCTTCAAGCTCCCCGATACGGTACTCCCTGTGGAGCTGGAAAACGGCTTCTTTAGCGGTGAATCCTGCCATAGCAATGCCGCTTTCGAGAAGCTGACGCTTCTCCTCGTTCATAGTGCCTATAGCGTAGAAAAAATAGGTCTTGCTGATATGGCGGTCAGGCTGCATTATTTTGAAGTCAAGGTCGCCGTCGTCGGTGAGTATCAGCAGTCCGCAGGTGTCCTTGTCAAGCCTGCCTACAGGGTGGAGCTTTTCCGCAAGCTGTGCAGGGAAGTAGTCCATGACTGTCCTGTGTACTGCGTCAGACCGTGCAGTAACGCAGCCCTGTGGCTTGTTGAACATATAGTATAGCATATCATCACCTGCCTGTATCATTATCAATCACTATTTTAGCATATTATGAAATGAGAGTCAATTTATGTATCGGATAATTCTTGAAAATCAGCTGTTACTGTGGTATAATTAAGAAAAACCTGACCGAAAGGAGCGCCTATGTTCAGAAAAATTGCTGCGGCGGTATCTGCCGCCATACTGTCAGTCAGCCTTGCTTCCTGTTCAATGACGGAAAAATCTGTCACAGAAGTGGTGAATAATACGGAAGTACCGCCGAAAATGCTGTTTCTCGGGGACTCCATAGCGGCAGGCTACGGACTGGAGGGCTATACTGCCGATGATAATTATCACTGCCGCTCCTATTCCAATATCCTCAGGGAAAAGTACAATGAGGAGCTCCGCGGCAAATGCGGTCATACCATGGTGAATAAGGCGGTATCTGGAGCGACTTCCTCAGACCTTATCGGGCAGATACAGAGCGGCCAGCTTGACAGCGACCTTGCGGACAGCGACGCCATCGTGGTATCTATCGGCGGCAACGACCTGCTTGGCATTATGCTTGACCTGTTCAACAGCATGGGAATAAGCGAAAACGGCTCGTTTGATACGGGAAATATCGACTTTTTCACTGCGGCGTCCTTGTTTCTCAGCATAAACAGCGACGTTGACAAGGCTCTTGACCAATTTGAGCTGAATATCAAGACCATAGCCGAGGAGCTTGACAGGCGTACCGATGGCACGGTCTACATACAGACGCTCTATGATCCGCTGGAATACTACAGCAAATTCAAGCGCGTTACGGATTTTTCAGATGAGAAAATAGGCAGGCTCAACGAGATAATCACGGAAAACTCCGCCTGCGGCTATAAGGTCATAGACATTGCCGCGGACTTTGATGGCAAGGCAGACAGCCTTACCAATATTGCAGATTTCGATATCCACCCCAATGCAAAGGGACACGAGGTCATCGCAGAGGACGTGGACGCGGCTTTTCGCGCAACGGGCTTCACGTATACTACTACAGTCTACGGCGACAGACAGCTCTCGTCAGAGGGCAGGATAGCTATTGGCGGTATCATTGCAGGCATTGCTTTCCTGACAGTTGTGGGAGCGGCTCTGCTGGTGAGAAAGAAAAAAGAATAACAGGAGACAAATATGGATAAGGTTCGCAGACATATAATTTTTTACGGCTATGTGCAGGGCGTGGGCTTCCGCTGGAAGGCTAAGAATACCGCAAGGCGGCTGGGACTAAGCGGCTGGGTGCGCAATCTTGACGACGGCTCTGTGGAAATGGAGGCAGAGGGTACGGAGAGAGATATCTCCGACCTTGTTGAGGCTATGGAAAACCACTCATGGGGCAGCGTTGAACGCATAGAATCGGAGCGGGTACCCGTTCACGGAGATTACAGCTTTGAGGTGAGATAAATCATAACCACCACTGAAGTGGTGGTTTGCACAGCCCCTAAAAGGGGCGAATACAGGCTCACCCACTAAAGTGGGCACTGAAGGTTTGACATTGCATTACTATCTCGAGCAGCCGCTTCAAGCGGCTGTTTCTTTTTGCTTACTTATTCTTACTACCCGTAAACGGGTCAATGTACTCTTTGAATGTTAGCTGATCTGCCATGCAATCTTCTTCTGTTTGATTCTTTATGTATTCTCGTATGACTTTTTCATTTCGTCCTACCGTATCTACATAGTATCCTCTGCACCAGAAGTGACGACTTCCATATTTGTACTTCAAATT
>NZ_JHXF01000017.1 GCF_000621845.1 Ruminococcus flavefaciens MA2007 | reverse complement strand
CCTGCGCCATTATGGAGACAAGCTTCAATGAAATAAAAATTATTAGGACGGCTTTACGCCGTCCTTTCTTTGAAAAAATACATTTGTGATTATTTAAATGCTTTTTTTCTTTTCAAAACATTGAAAGTCCCCCAAAAATGTGATAAAATATTTTTTTAGAAAAAATGTCCTACTTGATATCACAAGTACGAGTGTATATAATGAAAGCGATCGCTGAACTGAATAGGAGGAATACATATGACAGATCAGGAGTTCAAGAAATACATGGAACGATCTCCGGAAGAGTGCATGAGAGTAGTTTTTGATGAATACTGCAATTATGTATACGTAATAGCTGCAACTAAACTAAAAAACTGCGGTACTACGGAAGATATAGAGGAATGTGTGAGTGATGTTTTTACTGAGGTATTCAAAAGGATAAATTATATTGGTGAGCGCGATGGCGACCTGAAAGGATTTATCGGAGTTATCGCCAAACGCAAAGCAATAGATATGTACAGAAAACTTAGTGTAAAAGCTGATAGAACCATATCAACCGATGATGAAGGATTCATAGAAATATCGTCCGGAGAAAACATAATAGAATCTACTGAGATGTCAGAACGTAATTCCATCTTACTTAATAAAATAAAAGAATTAGGTGAACCTGACACGACGATCATAATAAAGCAGTACTACTACAATATGACAGTAGCTGAAATAGGGAAAGCAATTTCAATGACAGCAGCCGCTGTACAGAAACGAAGCGTTCGTGCAAGACAAAAGCTGAAAACGATGCTTTGTGAAGTCGGCATAAATTATTGAGGAGGAACATGTATGAAAAAGAACGATGAAATGTTCAATGAATTCGACATTGATCTTGAAACTGCAAACAGAATTGCAAAAGAGTATCCTTCGCTGTCAGATTCAGCCAGAGAGAGGATGTTTAATATGACTAAGGAAAAAATGAATATATCAAATTATACTGATGAGGGAAACAATAACAGCGTATATGGTGTGGAAAGATACAATCGTCCAAGATGGATAAAATTTGCAAGTATGGCAGCGACATTTGCTATAATCGCAGGTGGCATCGGTGGCGGAGGATATCTGCTCCGCAATATGAAGAATCCGGTTCCGGCTGTAAGCTCATCATCAGAGACAGAAGTTACTACTACATCTTCTGTAACAACAAATGTTACCACAACTACATCAGTTGTTGAGACAACTACCACAGTAACTGAGGCAAAGCATTTAACTCCTGAAGAAGTAGCACATAAGCTTACTGATAATTATTGGGATTATGAGTGCTTCTTTGATATTGCAGCACGTACAAGAGCGGATTATGCAAATAAGGGTATAGAGCTTAAATACACCATGCAGTATGACGGTTGGACAACTGATATTGATGTGGTATATTATAAAACTATTGATGAAAGACTTGCCGAAAAAACTATGGATGGTCTGAAGGAGCTATACAATACTTATTATGGTAAAAATTATGATCCATTCTATTCTGTAAATGCTGAGTACACAAATAACTATGAATTATTCGGACCTTCATTTACATCAGATACTCTTCCGGCTGACGGAAAAATAGATCTTGCATATACATTTATCGAGTATGAGGGCGAATTATATCAGAAAGGTCTCAATAATGAATATATTTTAGATAATCACTGGTCAGACGATCAGATAGACGTAACTGATGTGACCGAAAACTCTTTCACGCTTAAAAGGAAATTTAATAACACACCAAATGCAATATTTGAAGAAACACATGGTGAAGTAACATTTAAAATAGTATTCGATGAAGATGCTCAGAATTGGAGAATTGAGCAGAAGGATGTTGAATATGAATACCAAGATAATTCCACAACAACTGAGACTAATTCTACATCTATCGAATAAGCTGCACAGAAGCTTGCAGCAGATGTAGACCATGATGGAAACATAAATGCAGTTGACGCTTCCAATATTCTTTCGTACTACGCATATGTATCGACTACAAAAGAAAATCCAATGTCATTGGAAGAATTCATGAAAAAGAACTAAGAAAATATACTAATTTGATGACCGCCCTTTCACGGGAGGTTTCTCTTTTAGAATTACGATAGTATTTAATCAATCGCCTGTACGCATTTACTTGCTTTTGTTTACATAATATGATATAATATTAACATTAACTGATGGGCTGAATAATTACAATATCAGATATAATTTCAAACGTACCGAAAGGAGCACACATGAAAAAAGCAATCGCATTATTACTTCCGCTGACGCTGTTGGCTTCAACAGTCTCATGTGCGGAGAAAAAACCAAACTCATCATCATCATCAGATACGGCGACAGAATCGGAAGTTGAAATCGCTTCTGACAGCACAGTTAAGGACCACGGTCCCAAGTATCAGAGATATGCTTCTATGACTCCAGAGGAGATCGTAGGTGAGCTTACTCTCGAACAGAAAGCAAACCAGATGGTTCAGCCTGCGGTATATAACATCACCGCGGATGACATGAAAGCCAACGACTACGGCAGTATCCTGTCCACTGTAGGCTGTATAGATTCCGATGAATGGTGTGAGACCGTTGACGGCTTCCAGAATGCAGCTATTGAATCAGAGGCAGGTATTCCATATATCTACGGTCAGGACGACGTTCACGGCGTCAATTATTGCAGAGATGCGGTATACTTTCCCCATAATATCGGACAGGGTGCAGCAAACGACGAGGAGCTTGCCTACCAGGTAGGTCTTATTACAGCCGACGAAGCAAAGCTCTGTCATATGCTGTGGAACTTCTCGCCCTGCGTGGCTCAGTCCGTTGATCCGCGCTGGGGACGTACCTATGAGTCCTACGGCTCTGACCTTGACACCATAACTAAGCTCAGTACCGCTTACACAAAAGGTCTTATAGACGGCGGACTCGTTGCCTGCGCAAAGCATTTCTTTGCTGACGGTAATGTGGTATACGGCACAGGCGAGGAGGGCGCACCACTCAAGCGTATAGACCGCGGCGATGCACAGCTCACAGATGCGGAGATAGAGGGGCTTCTCAAGGTATATCAGGCACAGATAGACGCAGGCGTACAGACCATAATGATAAGCCATTCATCGCTGAACGGCGTGAAAATGCACGAGAATAAAGAGTATATCATGAAACTGAAGGACGAGATGGGCTTTGAGGGCTTCATCGTCAGCGACTGGGGCTCTATACAGCATATATCAGGAGATTCGTATAAAGATCAGGTAATAACGAGCATTAATGCAGGTATAGATATGCTCATGGAGACCGACAGATATGACGAAGCAAAGCAGATAATCGTTGATGCTGTAGGCAGCGGAGAGATAACCGAGGAGCGTGTGAACGACGCTGTTACACGTATAATCAAGGTCAAGAAGGAAGCAGGCATATTCGACGATCCGCTCTGCGAGAACCTCCAAACAAAGCAGAAGGAAACTGGCTCTCTTGAATATCGAAAGATAGCCGAAAAGCTTGTTGAAGAGAGCCTTGTGCTTCTCAAAAACGAGAATAACGTGCTTCCGCTAAAAAAGGGCACAAAGGTCTATATCACAGGACCTGCGGCAAACAGCTGCAGGGCACAGTGCGGCGGCTGGACTATGGACTGGAACGGTCCGAACTCGAAGGACGTCCCAGGAGTTACCACCATACTGGAAGCTTTCGAGAGATACGCTGAGGACTACGGCATTGAAGTCATCACAGATTCGGAACAGGCAGACAAAGCCGATGTGGTACTGCTTTGCCTTGGCGAGCAGAACTACGCCGAGTGGAACGGCGATACCGAGGATATGAGCCTTTTCGGCACGCTTGGTCTTAATGGCAATAAAGAAGCCCGTGCAGAGGCAAAAGCTCTCGGCAAGCCCACTGTTACCTGTATCGTGGCAGGCAGAAATGTTCTCATCAACAAGAGAGTATACGATGACTGGGACAGCGTGGTTATGTGCTATCTCCCGGGCTCTGAGGGCAAGGGTATTTCCGATGTTCTCTGCGGCTGTTCAGACTTTACAGGCAAACTCCCGTCACCGTGGTACAGCTCATTAGACCAGATACGCACAGACAATAGCTGGCTCGAAAGAGGCTACGGTCTCAGCTACGGCGACGGCTTCAAGGCACAGCCCGAGCCTGAGACTATACTTGATCCGCCGACGGTTGTAGAACCCGATCCTGCATTGAAAGGTACTAATTATAAAGCAGGATTGTTTAAGGACGGCGTATACGTCAATGAATATGCAAATATCAAACTCAATGTTCCCGGAGAACTGAATTATATCCCTAATAATACTGATCCCGAGGAAAAAGAAGCTTACATAGCAGAGCTTACCGATGAAGAAGAGATCAGGCGCGAAAGAGCGCAGGCAATGGAAGCTGATTTTACAAATTCTAAGGAAGCAGTAATGATTTTCTTTGTGAATACTAAGATCGGATTTCCTGATTCTGCGGACGTTACCGCAGAAGATGTTATGGACTATTGTAAGGAATGGATAGATGGACAGATAACTAATGATGGCGATAATGCTGACTGGAAAGAACGTAAAAAGGTAAAGCTTGGCAGCGAAGAATTTTCGAGAGATGTAGTTTATTATTGGGACGGCAAGGCATTCGATTGTTTCTATATGAGAAAGCTTGATGACGACCTTGTTTGCTGGATATATGTGACAACAAGTGAACAAGGAAGAACTCCCGAATACTATGAATCACTGTTCGAGGATATAAAGTGATGAAGAAACGTAGAGCAATGACCGCATTTGGCTGTGCATTATGCATAGCCGCTGCGGGTGCTTTTACTGGTTGTTCAAATAATAAAAACGGTTCAGAACCAGTTGAAGCCGTTACCGCCGATACAAAGACTGTTGCGCCTGATGTGCAGGTTGGGACGTATATAACTTTCGGTTCATATGAGCAGGATAATGACTTGACAAACGGTAAAGAGGATATAGAATGGCTTGTGCTTGCAAGAGAGGATAATAAAGCGCTTCTCATAAGCAGATACTCGCTTGACAATCAGCCGTACTCGGAGCACACAGCAGAAGTTCCGTGGGAAAACTGTTTCCTGCGTAAATGGCTTAATAATAATTTTTTGAATGAAGCTTTTTCTTCAGAAGAGCAGAACAGTATAATTACTTCGGTCGTAACAGCAGATGAAAACCCGTTCCACAAATTATCACAAGGCAATGACACTATGGATAAAGTGTTTATTTTGAGCGTTATAGAGGCAAATAAATATTTCAGCTCAAACAGTGAACGTCTATGTCAGGGAACCGCATATTGTCATGCTCATGGAGCGCCTAAATCCAAAGATACAGGCAACTGCTGGTGGTGGCTGCGAACGCTCAACAGTGCATTTGTTGCTGCTGTGGTCGATGATGAAGGTCCTATTGAAGCAGGAGCGGCGGATAATGATAAAAATAACTCTTCATCAGGCGGCGATTATGTTACTTGTATGGAGGCATCGGTTCGTCCATCTGTCTGGATAGACCTCGGACTTGCTGATCCGTACAAGGATAAGCAGGAATATTACCTCTTACATCCCGAAAAATACAGACGCAGATCTGACAGAGTTTGATATGATAACAGATCATTTAGGACGGCTTTACGCCGTCCTTTTTTGTATTAAGCAATTTGACTTTTATCGTGAATATCTTAGGAAATATAATATATGCACAACATCTGGCTCTTGCTCCTGATATGACATATGTCATTTTTTTAGTGACATATGTCACTGAGAAAGTGACAAATGACATCTTTTCAAAGTCACAAGAACCTGTTATAATAAGGCCATACCACAGAGGTACGGAAAAGTTCAGGCGCCGAACATAATTCCAACAGACAGAACACATTTATCAAATCAATAATTATTATTTATTAAGGAGAGATTGTTATGGAAAATTATGGACTTATTATCACCGCTTCACATTTAGAGCCTGCTTCAAATCTTAGCGCCAAAGAGCGTGCAGCAGAATTGGCTGAATTACAGGAAGAATGGAAACAGCGAAACGCTAACGCCGATCATGTAACAGAGATGTTCAAACGCAACAGTATCAGAGTTCTGAAAAGAGCTCAGAACCGATCTCTTGTTCAGCTTGAAAGCGATATCAAATTATTCGCCTCTAATGTAAAAAGCTATAATATAAGCTATATTTACATCAATTGCCACGGAAACTCAGGCATACTTGCACTTGTCCTCAACGGAAAAAGAACAACAACTATTAGTTATACCAAGCTGAAAGCTATGCTGGATATGATCCCCGGCAAAAAGGTGCTGATGATTGAGTCGTGTTTATCAGGTTCAGCTATCGAAAACGTAAACACAGGAGCTACTGTTTTCAAGGACAAGAATTATTTTGTCATAACCGCTTCTCGTCCATACGAATTTGCATGGGGCGGTAATGTCGGAGGAAATTTCACTAATTTATGGTGCAAGGGCGCCGGTTATGACTATAAAAACACATCATCTAAGGCAAGAGCTGCTGACACCAATAACGACGGCTATGTATCCGTTACCGATCTTTGTGACTACACAGAAGGCGTATTTATGAAAAATGCTACAGACAGTTCTTACCAGAGCGATATGTGCTATCCTGAAAAAACATATTTCCCTGTTTTCGGTACAAGCGCTGTCAGATCAGATCTATACTATTTCATTGTGGAAATCAGAACAGCAGATGAAAAAGATGCAGGTACCGACGCTGATATTATGATAAATCTTCACGGTGATAAAAACGAAACCGGCTTTAAAAACCTTGATACTCCTGACTACGATGATTTTGAAAGAGGTTCAGCAAAATCCTATCTTATCAGCACAAATGTCAATATCGGTACTATTCAGAGCTTTACGATAAAGAGCAATAACGCAGGAAAAGACCCCGGATACAAGTTGGAGCGTGTCAAAATAATCGACGCTAATAATAACAAGGTATATCCTGCAATAACCTGTAATCAGTGGCTTGGATCAGGTCATCTTTCTCATCGTTTTTATATGGATATGAGCGGTCACAGATATTATATCAAGCTGACTATGAGCGATGTCGACGGCGCAGGAACAGACGCAAATATCGAAGTTAAACTTCACGGGGCAATTTCCGATAGTTCCTTCTATTCTCTTGACACTGAAAACTATGATGATTTTGAAAGGGGAACTACCAAGGAATACGAGATAATTGTAAATAAAAATATCGGACAGCCGCAGTATATTACTGTAAAAACAGATAATGCAGGTAAAGACGCTGCAATGAGTTTTGCACAGATAATCGTAAGAGACGGTGCAACAAGAAAGGAATACAATGCTGTATACGGAGGCTGGCTGAATTCATCAAAAACATCTGTGAAGCTAAAACTGAGCGAAAATATGTATGTATATAATGTTACAGCAAGAGTCGGAGATAAAAATTATGCAGGAACTGATGCAGATGTTGATATAAAGCTTTACGGTTCAGCAGGAGAAACTGATTTTGTAAGATTCCCTGACGATCCTAATCGTGATGATTTTGAAAGAAACAGCGATAACAAAGTTGTTGTTTCCACAATACGTAATATCGGAAGACTTCAGGGGATCGGAATCAGGCACAATAACGTAGGCAAAGGCGCAGAACTCTATATTTCCACAGTTACAATAAAAGAACAAAATACGGGAAATACATACAGATGTTACTTCAACAGTTGGATAGAAGGCAAAAATAACGAAGTAAAAGGCTTTATTGTAAACAGATAATCAGATACAGCCGTACCTTATGAGGTACGGCTGTTTTATGGAGCCTGTCAGATTATCGGTGCAGGCGGCAATAAGAATATCTTCAACGCCTCTGTTACGCAGGCTATTAAGTACGCCTGCCCAGAACTTAGCATTTCGGTTCGCCTCCTCCATTAGTGCAAAAAGCACCTGCCATACCAAAGAAGCAGTAGGTACAGTAAGAGATATCCACAACCGTATGCCTGTCATACTTGATAAGGATAGTTTACAGGACTGGATACATCCTGACGGAGATCCCAGTGCTATAGTAGAGAAAGCTCTGTCCAACATGGTATTCGAAACAGCCGTTGAGTACCATAGATCTCCTACGGAGTTCATAACAGCCTAGGTAGTAATAGAAAACCGCCTAAATGGACGGTTTTACTTTATTCTCTTCTTGTATTATTAAATGCCTGCTCCTACCTTAAGCCTATTTTTTTCTTATCAAAATCAGAAAAGCCCATCAAACGGACATCAATATCAGAAGCATCAATCAGCTTATCAGGTTCTTGTTCCTGTCCCGTGCGGTCAGCCGGAATATAACCGTTCAGTTGTCCGATTACGGATTCAGCCTTCTTCTGAAGAAATTTTCGGAGCATTTCTACCGCAGCAGCATATTCTTCACTTGAATATGGTGCGTTATGCTCTGTACCTACAATGTCTTTGATCTCATTTGCGTAGATAGTGATCGTTTCGTCAAGTTCGCCGCCCTGTACATACTGCTCTGCCAGTATGGCGAGATAGTTATGATATTTTTCTTTATATCCTTCATTATCAAGGAGATTCATAAAGAACTCTCGCTCAGAAAGATCACCGATAAATGGAGTATAGATTGGCATATTAACTATCTTTTTTACTTCAGCCGTATTCGCTTTTTCTTTTTCTCTGAGCCATTCTTCCTTATCAAAGCTGCCCGTTTCCATTGCTTTCATTCTTTTGCTGAACATTTCCTCATCTGATAACAGCATTCCGCCAAATGCCATATCATAATCCCATGGAATCAGGCTAATCCTGCCGTCACTTTCATACAGATAATAATTATGCAGAGTTTCACCTGTCAAGCCGTCCATATTGACAACCATAGTCTGAACAGCCATGTATTTCAGCACACTGTCAACATCTACATAATTTTCAATATCGCGTTTGTTATGAACGCTTTTCAGTGCGGCTTTCACGTTAGAAAAAGAAGAACGCTCTATTTTCACCATATCTTTGATATATTTGTATTTTCCCGACCAGATACCAGTATATCTCAAGTCATGCAACGGCTTATACAGGCTTCCGTAATCCTCGCCGTAATTCCGCTTGCAGAAATCTTTTCCAACAGGTTCGACCGCAAGGTAACAGCCGAAATATTCTCCATTGACTGAAATCTTTGCATAATTGCACATCGGTGCTGGTAGGCCGATATACCTACACATATCGTATGTTACGGCGTCTTTCATCGCTGTGGCATCCATGATATTGCTGTTCAGGTCAATCATTCGCAATCCATGGTATTTCTGCTTTTCGAATTCATTTAACTTCAACACCAGACTGAATCGATCATTGTCTGTATCAACGGCTTTGAGATGTGTATAGATACCTTTTGTACGAATTCCTGCATTTTGAAGCTCTTCACCGTTTATAGTGACATTACAGCTGTCATATACTTTCTCTTTAAGTTGCTCCGAAACACTCCCTGTTCTCTTTTCATCACCGGATTTCTGAATGAAATCCTCCCAATCATACATGTTAATCTCAATCTGGTTCAGTTTGCCCTTTTCAAACAGAAAGATCTCATATTCCGCAGGGATGCCAACATGTTCCTTACGGATTTGTTCCTTTGAACAGCCTGCCAGTAACATCGTTCCGACAAGAAATGCTCCTAGTATTGCTATTCCCTTTGATCTCATTTTATCATCTTTCTCCTTAGAAGCGTTTATACCTTACGCAAAATGTGGGATATGCTGTTTGGGGTCCGGACTATTTACTCATATTATACACTGCTGCAGCATAGAAAGTCAAGGAAGCAAGTGTTTTTAAGTATCTTTGAAATAAAGTATCATATATCTCAGAATGAATTCATTACAGCATAGAATGTATTTATGAACTGCCCATTACGGGCAGTTTTCTTTCTTATTCGGTCATCATTGACATTTATAGAATATGTGTAAATTCATGGTTGTCCCCTATTGCCTTTTCTATGAAATGGGTGTATAATATGAACATATGTATCAATTAAGTGTAAGATGGTATACTTAAAAAGGAGAGGTTTATATGTCAAAAGGAAAAATCAGAAAGCACCGGCTATCAAGAAACAAATCTCTGCCTGCGGTCGTAGTTGTCACACTGCTGATGATGTTTGGCTATTTCTATATGGCACAGATTGTTCTTGGCTGTGGATTGTCAATACCGATGGTAATACTGTTCAGCAACAGAACAGTTGAGGAAATATTCGATGATGGGCCTTTGGTCGAAACAGCTGCAATGACAGGTGCGATTTTCGCAAGTATTATACTTTTGTTTTTCTATTATCACTGGTTCAAGCCGGAATACAAATGGAAACCTCGCAGAACATCTCTATCGTGGAAGCTCATTTCACCGATCATGATCTACTGGTTCGTATTCTTTGGAATTGCTTACACGGTCGTATCCGGCAATTTCACCTTTGGTATCCCTACCTATAACGCTGTGATCTTCACAGTCGGTGCCGGCGTCTGTGAGGAGATATCGTTCAGAGCAATCGGTATTTCCTACATGAAACGACAGCTAAAGGGTGAAAAACATATCCTTCCGATCCTTTTGTTTACATCGATTTCATTCGGACTTATTCATATTGCAAATGCGATTATGGACGGTCGTGTCGGTATACACGCAATGCAGGCGGTACTGGCATCGATGCTCGGCATATTCTTCGGTGCTGTATATATTCGCACCGGAAATATCATCCCCTGTATTATTGCTCACGGACTGCATGACTTTTTTGTGAGTGCATTTGAAGTAAACAAACACGCAGAACTGCCGGTTTCTGCTATGGTGATATCAGCTATCTGCGAAGCTCTTCTTGCAGTCTGGGGACTGTACCTTATCAGAAAGGCAAAGCGTCCTGAGATTGAAGCACTGTGGAATGAAAAATGGCAGATTCCGGAATTATCCGAAACGGAAAACAACACAGCAGAACAATTATAAGGAGGGGCTTATGACTGAAGTATTAAGAAGTAAATGCGAGCTTTTTGAGAGGAATCATTCAGCAATTTCAAAAAAGTTCATGTTTGAAAAAGATATGATGAACATCGCAGCCGGATTGATATTCACAGGTGCCGGCAAGGAAGCAGATATCGATAAACTGAAAGAATGCCGCAGCCTTCTAAACAAGCATACCGGATTTTTCTCAGAATACAGAGATACTGTTAAACTGGCGCTTCTCAGTGAAATGACTCTGGCAGATGATCCTGAACAATATATCGATGATGTCAAGTCTGTATACAAAAAACTGCACAAGGGGCATTTCAAGGATAATTCCTACATGGTGCTTGCCGCCATGCTGCTTTGTGACCTTGGTAGACAGAATGACACCGATGCGGTAATTGAAAAGCATAACGAGCTCCTGCAGCGTATGAACAAGCTACATCCGATACTCACAGATTCTTCGGATATCTCTTATGTGATACTTCTGGCGCTCTCTGACAGAACGGTTGATTCGATCATCGAAGATATGACCGTTTGCCTTGATTATCTCAAAAAGGACTTAAAGATCAAGATAGGCTCCGATTCCATACAAGGGCTGAGTGAGATACTTGCGCTTACAGGTGGTGACATCAGGAGAAAATGCGACAGTGTCATGCAGATCTATAACACGTTAAAAGAAAACAAAGCAGAGATTGGTAACGGTTCTGCATTTTCAACGCTTGCTATGCTGAGCGGCATAGAGGAAACACCGGAAGTTATCGTAAGTGAGATTCAGGAAGCTGATGAATTCCTGAAAAGCTGCAAATTGTTCGAAGAAAAGTCAGAGAACAAAAAGCAGCGCCTTATGTTTGCGGAACTTCTTGTAGCTTCAAGCTATGGCACCGGCTCCTCAATGATAAACAATACCTTTGTTAACACCGCCATATCAGTCATAAAAGCACAGCATATCGCAACAATGATTAGTATATTCTCAAATGTGCTGTCCGGCGTTTTAGGTGCCGTTGCTGATAAAGGCAAATCCGAAAAGAGCAGCGATGAATCCGCCCAATCGGAAAGCAATGACTCAAGTTCAAGTTTGGAGTGAGTTGCCGCAAAAGCTTTTTTGATGATAATGGAGCCGCAAAAGCGGCTCCATCTTTTTACATCATTTTAGTACCATGTTCTGAAAATACTATTATTCTGGCGCGGCGGACAGAAATAGTTCCTTAAACCAAGCAATGAACGGATAATAGCGATTATTCTCTCATTATACCTGTTATATGTGTTCCTTATTATCGTATTTATATAATCGGGAACCGAGAACGTATTTGTTATGGTCTTATTGTCCCCGTAATGATATACCGCAGTTATCCTGTTGGATATTGCAAATGAATCGGGAGAACAAGTAAAGCCATAATATTTTCCGTCACAGCTCATAAAATCAGCGTCAAAGGCATCTGTGTATGTTTTGCCATTGATATTGAATTCCATATAGCTGTTATTCTTTTCTTCTTCTGTAAGAGAAGTAAGGTCAAGGTAGAAATTAAAGCTGATCTGTCTGCTCAGAACAATACTCTGCGACTTGAATTCAGGAACGGGTTCAGCAGCGTACTCGCATTGTTTTACAGTAGTGAAGTTTCTGACTGTAGTATTATTATCCTTGTCTTTTCCGATAAAGGATATCACGTTTTTCTTTTCTGCTGCCTGACTTAACTTATCGGCAGGAAGCTCAAATCTTACAGAACCTTTTGACAGTGCAAAAGTATCATAGTACAAACCGTTTACATATACTTTCAGACTTGTTGTCTGCGGATCATTTACGGCTATCTGCATGATAAGGTCTTTTTCGGGCTTGATAACAGCATCGGCAGGAGCACTTGCTGATATCGTATCATCAACAGCGTTTGGTGTCGAGATATTCACTGCATCTGATCTGATATAAGGTGAAGCGCTGTTTTCGTTATATGTGCTTGCGAGCAATGCGTCATCCGAGCTGAACTGCTCGTCAAGCCACGTTATCCTTTCGCGCATATACGATATGAATAAGTCTCTGTCGGCTATATAGCCTCTGCCGTAACCGGGCCACTGGTTATTTCTGTCCCAGAGCGCACTGTCAGCCATACCCGATTCGTAAAGATATTCGCTGTCTCTTTCAAGTGCGCCGTTTTCCTTTATAACGTCTTCAAGGTAAGGCCTTATCTGCCAGTATCTGTCTGTTGCTGCCGAAATAAACAGCGGATCATCAAGAAACTCCCTGTAGAAATTCTGCGGATTTTCAAACTGTGATACCTTCCAGCCTGTTGCCTCACTGCTTATTTCCTGACTTACGATTATTGAACCTGCGCCTGTGTCAAAGTCCCACGGAGGGCCGAATTTCAGAAGAGAATCATGCGGTTTGTAGATATATCTGCTCTTGTAGCGCGAATCGTCATTTCCCATTATCTCCATAAGCAGCCAGTAGGATACCATTGAATCAAAATCAGCAAGCTCGGTGTAATGAGTCATCTTGCCGTCTATCTCGGTATATCCGTCCTCTGAACGATAGGCGTTTTCAAAATTCTGCCAGTAATCCTGCACATAGTTCATCATTGCGTCGTTTGAAGCAAGAAATTCGGGAGATTTGAGCATTACTTTAAGTCCCGAATCTGTCATGAATTTTGATTCCTCGTCGTATTCCTCAGAAGACTCAAAAAGGTAACCGCCTGAAATGTCGCTTTCAAAGTCATAATAGTCCGATACCAGATATTCTTTTCCGTCAAAAGTAACTGTACCGCCTTCTTTTATCCATGACATATCCTCTGTCATCATATCTGTAAGCTCGTCTTTTTTGTCACCCTTTATCTTTTCCTTTTTAGCGATAGCAGAAGCGGCGTCCTTAGCTTCGCCCTCCCAGTCAAATATATCCACTCTTGCTTCTTCAATGCCTACCTGCTCGCAGAGCTGATAGTTTCCGACGTATTCACCGTTTATGACTACATCTGTCCAGACTGTCTCCATAGTAGTGAGACCGAGCTCCTTGGAAAGCTTTGAAGCAGTCGTATTTCTCAGAAGGCTTTCGTCCTGATAATTTGCAAGCAGGCACCATTTTTTGCTCTTTCCCATACCGTAAAGGTCGGTCTTTTTATCGAGCTTTATCTTATACGGCTTCTTTTCCCAACCCCATGTAGTATTGCCGCGGCCTTGCATAGTCATTTTGCCGTTGTAAAGCGGCTCTGCTGATTCTTCGTTGTTCTGTATGAACATCTCGCCGCTCTTGGCGTCCTTTTTAAATGCAGGGACCTGACCGTCATCTGTATTGATATAAATAACGGGAAGCTTGCTGAAGTATACCTTGTCCACTGTTTCGTATCCTTCACCGTCAACTTCCTGAACTTCTATCCACTTCTCATAGAATTCTTCTGTAAGGACAAAGCTCTCAGGATCGACCTCACTGCCGTCCGCAAGGCATCTTATCATGCTTCCTGTCGGATTATTGATCTTCAGAGCCTCTCCGACCTTCAAGTAAGTTTTGTCGATACTTATCTCAGTATTTTCTGTTTCTGCTGCAAATACTGTAAAGCCTTCCTGTGAAAAAAGCTGACTGCAATTACCTGCGAACATCAGATTTGTACAGGTAAGAGCTGCTGTGGTAAAGCTGAGCATTTTTTTGAGTATTCTTCGATTAGACAATTTCAATTCCTCCTTTTAAAATTAAGCCGTTTCTTTTATCTGTGCATTTAATAAAATCATTGCTACAACATATCATCTATCCCCCTATGCAGATATATTTGCTTCTGTTTTATGTTATTATCGGAAGCATTTATGTCCTTTTTTAATGACAAAGTCATTGTAGCATATTTTTTCTCCCGGATGCGGATAATTACAGATTTGTAATCGTCAGGCAAATGTCACACGACTAACTCAATATATTTAATAAGAGTCGCTTTGATTTTGTTAAATATAAAAGAATCTTTATAGTTGTATGATAACATAATCAATCAACATATATAAAGACTTTTTGTAAACAATATCAACGCTTCTGCGTTTTTTGTTATGTTATACAAAAAAACAGCAGCCGGAGATATTACTTCTCTGACTGCTGTATAATAACAATTATTAATTTCAAAAAATCAGGAATGTTTCGCAAAAAAAAATGAAGAGTAATAACTTCAAATATCTCTAAATGCAATACCTCCTGTAATCTTTATAAGACTTACAGGGGGGATTATACTGATATTTACAACTCAACTTCTATATCACCGTTTTCCTTAAGCAGATATGCATTAAGGAGCTTTTCCATGATAGTGTCCTTGCGTTCAATAGATCTTTCACGGATATCCAGTCTTTCATTAAGTCTATGTATCTGACCTTTCAGATGCGCAACATTCTTTTCATATGCAGATTTCTGTTCTTCAAATTTTATCATCATAAATTCTATGGTCTGATTCTTGTCGTGTATTATCTGCTTCAAAGCCATTACTTCATCAAGTCCGCTTGTATCGCCGTAAAGGTCAAGAAGTACGTCAGCAAGAGGCGCTATAGAATCCTGATAACGAAAATTAAAGTCCTCAGAGCCCTCAGAAAAAATTCTTTTAACTGTCGCTTCCGACACAAACTTTCCCTTTGCTTCGAGCATTTCCATTATTCTTGAAACGGATAATCCCTGCTCTGCCTTGACCTTTTTTAGTCGTTCAATGGTAGTTTTTTTGAGTTTTTCGATTTCCATGCAATAAAAAGCTCCTTTTTGGTATTTTTTTGAGTTCAATAAAATAGACTAAAGTTATACAATGATTATACTGAAAATAGCTTGTAAATAAACCGCGAATTATGTTACAATTCATATATAGTAAGTAGGCTAATTCGACATAAAGCCTTATTCAAATAGCAGGGAAACAATGCATAGACTTTGACATTTATTAATGGTATGATTATATCATTAATATCAAATTATGTCAACTGTTTTTCTTAAAATAATAACTATTGAAGCAAGCGGTGATCCTGTCGTTTTTCAGCCTATACTAAAACATTAAAACTACGGAACATAAAAGGAGAATAATTATGTTATCAAACAACGCTGTAATCAATGAAAATGAAGAAAAAAAGACGTATCATTTGCCAGCCAGCCTGTCGTCAAAAGGAAATGAATTACATACAGACCAGCTGGAAAACGACGTCGTAAAATTTGTACAGAAACTTGGTATTCGCCCTCATTTAACCGGTTATCATCTTCTCATAAAAGCAATACTTCTATCGTTAAAATCGCCTCATCTTCTCAAATCCCTTACAAAAGAACTGTATCCGATGGTTGCAATGGAACATGGTAAAAATGTTAGAGCTGTCGAGCGTAATATGAGAAAAGCAATAGAATCCGCATATGAGTATGATCCACAGCGCGTTCAGTCAATATTCTACTATAAAGTAGATAAGCCTTACATATCGGAAGTGCTTTCTATGGCGGTGGAATCAATTCGGCATAAGCAATAAGGCGAATATGTAGTCAAAAACAGACCTTCGGCAGTATTGTTATGAGCATTATCAACTATCCATATTCTCTTTAACAAGTTCAATTCCTTTCTCTATAAATTCCTCCAATGTCGGCATCTTATTGTCGAAGGTCTTTTTGAAATTCGGCGTATCTTTTGCGTCAATAATTGCCTTTTCCATTTCTTTTCGCACTTCTTCAACTGTCGTGTGGTTCTGTTCGGCTACAATTTGCAGCATAGTCTCGATGTTCATAGAAACATCTCCTTTCATAATTTGACGGTATAAAACCGTGCTGTGATTATTATACCACATTAAAACTGGCTATACTCTCAGAGATTTTGTCGAAATATGTCGTATCTCAGTATTTTATGACTGGGTATGTTCAAGAATTATCCCAATTTGAAGGACAACTGAAATAAAGTCTACGGTGACCGTATCGATCAGCTTGTATTCAGAGGAAAGAGATACAAAAAAGCCGATATCCTTGCCAAGCTCGAAAGATGCCTGACTATATTAGCAGCAAGGCAATGCCTGTATATTTGTTTCCCGAAGCAGGAAAAACACAGTTTATACAGGAAACCATATCCGATAAACGAAAAAAGCTCCGCAATGCGGAGCTTTTTTCATTATTCAAATAATTCCAAGAAGTCTTTGCTGGATCGTCAGCGCGTCATTAGGTGTAATTCCATCATTTGTATTGTATACATCGGCATTGAATTCGCCTCTTATGGACAGGCTGTATTTATTCGGATTACAAAGCGTCTGCATTATGAGAACAACGTCGTTCATCTTAACATCGCCGTCAGCAGTTGCGTCGCCTGTTCTGTAGGGTGCTGCCTTCGGAGCCTTCGGCTCGGTTTTGTTAGCCTTGTCCATATCAAACAGGAGATCGCCCAGCGATACTATGTAATCATAGTAAACTCCGTATGGCAAATCCTGGAAGAAGCCTGAATTACGGTCGTAATATCTCCAGTCTCTGTTCTCAAACTGAGTATACAACTCTGAAGCAAAGAACTCGTTGTACAGGTCGAAATCAACTGTTCCGTACTTGGAGATATAGATACCTGCAAAAAGAACATCATAATCATCGCAGATAATACCGTTTTCGTTGCAGTCAAGTGAAGCTATGACGTTGCCGTCAGGATTCCAGTCAGGTCTGTCAAAGTTCACGTTGTATCTGCCGTTGTTTGCGCGTGAGAACATATTAGGATCATACCAGCGCTTTACTGTATCTACGACCTCGTCTGTAGTGTACTCCTTGACCGTGATGACTCTGTAGCAGGCGGAAAGTATCTCCATATCCAGATCGTCAAGCTTTCCGTCGGCGTTCATATCTGGAGTTGCTGTCCTGCCCTCCATGACAGCCTTTTCGTACTCGGGGTAGGTAGCTGACATATAGTTCTGATTGTTGCTGTGCCAGCTGAGTATATCGCAGTAGTCCTCATACTTTACAAGACCTGCTTCGATAGCGTCAACTCTTGCCTCGCCCATGTAATCATACTCATATTTTATCCTCTCAAAGAATTCACCCTTTGAATTGGTGAATTTTTCATCATGTCCTGATATGCAAGCTACACATTCTCTGAAGCGTATATTGTCCAGATATTTCTCGTCGGCATTTGAGATGAGATACTCATAGCATTTATCGGGATCAAGCCATTCCTCGGTGAAATCATAGTTGTTTATGATCTCCTTGGTAACAAGGACAGAGCCCGCGTCAAAATCATGACCGATATATCTGTGCTCTCTGTAATACTGAGCGCAGTTTTTCAGCGTAGACTCCTTCATGGGGAAGTCCTGATAAAACATATCGGCAGGAATGCAGAAGCCTATATCCTCGGACTCGGTTCCAAGTATGGAATCCAGTCTGTGTTCGATCGCCCAGCCTCTGTTATCAGGATCAACGCCGTATTTCTCGGCAAATTCATCGCGTATGTCAAAGTCAAGGTTCCATAATACATAGCCTACCAGATAATTATCAAACATCCAGTAATCAAGGCAGTCCTTGTAATCTACAACGCCGTCCTCATTGAAATCAAGACTTACGTTATTCTCGCGATCGTACTTTACAGCATAATCGTATTTTAAATTCGGCTGGGGCATACTTGATATCCAGTCAATAAAACGCCATGAATCATCTGATACCCTGCCGTTCTCATCCTTATACCTGTAAGCGTCAAAATCCTCGGGAACAATACCGTTATTGAGCAGATAATAATTGTAAATGGTGTTCATATCAGGGCTTTTTGCCGCATAGGCGTCACGGGCATCGAAGATATCGAATTTTCCGTCGCCGTTGAAATTGGGATCAAGCTCGCCTGATTCGATCTTGCTGTAATTTAATGTAGCAGAATACATATAATCCTCTTTCGGACCAAAGCGGACTATAGGTGAAGCGTTTACAAGTATTGGATTTGCCATTGCTGAAGTTGCTGCTAAAACAGCCAGAAATTTTCTCATAACAACATTCCTTTCACTGTCAGATTGAGGTTCATTCGGTAATACATCAATATCAGTCGTAACTATGTTTTCATGCCTGTTCGTAAGAGCTGACGGATTCGCAGCAGTAGTCCGCTGTGCAGAAACGGAGGCTGCTGTAAGAGTAGTACGGGCAGATGTTGTTTTTACCGCAGCAGTTGTGACGATATCCTGTTTTTCCTGTGTTGTGGCAGCAACGCTGTTTACCGATGAAGTAACAGATGGCGGTTCGTTGCCGTCGGAAACCGGCTCGTCAGTGACAGTGGTCGGCTCGTTATGGCTGTCGGCATTTTTTGTGCGCTCAGGCATATTCTTCCATATACCTGCACCTGCTGCAACGGTCACGCAAAGACACAGAGCAGACAGCGCCGTTCTCTTCACGACGCGCAGCTGCGCCTTTTTCCGAGCTATCTTCTCATCTCTTCTTCTGAGAAGGTCACGAGTTATCTCATCCCATTCCCGCATACTTTATCCCCTCCTTTTCCAACTCTTCACGGAGAGCTTTTTTCGCCTGATATAGCAGATTTGTCATCTGTCGGCTGCTTTTATGCATTATACACGCCGCCTCTGAATTGCTGAAGCCTTCTATGTAAGTAAGACATATAGCCTGACTGTACTGGCTGTGCAGTTTTTTCAGTGCTTTGTGCACCATCAGCTTCTGTTCCTCTTTGATATAGTTTTCCTCGATATCCAGCCCAGAGCTGAGATCAGAACACTCGTCCAGCGAGGTATCCCGTTTTTTCTTCATGCGCCTGAGATAGTCGATAGCAAGATTTCTCCCAATAGAATAAAGCCATGTTTTGAATGAGCTTTTTCCTGTATATTTCGGCTTTTTGTAAGCAAGCTTGAAGAAGGTCTCCTCCATGAGCTCCTCAGCATCATGGATATTATTGGTAAAACTATTCAGATAGATAGTGAGACCGTCCTTATATTCACGGACAATGTCTCCAAGAGCTGAATCGTCTCCGACAAGATAACGGCTGTAGCTACTTGCACCATTATCCATTGAACGGCTCCTTTCCGGAAATATTTTGCCTTTCACTTATTAGACGAGTTTTACAGGGCAAATGTCTTAGAAAAAACAGAAATTCTTTCCAGAACTTTTATTTTTCCAATCTATCGACTGTGAAAGTCCTGTTTTTATTATACCATTAAACAGACAATCTTTCAATAATATACAGCCTTATATTGCCTCATTTATACAAAATAAAAGCTCTCTGTATTTGCACAGAGAGCTTTGGTATGTTTCCATATCATAGTAACATCGCAGGTGTGAGGTGTCCTGATATTTGTGACTTGTTATGTCAGATCATTCTTCAAAAAGATGTCTCAATATCTGTTTGCGGTCATTGATGAACATTTTCGTTATCTGATAGCTTTGGGTATCCTCATAGCCAATGGGATGTATCTCGCCGTCATCGAAGCTGATGATAGTTGCTTCGGGATACCCGAGAAGTATCGGCGAATGAGTTACTATGATGAACTGCGAATCATTCTTAACGCATTTTGATATTTCAAGCAGAAGCGTCAACTGCCTTTGCGGAGACAGAGCTGCTTCTGGCTCGTCGAGGATATACAGACCGTTCTGACTAAAATTTCTTTGTATGACTGAAAGAAAACTCTCGCCGTGGGACTTTTCGTGGTAATGCTGGGGCTCACCTTGGATCTTTGTATATTCTTCCTCGGCAGAAGCTACATTGTAAAAGCTCTCCGCTCTGAGGAAGTACCCCCATTTGGCTTTATTGAAGCTTCTTACAAGCCTTAGAGCGTCGTGAAGCTCGGAATGTGAATCATAGGTGGAAAAGCTGTAATTGAGAGTTCCGCCTTCAGGATTGAAGCCATAAGCGACAGCGATAGCTTCAAGCAGAGTGGACTTTCCGCTTCCGTTTTCGCCTACGAAGAAAGTGACGGGCGTATTGAAGGTCAGCTCGTCAAGTGCTTTGATAGCGGCTATTTTTCGGAGATAACTGTAAAGCTCTATCTTATCCCATTTTACTTTCAGTCCTGTTAGATATAATTCGTTTGGTTCAAGCATTGTTTCACCTCATTCCAATGCAATAAGGTCAGACTTTTCGTAGCGGTTATGCCCTGCAAGGCTCTTCTTGTATTTCCAGCATTTGATCGCGTCATCAAGGCTTTTTCCCTGATTATCGGCAAAGAAATCACGGATATATGCATTGTACTCAAACTGCTTATCAATGACAGTCCTGCCTTTTTTCTTATCTTCCAATATCTGATAATAAGCCTGTATCGCGTCGGCATAGGTCTTTCCTGCGCTGTTTTTCAGCCACTTCTGAAACGCCACATTGAACGAAAAGGACTTTCCTATCCTGTCCTTGAAAAAGGCTCTGTGTTTCTCCGAGCATACAATGTTCGCTTCAATAACTGTGCTTTCGGTAATGTCTCCAACGACGGCTGAAACTTTCCTTTGCGCTGTGCCGTTCAGCACCTTGCCTGTTTCAAGGAAATGTGCTATCCGCTCTGTAAGCTCCTGCTTTGAGCCCGATGCTGGCAGGCTATTCTCGCGACAGAACTGCACCAGTTCTTCTTTGAGATAGTAATAATTTCTGAACGCGCTTGCATCTGTTTCAGTTGTAAGTTCAGGTCTTTCACTCATCGCAATTTTCCTCATTTATCCGAGAAGCTTTATCCGCACAGCGAACAAGTCATATTCTCGCCGCTGATGTCTGTTTCGATCACAAATTCGTGGTCGGTGAACAGTCCGTCGGCAGGTATCCTGAATTTGAGCTCACCGTTTTCTGCGATATGTATTTCAAAAAAATCGAGAGCATTTATGAAGTCTTCCTTTGGCATTGGCGGAACATTGTCCTCTTTGCCGTCGCCCCATATCTCGACCATACCGTTTTCGTTCACAAATTCAGCCGCGGCACATTCCTTGACCTTTCTGTCCCATTCCTCCATGTTTTCGTAAAGCATATTGAACACGGCGAGGGCTTTTTCAATGGTTGGTTTTTCGCTTGGGTATTCATCAACATCAAGCACAATGTCACATTCATAATTGTGCCATTTCACTGTACCTTTGTACCATGAACCGCCGTCCATTCCGGTAAAGTCACAGTATTTGTCGTGAACGATTTTGAGCTCTTTTTCAGGCTTTTTACTGCCGAATAATTTCGATAAAATTGACATATTACACCTCGTTTTTCTTAAAATCCAGTCTCACAAGCGCCTTACCGTTGGAGAGGAACACGCTGATATTTTGTGGCTTGTTGTGTCAGGTCTTAAGACTAATTAAGTTGCTTTATTATCATGCAAATATCCAGCAAATCACTTCGGTCTTTATTTAAGATTTTTCTAACATTCTAATTACTACTTCATTTAAAAACGATGCAAACGAATCGAATATAATAATATCAGCGTGAGTTTCCCACATGAACTCCCCTGTTTCTTTTGAAAAACCAATAAGTTGACCATCGCCTATTATTTGACCGATTATTACCATTTCATCAGGCACATAATCACATCCGAATTCAAATCCATTAATACCGCCAATTCTGGCTATATCATCAGCCAGAATTGCTCCTCTTGTAAACCGTAACCAATCTTTTACTGAATTAGGAATGATAATACTATTTTCTTTTTCCCATGAAATTATTTTTTCTTCATCTTCGGGTTGCAAAAATTCAAAATAATAGTCTTTTTCCTCAAGCTTTTTACTCAATTCAACAATCTGAGTTATTTCATTTGTCAGACTATTGTCTGGTATGTCCGGAATATACATAAAATCATCCTTTCTTTTGAAAATCCAATCTCACCAGTGCCTTGCCATTTGGCAGCGAAAATGACTCCTGCAATATCACCGAGTATCCTATCTCCTCCATAGCAGCCGTGAGAGCCTTTTCCTCCATTTGGTGATGTACCTCGTCCAGCCTGTCGAAAGCTCGCAGGTACAGCGACTCCGACACCCACTGCTCCTCGTCCGTATTTATCTGTATAACGCAGGAAACGAACTCGGGAGCGGTCTGCAAAACGGCTCGCTGAAACGCACCGTAACCGATGTACTCAATAAGCAGATTCGCTATCAGAAGCTGTGCCTGAGGGAGCTTCTCTGCCTCGTTTATAAGGTCGATGCGCAGGCATTTCAGAACTCCCGAAAGTTCCGTATATCGCTGAGATACCGCGCTGAGGTAGTCCGCATTGATGTCGATTCCGTAGACTGTGCGGAACTTGTCGGTGGCGATGTGTTCAAGTCCGTTTCCGCCTGCAACTCCCAAAACTGCGGAAGTCTCCACAGGGTAGGCAGCGAACTGCTCCTTCATTATGGAATCAAGCGCCTGAAGCTGCCGCACAGAATCAAGGCTCATGTGCTTTTCGTAGTCGTCAAGACTTATTTCTTCCCATGGGTTGGGCATATGTAGCACCTTTCCAAATCGTATTCATCATTTATCAGAAAATAGTCAAGTCCGTAACTGATACAGCCGCGGAGGTATTCCTGATTGTCCTGTATTATATCCTTAATACTGAGGTCATTGGAGAGCCTTTTCTCGATAGCGTTCCCGAAGCTGACAATGTCACTGAAATGGCTGGTTATGTAGCTTTCACTCATAACAAGGCAGATGTATTTTATCTGCGACAGATAGTCGGCGTCAAAGCTGTTCTTCCAGTCAAAGGGAATATAACAGCCCTCGATCATGAGATCCTGTTCGTTTTCAATGGCAGTCTTTATCATCTCTTTCAGGATATTCCAGAGGTATGCCGTCAGCTTGTCGTCGTCATAGGGAGTGAGCTCGGTCTGACCGCTTCTTATAAGCCCCATTTTAAGGTGGTCTATGGAAAGATAAGGGTACTTGTATTTTTCAAGCAGCTTCTGTGCAAGGAGCGTCTTTCCCGTGTGCGAAGCTCCTGTTATCAGTATTATCATAAGCTTGACCGTATTGCCTTTCTGTAATTTTCATAATTATACCATACTCAGAGAAGTTTTTCAATCATTCATAAGTCTTCTTCACATCATTACAATTATGAATAAAAAAAGTTGTGTTATTGTATGGCAACAATAACACAACGTATACGTTCAAGGCTCAAATATTTAGTAATAAATATTTGATGCAATTGTCAATTGATTATCTCAAAACCGTGTCGGTACGGTATTATAATATTTTGCAAGCAACGCCTGATTTTTTCATATCCCGACCTGCATATAGTATGTATACACCACCTTGTGTCCCATTGATCTCACGCTATTTCGCGGAATTTTCCATTGTTGTTCCGGACACATCATATTGACCATGCTGCCGCCGATAGAACCTGCCTCACGGGAGGTAAGATCGCCGTTATAGCCCTGCTTGAGGTTGATACCGAGCTCGTTTGCAGACTCCATCTTGAATCTTTCGAGAGCCTCTCTGCCCTTTTCTGTCATTACGCCCTTATTATTGCTGTTATTGCTCATTTCTGTTATCTCCTTAAAAAAGTTTTTGATGCCGTGGTAGTATTATGGCTCTTCAAGGATTTTTTATAACAGGGAAAATAATGCACAAATTTATTAAAATCAGCGCAATAATAAAGTATAAACGTATTTATTGAACCGTTTTACTCTCAGCTGGCGTCTATATAAGCTGATTTTTTTGCAAAAAGCTCTCATTTCTTTACATCATCATATTTATCGGTGAAACGATGTACTCCCTCGTTATCCTTATAAGCGATGACTGTATTCACATTGACGTTTTCCACGCTGCGGAAGATATTCTTCTCCACCTGCGGATTAACCTTTTTCAGCTCCGCAATGAGATTCTTTATCTCCAGACGCTTTGACACGGAACGGCTGTCGGGGTCACAGGTAGTGCAGGTATCGGTGAACTTGCAGGCGCACTGTATGAAATGCAGGTCGTTGTAGTCGCGCCAGTGCTTTATCTCAGCCTCTCGGACAAGATACAGCGGACGTATCAGCTCCATGCCTTCAAAGTTGGTGCTGTGGAGCTTCGGCATCATGGTCTGTACCTGTCCGCCGTAGAGCATACCCATGAGGATAGTCTCGATAACGTCGTCGAAATGATGTCCCAGAGCTATCTTGTTGCAGCCCAGAGCCTTTGCGTGGCTGTAGAGGTAGCCTCTCCTCATTCTCGCGCATATGTAGCAGGGGTTCTTCTCGATATTGTATACCGAGTCAAAGATATCCGACTCGAAGATATGGACGGGTATGGACATTGAACGGGCGTTTTCTTCAATAACACGGCGGTTCTCGGGACTGTAACCCGGATCCATAACGAGGAACACTACCTCGAAGGGGAACTTGTCGTGGCGTTTCAGCTCCTGAAAGAGCTTCGCCATGAGCATTGAGTCCTTGCCGCCCGAGATACAGACGGCTATCTTATCGTTTGGCTGCACCAGCTCGTACTCGTTTATAGCCTTTGTGAACTTGCACCATATGGACTTCTTGAACTTCTTACGCAGGCTCAGCTCCACTGCTTCTGTGACGTCGCGCTGCTCCATTTTGCCACGGAGCCATTCCACATAGCCCCCTGCCAGCTCGTAGGCGTCATAGCCCTTGTCGCAGAGCTGTTCGGCGATATCGCCGCTGATGATACCGCCCTTGCAGTATATGATTATTTTCCTGTCACGGGGAAGCTCCGCTGTAAGCACCTGCTCCTGCGGAATATTCACGGCTCCGCTGATATGTCCGTACTCAAAGGCGGAGCTGTCGCGGATATCCACAAGCATTGCGTCCCCGAAGTCTTTCAGCTCCGGGGCAGTAATAGTCCTGCTCATATATTTTCTCCTTGTTCGTTGGTTTTCTTCTCAATGGGCAGCTCAATGGTAAACGTAGTTCCCTTGCCCGATTCGCTGTCCACATGGACAGTGCCGTTGTGGTACATTACGCCGTGCTTTACAATGGAAAGTCCCAGACCTGTGCCCTTTATCTTACGTGAGCGGCTCTTGTCAACGCGGTAGAAGCGCTCGAAGATTCGCCCGATGTGCTGCTTGGGTATACCGATACCGGTATCGCTGACGGTGATTATAGCACGTTTTGGCGCATGGGATATCTTCACGTCCAGTCTGCCGCCGCTGACGTTGTACTTTATGCCGTTGTCGCAGAGATTGTACAGCACCTCGCTGAGGATAGTCCTGCTGCCCAGCAGCGAGACCTTCTCTCCCGTAAGCGACACAGCCACGCCCTTTTCCTCGGCGCTGAGCTTCAGACGTCCAAGCACTTCCTCTGCAAGACTGTAGAGCTCAACGCTCTCATTCTCATGGGGAGCGGAGTCCTCGTCCAGCTTGGACAAGGAGATGATATCGTTGATAAGATTGATGAGCCTTTCGGCTTCGCTGCGGATATTTCCGCCGAACTGTGCAACGTCCTCGGGCTGTACCATACCGCCTGCAAGCATATCCGCCGTTCCGTAGATAGTAGTCAGCGGAGTTTTCAGCTCGTGGGACACATTCGACGTAAATTCGCGGCGCATGGTCTCAAGCTCCTGCTTTTCGGTAACGTCCATGATGAATACCACCAGTCCGCAGACCATGTCTATGCTGTTGGCAGGGCTGGCGATGACCTCGCGCTGACCGCCGCCTGTTCGGAGTATGCACTCGGAGCGCCTGCCGCCCAGTGCGTTCAGCAGGCAGCGGCGGAAGATATCGGAGTTATTGAGAGCGTAAATGCTCTGCCCCATAGTGAAGCTGCCTGTGCCAAGAAGCTTCAGCGCCGCAGTATTGCAGGCAAGCACCATGAGCTTCGGATCTGCGATTATTAGTCCCTCGCTCATGCTCTCGGTCATAAGGCTGAACTGCTCTCGCCTGCTCTGTATCTCGTCCATTTGTCGGCTGACCTTGTGATTCTGAGTGCGGAGCTTTTCCAGCAGGGGCGCAAGCTCCTTGTAGTTCTTCTGAGCGTCGGGGTGTTCAAGGTCGATATCGTTGATAGGCTTAACGATATTGCGCGATACGGCACTTGCGGAAAGCGCCGAAAACAGCGCGGCTGCCGCAAGTATGAGCAGTATGGGGTTTATCAGCTTCAGAAGCTGCGCGGTAAAGGAACTGTGAGCTCCCGAAACTCTTATAACAGAGCCGTCACTTAGCCTTACTGCGTGGTTGACGGTCTTTTTCATTATAGTCTCGGAATAGCGTGAGGAGCTGCCCTCCCCTGTTTCCAGAGCCTGTGCTATCTCCTCGCGGTCAGCATGGTTTTCAAGAGACTCGGCGTCCTTATCGGTGTCGAATTTTACCGTACCGCCGCTGTCTATCCATGTCACGCGGATATTCTCGGAAAAATCGGTATCAAAGAGATAATCGCTGCCGCCCTTTTCCACAGCCGAGGCAATGAGCCTCGCCTCATTGCCAGCCTGCTCGGAGGCGCTGTCGGCAGCCTTATTATACATCAGAGCCGTAATGAGCAGCATTACCGAAATCACCGATATACCGCAGATAGACACGATACTGAGGAATATTTTCTTAGTCATCGCTGCCGTCACCTGCCTTGTAGCCAACGCCGCGGATAGTCTGTATCAGCTCGCCGCAGTTTCCAAGCTTTGAGCGGAGAGTCCTTATATGAACGTCAACAGTGCGGCTCTCTCCCGAGAAGTCGTAGCCCCATATCTCGCGGAGAAGCCTGTCACGGGAGAAAACCTCCCCCTTGTTCTTCACTAAGAGCAGCAGCATATCGTACTCCTTGAGGGTGAGGGCTACCTTTTCGCCGTCGGCAAACACCTCATGCTTCGAGGGATAGATACACAGTCCCGCAAGCTCCAGTCTTTCGCTCTCCGAGGGGATATCAGCCGTGCGGCGCAGAAGCGCCTTTATACGGGACATAAGCTCCCTCATGCCAAAGGGCTTTGCGATGTAGTCATCAGCACCGCTGTCAAGCCCCTCCACCTTGTCAAGCTCGGTATCCTTTGCGGTCAGCATTATCACAGGGAGCTTTCTTGTTTCGGGAGCGCTGCGGAGCTTTTTCAGTACCGTCAGACCGTCCTCCTCGGGCAGCATTCTGTCAAGGAGCAGCAGCTCGGGGAGCTGTTTTTCCATAGCCTCGCGGAGAGCGCCGGGCGTCTCGAAGCCCTCTGCCTCCATGCCGCTGTTTCTCAGGGCATACAGCACGAAATCGCGGATACCCTGTTCATCTTCAAGCATATATATCATAAATTGCCCCCTTGTAAATTCAGATTCAGTTGAGAGTTGAGAGTGAAGAGTTGAGAGTTTATGAGTTCGCTTCGCTCACATTTTTAAATAATATCGCCGCAGGCGATACCACAACTTTCAACTCTCAATTCTCAACTCTCAACTTTATAATTTCAAAAAATCACTAAATACCATTATACGTTAAATATGTGGCAAATTCAACCCCTATGTTAAAAACAGCCGAAAATCTGAGACTGTGCGCCATAAAATTTTTGTGTATTTTTTAAAAGAATAGTTGAATTTTTCAGCCGTTTGTGTTATACTGTAATGTGCAGACTTATGCAACTTTTAATATATCCGCCCTGCGCAAAGGCGCTTCTTCGGACGGAAGAACGGAGTAATCATGGACCTTTTAAATATGCTCAACTCTATTGCACAGATATCCGACACGGAGCACCCCTCCATATTCCCATTCGGTTTTTCTATGCATATCGCACTCGCTATAATATCGGTCATTTTCTTTGCTTACAGATTCGCAACTCAGAAAAGACCTTTCCAGCTCATTTTCGCTATCGCTCCGCCTATTTCCCTTGCTCTCTGGATATCCGACAATAAAACCCTTTTCTACGCTGTCGGACTCATCGAGTTCATTCTCATTCTCGCAGCACTGATATCCACTTTCATCTGCAAGCCGAAAAAGGCTGAGGAAGCTGCTGACGCTAAGAAAAGCGAGGAGAAATAAGCCGTGAAAATAGCTGTTCTCGACTGGTATACCGTAAATATCAGCGGCGATATCCCCACCACTCAGCTTGAAGAACTGGGCGACGTGAAGATAATCCCCCTCACCAAGCCCGAGGAGACTGCCGCTAATATCGGCGACGCAGACATAGTCCTCTGCAACAAGGTGCTCATCACCAAGGAAGTAATGGACGCCTGCCCAAACATAAAATATGTAGGTCTTTTCGCTACAGGCTTCAATAACGTGGATATAGACTATGCCGCAAAGAAGGGCATAGCTGTCTGCAATGCAGGTCAGTATTCCACAAACGCCGTAGCTCAGCAGACCTTCGCATACATACTTGACCGCTTCAGCCGCGTAAGAGACTATGATACTGCCGTAAAAAACGGCGAGTGGGAGCGCTCTCCTGCTTTCTCTTACTTCCCTGTCCCCACCTCGGAGCTTGCAGGCAAGAATCTCTCCATAGTGGGCTTCGGCTCTATCGGCAGAAAAGTAGCCGAGATAGGCTCGGCTTTCGGCATGAATATCGTCATAAGCACAAGAACTCAGCCAAAGGACTGCCCATACGAGGTCACTGACCTTTTCACAGCCGCAGAAAAGGCTGATGTTCTTACATTCCACTGTCCTCTCACGGACAAGACCGCAGGCATCATCAACAAGGAGCTCCTCTCACACATGAAGCCCTCTGCTATGCTGGTGAATACCTCACGCGGCGGAGTAGTGAACGAGGCAGACCTTGCAGAAGCTCTCAACAGCGGAAAGATAGCCGCCGCATACCTTGACGTGCTGGTAAAGGAGCCGATGTCTCCCGATACGCCGTTAAAGGGCGCTAAGAACTGCGTTATCACTCCCCATACCGCATGGGCTCCGCTGGAGACAAGACAGCGCCTTGTGGATATCGTATGCGATAACATCAGGGCTTGGCAGAACGGCTCACCGAAAAACAAAGTCAACTGAAAGAAGTCAGAACTATGAGAAATATATCCGAAAAACAGCGTATCGTCATAAAGCTGGGCACATCTACCCTCGCCCACAAGACGGGCAAGCTCAATATACGCCGCATGACCAATCTGGTCCGCGTTATTTCCGACCTCCACAACTCCGGACGTGAGATAATCATGGTATCCTCGGGAGCTGTAGGTCTGGGCGCGGGAAAGCTGGGACTTCCCGAAAAGCCAAAGGATACCAAGACCAAGCAGGCTGTAGCCGCTATCGGTCAGTGCGAGCTCATGCACGTTTACGACGATATGTTCGCTAAATACAGCGTTACCGTGGCGCAGATACTGCTCACAAAGGCGATAATCAACAATCCAAGCCACTGCGAGAACTTCCGCACTACTGTAGAATCGCTGGTAGGCATGGACGTTATCCCCATAGTCAACGAAAACGATACCATTGCTATAGATGAGCTGGAGCTCGAGATCGGCGAGAACGACTCCCTTTCCGCTCTGGTCGCAGAGCTTTCGGGAGCTGACCTGCTTCTGATACTCTCCGACATCGACGCTCTCTACGACGGCGATCCCCGTGAAAATCCCGACGCAAAGCCAATACCTCTCGTTGAGAAGATAACTCCCGAGATAGAGGCTATGGCAGGCGGCGCAGGTACAAGTCTTGGTACAGGCGGTATGTCCACCAAGATAAACGCCGCTAAGATAGCTACAAATGCAGGCATCGACATGATAATAATGAACGGAAGAGATCCCGAAAAGCTCTACGACCTCTTTGAGGACAAAGAGATAGGTACTCTTTTCAAGTCGCAATACTAAGTAACAGAGGTGTAAATATGAGTTATACAGAGGAACTGGGCAAAAGAGCCAAGGCTGCCGAGGCAGCTGCGGCAAGCGCTTCAACTTCGCTTAAAAATAACGCTCTCGCAGCTATATCAAAGGCTCTCCTTGCAAACAAGGAGCTTATCATAGCCGAGAATGCCAAGGATATCGCCAACGCAAAGGCTAACGGCATGACCGAAGCCAAGCAGGACAGACTCAAGCTTGACGAAAAGCGTATCGAGGGCATTGCCAAGGGCGTTGACGAGCTTATCGCTCTTGCTGATCCTATCGGCGAGATCATCGGCGGCGGAAACCGTCCCAACGGCTTGCAGATAATCAAGACAAGAGTACCTCTCGGAGTTATCGGTATCATCTTCGAGTCACGCCCGAATGTTACAGTTGACGCTGCTGCTCTCTGCCTGAAGGCAGGCAACGTTGTCATATTAAAGGGCGGCAAGGAGGCTATAAACTCCAATATCTGTCTCGGAAACATCATGCGCAAGGCTATCGAGGAGGCAGGGCTCCCTGCTGATATGATACAGGTCATAGAAAAGACAGACCGCGAGACTACCACAGAGCTCATGCGTCTCAACGGCTATGTTGACGTTATTATCCCAAGAGGAAGTGCGAACCTCATACAGGCTGTAGTCAAGAACGCTACCGTACCTGTTATCGAGACAGGCGCAGGCAACTGTCACGTTTACGTTGACGCCTCCGCAGACCTTGATATGGCTGTGGAGATAACAGACAACGCCAAGACTCAGCGTCCTTCCGTATGCAACGCTATCGAGAGCCTTCTCGTTCACAAGGATATCGCGGACAAGTTCCTGCCCATGATAGCAGAGCGCTTCAAGAAGCACGATGTGAAGATCTACGGCTGTGACAGAACTATCGCTATCCTCGGCGATTCCGTTGAAAAGGCTACAGAGACCGAGTACGCTACAGAGTTCAACGATTTCATCATCGCAATAAAGGTCGTTGACGATATCGACGAGGCTATCGCTCATATAAGAAAATACAGCACCCGTCATTCCGAGTGCATAGTTACAAGCTCACTGGAAAGCGCTCAGAAATTCCAGAAGCAGGTAGACGCTGCGGCAGTTTACGTCAACGCTTCTACACGCTTTACCGACGGCGGTGAATTCGGCTTCGGAGCAGAAATAGGCATTTCTACACAGAAGCTCCACGCAAGAGGTCCTATGGGGCTTACAGAACTTACTACAGTAAAATATCTGATAAACGGTAACGGTCAGATAAGATAAATACAGCATTTTATTTGATTTTTGGAGGTCGAAATGGCTATTAGAAAAGATCTTGACGATATGCTCAACAGCCTTATGGACGGCGGCGGAAGCAGCGGAAGCACTCCTGCAAGAAGCCATAATACTCCGAGAGCTGCAAGAAAAAGCAAATTCGACGATATGTCCGTCGATGACCTGCTCCACGCTCTCGAGGAGGAAAAGCACCATATAGAGGAACAGCCTGTTGTCCACGATGACACCCCACCTGCTGTATGGGAATTTGCTCCGCCGTCACAGGATATACCTGTCCCCGAGCCTGTTTCCGAAGCAGAGCCCGAGGAGGTCCCCAACATCATCGACGAGGTGATGCATACCGAGGCTTCTGCCGAGGCAACAAGGGTGTTCGACACAGTTCCCATGAACGAGGAGCTGCCAAAGCCCGTCAAGAAAAAGAAAATAGTTATAACAGGCGAACTGCCCGACTACGAAGCGCTCCGCCGCGAGGAACAGGAACGCGAAAGACAGGCAAGACTTGCTGCCGAGAACGCTGCCGAGGAGCAGAGAGCCGCTGAAAGAGCCCGCAGAGCTGCCGAGGCTGCCGCAGAGAGACAGCGCCTTGCAGAAGAAGCAGAGCAGCGCCGTCTGGCACGCGAGGCTGAAGAAGCCGAGCGCCAGCGCAGACTCGCAGAGGCTGCCGAGCAGGCACGACTTGAGGAAGAAGCCGAAAGACAGCGCCGTATCGCTCAGATAGAGGCTGAAAAGCAGCGCAAGGCTGAGGAAATGGCAATGCAGGCTCGTCTCGCAGAAGAAGCAGAGCAGCGCAGACTTGCAGAAGAAGCTGAAAAACAGCGTCAGGCTGAGGAAATGCGCCGTCTTGCAGAAGAAGCAGAAAAAAGCGCTCCCGTTTCTCTTGCAGAGGAGATAATCGTTAATTCCTCCGCTGCCGAAAATGAAGTGGATTCCGCAATAGAAGCTCTCGGTGAAGCAGCAGAAGCTCCTGCCGAGACAGCAGAAGAAGCTGCTCCCGAAGCTGAAAAGACCAGCAAGATAGGCGGTTTCTTCAAAAAGCTCAAAAATAAGGGCAAGGACGATGAAAAGCCCGAGACCGAAGCTGAAACTGCTCCCGAGGAGGGACTTTTCGAGAGCGATGACAGCGCAGTTTCCGCTACAGACCTCATTGACGCCGCTATTGCAGCTATAAATCACCCCGAGGACGCTGCTCCCGATAATTACAGCGATCCCGTAGGCAGTATGCTGGACAATATCCGCGAGGACGCTGCCGAAGCTATTGCCGATATAAATACTCCAAAGTCCGCTGAACCACTGGTTCTCACAGACGAGGACATCATTAACGGTCTCACTCCCGACCTCAAGGAGCGCTTTGACGCCCTTTCTCCCGACAAGCAGAGACAGGTCATAGACATGAGACGCTCCCAGATGGGCGCTGTAGCTCCCGAAGCCGCAGAAGAAGCTGTTCCCGAGGAATCGGCTCCTGCTGTTGACGAATACGAGGAGGCTATCAACGAAGCTACCAGCACCGAGGGCTTGTTCGAGATAGAGGAGACTGCCGAGGAAACTGCCGCAGAACCCGAAAAGGCTGAGGCTCCTGCTGAAAAGGCAGAAAAAGAGCCCTCCACATTCAAGAAGATACTCGACGAGGATCCTGCCGAGCTCATCGCTCAGAGAAGCGAGCACGTTGAGAGCTCAGAAGCAGATACAGTCACAGACACTCCAAAGAAGAAGCGCCTGTATACCGTGCTTGGCGTGGTGCTCACAGTCTTTGCTGTGATAGGTATCATCGCTACTATCGCAAAGGGTATCGGATTTGCAAAGAGCTTCACATCGGGTGAGGTAAAGAAGGACAGCTTCACACAGATGATATACCCTGCCGCTATCATGGATATAGAGCCGTTCAGCGATCCGTCACAGCTCACCTCCGAGCAGGTCATAACCGCTACTATTTGGTCTATAATCATGGACGACAGCAAGGTATCGAAGTACGAGCTCACCCTTGATACAGTCAGCATACCCGATGTTGACGTTGAAAAGTACGCAGTAGAGCTCTTCGGCGAGAATATCCCTGCTTTTGAACACGCTACCGTTGGTCCTGTGGAGTCCAGATTCTACTACTCCGACGGCGCATACAACGTCAAGGTCAAGACTATCACACATACCTACGCTCCCGAGATAAAGTCTATCACCAAGAACGGCAATGAGTATACTCTCAATGTCGACTATATCGCGGAGCTCCCACAGTGGATGGAAAAGACCGTTGCAAAGCAGGCTGAGTACAAGCTTATCGAAAAAGACGACGGTACGTTCCAGTACAGCTCAATGAAGATACTCTCAGTAAACAGCGGTAATCTGTAATATCAAAGCCACAGTACATTGTACTGTGGCTTTTTTAATACATGATGCATAATTTCGGGCGGATAATATCCGCCCTACCATAATAAAAAGTCCGAAAGCGTAACCGCAACACTTATATAGAAGCTTACAGTTAATTATGGGGGAAACCTTTCTGAGGAAAGGTTCCTCTGACGGAGGCGCGCCCCTCTGTCACTGCGTGACATCTCCCCGCACTGCGGGGAGTCACCCCCATCCCCCTTTCCAAAGACTTTTATCTGGTTTTTTCGCAGATAGGGCGCTTCTTAAATAAAAAAAGACCTGCAAAAATGCAGGTGCGCCCTATCTGTGAAAAAACAAAACGAAAGTTTTAGGGAGAGAGTTTGAGAGAAACCCCTTTTTCAAAAGGGGTTCTCTCAATAATAATTATAAAACTTCTATATGAGTATCATGGTTATGCTTTCGGGCTTTGTTTCATTATGCTCCGCCGCCTTCGGCTGGCTGTTCAGCAGGCTGCTCAACCGGCTCGGGTGGGTTGGTTACAGGCTCTGGCGGATTTGTTATCGGCTCAGGCGGTGTTGTAGGTGCTTCCGTAGTCGGAACAGGTGCCTGAGTTGTTACTGCAACAGTTGTTGTAGGTGCTGCTGTAGTAGAAGCAGCTGTTGTTGTCTGCGCAGCAGTAACTGTATTTGCAGAAACATAGAATACGGTGAGCTTCTTGCCGCTCTTGTTGTTGAAAGTCGAGTTAGGTGTAACGGTCTTGCCGTCTACCTGCAAGCCAACGATCGAATTTGCCTTGCCGTAGGAATCCTTTGACTCTACGAACTGGTAATTATGGTCGTGGATACCTGCCTTATCGAGAGCGTTCTTGTACTGCTCCATGGTAAGTCCCTGATAATCCGGGATAGTAGCGGTTTCCTTGCCCTTGCTGACCTTGACCTTTACAACGTCGCCCTGTGCTATCTTGTCACCCGGCTCTACGCTCTGCTCAAAGATAACGTCGTTGTCGTAATCGTTGTTATACTCATAGTCGGCGTCGAGAGCGAAGTCTTCCTTGTATTTGTCCTTGGTAAGCGAATAGAACTGCTTTACCAGATTCGGCATTACGATGTTCTTTTCCTTGGTGGACTCCTTGTTGTCGTCAACGACCTTATCCGAAACTGACGATGAACGTCTGCTGCTGGATACGGTGGATTCCTGCTCGGGCGGAACGATGAGCTTGTAGAAGATAACGCCCAGTATCATCATAATAGCGAGGAACAGGAGAGCAACGATTATCGGTACCTTTATCCTGTCCACGGTATTTATCTTTTCGTAGCTGTAGCTGTCATCGCGGCGGGGCTTCTTGTATACGGGAGCGCTGCGCTCGTGAATGACGTTCTGGGGATTTTCGTGCTGATATACAGGCTGCTGAGGAGCTTCGTGCATTGCAGAAGCGGCTGTATTGCCTATACCGCTGCCCAGAAGAACAGTGCTTGTATTGTCGAGAAGCTCTTCCTCGTCCTCGGCAGGCTGCTCAAAGAGCTTTGTAACCAGCTCGGTGATAGTCTGTATACGGTCTCTGCCGTTGAGATTCATGCCCTCCATGATAACTCTTGAAACATGGCGCGGAATGCGTGAATCCAGCATATGAGGCTCGTGGAGGTCATCGTGGTTCTGACGGCTCATAGAGTCAACAGGCATACAGCCTGTGAGAGCTCTGTAGAGGAGTGCGCAGACTCCGTAAACGTCAGTCCATGAACCCTGACGACTGCTGCTGCTTGCGGAATACTGCTCTGGAGCCGCATAGCCCTTGAAGAGCTCATATTCCAGACCTGCATTTGCAGTTCTTACAGCGGAAACGCAGAAGCCGAAGAGCTTCAGCTCGCCCTTGTCGGTGATGTAGACTGTATCGGGGCTGATAGCGCGGTGGATTATGCCTGCGTTATGGAGAATGCCGATAGTGGTGAACAGCGGCGGGAATATCTTTGAGACCTGCTCCCAGCTTAGCTCGCCTGCATTTTCCTTGAGGTAATCCAGTATCTTAACGCCCTCGATGTATTCAAAAATGGTATATGTGGTGTTGTTCTCGGCGAACATATCCAGAACAGGCGGTATATTCGAGTTGTTGCGGAGTCTCGCAAGAGACTTGTTGAGCTCGGTATACTCAGCCATAAAAGCCTTGTACTTGGCAAGGTTATTGTAATTTACGCTGATTATAGCCTTATTCTTGACACGGGTGCAGAGGTTTATAGGCATATACTCTCTTATGAGCACCTTTTTGCCTGTAGTTGTATCAGCGCCGATATAGGTCGCACCCTCGCCGTTGTATTCCAGAAGAACACCGCAGAGGTATTTGCTATGGAGTATCGTACCTGGTGGGACATACATGGGGTTATGTTCGTCTGACTCCACGTATCCGCAGGACGGACAAACGTGCATAGACTGGTCATACTGTGCCATGCATCTGTTGCAAAACTTACTATCTCCCAAAGCAGTTCCTCCTCCTAAAAGTAGTCAATGCACAAAATAGGCATCATATCTATTTTATCAAGAAAAACAGAAATTGTCAACTGTTTGGAGGCGAATAATCTGCGATACTGTGAATTTGTATTTTTTTTGTAATAATTTCACTGTGTAATTTTTCTTATTTGTAATAATTATAGGTCATAACTAAGATGCAGGCGGCACAGGCTCGACGAGTGCGCTCCCCCGAATCTTTTCACGACAGGCGCAGGTCATGGGCTTCTGAACAGCAAAAAGCTCCCTTTCGGGAGCTTTTTTAGCTTATTTAAGGTCTGATTTCTTGAAGATAAGTATTCCGCCTATTGTTGATATCAAAGTGATGCCAAACATAAACAGTATCATTCTCAGCCAGTGCTCGGGTATAGGTCCATTGCCGATAAGGTCCATCTGATAGGACGGAACGGCTTCCTTTACTATCTCCATTATCTTCGGGTGCTTATGAAGAAGCAGAAGTGCCAGCGAGAACATTGACACGATGTAATGCATACTGATTGAGAGCACGAAGCCGCCTACGTTCTTCATAGATGTGCAGAGGAACACTATCAGCGAGGTCATCGCCATTTCAATAGGCAGTACAAGGAGCATATTCACTATTATATCCGTGTTCGGGAAATCCCTGAAGCCCAGTAAAAGTCCGCCGAAAGCGAGGGCAACAACAAGATATACTGCCTCGTATATCATCATGACCGTCAGTGAAACGATGAGATTTGCAAGGTATATTTCAGTCCTTGAATGACCGACGATTATCTTGTTTCTTATGGTATTGTTCCTGAAATCCTGAACAATAAGCATACCTGCGGTGATTCCCACAAGAAGCACCATTACGCCTGTATGGCTGAAGAGCAGGTCATCTGCGTAGCTTCTCATATCTGCGAATATCTCAGCCGCCTCGCCTTCCTGTCTTGAAGCCGCTTCCATAAAGCTGTTGGAAGCACTGTAAAGCAAGGCGAACAGCGCTGGGATAGCCGCCATGACCGCCATTACGATATAGAATCTCTTGCCTTTGAAAAGACGTCTGTAGCCTTCTGCCAGTAAATTACACATTGCGAACACCTCCTACAAGTCCCATGAAGTAGTTTTCGAGGCTCTCATGGTGCTCTGTCATGGAATTTACAAAGCACTTCTTCTCGTTCAGTGCAAGAACAAGGGGAGTTACCTGCATCGGAGTGAATATATCCGCCTCAGTCGGCGAGTATATCCTGTATTCAGCCTTCATACCGTCAAGAACCTGTGCAAGCAGCTGAGTATCGTTGACATTTATATGGAGCGAACGGCGGCTCACCTTTTCAAGCTCTTCGGCGCTCATTTCCTTGATACAGCGTCCCTGCTCGATGAAGCCGTAATGTGTGGCAAGACGCGAGAGCTCGTCAAGGATATGGCTGGAGATAAGAATAGTGATACCCTTTTCGCGGTTGAGCTTGAGTATCATCTCACGGACCTCCATGATACCCTGCGGATCGAGACCGTTGATAGGCTCGTCAAGAACGAGAAAATCGGGATCGCCTACCAGTGAAAAGGCGATGCCAAGTCTCTGACGCATACCGAGAGAGAAGTGCTTAGCCTTTTTCTTTCCTGTATTGGGAAGTCCCACCAGATTTAATATCTCGTCCAGCTTTTCATCTGAGATGCCCAGCGCCTTAGTCTGCTGGATAAGGTTGTCCTTTGCGGACATTTCGGGGTGAAGTGACGGAGTTTCAACAACAGCGCCTATTTTTCGGCGCTTTGCAAGTATATCAGCGTCAGTATTCTTTGTCCCGAAGAGAGTGAACTCTCCCGAGGACGGATTATTCAGCCCCGTAACAATACGGATAAGGGTAGTTTTGCCTGCGCCGTTTCTTCCGACCATACCGTAGATAGAGCCCTTGGGAACATTTATGGTAAAATCGGTGAGAGCGTTGAATTTTCCGTATTTTTTACAAAGCTGCTGAGTCTGAAGAACATATTCCATGTTTGTACCCTGCCTTTTGTATTGATATTATGTAAAAAGGCGGTCATGCCAACTGGCACGACCGCCTAAAGTCGTTGATAATTAAAGTATCAAAGATTATTCGTTGATCTTTGTAACAACGCCTGAACCAACTGTTCTACCACCCTCACGGATAGCGAAACGGAGTCCCTCTTCGATAGCGATAGGAGTGATGAGCTCAACGTCCATAGCAACATTATCGCCAGGCATACACATTTCCTTGTCAGCAGGGAGAGATACAACACCAGTAACGTCAGTTGTTCTGAAGTAGAACTGAGGTCTGTAGTTGTTGAAGAAAGGAGTATGACGGCCGCCCTCTTCCTTCTTCAGTACGTAAACCTGACCGCTGAACTTTGTGTGTGGGTGAATTGAGCCTGGCTTACAGAGAACCTGTCCACGCTCAACCTGATCTCTTGTGATACCACGGAGAAGAGCACCAACGTTATCACCAGCCTCACAGAAGTCAAGAGTCTTTCTGAACATTTCAAGACCTGTAACAACTGTGTTGAGCTTCTCGTCAGAAAGACCAACGATCTCAACAGGCTCGTTTACGTTGAGCTTTCCACGCTCTACTCTACCTGTAACAACAGTACCACGACCGGAAATTGTCATAGTATCCTCGATAGGCATAAGGAATGGCTTAGCATCGTCTCTCTCAGGGCTTGGGATGAACTCATCAACAGCGTCCATGAGGTCGAGGATCGGCTTGTAAGCAGGATCGCTAAGATCGTCTGGAGCTTCGAGAGCCTTAAGAGCAGAACCCTTGATGATAGGTGTATCATCGCCAGGGAAGTCGTAGCTTGAGAGAAGGTCACGGATGTCCATCTCAACGAGCTCGAGGAGCTCTTCGTCGTCAACCTGATCAGCCTTGTTCATGAATACAACGATTGCAGGAACGCCAACCTGACGAGCGAGAAGGATGTGCTCTCTTGTCTGAGCCATAGGGCCATCAGAAGCAGCAACAACGAGGATAGCGCCGTCCATCTGAGCAGCACCAGTGATCATGTTCTTAACGTAGTCAGCGTGACCAGGGCAGTCAACGTGAGCATAGTGACGCTTGTCTGTCTCGTACTCAACGTGAGCTGTATTGATTGTGATACCACGCTCTCTCTCTTCTGGAGCCTTATCGATCATATCGTAAGCCTCATACTGAGCCTGACCCTTCAAAGCGAGAGTCTTTGTGATAGCAGCAGTAAGAGTTGTCTTACCGTGGTCAACGTGTCCGATTGTACCAATGTTTACATGGGGTTTAGTTCTTTCAAATTTAGCCTTAGCCATTGGAAAATTCCTCCTTAGAATAGATTTCAGAAATCTGTATATATTATTATACCAGATTATTTTGGTAAATTCAAGTGTTTCAGTAAAAAAATATTAGCTGAACCACATGATTTTGTAAATTATGCCCGTTTTACACAAGTTTCCGCATAAAACGGGCGGAATAAGCAATTAGTTCTTAGCTCTGTTAGCCATGATCTTTTCAGCGATGCTCTTTGGAACTTCCTCATAGCTGTGGGGCTCCATAGTATACTGACCGCGTCCCTGTGTGTTGGAACGGAGGTCTGAAGTATAACCGAACATTTCTGAAAGAGGTACGAGAGCGTCGACCTGGATAGAACCTGATCTTGACTCCTGTCCCTGGATCTGTCCACGACGAGAGCTGAGGTCACCGATAACTGTTCCGAGGTAATCATCAGGAACGATAACTGCAACCTTCATAACAGGCTCCATGAGAACTGCGTTAGCCTGCTTGAGAGCTTCCTTGAAAGCGATAGAACCGGCGATCTTGAATGCCATTTCTGACGAGTCAACTTCGTGGTATGATCCATCGTAAAGCTCAACCTTAACGTCAACTACTTCGTAGCCAGCAAGGATACCAGCCTTCATAGCGCCCTGGATACCTGCGTCAACAGCAGGGATATACTCCTTGGGGATAGAACCGCCGACAACGGCGTTCTTGAACTCGTAGCCCTTACCTGACTCGTTAGGCTCAACACGGATCTTAACGTGACCGTACTGACCTGAACCACCGGACTGCTTCTTGTACTTGTAGTCGATGTCTGCGCTGCCCTTGATAGTTTCCTTGTAAGCAACCTGAGGTGCACCTACATTAGCCTCTACCTTGAACTCACGGAGGAGACGGTCAACGATGATATCGAGGTGAAGCTCACCCATACCAGCGATGATAGTCTGACCTGTCTCTTCGTCTGTCCATGTCTTGAAGGTAGGATCCTCTTCAGCAAGCTTTGCGAGAGCGATACCCATCTTTTCCTGACCAGCCTTTGTCTTAGGCTCGATAGCGAGCTGGATAACAGGCTCAGGGAATTCCATGGATTCGAGAATGATCGGGTGCTTTTCATCACAGAGTGTATCACCTGTGGTTGTATTCTTGAGACCAACAGCTGCAGCGATATCGCCTGAGTAAACAGTTGTGAGGTCCTTTCTGTGGTTAGCGTGCATCTGAACGATACGGCCGAAACGCTCCTTAGTGTCCTTTGTAGCGTTGAGAACTGTATCACCCTGATTTACGACACCTGAGTATACACGGAAGAACGCAAGCTTACCAACGAATGGATCAGTAGCGATCTTGAATGCGAGAGCTGAGAATGGCTCGTTATCAGAAGAAGGTCTTTCCTCTTCCTCATCTGTATCAGGGTTTACGCCCTTGATAGCAGGAACGTCGAGCGGAGAAGGCATATAGTCGATGATAGCATCGAGGAGCTTCTGAACGCCCTTGTTCTTATATGAAGTACCGCAGGTTACAGGAACCATGTGGTTAGCAATAGTAGCCTTTCTGATGCAGGTCTTGATCTCTTCCTGAGTAAGCTCGCCTTCCTCGAAGTATTTCTCCATGAGGGCTTCGTCCTGCTCAGCAACGTGCTCGACCATTTCATCGTGGTACTTCTGAGCGATCTCCTTCATATCGTCGGGGATATCCTCGACCTTGATATCTGTACCGAGATCGTTTGTATAAATGTAAGCCTTCATCTCAACGAGGTCGATGATACCTCTGAATGAGTCCTCAGCGCCGATAGGGAGCTGGATCGGAACGGCATTACACTTGAGTCTGTCCTTCATCATGTCGATAACATGATAGAAATCAGCACCCATAATGTCCATCTTATTTACATAAGCCATACGGGGTACTTTATAGTTATCAGCCTGTCTCCAAACGGTTTCAGACTGTGGCTCAACACCGCCCTTAGCACAGAGAACTGTTACAGAGCCGTCGAGTACACGGAGTGAACGCTCAACCTCAACTGTAAAGTCAACGTGGCCAGGAGTGTCGATGATATTAAGTCTGTGGCCTGCCCAGTAGCAAGTAGTAGCAGCGGAAGTAATTGTGATACCTCTCTCCTGCTCCTGCTCCATCCAGTCCATAGTAGCGGAACCTTCGTGTGTTTCACCGATCTTGTGGTTAACACCTGTGTAGAAAAGGATACGCTCTGTGGTAGTGGTCTTACCTGCGTCGATGTGGGCCATTATGCCGATATTTCTTGTATTTTCAAGTGAACAATCTCTTGACATAATTTACTCCTTTTACAAAGACGCTTACCAGCGGTAGTGAGCAAACGCCTTGTTTGCCTCTGCCATCTTGTGAGTATCGTCACGCTTCTTGCAAGCACCGCCTGTGCCGTTGAGAGCGTCGAGTATCTCACCTGCGAGTCTTTCCTTCATAGTCTTCTCGTTTCTCTCTCTGGAATACTTTGTGATCCAGCGGAGACCGAGAGTCTGACGTCTCTCAGGACGAACCTCCATAGGAACCTGGTAAGTAGCACCACCGAGACGGCGAGCCTTTACCTCAAGCTCAGGCATGATATTTTCCATAGCCTGCTGGAACACCTCAAGAGCGTCCTTGCCTGTCTTTTCAGCTACGATCTCAAATGCACCGTAAACTATTTTCTGCGCTACGCCCTTCTTACCGTCTAACATGATATTGTTGATCAGACGTGTAACGAGCTTTGAATTGTATACAGGATCCTGTAATACATCACGCTTTGCGATTTTACCTCTTCTTGGCATTTTCGCTTCCCTCCTTCATATAGATTAATGAATTCATAGGTACTCAAACCTTGTCGGTTACTGCCCTGTGGGCTTTGCTTCGCCGACAGGTGTGTCAGGAGCCAATGCAGAGGATCAATCGAACTAATCTATATGATCTCCGCATTACCCTGCGGTAGTAGTTATCCTATATTAATGAATGAACGGCATTGTTTATACAGTCAGCCGCTGACTGATGAGAAGTATCTTACTTCTGCTTAGGCTTCTTTGCACCGTACTTGGAACGAGCCTGATTACGGTTAGCAACGCCCTGAGCATCGAGAGTACCTCTGATGATGTGGTAACGCACACCAGGGAGATCCTTAACACGTCCGCCTCTGATAAGAACGACGCTGTGCTCCTGAAGGTTGTGACCGATACCTGGAATGTAAGAAGTTACTTCGTAGCCGTTTGTGAGCTTAACTCTGGCGATCTTTCTCATAGCTGAGTTAGGCTTCTTAGGTGTAGCAGTTCTTACAGCTGTGCAAACGCCTCTCTTCTGAGGTGAGCTGAGGTCGATCTGAGTCTTCTTCTTAGCATTGTAGCCCTTCTGGAGAGCAGGAGCTGTAGACTTTGTCTCAAGATCCTTTCTTCCCTTACGTACGAGCTGGTTAAATGTAGGCATATTTTTCCTCCTTTTCATTAAATATAGTGCGCATATACCTATAAAAGGGTATAGAATCCGCGCATTGATTATTATACCCTAAAAAAGGGCGGCTTGTCAAGGGGATACCTTAAAAAGCCGTCCTTTTTAATTGTTTTTCGTGATTTTTCCTATTATTGTCTGTAATTTAGACCTTGAGACTTAGCTATTATTTCAGCCATTCTCTCATATCAGCGATAGTTCCGCCGCTTCCGCGGTAAGCGTAATAGGAAAGAACTATAGAAGCGTCCACTGCATTTACCTTTCCGTTGAAGTCTGCGTCAGCCGCCTCGCGCTTATCCTTGTCAAAGCTTGGCTGATGACCTGTAGAGGTACTTGCGTACTCTGTAAGGATATAGCTTGCGTCTACAGCATTTACCTTTCCGTCGCCGTCCACGTCGCCCAGCTTCACCTTAGAAGGCTGAGGGACTGTTGTGGTAGTAACGGGTGCAGTCGTGGTCGTTGTGACCTTTGTGGTGGTTGTTGTGGTAGTCTTAGGCTTTGCTGTGGTCGATGCTGTGGTTTTGGTCGTAGTTGAAGTCGTCGATGTTGTGGTTGTTGTAGTTGTAGTGGTAGTTGAAGTTGTTGTCGTAGTTGTAGTAGTGGTAGTTGAAGTTGTTGTCGTAGTTGTAGTAGTGGTAGTTGTTGTTGCCGTTGTAATAATTGCAGGTCTATACTCAATAAAGAATGTGTGAGAGTCTGAAACATCCTTACCAAGCTCATAGTTATAAGTTGCAACTGTAACGGTTATGCGCTGACGTCCCACTCTGTTCCTGTCTATATCCATTACAGAATATCCATAACCATAGGGCAGTTCCAGAATGGACTGATTCCAAAGGATCTGATGTCTTTCGCCGTTCTCCTCGATACGCCACAGATTTATCCGCATTCCTGCCAGTTCTATATTGTTGTCGAACTGGTTATACTCAAGCTTGTAAGGATTCTCGGTTATCTCCATTTCAATGCTGAAATCAGCAGGCTTTGCGGTTGTAGTCGTTGTTTCCGTTGTAGTCACAGTGGTGGTGGTAGTAGTGGTGGTAGTAGTTGTTGTAGTCGTGGTGATCTCCTCAACTCTTACCTCAAAATCAGCAGAAGCCGTTACCCACTCTGCCGCTGCTTCATTGTACACCTTATATTGGAGCTCGAGCCGCTGAAGTCCTGTCATGCTGCTGTCGTAGCCCGTTACCTCGTACTTTTCGGGGAACGCTATGACCTCTTCGTTCTTGTTGATGAGCTCCTCGTTATCGCCGCGGGTATGGTAAACATCGACTCTGAGACCTGCAAGCTGCAGCTGCTCGCCTACGGTGTATACTATTTTATAAGGGAGCTCCATTATCTCGACTCTTGCGCTGAATCTTTCATCACGGGCAGTAGTCGTAGTGGTTATTATCTCCTCGGCAGTTGTGGTAGTTGTTATAACAGGGGGATTTACCTCTACCTTGAATTCGGCATAGGCAATGGAATCCAGATAGTAATAGCTTACGGATATTGTCTGGGTGCCTGCCTTGCTGCTGTCAAAGTCGGATTTTACGATATTCACGCGGTTTCTTCTGTATGAAGCCGCGTCCATGGCAAGTGGCTCAAGGACTGTATCCTTATAGCTTCCGTCGCTGTAGAACTCCCTGTAGGAGCGAAGCACCGTACCGCCGCTGAGGTCAAGCTCGTCGCCTATGGTGTACGTGGTCTTGTAGGGCAGACTGCCGATATCCAGCTTAGCGCTCACGCTCACAACATACGGCATTGTAGTAGTCGTAGTCGAGGTCGTGGTCATCGTAGTTGTCGTGGTCGTGGTAGTGGTAGTCAGCTCAGTGGCAGTAGTAGTGGTAGTCGTGGCAGTTGTTACAGGCTGTCTTACCTCAACTTCAAAATCCGTGGAGGCTATGGAGTCCTTATAGTAGTATATCACGGAAATAGTGCATACTCCGGCCTTGCTGCTGTCAAAATCAGACTTGCTGATATTGATATGGTTCATTCTGTAGGAGGCGTTTTTCATCTCCACAGGGGCAAGCACCACATCAGTGTAGCTGCCGTCACTGTAAAATTCCCTGTAGGAGCGGAGCAGCACACCGCCGCTGAGGTCAAGCTCCTCGCCGACTGTGTAGACGGTCTTGGTGGGGTAGCTGCCGACGTCTATCTTTGCACTTACGCTCACCAAATACGGCATTGTAGTAGTTGTAGTTGTGGTGGTAGTCGTCGTAGTTGTTGTGGTAGTGGTAGTAGTGGTTGTAGTAGTTGTTGTCGTCGTTTTTCTTGTCGTTGTAGTTGTAGTTTTTCTGGTAGTCGTGGTGGTGGTAGTTGGTTTTGTGGTAGTAGTTGTAGGCTTTGCAGTAGTAGTTGTTGTATTATTTGACGGAGGCGCTGTCGTTGCAGGCGCATTGCCCAGAGAAACGAAATTATAGCCGTTCCTTGAAGCATACGACTCCGCCGTCGAGCCCTTATAGCCGCTTATAGAGCCGCCGTATGAGGACTGTCCCGTAGAAGCGCTGTTTGATATAGTAGCCTTGCCGCCGACAAAAACACAATCGGGATTGCGCACGGTGACATTTCTGAGGGAAGAACAGCTTCTGAAAGCATTCTGTCCGATAATTGAAACAGAAGGAGGCAGATCGATACTGCCAAGGCTCTTGCACTCATCAAAGCAGTTCATTTCCAGGTCAGTCACAGTATTCGGTATCTTCACCGAGGATATCCTTGTACAGCCCGAAAAAGCACAGCCGCCAACGGTGGTTATACCCTCGCCTATCTCAACCGAGCCTATCCTGTCCCTCATCTTTCCCCATGGGGTGCGTTCAGGAGACTCCCAGTAGCCCATTTCGCCGTTTCCCGTGATGACCAGTCTGTCTCCGTTGAGCTGCCAGTAAGCGTCAACTCCGCATTTTCCTGATTCCCCTACTCTTTCTTCCCCGATGATGTTCATCTGAGGCGCAACTGCCACGGAAACAGACTCAGGAGCGGAAATCCCTGCGGATAAACTCATTACTGCTGCCATAACAGCAGCTAATATTCTTTTCATCTGAACCTCTCCATTCCGATAACGTCAGGAGCTCAGCTCTGCTTCATATAGTCCTCAAAGGACTTCTTGCTTTCTGTGCCCGTTGAAGTGTAAGCGTAATAAGAGAGTATGTAGGAAGCGTCAACAGCATTTACTGAGCCGTCCTTGTTTACATCTGCCGCAGCAGTCTGCTCTGCGGTAAAGCTCGGAGCGTGATTTGTTGAGGTGCTTGCATACTCGGTAAGAACATAGCTTGCGTCAACAGCGTTTATAGCGCCGTTCTTGTCAACGTCGCCGAGACCTGAAGCACTTGGCGGTATTATAGGCTTTGTTGTGGTCACTGTTGTTGAAGTAACAGTTGTTGTTGTGGTGGTGGTAGTAGTCGTTGTAGTAGTCGTTGTAGTAGTTGTAGTAGTCGTTGTTGTAGTAGTCGCAGGAGTGCTGTTATTTATATTCTCGAATTTATAGCCGCTCTTATTAGCATATGCCTCAGCTGTAGAGCCCTGATATCCCACAACAGCTCCTGTGTATCTGTTGTTCCTGTTTGAGGTGTCGTTGCTGATAGTATCCTTGCCGCCTATTATCTGGCAGTTCTTGTTGCGGATAATAACTTTTTTCAGATTATCGCAGTTTCTGAACGCATAAGTACCAATAACCGAGATATTGGCAGGCAGGTCAACGCTGTCAAGGCTGTCGCATTCCTGGAAACAGTTCATTTCCAGTTCCTTTAAGGTGCTCGGGAACTTTATTGACGTTATCTTTACACAGTTAGAAAACGCAAAGGTTCCCACAGTTGTGATACCCTCGCCTATCTCGACAGAAGTGAGCTGTCCTCTGAGCTTTGACCAAGGGGTATAGCTGCCGCCGTCCCAGTCGCCCATTGCGCCGTTTCCCGTGATAGTGAGCCTGCCGTTTTCAAAGCTCCAGTAAGCGTCGTTTCCGCACTTGCCCGACTCGGCAACTCTGACGTCCTCAGCAGATATGCCGCCCATATCCGTAGTTACCGCAAATACACACGGAGCAGATACAGCTCCCATGCAGATAGCAGCCGAAAGAGCTGCCGCAACAAATTTTTTCATGTTAAATTCCTCCCATTTTAATTTTTACGTATTATAGCAAACGACAAAATTTGAGCGTCTGCTATTTGCCGATACGCACGCAGCAAACGTAAGATTGCGGATGCGCGAGGCATTTTTGATCATTTATTATAGTGAACGTATAATTATTTTTTGACGTTCACTATAATAAAACAGCGGAACGTCCCCACGCTCCGCTGCATTATTATCTTCTTCTCGGAACAAACAGCATTATAAGCGGATATATCTCAAGACGTCCGAGAAGCATATCAAAGCATAAAACTACCTTTGAAAATGCATTTAGTCCGCCAAGATTTCCCGCAGGACCGAAGCGTCCCACGCCGAAGCCGATATTATTCATGCAGGTTATGACCGCAGAAAGCGATTCGTCAATATGGAAGCCGTTGAGCGATATCAGAAGAACTGATATTGACATGAGCGTCATAAAAAGTATGAGATAATTGCTGACGCCGCGCACTACGTCCTTTTCAACAGGCTTTCCGTCCATTTTGACAGTAGCTACCGCACGGGGATTTGTGATATATTTCAGTTCCTTGATGCCTGTTTTTATAAGTATCATTATACGCGATACCTTCATACCGCCGCCTGTAGAGCCTGCGCACGAGCCCACGAACATGAGCATGAGCAGCAGCGTCTGCGAGAATTCGGGCCATTTAGCCGTATCGGTGGTGGAGAAGCCTGCCGAGGTTATGGTGGAAGCCACCATAAAGAAGGTATGTCTCAGGGTATCGCCTACTCCGTCGTAAAGCTTGTGTACATTAATGGCGATAATAGCTGTAGCGGCTATTATAACGCCGAAATACGTCCTTACCTCCTCATTCTTGTAAGCCATTGAGAACTTTCTGATGAGAAGATAATAGTAAAGGTTGAAGTTTACGCCGAAAAGGATAATGAACGCTGCCACTACCATTTCTATGTAAACGCTGTTGTAATGACCTATGCTGTCTCCCCACATGGAGAATCCGCCTGTACCTGCCGATGAGCAGGCGTGCAGAATAGCGTCATAGAGAGGCATACCGCCGCAGAGCAGGAGTATCGCCTCGGATACGGTGAGAGTGATGTATATGCCGTAGAGTATTCTTGCGGAAAAGCGTGATTTCGACACAAGGCGTCCTACCTTCGGACCTGCGCATTCTGCTCTCATCATATGCATTGTACGCACGTCGTTGCTGGACATGATAGCCAGCACGAACATGAGGACTCCCATACCGCCCAGCCAGTGGGTAAAGGCTCGCCAGAAAAGGCATGAACGCGACATAGCCTCAACATCTTCCAGTATGGTAGCGCCTGTGGTTGTAAAGCCCGACACCGTCTCAAAGAGAGCGCTGGGAAAGTCGGGTATCTCCCCTGATATTACGAAAGGCAGAGCACCTATGCAGGACATGGTTATCCATGAAGCCGCAACGCTGACAAAGCCCTCCATTGAATAGACCTGATTGTTTTTCGGCTTGATTATCGTAAAGGCGAATCCTATCGCCATAGTTATGAGAAGCGGTATGCCGAAAGAGGTCACAACATGGTTTTCCCCGTAAATAAAGCCTACGATTATGGGCAGGAGCATGAAAAGTCCGACGACCTTCAATATCTGTCCCATAATGTATGATATCATTCTGTAATTCATATTAAGCCGATGTGCACTCCTTAATCAAAGATATTGCTAAGGTCGTGCATACCCTTAGTAGTGGTTATTACCACAACGCTGTCATTTACCTGCAGGCAGTCATCGCCCTTTGGGATAATGAGCTCGTTGCCTCTTGCGATACTTGCGATGAGGATACCGCTTCTGAGCTTCAGCTTTTTCAGCGGAACGTCAACGTAGTCCTTTTTGTCGCGGACAACGAATTCTATAGCCTCCAGCCTGTCGTTCACCAGTCGGTACAGCGTAGTTACGTTGTTTCCGAGAGAATTCTGCTTTGCACGGACATACTGGAGTATCTGATTTACCGTGATAGTCTTTGGCGAGATGATACTGTCAAGGTCGAGAGTGTCCGAAAGCTGCATAAGGGACATTCTGTTTACCTTTGTTACCACCTTGTCAACGCCGTTGTTCTTGGCAAGGAGCGAGAGAAGGATATTCTCCTCGTCGATGCCTGTCAGGGTGACTACAGCGTCGGCGTCGTAAACGCGCTCCTCCTCGAGGATATCGTGGTCAGTACCGTCGGCACATGAGATATCCACCTTGTTGAGCCTGTCGGAGAGCTCCAGACAGCGCTCGTGGTCTATCTCGATTATCTTGACCTTAACGCCCATTTCGATGAGCTGTTGAGCCAGATGATATGCAACTCGTCCGCCGCCGATAAGGACTGCGTGCTTTACGCGCTTTTCGCGGTAAGCGGCGCTTATGCTCTTGAAGAACTTGACCATATTGCTGTGTGAAGCGGTCATGTGTATCTTGTCTCCTGCACGGAGCACGAAATTACCGTTAGGGATAGTGAGCTCGTCGCCGCGCTGAACTGCGCAGATGAGCACGTCCAGTCTTAGACGTCTCGAAAGCTGGCTGAGAGCCACGCCGTCAAGGATACTGCCGCTGGTTATACGTATCTCCGCAAGGTCAACTCTGCCCTTGGCAAAGGACTCGATATTGATAGCCTCGGGATAGCGCAGTACCTTTGCTATCTCGTTTGCGGCGTTGTAATCGGGGTTTACCATCATGCTGATACCAAGCTCCTCACGCATGAATACCAGCTGTTTATCGAATTCGGGACTGCGGACACGGGCGATACAGTGACGTGCACCCATTCTCTTTGCGATAAGGCATGACAAAATGTTTACCTCGTCGGAAGTAGTGACCGCTATAAGAATATTCGCCTTTGAAACGTTAGCTTCTTCAAGGACTTCGGTCTGAAGGCAGTTTCCGACGATTCCCATTACGTCAAAATCGTTTGTAGCAGCCTCAACAAGAGATTCTTTTTTGTCAATTATGGTAACACTGTGTTCATCGCTGAGCACCTCGGCGAGAGCACTTCCCACCTTGCCGCAGCCTACGATTATAATATCCATAATTCCTCCGTAAAATTTATAGCTTAAAATACTGTTATTAGTGGATACAATTTTTCAATATAATTATAAACCCACAGTATGATTTTGTCAATGCTTTTTAATAGTTATTAGTTGTTAGTGCTTAGTTTGTAGTGGGCGATGCCCTCATCGCCCCGTTGGGTTACGTATAAATTAGTCGGGCTGATGTAGGCATCAGCCCCTACAGCGCAGAGCCTGCGCCCCCTGCTACTCACTACTCTCTGCTCACTCTTTATACTGCTCCTCCAGCCATTTTATCATGGCTTCAAAGCCCTCCTGTGTGCGCTCGAACTCCGCCTCGTGCTCTATCTCCGCTTTCATGGAGCAAAGCCTGCCATGCCATGTCATGCACTTCAATACATCGCCGTTGCATATCTTATAGGCGAAGTCGCCCTTGCTCCCCGAAAAGTCGTTGCCGCTCTCGAAGTAGTAGAACTTGGGTATCTCAAATATCTCGGAAACGCTCATTCGCCGAAGCTCCTTTCAAAATAATCTACAGCAAGCCCGAGATTCTCGTAAACTGCCGACAAAAGCGGCTTTATCTCGTCATCGGGCTGAGTCATATCGGGTATCATTATGGCGTGACAGCCTGCGGCGTGGGCAGCCTTTATGCCGTTGGGAGAATCCTCGAATGCCGCACATTCCTCAGGCGGAAGTCCCAGCTCTCTCGCCGCTGTCAGGTATATATCGGGAGCTGGCTTGCCTGTTTCCACCATGTCTCCGCATATCACCGCCGAGAAGAACTTCGCTGCTCCTATCTTTTCCAGATATTCCGTTGTTCGGCTTCGGGGAGTTGCCGTTGCCACAGCCATTTTTATCTCCCTGCCCTTTAAATAGTACAGGAGCTCGAAAAGCCCCTTTTTCACTTCCAGTCCGTGCTCGTTTATGTACTCCGCCATGAGCTCGGTTCGGTGAGCTCTTATCTCCTCGGTGGGACAGTCCTCGCCGAGAAAGCCTTTCAGCGTAGGGATAGAGTATTTTCTCGCCATACTGCGGATAGCGTAGACGTGCTCGGGCTTCATGTCATAGCCGAAGTCCTTTGCGGACTGTATCCAGAATTTGAGATAGAGCTTTTCGGTGTCTATCATAAGACCGTCCATATCGAATATTGCGCCTTTTAACATTGTATCTTATCCTTTTTTATAATTAACCTGTATAATTTGGAATTGATCATCAGTCGCAGTCTGCGTCCAGTTGTATATTGTCGAATTTGCGGTCGATGAAGTCCTGCTTGTCCATTATCCAGAATAATTCCCATATACAGCCTACCGAGTAATCGAGCTGTAACAGCAGGAGCTGGTCGTCACCGAGCTGTGGAGCGTTAGCGCCGCTCGGTATACCGAATATCTTATCGTCGCGGCTGACAAAATCATACTCGTCGGCGTCCTCTAAAATATCCATGAGGTCGTCTATCTCATAAGCCGCATTGCGTTCATAGTCGTATTCCTGCCAGAAATCTATCATCGTTTCGTGACAAATCTCGTCAAAGATACCATTGTCCTCGTCATTGACTTCTTCATAATAGGGCAGAGACGGCTGAGTACGTCTGAGCGTTGACATATCCCCGTCCCACCAGATGACCTTGTTTATATGAGCAAGCTCGGGCTCATCAGGCTTTACAAAGCGATACTCATTGTCAATGTCGAACATGGTATAGTCATACTCGCCGCTCCAGAACAAATAAAACATACCTGTCTTCGGGAAAAGCCCCTCGGTATCCGCACCGCTTTTGGCAAGCTCACGCAGATTTATCTGCATAACGAGGTGCATAGCCGATTTTCCGCAGGTCTTGGTCTCGCTTCCGCCCTTAACGCGCATGGTATAGCCTGTCATAGTGGGGTATTCGATATCGGGCGGCAGGTCGGGAAGTCCGCCTATCTTGCTTGCTCCCACGGGTATGCCGTCCTCGGGAGTTTTCTTAACTCCGATAGATATGATATTGTGCCTGTACTTTTTCAGTTTTTCGGCAGTTTCGGGGTGTCCCTTTGCAATGAGCTCCTCAACGTAGTCCTTTTCTTCCCATTTCTCGCGTTTAGCCTCAAATTCGGAATAAAGCTTGGCAAAGGCTTTCACTTCATCGCTGAGCTGTTTTTCATTTTTGTCATCATTAAGCATATTTTTTCTCCGTTTTAGTAGTCAGTGGTTAGTGATTAATTTGTAGGGACGAACATTGGTCGTCCGTTAATATCGTTACATATAGATTCAAGGCATTGTAGGGGGCGATACCTACATCGCCCCGTTGATTTACGTAACAATTGGTCAGGCTGATGTGGGGGACTCCCTGTAGTACAGGGAGATGTCAGCAGAGCTGACAGAGGGTACGGGTGCCTGTTAGGCATCAGCCCCTACAGCGCAGAGCCTGCGCCCACTTGCCACGGCAGCGTGACACTGCACCCTTGCCACGTTGCCGCTCGTAAACTCGCTCACTCTCATCAATACCGATAATCGTACATCGCTTACGGCACATTTACATGGAACGCCGAGGACGCCGTTCCCTACAGATAATCAGCAAGGGCGGAATGGATCCGCCCTCACTCCCTATAATATGTTTTAGAATTATTACCAGTTTATCATCCAGCTGTACATACCCTCGTACTGACGAGCTGAGCTGTTCCATGAGAAGTCCTGCTCCATAGCTCGCTGTACCATTGCGTCCCACTGCTTGCGGTTATCGTAGTACACTCTCTTGGAGTAGTTGATAGTGTTCAGCATCTCGTCGCCGTTGAAGTTGGCAAATGAGAAGCCGTTGCCTGTTCCGTCAAACTCGTTATATGGCTGGACTGTGTCTTTGAGTCCGCCTGTTTCACGTACTATAGGCAGAGTTCCGTAGCGGAGAGCGATGAGCTGTGTAAGTCCGCAGGGCTCGAACAGTGACGGCATGAGAACTGTATCTGCCGCCGCATAGAGCTTATGGGCAAGGTCGTCGTTGTAGAGGATATTTGCGGAGACTCTCTCGGGGTACTTCCACTGATAGTGTTTGAACATATTCTCATACTTGGGATCGCCTGTGCCTATTATCACGAACTGGGTGTTCTCGTCGCAGATACGCTCCATAGCGTAATTAACGAGGTCAAGTCCTTTCTGGTCGGTAAGACGTGAGATGATACACATCATGTACTTTTCCTTGTCAACGGGAAGTCCCAGCTGTTCCTGCAGTTTCGTCTTGTTCTCAGCCTTTTTGGTCTTGAAGTTCTTGGCTGTGAACGGTGTGAATATCTTGTCGTCGTTTGCAGGATCGAATACCTTGTAGTCGATACCGTTGAGGATTCCCCTCAGTGAAGCTGACCTTGCACGGAGAAGTCCGTCAAGCTGTTCGCCGTAGAAGGGGTATTTTATCTCCTCGGCGTAGGTCTCGGAGACCGTGGTGATGTAGTCCGCATAGACCAGACCGCCCTTGAGCATATTTGCGTTCTTGTTGAACTCCAGCTTATCGGGAGTGAACATATAATCGGGCAGAGCCGTATTGTAGCGGAATGTGTCTATATCCCAAACGCCCTGGAATTTCAGGTTATGGATAGTCATTATCGTCTTTGTTGCACTGAAGAACGGGTTCGTAGCAAAAGCAGAGTGCAGAAAAACGGGAATGAGGGACGACTGCCAGTCGTGACAGTGTATGATATCGGGACGGAAGCCGATAACAGGCAGGATAGCCAGTACAGCCTTGCAGAAGAAAGTGAATCTCTCGATGTCCCATTTAAGGTCTGATGAATATGGAGTATCGCACTTGAAGTAATACTCGTTGTCAACGAAATAGAACTTTATGCCGTTGTACTCATACTCCATAATGCCGACATGAACCCCCTCGCTTCTCATGCCGTAGTCCATATAGAAGTGATGAACGTACTTGAATTCGCTTCTGTACTTATCGGGTATGCAGGTGTAGTAAGGCATTATAATCCTTACATCGAAATTCTTCTTGTCGATATACTGCGGAAGTGCGCCTACAACGTCAGCAAGTCCGCCTGTCTTTATAAATGGTACACACTCGGAAGCGGCAAACAGTATATTATTCATAGCATATCTCCCTTTTTAGTTATTAGTTATTAGTGCCTAGTGATTAGTAATCATCTAATTGTAGGGCACGAACGACAAAGTTGGCTCCTGCACAAACTAATAACTAATCACTAATAACTTTAATCTACTTATTATTATATACTAAATAATAGTATTAGTCAACACAAAAATATGAACATTGCACAGCCAGCAGAAACACTGTGAATATCAACAATAGTATTGACATTTATTTGTTGATTAAGCCAAATTCAAAAATTATTTTTAATAAGTTATCAGTTGATAGTGATTAGTAATTAGTTTGTGTAGGGGCGACGTCCCGTCGCCCGTTATACCCGTTTTAAATAAAATGCCATTTGTAGGGGCGAACAGTGTTCGCCCGAAATAAACGTGGTTTGTCATACACGGGCGCAGAGCCTGCGCCCCCTCGCCACATTGCCGCTCGTAAACTCGCTCACTATTATCAACACCGATAATCGTACATCGCTTACGGCACATTACATGGGCGGATAATATCCGTCCCCTACAGCGCAGAGCCTGCGCCCCCTTGCCACGTTGCCGCTCGTAAACTCGCTCACTATTATCAACACCGATAATCGTACATCGCTTACGGCACATCTACACGGGCGGATAATATCCGCCCCTACAGCGCGTCATTTATAATTGCATTATAATTCGTGGGACGCCGAGGGCGGCGTCCCCTACAGGCTAAGGGCTAAAAAAGGACAGCCGAAGCTGTCCTTTTTTCATCATGTGAAGTATTTAACGCCGCTCTCGAATATCTTCTGGTCTTTTTCACCCTGAACGTTCTTACAGATATAGCTACCCTTACGCTCTGAGTGTCCCATTTTACCGAATACACGTCCGTCGGGAGAAGTGATACCCTCGATAGCCTCGATAGAGGTATTGGGGTTATAGCGTATATCCATTGTTGGGTTGCCGTCAAGGTCAACGTACTGTGTAGCTATCTGACCGTTGTTTGCAAGCTGCTGAATGAGACTTGCAGGAGCTACGAAGCGTCCCTCACCGTGTGAGATAGCAACTGTATGGATATCGCCTACCTCACAGCCATAGAGCCATGGGCTCTTGTTGGAGGCGATACGTGTATTTACCATCATGGACTGGTGGCGGTTTATGGTATTGAATGTAAGCGTAGGTGCGTCGTCAGCCATGTCGATTATCTCACCGTATGGAACGAGTCCCAGCTTGATAAGAGCCTGGAATCCGTTGCAGATACCTAGCATAAGACCGTCGCGGTTCTTTAAGAGGTCGTGAACTGCGTCCTTTATCTTGGGGTTGCGGAAGAATGCTGTAATGAACTTGCCGCTTCCCTCGGGCTCGTCACCGCCGCTGAATCCGCCCGGTATCATAACTATCTCGGAACGTCTTACTGCGCTCTCGAAGTATCTTACGCTCTCCTCGATATCTCCAGCGGAGAGGTTTCTGATAACGACTACCTCAGCCTTGGCGCCTGCCTTTTCAAAGGCTCTTGCAGTATCGTACTCGCAGTTTGTGCCGGGGAATACAGGGATAAGGACTCTCGGCTTTGCTATCTTTGTAGAAGCTGAAAGCTGAATGCGGTTAGGTGAAGAATATGTCTGGGGAGTTGTATCTGTAGTCTTTATGCGGCACGGGAATACAGGCTCAAGCTTAGCCTCCCATACTCTCTGGAGGTTGTCAAGGCTGACAGTATAGTCCATAGAGAGTATCTTGTAATCGGAAACAGTTTTACCGATGATGTTCTCGCCGCTCTTTGCGTCGCCCTTGAGCTCGATGATGAATGCGCCGTAGCATGGCTTGTAGAGCTCCTTAGCGCTGAGTCTTGTTGTGAACTCGAAGCCTATCTTGTTGCCGAAGCACATCTTTGCGATACCCTCTGCAAATCCGCCGTAGCCGATAGTCCAGATAGCATTTGCGCGGTCGTCCTTGATTATCTGCTCTACCTTGTCGAAGCAAGCCTTGATGCTGTCCCACTTTGGAAGTCCGTTCTCGTCGTACTCGGGAACGATAGAGATGACTGTATTGCCCGAGCCCTTGAACTCTGTGGAAACTACCTTGTCTGCCGTAGCAGTGGAAACTGCGAATGAAACCAGTGTAGGAGGAACGTCGATATTCTCGAAAGTACCCGACATTGAGTCCTTTCCGCCGATAGAGCCGCAGCCAATTTCAAGCTGAGCCCTGAATGCGCCGAGAAGTGCAGCCATTGGCTTGCCCCAGCGCTTTGGATCGTTCTGAGTTCTCTCGAAATACTCCTGGAAGGTGAGCCAGCACTTCTTGTAGGTACCGCCTGCGGCAACTACCTTAGCGATAGACTCGATAACAGCCAGCATTGAGCCGTGGTAAGGAGATTTCTCGGATATATCGGGGTTATAGCCCCAGCCCATGAGCGAGCAGGTATTGGTCTCACCCTCAAGCACAGGAATCTTTGCAGCCATAGCCTGTGAGGGAGACATCTGGTATACTCCGCCGAAAGGCATGAGGACTGTGCCTGCGCCGATAGTGGAGTCGAACTTCTCTATAAGTCCCTTCTGTGAGCATACATTGAGGTTTGACATGAGCTGAGTCCATGAATCTGCGCTGTCTGCGATATCATCATCAGCCACGAATGCAGGAGCTTCTACCTCTATGTCTGTATACTTGGGAGCGCCGTTTGAGTTGAGGAACTCTCTTGAAAGGTCAACGATAGTGTTGCCGTTCCATACCATTTTGAGTCTTGGCTCCTCTACAACATCGGCAACGAGGGTAGCTTCAAGGTTCTCCTTTGCAGCCTCCTCCATGAACTTGTCCTTATCCTCGGGAGCTATGACAACAGCCATTCTCTCCTGAGACTCGGAAATAGCGATCTCGGTACCGTCGAGACCGTCGTACTTCTTGGGAACTGCATTGAGGTTGATAACGAGACCGTCTGTCAGCTCGCCGATAGCAACTGAAACGCCGCCTGCACCGAAGTCGTTGCAGCGCTTTATCATCTTAGTTACCTCTGGATTGCGGAACAGTCTCTGGAGCTTTCTCTCCTCGGGAGGATTACCCTTCTGTACCTCTGCGCCGCAGTGCTCGAGGGATTCAAGTGTGTGTGACTTGGACGAGCCTGTAGCTCCGCCGCAGCCGTCGCGACCTGTCTTGCCGCCGAGAAGGATAACGATATCTCCCGGAACAGGTCTTTCTCTGCGGATATTCTCGGCAGGAGCAGCTCCGAGAACTGCGCCTATCTCCATACGCTTAGCAACATAGCCAGGGTGGTATACCTCTGCAACATGACCTGTAGCAAGACCTATCTGGTTGCCGTATGAGCTGTAGCCGTTGGCAGCTCCGAGAGTGATCTTTCTCTGTGGGAGCTTGCCTGCGATAGTATCTTCAACAGGAACAAGAGGATTAGCCGCACCTGTTACACGCATAGCCTGATATACGTAAGAACGTCCCGAAAGCGGATCGCGGATAGCGCCGCCCAGACAGGTAGCAGCACCGCCGAAAGGCTCTATCTCAGTCGGGTGGTTGTGAGTCTCGTTCTTGAACATGAGTATCCAGTCCTCGAGCTGACCGTCTATGTCCACCTTTATCTTTACGGAACAAGCGTTTATCTCCTCGCTCTCGTCGAGGTCGGGGAGCTTTCCGTCAGCCTTCAGCTTCTTGGCTGCAAGGGTAGCAAGGTCCATAAGAGTCATGGGCTTGTCCGTTCTGCCCAGCTCCTTGCGGACATTCACATACATATCGTATGTATCTTTTATATAAGGAGTATCAATCTTTACGTTTTCTACATTGGTGAGGAATGTGGTATGACGGCAGTGGTCAGACCAGTAGGTATCTATCATGCGTATCTCGGTGATAGTGGGGTTGCGCTTCTCCTCGTTGCGGAAATAATCCTGACAGAACTTGATATCGTCATAGTCCATGGCAAGGCCGAACTTGTCAACGAAAGCGTGGAGACCGTATGCATTGAGGTTGATGAAGCCCTCCAGCTCCTCTACTGTAGTTGGGATATCATAGTTTGTATCGAGAGTCTTGACAGTCTCAAGTGAAGCCTCACGGCTCTCAACGGGGTTGATGATGTAGGACTTGAGCTTAGCGAAGTCCTCGTCGCTGATGATACCCGAGATTATGTATATCCTTGCGTTTCTCACGCGGCAGCGCTCTCCCTGACGGAGTATCTGTATACACTGCTCGCAGCTGTCGGCTCTCTGGTCGAACTGACCGGGGAGGTACTCAACGGCAAAAACGCGGTCTGTCTCTGATACAGGTGGGAGCTCGTCGTAAACAACGTCAACGGCAGGCTCTGAGAAAACGGTGCTTATAGCAGCCTTGAAATCCTCCTCGCTGAGCTTGTCTGCGTCGTATCTGTTGAGGATACGGACTCCCGAAATGTTAAGTCTGAGCGCAGTTTTTATATCGCTGAGCACGGACTGAGCTTCAACTGCAAATTCAGGCTTCTTTTCAACGTAAATTCTGAATACGGACATAATTCAGTCTCCCTTCAATTTAATTCATAATGCGTAATGCGTAATTAGCAATGAAATATGCCGGAACGAACTGTAGGGGCTGATGCCCACATCAGCCCGTCCATAAGAAAATCGTAATGCTCGGGGCGATGTAGGCATCGCCCCCTACATTCAAAAGTGTACAGGCTCTGCTCTAATCCCTGATTCCGCATTCCGCATTCAAACGTCAGACACTGCGCTGCCAATGCAGCAGTCGTGACCATACTTCTCTATTATAACACTAATTATCCGATTACGCAAACTTTTTTCTGGATTTTTTCGAGAAATTTTTATTAATGTATAGTCGGGTGCGTATCCGCGGTGAAATTCTGTAGAATTTTCACGTTCAAACAGCACCGGGACTGTTTTGCCTACCAACGAGCTAAGATATTTCTCCCTTGTTTCGTCTGCCGCCGCAGTCATCTCCTGCCAGCGGAGAGTCTTGACGCTCTCGGGAACCTGTCCGTCCATTTTGTCGGCTCTTGTACCCTTTCTCCGCGAATATCGGAACACATGAACCTTTGCGAAGCCTATCCTGCGTATGAACTCCACGGACTCGGCATGGTCAGCCTCAGTCTCCTGCGGAAATCCCACCATTACGTCCGTAGTGAATGAGCAGTCGGGAAAAATGCTCCGTATGCGCTCTGTAAGAGCAAGGTACTCCTCGGCGGTGTACTTGCGGTTCATGGCTTTAAGGGTGCGTTCGCAGCCGCTTTGCAGGGACAAATGGAACTGGTGACAGAACTGGGGCAGGGCTTTCAGCCGCCTGAGAAGCTCCTCCGACATCATCTCGGGCTCCAGCGAGCCGAGCCTTATGCGCTCTATGCCCTCTGTTTCTGCGCAGAGCTCCGCGGCGTCCGCAAGGTCAAGTCCCCATTCCCTGCCGTAAAAGGCAAGGTTTATGCCAGACAGGACTATCTCCTTAACGCCGTTTTCCGCGATAGCGCCTATCTCCTCACGGAGCACATCAACAGGCTTCGAGCGGCAGCGCCCCCTTGCAAAGGGTATCATGCAGTATGAGCAGAACTGGTTGCAGCCGTCCTGTATCTTCACGAACGCCCTTGTATTGCTGTCAAAACGGGTGCATTTCAGGGGCTCGAATATATCCTCGGCGCTGTAGTCCGACAGCTCCACGATACGGGTGCGGTTCTCAAGGCAGTCCCCTACCAGCTCCACGATATGGGCTCTGGACTTGGTGCCTGCGATAATGTCCGCCTCGGAGAGCTTCGCCGCCTCCTCGCGGTTAGCCTGCGGATAGCAGCCTGTCAGGGCTATGACCGCATCAGGCAGAGCCGCCCTTGTCTTTCGCAGAGCCGCCAATGCACGGCTGTCTCCCGAGGAAGTCACGGTACAAGAGTTTATCACGACAGCATCGGCTTCGGATATTTCCTCCGTTATCTCATAGGAAGCCTCACGAAACAGCGATTTCATGCACTCTGTCTCGTAGTGGTTCACCTTGCAGCCGAATGTTATAAAATTAATTTTATACATAGTTTGTTCCTTTTTGACGTATTTAACAGTAATTTGTGCGTAATCAGTTATATAAAATATGCACAAAAATACACCTCGTAATTTATGCACACTTAATAACTAAAAAATAACTCTCTCTTACTCAATCAATTATACCAAATTGACGAAAATGTGTCAAACTCCTTGACACTATATGCTTTTAATGTTATTATGGTATTGCGGAATTGGAAAAGCCGCAGAAAAAGAAATAAACGAGCAAAAACACAACAAACAGGAGGTATTAAGCATGACTAAAACAACTGTTAATCTTCAGGCAATCAACGACGTAAAGGAATTCGTCAATATAGTTATGAAGTACGACTTCGATATTGACCTTGTTTCCGGCAGATACGCTATTGACGCTAAGTCTATCATGGGTATCTTCAGCCTCGACCTCTCTAAACCCATCCAGCTCAACGCACACACAGACAATGCAGATGCATTCCTTAAAGAGATCGACAAATTCATCGTTAAGTAAGATTTAACATAACACACAAAGCAAAAGGGATATGTTCCATTCGGAATGTATCCCTTTTTCCTTTATATGCTCAAAACTCATTGCCTGTCATAATATTTCTTGCCGCCGTTTGGACGGAAATAAGTCCTGATATAGCCGTCCTTGGAAAGAATAACGAACTCGTTGGTATCCTCGATATAGTAAACTCCGTCGCCGTCCTCGGCTTCGGTCTTGTGAAGCGCCTCGCTGTTGTTTATGACATCGCTGGCGCCTTTTTCGTATTCAGCAGCGGTGCTGTAGCTTTTGTCGAAGTCCTTGCTGAACTCTCCGCCGTGCTTCTCGAAGTGCTCGTTGAGGAGCTTCCTGCTGCGGAAGTGGTACTCAACATAAGTGCCGTCATCAAGCCCGAATACGGAAGTCGTGGTCGTCTCGGCAAGAGCCTCAGTAGTGGTGGTTTTCTTCTGGTTCTGCTGTTTTTTCGCCGTAGTCTTTGTAGTTTTTGCTTTTTTTGTCGTAGTCGAAGCCTTGGTAGTCTCGGGAGTTTTGATAGTCCAGTCCTGTATCTCCACAGCGGTGGTAGTAACGGACTGCGTTTTTTCCGAATAACCCGAATTATGGTCGGTACAGCCGCCGAAAACTGCCGAAGCGAGCACAGCCGCCGAGAAAAATGCAAATATCCTTCTGTTATCCATATCATTGACTCCCTTCCGAGCTGAGCCGGCTCGACTGCGTCCGCGCTGCCGCTCGCAAACTCGCTCACTCTTATCAAAACCGTTCATCGCATATCGCTTACGGCGTATTTACACGGGCGGATAATATCTGCCCCTACTTTTTCTTTATTATACAGCAAGCCGCCAAGAATATCAAGTTACAATTTGACAAAAAAGTTACCATGTAGGGGCGGCGTTTCGCCGCCCATTTAATTTCACCGTATCCCTCGGGACGTCGAGGACGCCGTCCCCTACAAATATTATTTGCAGCGTAATTAACGGGAGGGCGAGGGTGCCCTCCCCTACAGAGTATCATTCATCATTTTAACGTGTTCTTAGCTCTTAGTTCTAATAACAAAAAAGCCGCAAGGAAAAATCCTCGCGGCTCTGCGCTTATGTAGTTGTACGAACTTCCCTTATATCATAGCTCAGCTCATAGCTGTCGTCAGCGCACTTGCTGTAGAAGCTGCTGACTATTCGGCTTGCAACAAGGTGTCCGCCCTCGTCATCTGCACCGATGAGAAGTATAACTACCCTGTCGTCACCGCATACCGACGACATATCGCCTCGTCTTAAACATTTACGCACCGATTCGGCAAGTATGCTCATGGTCTGCCTGTTCTCCGCAGGCGTTTTGTCTCCGATGTGGTCAAGCTTCATTACAAGCATCTGTGCATTCTTCTGTGTACGCTCAAGAACTCGCAGTACAAATCGGAATATATTGGTGAAATCAACGGAACGGACGCAGTATGCTCCCGAATCGCCGTCGTTTATCTCCATAATGTTGTCAATATTCATCATGTGCTCAGAGCTCTCGCGCAGAGATACCGCCGCAATACCGCGAAGTCTGCGGATAAGCAGCTGTCCGCTGATAGGCAGTCTTACCACGTCGTCAAAGCCCATGCCTAAAAGTATCTCCTGATTCTCGCAGCTGCACTCCGAAGTAACAGCCGCCACAGGGACGTCCCTGAAGCGTTCATATGTCTGGATATCGGCGATGACCGTGCCTATGGCTCCGCCGCAGTATTCCTCGGACACAAGAATTATGTCACATTTTTTCAGTCCGTTCACATCGGAAGCTATGGTGTATTCAAATTCCTCGCCTATGGTCTTTTCCCAGAATCCAGCCTTATTAGTGCTGTCGATGATACCTGCTATCATAGCTTCGCCTCCTCGTTCAAAAAAAGTTCATAAACTATTATAGCACAGAGAAGGAAAAGTTTCAAGTATCGGTTGCTACAAAAATTCGACACTTTTTTAGTCAAATAAACCAGAAATCACTCAGAAACTATGAAATGTAGGGGCTGATGCCCACATCAGCCCGTCAAAATACATTTAACCTCAACGGGGCGATGTAGGCATCGCCCCCTACATTCTCAACTCTCAACTGAACCATAATTTTGCACAGCAAAATTATGGTTCGTCATCTATAAATTCCAGTATATCTCCCGGCTGACAGCCCAGCGTCTTGCATATAGCATTCAGTGTTGAAAAGCGTATGGCGCTGACCTTGCCTGTTTTGAGCTTTGAAAGATTAACATTGCTTACCCCAACACGTTCACTAAGCTCGTTCAGGCTCATTTTCCGGTCAGCCATTACGCGGTCAAGTCTCAGAATTATGGACATATCCCCTCACCTCACAGAGTTTCGTCAGACTCGGTCTGCAAAAGATTGCCGTAGCGCATTATCTCCGCAAAGAACAGGAAAAGAACTGCTATGAATATGGAACCTGTGCCCATAACTCCTGTTTTCAGTATCCCGAGCTCACTGAGCTGAAAAAACGTAGGGAGCATGGCTTTTACGAGAAAAACGCCTGCTATACCTCTGACAGCCCATACATTACCGCGTGTAAAAGGTCTGCCGCTTCTGAATATCCTGAAGAAAATCAGTGCAGCGAGAATAAGTATTGCGGCATATAAACAATATGATACTATATTCTTTGCGAGGATATTTTTCATGTTTTCGCAGGATTTTGTGTTATTATAATACCATACTCCTGCCGATACGCTTGAAATTGCTCCCAAAACCGATAATATCATTATCACAAGACTGCTGTTTTTTATTATTGATATATTTTTATTTATCATATTTATCTCTCCTTTGTTCTTATAAGGTCTCGTCAGAAAGCTTCTGCAAGTCCTTGCCGTATCGGAATACCAGCGAAAATGCGTAGAGCACCAGTCCTGCGAACCAGAAAAGGTCTACCCTTATCTCCCTTGCCGCAATGAATATGCATATTATCTTCCCTATCTCAATTATTATCATGTAAGCGCCTAAATTCCGCAGCAAATTGCTTATTTTACGCGTGAACGGAGTTCTTCTCCTGCCCAGCTCGTTCAGCAGCATAAAAGCCGTGACAAAGCCAGCCACAACCGAAAAGAATATCGCCAGAAACGCTGCAAGATAGATGATATCGGTTACATGGAAGTTATGATGGTCGATATGCAGTGTGTAGTCCTTTCGTATTTCCGAGCCCGAAAGCATACCAAAGATATTCAGCGCTCCGTAAGCCACCATAGCTATAAGGCTTATGCGGCTTATACGCTGTATTTTACGCGTAAGCTGTTTTTTATCCATAGACTCACGTCCTTTCTGCTCAGAGAGTTTCATCTGACTCCTTCTGCAATACCGTTCCGTAGCGGAATACCAGCGAGAATGCGTACAGAACCAGTCCTGCCAGCCACAGCATACCTATTTCGACAGTCCCCTCGGAAAGATAATAGAATCCTGCTCTTGTGACCTCATAGACCATAAGGCTCACGCCCATATTCTTTATAGCTTTGCTGACCTTTTCCGTAAAAGGCGAAGCTCCGCGGCTCATGCCGAATAGAAGCTGCAAGCCTGCCACTATTGTAATAACAAGAGCCGTCAGCATTGCAACAGCGCAGACAACTCCAAGCAATGCCTCCCATACTGCTATATCAGATCCGTCGTCGACAGAGTTCCAGCCGTCAATGAAGCCCTTTTTTGCCGAAGGAAACATGGCGTATGCCGCAATTCCGATATATGCTATCAGTCCGACTACAGATATCCTGCTGATGTTTTTGATCTTAGAATTAAGTTTTTCGTTTTCCATAATGATTCTCCTTTTCTGTTTTTTCGTGGGAGCTCTCCCTGTCTGTGATTACATGATACCACGTCAGTTAATGTTTGTCAATGGTTTTTTATCGTTTATCATTAAATATTGTATGTTTAAACATAAAAAGGCAGGTTCTGGGAGCTCCCTGTTGTACAGTTTACACGATAAAAATTTATCGTTAAACATTAAATCTCTGATTTGGCACATTTGAATTTCTGGCATTTTTCACAGTTTTATTATAGACATCAGCGCAGAAATGTGTTATAATATATGTAGGGAACGCCGCCCTCGGCGTTCCGCTTATATGAATTTGCAGGGGCGGATATTATCCGCCCGTTAAGGGACGCCCATTGGGAGTCCGCCAACCCAAAACTATATGTAGGGGGGCGATGCCCACATCGCCCCGTTAAATAGCAAATAAAATCGGGCTGATGTGGGCATCAGCCCCTACATTGGAACGCCGAGGGCGGCGTTCCCTACAAGTTAAATCAAAATCCTACAAAGCATGATTTTGATCTGAACAGGGAGGAAACCACATGAAAATGACTTTTATCGGCGCTACCCATGAAGTTACGGGCAGCTGTACCTATATAGAAGCCTGCGGCAAGAAGTTCCTTGTGGACTTCGGTATGCAGCAGGGCGAGGACATATTCGAGAACGTTCAGGTACCTGTATCTCCGTCCAATATCGACTTTGTTCTCCTTACTCACGCACATATTGACCATTCGGGACTGCTCCCACTGCTCTATGCAGGCGGCTTTCAGGGCGAGATACACGCTACGGAGGCTACCACAAACCTCTGCTCCGTAATGCTCCGAGACAGTGCGCACATTCAGGAATTTGAAGCGGAATGGCGAAGCCGTAAGGCTGCAAGACGCGGCGAGCCCGACTACGAGCCCCTCTACACTATGGACGACGCTATCGGAGCTATCGAGCTTTTCGTTCCGCACCGCTATGAGCAGAAATTCGAGGTATGCGAGGGCATAAAGGTTCTCTTCCGCGACGCAGGTCATCTTCTGGGCTCGTCAAGCATACTCCTCACCATAACCGAGAACGGCATCTCCAAGACTATTGCTTTTTCGGGCGATATCGGCAACACTTACCAGCCCCTTATCCGCGATCCGCAGTACATCGAATCCGCAGATTACGTGGTTATGGAGTCCACCTATGGAAACCGCATACACGACCGTCCCACGGACTACACAGCTTCTCTTGCCCGTGTTCTGCAGGAGACCTTTGACCGCGGCGGCAGCGTCATAATCCCATCATTTGCAGTGGGCAGAACTCAGGAAATGCTTTACTTTATCCGCCATATCAAGGCGGAGGGACTTGTCACAAGACACGACGGCTTCCCCGTTTACGTGGACAGTCCTCTTGCCAATGAGGCTACGGATATATTCATCAGCAACCGTGAGAGCTGCTACGACGAGGAGGCTCTCTCCTTTGTCCGTCAGGGCATAAATCCTATCAGCTTCGACGACCTTATCAGGACTGTCAGCAGTGACGACTCCCGTGCTATCAACGACGATCCCCGTCCAAAGGTAATCATCTCCGCCAGCGGTATGTGCGAGGCAGGACGTATCAAGCACCACCTCAAGCATAACCTCTGGAGAAAAGAGAATACCATTCTTTTCGTGGGATATCAGGCAGGAAATACCCTTGGACGCGCCCTTGTCGACGGCGCAAAGCGCGTAAAGCTCTTCGGCGAGACCGTAAAGGTAGCCGCAAGGATAACAAAGCTCCCCGGTATCAGCGGTCACGCAGATATGAACGGACTCCTTGCGTGGGCTAAGTCCGTCAAGGGAGTGCAGCGCTTCTTCATCAATCACGGCGAGGCAACAGGCTCTGAGAGCTTTGCACAGAAGCTCCGCGATGAGCTGGGCGCAGAGGTATACGTTCCCTACAGCGGCGCGGAGTTCGATATTGCCGAAAATGTGGTAACTATCGACGCCGAGCCTATCCCGATACCAAAGAAGCGCAACAGCGCAAACTTCAACATCACCTACAGCGACCTCGTTGCAGCGTCAGACCGCCTTGCGGCTCTTATCAGGGACTCCGACGGCAGGACGAATGCGGATATGCGCCAGCTCACCGAGGCTATCCACAAGCTCTGCGACGAGTGGAAATTACCGTAAATACGCATTAAGGACAGCTTCGGCTGTCCTTTTTTGTGGAATAATTTATTTGACATCAAAGCGGCAGGAGTGCTCCCCTGCCGTATTTTTTTGTAAAAAAAGCTCTAAAAGCTACTAAAAACAGATTTGCCCTACCTATTTTTATGGCTTTTGACGAATATTGCCTGCTCCGCAAAAATTTCGGCTTTATATATTGACATATTTTGAACAAAGGAGTATAATTTATATTGTATTGCAAATACTTCTTATTTTTATAATATATAACTTGGAGGTTTTTAACATGAGCAGAGTTTACAACTTCAGTGCAGGTCCTGCTGTTCTCCCTGAGGAAGTTCTCAAGGAATGTGCAGAGGAAATGATGGATTACAAGGGCTGCGGTATGTCCGTTATGGAGATGTCCCACCGTTCAAAGGTTTATGATGAGATAATCAAGGAAGCAGAGAAGGATCTCCGCGACCTTATGAATATCCCTGACAACTACAAGGTGATCTTCGTACAGGGCGGCGCAAATCTTCAGTTCGCAGAGGTTCCTATGAACCTTATGAAGAAGGGCAAGGCTGCTTACATCATCACAGGTCAGTGGGCTAAGAAGGCTGCTGCTGAAGCTGAGAAGTACGGCGAGGTAGTAAGAGTCGCTTCTTCTGCTGACAAGACATTCTCTTATATCCCTGATTGCTCAGACCTTGATATTCCCGAAGATGTTGACTATGTTTACATCTGCGAGAACAACACTATCTACGGTACAAAGTTCTGGGAGCTCCCCAACACAAAGGGCCACGAGCTGGTTGCTGACGTAAGCTCATGCTTCCTTTCAGAGCCTGTTGACGTAAAGAAGTACGGCGTTATCTACGGCGGCGTTCAGAAGAACGTTGGTCCTGCAGGCGTTCAGATCATCATCGTTCGTGAGGATCTCATCGCTGACGGTCCTGCATTCAAGCAGACTCCTACAATGATGGACTGGAAGATACAGGCTGATAACGAGTCTCTCTACAATACACCTCCTACATATGGCATCTATGTATGCGGCAAGGTATTCAAGTGGATCAAGAAAATGGGCGGCCTTGAGGGCATGAAGGCGCACAACGAGAAGAAGGCTAAGATCCTCTATGATTTCCTCGACAGCAGCAAGATGTTCAAGGGCACAGTTGAAAAGAAGGACCGCTCACTCATGAACGTTCCGTTCATCACAGGCAATGATGAGCTTGACAAGAAGTTCATTGCTGAGTCAGATGCAGCAGGCTTCAAGAACCTCAAGGGCCACAGATCTGTCGGCGGTATGAGAGCTTCTATCTACAACGCTATGCCTATCGAGGGCGTTGAAAAGCTCGTTGCTTTCATGAAGAAGTTCGAGGAAGAGAATTCCTGAGATAATTTTTGATACTATATTGTAAAGGAGTTTTACTGAAATGTACAAGATTCAGACATTAAATAAGATATCAGCTATCGGCACAGATATTTTTGACAAGAGCAAGTACTCAGTAGCAGAAGATATCGCTAATCCTGACGCTATCATGGTTCGTTCAGCTAAAATGCACGATATGCAGTTTGGCGACAACCTTCTCGCTATCGCACGTGCAGGCGCAGGCGTAAACAATATCCCTGTTGAGCGCTGCGCACAGGAGGGTATCTGCGTATTCAATACTCCCGGCGCTAACTCAAACGCTGTTAAGGAGCTTGCTATATGCGCACTTCTCCTTGCTTCAAGAAAGATAGTTGAGGCAGCTTCATGGGCAGCTTCACTCAAGGGCACACCTGACGCTCCAAAGACAGTTGAGGGCGGCAAGTCAAAGTTTGCAGGTCCTGAGATCGCAGGCAAGACACTGGGTATCATCGGTCTCGGCGCTATCGGCGGTAAGATCGCTAACGCTGCTGAGTCTCTCGGCATGAAGGTTATCGGCTACGATCCATTCCTTTCAGTAGGCGCTGCTCTTCACCTTGAGCCTTCCGTAAAGATCGTTTCTGATATCAACGAGATATACACAAACAGCGATTACATCACAATTCATATGCCTTACACTCCTCAGACAAAGAACACTATCGACGCTGAGCAGATAGCTATGATGAAGGACGGCGTTCGTCTTATCAACCTCGCAAGAGGCGAGCTCATCAACAGCGAAGCAGTAGTTAAGGCTATTGCTGAGGGCAAGGTTGCCAAGTACGTTACAGACTTTGCTGACGATGTAGTTCTCGGCGTTGAGAACGTTATCGTTCTCCCACATCTCGGCGCTTCAACTCCCGAGAGCGAGGACAACTGCGCTGTTATGGCTGCTGAGGAGCTCATCGAGTACATCGAGAACGGCAACATCAAGAACAGTGTAAATCTTCCTAATGCTTCAATGAACGCAGTAGGCACAAAGATCTGCATTATCCACAAGAACGTTCCTACAACTATCGCTTCTATCACTTCAGCAGTAGGCAACGAGGGCATCAACATCGAGAACATGGTAAACGCAAGCAAGAAGGACTTTGCTTACACAATGCTCGACGTAACAGGCGATGTACCTCCTACAGTTGAGGGCAAGATAAACGCAGTTGACGGCGTTATCAAGGTAAGAGTTATCAAGTAAGATATATACATAAAATATTACGGCGTTTCCGTTGTTTCGGAAACGCCGTTTTTTATTTTAATAACTAAGAATTTTGTTTGTAGGGGCGGGCGTCCCCGACCGCCCATTTTTTCGCTGCAATAATGGGACGTCGAGGACGCCGTCCCCTACAATGGTTTCATATAATTTCATCTTGATCCTCGGGCGGATAATATCCGCCCCTACATATAAAAAGGGCGTGATAAACATCACGCCCTTTCGCTGTTTTACTTGACTCTTGTGAGCTTCTCTGTGGACTTTGAATCCTTGAGCTCAAGTGTGTCTCCGTCAACCTTGAACTCAGCTGTTGCCTCTTTGCCGTTGCCGCCGCTGAGAAAGCCTGAGAAGCCTGAAACTGTAAGCTTCTTGCCCTTTGTCTCATAAGTAAAGAGATTGTTGAATACTACCTCGCTCTTTGAGCCGTCAAAGTCGATAGTGATATCAAGATTTGACTTGTCAAATGAGGAATCTCCCTGCTTCTCGATGCCCTGAACGATGCTGTCGTAGAGGATACCGCTGTCAAGTGAGTACTTTCCGTCGTAGCCCTCACCGCTCTCAAGCTTTGTGAGACCTATCATTTCCTGTCCCATAACGTCAACTTTAAGAGTCTTGCCCTCTTCCTTGATGTAGTCCTTGGCAAGAACTGTGCCGCCTACATTGAGACCTTCGCTCTCAAAGTGGAGAAGGCTTGAAGTATCAAGATATACAGAGCCCTTTCCGCCGTCTGTGAAAATGATTCCGCCTCCGTCAACGCTCTGGTCAGTGTTGCTGAGGTCGCTCATAGCCCACTTTCCGATTATCTTCTCACCGCTCTTGGCAGAGCTTCCGCATGAAGCGAGAGCACATACTGCAAGTGAACATACTGTAATAGATGTAATTACCTTTTTCATAAAAACCTCCAGATAAATGTGTGACGTTCACGAAAGGTGAACGAAATATATTAATGTATATGCGATTTATCCTTCACCCCTGTCGGCAGCCTTTAAAGCTCCGACATTACACATTATATCACGTATTATTACACATTGCAAGCAATTCGCAAAAAAGTTATCGAAATGTAATCAAATATCGCCGCAAAATAAGCAAAAGTAGTTCATTTGCACAGAAAAAAGCTCCTTTTTGCCTTGACAGCGCCCTGTATTAATGCTAAAATTAAGGCAGATATCAACTATTCGGAGGCGGTTTTCATGAATAAGATACGTGCTTTTGCGGCAGCTGCGGTGCTGCTGCTTGCTGTCCCTGCGTCGGTATACGCAGACGGCAGTATCCCTATGGACTACAACAGCGACGGAGCTGTGAATATATTCGACATGGTAGAAGCCCGTCAAAAGGGCGCTTCCGAGGCAGAGCTGAAAAGGCTCAGCAGCTTTATCCTCGGCAAGGGCGATATACAGCCCGATGAAAGCGGATATACCCTCCTGTGGAGCGACGAGTTCGACGGCTCTGACCTTGATATGGACAAGTGGAGCTATGAGCTGGGCAACTGGAAGCTTGACGACAGCGGCAACTTTATCACAGGGGGCTGGGGCAACAACGAGCAGGAGTTCTACACATCGCAGAATACCACTGTCAAGGACGGTATCCTCACTATTGCCGCCAAAAAGGAGCAATGGACAGACGAAAAGCAGGGCAGCTACGATTATACCTCCGCAAGAATTAGCACTCAGCACAAATTCTCTGTATGCGGCGGAAAGATCGAAGTACGTGCTCGCTGTGATTCGGGCAAATCCCTGTGGCCTGCTATATGGATGCTCCCCGAGGACAGCGCCTACGGCGGCTGGGCTTCGTCAGGCGAAATAGACATCATGGAGGGCTGGGGCAGCACTCCCGAAAAGATATGCGGCACTGTACACTTCGGCGGCGCATGGCCGAACAACAAGTACCTCACAAACGACTATATCTTCGCGGAGGGCGACAGCACCGAAAACTGGCATACCTACAGTATCGAATGGGAACGCGGCGAGATACGCTGGTTCGTGGACGGCAAGCTCTACAGCACTCAGTCGGAATGGTTCTCAGAGGGCTTCCAGTACCCTGCCCCCTTTGACCAGAACTTCTACATCATACTCAATCTTGCCGTGGGCGGCGCATTTGACGGCATTGACGGAGTTCACGCCGATCCGAGCATCTTCGCAAACGGCAGCAAGAACTTCGATATAGACTACGTCCGCGTATACAAAAAGGACGGCAGCGATTTCGCGCCGTCGGAGATTAGCTCTCTTGCGCTGGATAATTACATCGAGGGCGCTGACGCCACAGTCACAAATAAGGCGGGCTGCACCACTGTCAATATCAAAAACGCAGGAGAGCTTGAATACGCAGTTATGGGACTTCTCCGCGGCAGAGAGGTCAAAGCAGGCGAAAAGCACACCCTTGAATTTGACGTCAGCTCCACAGCAGAGCGCAGCATGGTAGTCACCGTGGAGGACAGCTCCTATACCCGTTATCTGGACGAAAAGCTGACTGTTACCCCCGAGAAGAAGCACTACAGCTTCGATGTGACATTCGCGCAGGATATGTCGGCGGATATAAAGTTCCAGCTGGGAAATATCGACGGAGCCTCCGCTATAGGCGCACATGAGGTCAATATATACGATATCAAGTGGTCATAATTAAAAGCCCATGGTTTTCCATGGGCTTTTATTCGTAATAAACCACTGCTATCACAGTTATATTGTCCTTGCTGCCGTTATCGAGAGCCTTTTTCACCAAGATATCCAGCCTTGTCTGCAAGGGCTTGGGCATTTCAAGTACCTCCTCGATATCCAGCACCGACACGTAATCCGAAAGTCCGTCAGTGCAAAGCAGCAGCAGGTCGCCGTACTCCATGCCGCCCTCAAGCTTTACCGTATCTATCTGAGGGGCGGACTTCACATTGCCGAACACAGGGAAGATTATATTCCTGTGGACGTGGGTGCTGCGCTCCTCGCTAGTGATAGCGCCCTCGTCGATAAGAAGCTGCACCAGTGACTGGTCACGGGATATCTGCCTGATACGTCCGCCGCGGTAGCGGTACAGACGGGAATCTCCCACATTGAATGTGAGGAGCTCATTAGACTCATCTACGGCTATACCGCAGAGAGTAGCCTGCATATTGTGCATTTCGGGATCTGACTCGCTGTACTCCGCAAGCTTTCGGTGTATGGCAAGAAGCTCCTCGTCAAGCTTCATGTCGCCGCTGTAGCCCATATCGCGGATAAGCTCCAGACACATCTTTGAAGCCAGCTCTCCCGAACGCTCTCCCGACACTCCGTCGGAAACAGCCGCTATGAAAGGCACATCTACGTTTTTCTCGGCGGAACCCGAATCAATTACGCTGTCCTTGATGAGCAGGGCGTCCTCATTATGGGGCATTATGCCCTTTTCTGTCACTCCGCAGCAGTAATACATTCGGTTTCCTCCTTTCGTTTTATATCTGTATCCCGTACATTGTCATGCCGTTTTGGCAGGTAATGTCGATAAGCTCCTGTGTGGTAATGCCCTTTATCTCAGCCGCCTTAGCCGCCGTATAAGCTATCATGGAGCTGTCGCAGCGTTTTCCTCTGAATGGCTCTGGAGCCATATAGGGGCAGTCCGTTTCCATGAGGAGCTTGTCCATAGGCACCTCAGCAAGGGCTTTCAGCGCTTTTTTTGCGTTCTTGAAGGTAAGCACACCTGTGAAGCCGATGTACATTCCGAGCTTGAGTATCTCCTTAGCGGTCTCGGCAGAGCCGCTGAAGCAGTGTACAACGCCCTTCGGACGGTATTCGCGGAGTATCTCCACCGTGTCCTCAGCGGCGTCCCTGCTGTGGACTATAACGGGCATATCAAGCTCATTGGCAAATGCGAGCTGTTCGCGGAAAAAGCGTATCTGCTTGTCGCGGTCATAGCCGTCGTAGTGATAATCCAGACCTATCTCGCCTACCGCCTTTATCTTGCTGTTGGCAGATATCATCTCGCGGAGCCTGTCAAGGTAATCGGCAGGAGTCTCGTCAACGCACTCGGGGTGAACTCCTGCGGCGGCGTAGATATAGCCGTATTTCTGCGAGAGAATCGAATTTTCGGCAGAATCATGCAGTCCCGAGGCTGCCAGCATTACCAGCTTTACGCCCTTTTCGGGAAGCTCCGCCAGCACCTGCTCCCTGTCCTCGTCAAAGGCACTGTCTGCATAATGGGAATGTGTATCAAATATGCCTGTCATTTCTTTTCCTTGTCGTCCTTTTTAGCCTTTGCGTCCTTATTTACCTTGAAATAGGACTCTTTCAGGCTGTCGATGAAGGTGCTGCTTGGGATAAAGTCCTCGCCTGCGGGAGTACCGTCAAGTGAGAGCGGAACAGCGATAGCGCTGCCGTACTCGAACATATTCCTGATACCGTTTTTGCGTTTCTTATAGTCAGCAGCAGTAACATCGGAATCCACCATATTGATAACTATGCTGAAATTGTTGTCGAAGCTGTCGGCGATACGCTTTCCGTCGGACTGGTTCACCATAGCCGAAAGAACAGCCGCGGAAGTAAATGCACGCTCAGACTCGCCGCCGTCGAACATAAGATAGTTGACAAAGGTCTCTATCTGGTCGCTGTTAAGATACTGCTGGCTGCCGTCGTTCTTGAAACCTGCTATATCGGCGTTTACAGGATAGGTAACGCCGCCGAAGATATCACAGACCTTCTGGAATGCCGCAGAATCGAACTTCATGTATCTGTCTACCTCGATATCGAATACCTTTTCAACAAATTCCTCAGCCGAAGCAGCGCCGCCGTTCTGATAATTCTCGATAATGCTGAGCTGCTGTCCGTCAACGAGAGCAATTGAATTTGAGGGAATGCCGATGAATACCAGCTGCTTTTTCAGCGGTATCGAGCGCATGAGCATGAATGTGGGAGGACTGTGCTTCTCGGGCACATCGAGGATAAGAAGCATGGTGTGGTTGTCCTCAGCGGTTATCTGACCGCTGGTGCGCGGTACGGGCTCCGGCGGCTTCTCCACCTTGCCGAAGCCGAAATATCGGTAAATACCATAGGCTATACCGCCAATGATGATAAGTCCGATGAATATTGTCATAAGGAACGGTAATGCAACGTGACCTGTTTTTTTATTAGCCATTTCTCTGGCTCCTTTCATTTTTACTTGTTAATGATTTATCGTTATATTTTTATCGTTCTCTGCTTTTTTATAAATCCCGAACTGATATAAACTGACCGTATAATACTTGTCCTGAAAATATCCGTCATAAAATGAATAAAAATTGTTTTCCAGAATGCAAGTTAAAAAATACTTGGCGGTGCTTCGACTATCCACAGAGTTTTCCACATTTTCCACATAACTGAATGGAGAGTGTATGTTTAAACAGCGGATTCAACAGCCTGTTGAAATAGAACGAGCGTTCATCTCAGAATGCCTAAAATATGCTGCTTTTGGCTAAAAATAGCCATTTATCAAACATCGTATTTTGGAGCTTTGTTCTGCTGCGGCTCGGCTTTTAACGGTATATCGCCGCTTTTCAACAATGTTGAAAGTGCGGAGCCCGTGCTGCCTTTTTCGCGTTGAAATAATTTTTAAAGACAAATACTTTGCCGCGTCTTGCTATTGCTGAAATATTGTGATATAATATTTAGTATGGCATTTCAAAGACATTTTCCATGAATACCAGCCTGCGGCGTATGCTTTCAATATCAGGTCCGCACTCGTCAATAAGGGCATATGCGTCCTCGAGACCGAATCGGCGTATCGTTCTCCCCTGCCGTGTGGCATAGTTGAGAGTCTGGTACGTTCCCGACTTAAAAGAGCCCTCGTTAAAATAGGAAATGACCGCAGAGGCGTTGTCTACCATAAAGTAGTTCCGCTCTCTGTACACATCAGGCGAGGTATTCTCCCCTGAGCCTTTTTTCCCGTAGATAATGTCAGGTTCTGTATTCGTGGTGAGAAGCACGTCCGCACCCTTTTCGGCGTCGGCAAGATTCTCCCTGTACTGAGGCGCAAATCGCTCGGCATGGCGGAGATAAGGCATTACGCCGATAAGACGTATACTGCTGTCGGAACGCTTCTTGGCAAGAATGTACTTTGCCGCCCAGAGGTCCGTACCCACAGCAAGTCCGCTGATGAAGCTGCGGTAGCCGCTCTCAACAGCCATATCTATATACCTGCACAGCATGAGCTGTACGGTGCGAAGAGTGATACTTCGATATATCGGCTCGTTCCTGTAGGGTATAACACTGGTCTCACGATGACCTGTAAAGCATACCGTGGTATCAATATCACCGCTGAAGTCCTGAGCAGGAAACACAGGGACTCCCGAATCGAGTGAGAAAAGCATAGTACACCTCGCTTTCCCAAAATATCATACATGAAAATTATAACATACATCATACTTTATTTCAAGACGTTTTTTGACTTGTAATTAAATTTTAACTTTGACATAAACACGAAAGGAAGGATAACGGAATGAAGCCGTATCTGAAAAGAGCATGGGCAGAGATATCGCTCCCACAGCTCAGAAAAAATGTTGATATCATAAGAGGTCTGAACTCTCCCGGTACTGAGATAATGGCAGTAGTCAAGGCTGACGCTTACGGTCACGGCGACGAACACATCGTCCGCTGTCTCGCCGAGCAGTGCGGTATCAGCTATTTTGCGGTATCCAATCTTGACGAAGCTATCGCCGTAAGGAAGTTCGCTCCCAAGTCGGAGATACTCATACTGGGCTATACTCCCCCGGAGTACGCCCATGAGATAGCCATGTACAATATCATACAGGGCGTTGTGTCCACCGAGTACGCTCAGGAGCTTGTGAAGAACAGCGCAGAGCCTATCCGCTGTCATATCAAGATAGACACAGGCATGGGCAGAATAGGTCTCAAGCACGATACTCCCGAGGCTTGCGCCGCTGAGATAGAGGCTATGATGAAGATAGAAAAGCTCTCCGTTGAGGGCATATATACACACTTTGCAGTTGCAGACAGCGATTCTCCCGACAATATCGCCTATACCGATATGCAGGAGAAGTTCATCACCGATACATACGATGTGCTTGTGAGCCACGGCATAAAGCTCAGACATCTCCACTTCATGAACAGTGCCGCTACCTGCTACAGAAACAGCTCCAGAAGCACACTTTCCCGTGCAGGTATCATTCTCTACGGTCTGCACCCAGATGTGAGCCTTGATATCCCCGAGGGACTTGAACCCCTTATGGAGCTCAAAGCCGTTATCTCCCATGTCAAGACCGTCAGAAAGGGCGACTGCATAAGCTACGGACGTACATTCGTTGCTGACCGCGAAATGCGTATCGCCACAGTAACTATCGGCTATGCCGACGGTTATTCGAGACTTCTCAGCTCCAAGGGCGAGATACTCGTCCACGGCAAGCGCTGTAAGATAGTTGGCAGAGTGTGCATGGACCAGCTGATGATGGACGTTTCCGACGTTCTGGAAGCTAAGGCAGGAGATATCGTGACCATGATAGGACACGACGGCAATGACCGCATAACCGCCGACGACCTTGCGCAGGTCTACGGAACTATCGGATACGAGGTAGTCTGCGGTATCTCCAAGCGCGTACCGCGTATCTATATTGAGTGAACAGTTTTAGTTATCAATGCTTAGCAAAGACGCCCAGTAGGCGTCCGAGCAGAAAATAAACATAAGGGGGATTTTTTATGAAAAAGAAAGCTTTCTCACTTGCAGCTGCAATGATAATACTGACAGGCTGCAGCAATCCGCTGTCTAAGGACAGCAGCGTAGAAACAACTACCGTACCCGCAACTACTCAGGAGCAGACTACCGAGCCCACTACAGCAGCCAAAAAGAAGATATTCTTCCGCATGGGAGAGGACGAGAGCACAGAGCCTTTCCTCACCAGCGATCATATCACCAACTGCTCTATGGAGATAATCCCAAATGAATCAGGTGAGTCAGACTATGTTGTGAATATTTTCTTCGACGATGAGGGAAAGGAGATATTCGCAAATGCAACTGCAGAGGCTTACGAAAAAAATATGCTCATCTCTACATGGTACACTGAGTACCTCATCAGCCGCGCTCATGTAGACGGCCCCATAACCGACGGCTCTGCGGTCATATACGGCACAGATTTCAGGGAAGCCTCAAAGATAGCAGGCTGGATATACGAATGTATCGACAAGCCCGAAACAACAACTAATAACGAAGGTGAATAATATGGCAAAAGCTATGACTATTTCTTATGAGGTGGGCGAAAATCTCTACCTCAACCTTACAAATAAATGTCCCTGCGCCTGCACGTTCTGCATACGCAACCACGCTGACGGCGCTTACGGCTCCGATCCGCTCTGGCTGGAGCACGAGCCCACTCTCGACGAGATAATCGCAGACCTTAACAAGCGCAAGCTCAAAAAATACCGCGAGATAGTTTTCTGCGGCTACGGCGAGCCTACAGAGCGCCTTGACGTGCTCCTTGAAACTGCCGCTTATCTCCGCAGCAGAGAGAACTGTCCGCGCCTGCGTATCAATACAAACGGTCTCGGCGACCTTATCCACGGCAGAAGCATCGCCAAGGAGCTCTGCTACGAGCTGGATACAGTATCAATAAGCCTTAACGCTCCCACTGAAAAGGACTACATGGCTGTTACACGCCCTAAGTTCGACAACGCATTCGAGGCTCTCCAGAAATTCACAAAGGACTGCGTAAAGGCAGGCAAGGCTGAGGTCATCATGTCTGTCGTTGACGTTATACCCCCCGAGCAGATAGAGGCTTCACGCCAGCTCGCTGAAAAGCTCGGCGCTCATCTCCGCGTAAGAGAGTTTGATGACTGATCTGATGCTGCGAATGTCGGGAAAGGACTTCGGCACTATCTTAGGACTGAGCCTCGGCTTAGTACTTGTGGGCTCCTTTCTCGGTATATTCAGGCTTAGGTATCTGTGCGTAAGGCATTGGCGGAAAAAGCACAGCGAGATAGTTATAGGACGAGTCACAAAATGCGAGGAGCTGTCCCTGTTCCCCGGAACTCCACGATATCTCCTTACTGTCGAGTATAACGACAACAGCGGAGCCCTTGAGACCGAGGAGCTCATAAGCTTCTCTCCTGCCGCTCCAAAACTGAAAGAGGTGGAGCTTTCGATAGTCAGCTATGCAGACAGAATGAGCCGATACGGCGAGGAATATACGGTTAAGCCCGATTTTGAGGAGCTGAAGCAGCTTCCCCAGCTAAGCGAGGACGAGAAAGAGGCTATGAAACGGAAATTCGAGAATTATCTCGCCGCCGAGCACCCAAACCACGCCACAAGCTTTGCTGACGGCTTCTTACGTCCTTATCTGTGCGCTCAGAAAGCGGAATTCGCCGATAAAAAGGCACATCAGCGCCCTAAGCCGCCGAACGCCTACAGCTTAAAAAAATTCCTTATAGACGCCGTTATTTTCATAGTTCTGCTCATTTCAGCCTGCGCAGGTCTGGCGTATCTCATGGTGAAAACAGGCTATTAGCCATATCACACAAATACAAACAGCTCTATTTGTGCAGTATTTATGCAGTTAAACTATGGAAAATCATACTGAAATATGATATAATTATTTATTGAAAGATTTCTCTAATCTGAGATAAGGAGTAATTTTTATGAGTAAAAAAGGTAAGATCATACTTGCAGCTTCAGTTTCTACCTCGGTTTTAGCTATTACAGCCGCTGCGGTGACGATTTTCGTCTGCAAGCGCATTTACGAGAAGAATTACTTCTCGGTCACAGATTAACAGGTCAATATTATAAAAAGAAGGTTGAATAATATGGAAATCAAATTCACAAAGGCTGCAAGCCTCAAGGCTAAGCCACAGCCAGGCGACAAGCTTGGCTTCGGTCACATCTTTACAGACTATATGCTCGTTATGCCTTACGATGAGGGCAAGGGCTGGCACGATCCTGAGATCAAGCCATACGCTCCTATCGAGCTCTCACCTGCCGCTATGTGTCTCCACTACGGTCAGGAAGTATTCGAGGGCTTAAAGGCTTACAGAACTGCTGACGGCAAGGTACAGCTCTTCCGTCCAGAGGAGAACTTCAAGAGACTTAACGACTCAAACAAGAGACTGGTTATCCCAGAGCTCCCTGTTGAGCTTGGCATGAAGTGCCTTACAGAGCTCATCAAGGTTGAGAAGGACTGGGTTCCTTCAAAGGAAGGCGAGTCACTCTATATCCGTCCGTTTATCATCGCAGTTGATCCGTTCCTCGGCGTTAAACCGGGCGCACAGTACCTCTTCATCATCATTCTCTCACCATCAGGCGCTTACTATGAGAGCGGTCTCAACCCTGTAAACATCTACGTTGAGAGCAAGTATGTCCGCGCTGTAAGAGGCGGTATGGGCTTCGCTAAGACAGGCGGCAACTACGCTGCTTCTCTTATCGGACAGGACGAGGCTCACAAGCAGAACTACTCACAGGTTCTCTGGCTCGACGGCGTTGAGCAGAAGTACATCGAGGAAGTCGGCGCTATGAACATCTTCTTCGTAATCGACGGCAAGGTAGTAACTCCTATGCTTCAGGGCTCTATCCTCCCCGGTATCACAAGAAAGTCCGCTATCGAGGTTTGCAAGAGCAAGGGACTCACTGTTGAGGAGAGACGTATCGACATTCAGGAGATCGCTGACGCTTACGACGCAGGCAAGCTTGACGAGGTATTCGGTACAGGTACTGCTGCTGTTATCTCACCTGTTGGTCACCTCAAGTGGAATGACAAGGTAATGGAGATCAACGGCAACAAGATCGGTAAGATCTCACAGATGCTCTATGATACAATGACAGGTATCCAGTGGGGCAAGATCGAGGATACATTCAACTGGATCGTTCCAATCGACTAATTATTAATAGTAACATCAAAGGCGCTTCCGAAACGGAAGCGCCTTTTCTTGCAGCGTGACGCTGCACCCTTGCCACGTTGTCGCTCGTAAACTCGCTCACTCTTATCAACACCGATAATCGTACATCGCTTACAGCACTTTAAGGTCAAGCAAAAACTACGCGTAGGGGCTGGCGTCCTCGACAGCCCTGAGGGGACGCCTTCACTTGCAAGGCGTCCCCTCTTGTAAAACAGTCCACCGGACTGTTTTACAATTCACCCCTTGCGAAGCGCCTGCCGAAATCGGGGCGCTGCCCCGAACCCTGCCAGAGGCGCTGCCTCTGGACTCCGCCAAAGGAACACAGTCCCTTTGGAATCCCTTTCATACGCTCAGCTGACGGCTATTGTCAATATGCTCCGTCTTTTCATATAATAAAGCGATTAGCGATAATCACTTTATGCCGATACGGCGGATTGGAGTTATCTATGACAAGACCTAAAATACTTATTGCAGGCGGAGACACGCGCCAGCTCTACTGTGCTGACCGTCTCTCACGCGACTTCGATATAAAGCTCATTGGCTTCGACAAGGAATACTCTGACTTGGCAGCTAAACTGCCAGTTGCGGACAGCTCAGACCGCGGCAGCTTCGATTATGCGTTGCTGCCCGTGCCCTCTCTCGGGCAGGACGGCTACATCTACACGCCCTGCTATTCGTCGGAGCTCACAGCCGATACTATCGACGGTTTTCTCAGTGGCGACGGTATTATTTACGCAGGCAGAGCAGACGACAGACTGCGCCGTATGCTGCCCCACCGCGAGATATGCGACTACCTCAACCGTGAGGAGCTCAATCTGCGCAACGCTGTCCCCACTGCCGAGGGAGCTGTACAGCTTGCCCTTGAGGAGCTCCCCGTTACCCTAAACGGACTGAAGGTCCTGATAGTGGGCATGGGCAGGATAGGCTGCGCCCTTGCGGAGATACTGAAAGGCTTCGGAGCTGACATAACAGCCGCTGTCCATAATCCACGGGGAGCTGCAAAGGCACGGCTCCACGGTATAAGCTCCGTACCCACAAAGCGGCTCAGAGGAGACTACGGGCTTATTTTCAATACCGCACCAAAGCTCATATTCGACAGGGAGCTCCTCAGCCGTTTTGAGCCCTCTGCGCTGTTCATAGACCTCGCCTCGAAGCCCGGGGGTATTGACCTTACCGCCGCCTCAGAGCTTGGAATAAGAGCGATCTGGGCGCTGGGACTGCCAGGAAAAACAGCTCCCGTAACATCGGGAGAGATAATCGCAGACACCGTTAGCGCAATGATAGCTGAAAGGGGTGAGGACAGTGAGTGATATCCTCAAAGGGCTTCGCATAGGCTATGCCATGACGGGCTCGTTCTGCACCTTTCAGCGGAGCTTCGAGCAGGCGGAGATACTCATCGAATACGGCGCGGAGCTTCTCCCCATAATGTCAGAACACGCCGCTTCAACGTCAACACGTTTCGGAACAGCAGAAGAAAACCTTGAAAAGCTCCGCAGTATCACAGGTAAAGACGTAATAACAACAGTTTCTGCCGCAGAGCCCATAGGTCCAAAGGAGCTGACGGATATTATGGTAGTGGCTCCCTGCACCTCGAATACCGCCGCAAAGCTTGCCGCATCAATAACCGATACTGCCGTTACAATGGCTGTGAAGTCTCATCTGCGCCGCGGAAAGCCTGTAGTTCTTGCAATTGCTTCAAACGATTCCCTTATGGGCTCGGCAAAGAACCTCGGGGAGCTATTCAACCGCAAGAATTACTACTTTGTCCCCATGGTGCAGGACGACTGGATAAACAAGCCTGCGTCCCTTGTGGCGGAATTCTCAATGCTCCCCCAGGCAATAGAAGCCGCTATGAACGGAGTACAGCTCCGCCCCATAATCTATCACGAATACAGAAAGTGAAAATACTTGACAAGGGCGCGTTTATCTGTTATAATATCACGTAAGTACAAATCATTTTACAGGTAAGAGGCTGATAGTATGTGTTATAAAAACGTAAACATACAACTTGGAAAAGGCGATGTTTTCCCGACTGCGGGGATAGTGCGCCCTTTTTCAGCTTTAGTCGGGTAAAGTCAAAAGACCTCCTGAATCTGTAAAAGTAACGATATATCGCGCATTATCTCCTTAACGACGACAAAATTCAAGTTAAGGAGATTTTTTTATGTTCAATATCAGAAAACAGCTTTCAAGGCTGTATTTATCATCAGTAATTAGCAATCTGACAATAACGGGAGCATGGCTGGCGATACTCGCCTCCCGTGGCTTCAGCCTTGTTGAGATAGGCATTTCCGAGACCGTATTCCACATAACGAGCATTATTTTTGAGCTCCCCTCGGGAGTCATGGCTGACGTGTTCGGGCGGAAGAAAATGCTCATAGTCAGCAATATCATGTACACCATAGCTACCCTCATAATGATAGCGTCAAACAGCCTTTTCACGGTCTGCCTGTCCATAGCATTCCACGCCCTGACCTACAATTTTTCATCGGGCACAGGCGACGCTCTTGCCTATGATTCCATGAAAAAGGCTCGGATACACAGCAAATTCGAGCGTTATGAGTCCAATCAGCTCACAATCTACAGAGTATGCACGGGAATATCCACACTTTGCGCAGGATTTGCCCTGACAATAGGCTACAAGCTCGCCTATGCCACTGACCTGATAGCCTGTGTTGCACAGTTTATAGTATTATCAACACTTACAGAGGTAAACGCAAAGGAAAAAGCCGACGAACAAAGGCTATTTGCAAAAATAGCCGAATGCTTCATAGAAAGCTTCAGATTCCTTAAAGAAGCCAAAAAAGCTCTGGGACTCATGTTCTGCAATTCCTTTGTGGGAGCGCTGGATATTCTCCTGCTGTTCTTTCTGCAAGCGAAGCTCCCCGAAAAAGGCATACCAAAATGGGGACTGGGCGTGGCGCTCCTGTTTATGGAGCTGGGCGGCGTCGTGGGCTCGAAGCTGATACTCCGCCTGCCAAAGGTCGGATATAAGATGATTTTCGCAGTGACCTCGGCGCTGGTCCTTACGGGAATATTTGCCGAGCACTCCCGAAGCTTCGTCATAATGGCGATAGGCGGATTTATTGCCGCTGTGGGCGATGACGCCCTGCAAGTCCGCACAAATGCAAAGCTGCAAAAGATGTTCCCCTCGGAACAGCGAGCAACTCTCACCTCGGTGGAGTCCTTCACCTTTTCCGTTATTATGATAGTGCTGTCTCCCCTTGCAGGCTTTGTGTTTACCTACTGGTAAAAAGAAACTCCCCGAGCTTTCGGGGAGTTTTGTATCTGTGCAAAACAAAAAGGACTGCAAAAGCAGTCCTTCTTAAGTGTCGGCACTGATTTAGTTTCCCGGGCCGTCACCAGCCAAGTATCGTCAACGCGAATGAGCTTAACTTCCGTGTTCGGAATGGGAACGGGTGTGA
>NZ_JHXF01000016.1 GCF_000621845.1 Ruminococcus flavefaciens MA2007 | reverse complement strand
AGGATCAACGTTCTTCACTTTGATCGAGAACGGTTCGAGTCTCTTATATTCATCTTTCTCAATTAAGAACTTCGGTTCTTTTTCTTCTGCTGCTTCAGCAGCATAGACCTTGCCGATGTTTCGTGTGTTTACTGCATTTGACGGATATGCTCCCCCAACGAGCACAAGCGCCATTACAGCAGCAATGATTCTTCTGATTTTCATAATTTTTTCTCCTTTTATATCATTAGCCTTTCGGCTTACCTGTATTATATATGGATTTTACCGTAAAAGCAATATCTGGGACAAGAAATTTACAAACACTTAACAATTGAAATTACTTAACGCTGTAAATAATTATACTTTTAAATATTCTATTCATTGAATTATACTTTCTAAAGCAATATTTTATTCACTGATTCCAACTAATAATCATTCTTTTTATTGTGTATACATAAAATATAGTTATTTCTTTCACCTTTAGTATAAGTTTTCGGCAGCTTTCGGTTTATCCGAAAAATGACCTATTATTTTATTATTCGTTGCTCCATGTTATAATAATAAATAAAAGGAAAGGCGGCTTCTGCGGCGAGTCTGTTCGTGACTTCATAATTTGAGTTACTTAGCGGCTATCTGACATTAGTTATCTGTTCATCTGCACATAATGATACCCCTTTCACATTAATTCATATATTCACTATATAACATATTCTGCAATTTTCATATATTTACGAATAGAGTATGAATTTAAACAAAATATTTTCAACCTTTTCTGTAATTTTGTGGGTTGTTAGTTTCTTAATAATAAGCTACAATAATTATGGGATATTAAAATTTAAAGGAGGAATTTCTTATGTTATCAAAACTTCCCTCTCGTCTGACTTCATTTGGAATTGCTGCCGCTATGATGTGCTCTGTCACCAGCTTCCCGACAGTTGGTGTATCAGCAGCCGAGAACGCAAACATCCGTAATTTCAGCATCTCAGACGTGACCATGACTGACGCATACAGCGTCAATGCTTTCAACAAGGAGCTTGATTATCTCCTTGCATTCGACACAAACAGACTCCTTGCAGGCTTCCGCGAAAACGCTGGTCTCAACACCAACGGCGCAAAGCGCTACGGCGGCTGGGAAAACACCAACATCGCAGGTCACTCGGTTGGTCACTATATGACTGCTATCGCGCAGGCATACCAGAATCCGACACTTACCGAGGAACAGCGCTCGGCTCTTTACAAGAGAATGACCACCCTTATTGACGGTCTCAGACAGTGCCAGAAGAGCTCAAAGGGCAAGCCGGGACTTATCTGGGCTGCCTCTCACCCCAACGGCACAGGCGTTGAGGTCCAGTTTGACAACGTGGAAGCAGGCAAATCCAACATCATCAGCGAAGCATGGGTGCCGTGGTACACCATGCATAAGCTCATCGCAGGTATAGTCGACATCTACGACGCAACAGGCTATGCTACCGCAAAGGACTTGGGCTCAGACCTGGGCGACTGGGTATACAACCGCTGTAAGACATGGAACGACCAGAAGCGCCGCACGGTACTCTCTATCGAGTACGGCGGCATGAACGACTGTATGTACGAGCTCTACCGCATAACAGGCAAGGATAACCACGCTGTAGCTGCTCACTATTTCGACGACACAAATCTCCACGAGCAGATACTCAAGGGCGGAGCTAACGTCCTCAACGGCAAACACGCCAACACCACTATCCCTAAGTTCCTCGGAGCTCTGAAGCGCTATACCGTAGCCCACGGCAAGACCATAAACGGCGAAAAGGTCGACGCTACACGCCAGCTCCAGTACGCAGAAGCTTTCTGGGATATGGTAGTAAACCACCACACCTATATCACAGGCGGAAACAGTGAGTGGGAGCACTTCGGCATGGACGATATCCTTGACAAGGAGCGTACAAACTGCAACTGCGAGACCTGCAACTCCTACAATATGCTCAAGCTCAGCCGCGAGCTGTTCAAGATAACAGGCGACAGCAAGTATATGGACTTCTACGAGAATACCTACTACAACTCAATTCTCTCATCACAGAACCCCGAAACAGGTATGACTACCTACTTCCAGCCTATGGCTACGGGCTATTTCAAGGTATACAGCTCACGCTTCGACCACTTCTGGTGCTGTACAGGAAGCGGTATGGAGAATTTCAGCAAGCTGGGCGACACTATCTATATGCACGGCGATAATACCCTGTATGTAAATATGTATCAGAGCTCCATACTCAACTGGGCTGACAAGAACATGAAGATAACCCAGAAGAGCAATATCCCTAACAGTGATACAACTTCCTTTACTATCGACGGCAGCGGCGCTGTTGACTTCCGTTTCCGTATCCCTGACTGGAAGGCTGGAAACATGACCATTAAAGTTGACGGCGAGAAGTACTCCTACAAGACAGTTGACGGCTATGCTCAGGTAACAGGCGACTTCAAGAGCGGCGACGTTATCGAGCTGACTATCCCCGAAGCTGTAAAGGCTTACTCACTCCCCGACAAGAACACGGTATACGGCTTCAAGTACGGTCCTGTGGTACTCAGCGCAGAGCTGGGCAAGCAGAACATGGCTACAGGCTCAACAGGTATGTGGGTAACTATCCCCAAGGATAAGGTGACTCCCTCAGAGAATATCCGTATCTCCGACAACAGCACTACTGTCAATACCTTTATGACAGATATCAGCGACCACCTTGTAAGAGACGGCAGCTCCCTCAAGTTCAAGCTGACAGGTACTGACCACGACCTTACATTCTCGCCTCATTATCAGCAGTATCAGCAGCGCTACGGCATCTACTGGAACTTCCAGTCAAGCAGCACAGCTGTTGACAGACCTGCACGTTCCAAGTCCACTGTTACAGATACCGTACAGCCGGGCTACGGACAGTACGAGAACGACAATCTCCACGATATGCAGGAGACCAATACACAGGGCGTTACAGACGACAGTACCTACCGTTACGCTAAGAGCGGCGGCTCATTCAGCTACCGCATGGCTATCGACAAGGAAGCCGATTACACTATGCTCACCGTTAAATTCCGCAAGGCTGACAACGGCAAGTCCATACGCATAGTCGTAGGCGATACTGTCCTCTACAGCGGTACCCTCGACTACAAGGGCACCAAGGACGTTTACGACGTGAAGCTCATAGTTCCGCAGGACGTTATCGACAAGAACGTAAAGGCTATAACTGCCGACGGCACAGACTATGACGTTCTCACAGTCACATTCTCGTCCAACGACGACAAGGAGTCCGCAAAGGTATGCGATTTCATCTACATGACAGCAGTCAAGCCTCTCTATGAGCGTGACAGCAGCATTGCCTACTTTGTAGACTGCGGCGACCACAACACCTATACTCTCTCGGGCAAGGACAAGCTGGGCTACTACAACAGCGTTACAGAGCAGCTCTACGGTCCCGATGAGGTAACAGGCGCTGAGTGGGGACTTATCGACGACGCTACAGACAAGTACGAGGGCAGCAAAAACAGCTCAGGTCTCTACACTGCAAATACTTGGTGCGACGAGCGCAACACAGGCGACGGCAGAGACAAGACCGCTTCATTCCGCTATACAAAGAACCAGTACGAAAACAATATCGACCGTCACCTCGACTACGGCTTTACTCTCCCCAACGGAAAGTACTCCGTAGAGATGTGCTTCAGCAATCCATGGAGCTGTTCAACATCTCCTTCAGTATACGCAAACTACGGCAAGGACGACCAGAAGCTCATCGCCGAGAACTGCGCAACTAACGGCTCAACAGTATCAAAGGGCGAGGTAACAGTCAAGAACGGTAAGCTTGAGCTCAACTTCCGCTCTGCTGACAAGGCTATAAACCTTAACTACATCATTATCCGCACTCTTGAGCAGGAGCCCCTCCCCAAGGCAGAGGCAACTACCACAACTACGACAACGACCACTACTACAACTACCACAACAACTACATCGCAGGCTCCAAAGGCTGACAAGCCCGGTGACGCTAACTGCGACGGCGAAGTGGATATGTCGGACGTTGTTCTCATAATGCAGTCACTGGCTAACCCAAACAAATATGCTCTGGGCGGTTCTGACGCAAAGGCTATCACCGAAAAGGGACTTGCCAATGCTGACGTAACAGGCAGCAATGACGGTGTGACCAGCGGCGACGCTCTGGAGATACAGCTTTACCTGCTCGGTATAAAGACCTCTCTGTAAATACTCCGTAAAGGCTGTTTTTTCAATACGGCAAAAGGCAGTCTTGTTTGGCGGAAAAAATCAAAACTGAACATAAAAAATACCGTCGGTCTCCCGACGGTATTTTTATTTATATGAGATTATTTTACATAATTCTTCTGAACGTATTCAGCAAAGGTCATTACTTTTCCATGCGTTGTTCCGCAGTAAGCGTAATATGAAAGGATTATGGAAGCGTCTACGGCGTCTGCCTTGCCGTCCTTGTTTACGTCGGCAGCTGTCACCTGCTCCTTGGTAAGACCGCCGTCTTTCTTTATAGATGTGTTTGCGTAGTACTGGAGTACTATTGAAGCGTCTACTGCGTTGATAGCTCCGTTGCCGTCTACATCGCCAAGAATGTACTTGGGCTCAGCAGGCTTTGTAGTAGTTGTAGTTGCAGGAGCCTTGGCTGTTGTAGTTGTTGAAGTTGCTGTAGCCTTGCTTGTTGTGGTAGTCGATGTTGCTGTAGCCTTAGCTGTTGTAGTCGTTGATGTTGCTGTTGCCTTGGCTGTTGTGGTTGTTGAAGTTGCTGTAGCCTTGGCTGTTGTAGTTGTTGAAGTTGCTGTTGCCTTAGCTGTTGTAGTCGTTGAAGTTGCTGTTGCCTTGCTTGTTGTGGTTGTTGATGTTGCTGTAGCCTTGCTTGTTGTGGTTGTTGATGTTGTGGTAGTCGTTGTTGTAGTTGTTGTCGTAGTTGTTGTAGTTGTTACAGGCTTTGGAAGTGCATTGAACTTATAATTGTTGTCTGCCGCAAGCTGCTCTGCTGTGGAATCCTCATAGCCTGTGATAGTTCCGCTGTAGTAGGAATTGCCCTTATCGTCCTTGCCGTTGCAGATAAAACATGATATCTCAAAATCACACTCGGGGTTGAGGATAGTCACAGACTTGAGCTTAGGACTTGAGCAGAAAGCCTCCTGACCGATATATGAAACAGAAGCAGGAACGGTCACAGATTCAAGGTTCTGGGAAAGCAGGAACGCGAAGCTGTCTATCTTCTTGACAGTATTTGCAACTGTGTATAACTTGTCAGTCTTTCCTGCCGGATATGTCATGAGAGTATCCTTAGCCTTGTTGAATAAAACTCCGTCAACGTCTGCGAAGTTCTTATTGCCGCTGTCTACCTTTATGGACCTGAGCTGTAAATTCCATGAAAAGGCATTATCGCCGATAGCTGTAACAGAAGCAGGGATAGTTACCTCCTGAAGCTTCTCGGCAAAATAGAAAGCATTTTCCGCAATGCCAGTAACAGGGAGCTTGTTCACTGATGCAGGGATAGAGCACTTTGTAAGTCCCTCGTTGTTGATACCGCTTACCTCGGCATGGTCTGCAAAAACTGTGAATGTAAGGTCATCTGATGAAACAGTTTTTTCCTCCTCCGCACTTGCGGTCAGAGAAAAGCTTGGAGCATAGCTGCCAAACGGCACAGCTGCGCCTGCAATTAAGGTCAGCGACAGAACAGCCGCTATAATTCTTGTCGATCTCATAAAAAACCTCCGTAAATAAGATTATTGAACACGATTTTAAGCCATATTACATTATAAATCATCGTTCTGTAAAATGCTAACCAAATATTGCTACAAGTATAAATTTGCAAAAATTCTCGCTATCAGACAAAAACACCGCCGATATACGGCGGTATTTATTCAGCTTTAACAATGCCGTTATCGTCGGCTGTCCCGTCCTGCATAATATTTATCAGACAAAATGAAAAGACAGCCGATATCAACCGACTGCCTTTCAGGGGATATTAAAATTTGGAGAAATCTTACATGAGTGTGCCGAAAGCCGATCTCAGCTCTCGGCACATTTAGCGAAAACTATTAAGCGCGTGTGTGAACCTGGCCGCCTGCAAGTGTCTTGCCGTGAGCCTTTGCCATATCAGAAATGTTTACGTTCTGGTAACCATTCTGTGCAAGCCAAGGAAGAACCTCTTCCATAGCTGCTGCTGTGTTAGCATAGTTCTCGTGGCAGAGAACGATAGCACCCTCGAGTGAACCGTTCTGTGCAGCCTGCTTGATAGTATTTACGATCTGATCCTTTGAAGCACCGTTCCAGTCCTGTGTATCGATTGCACAGCTGATAAGCGGTACATCGCTGAGTGCAGACTGAACTGTTGCGTTGCTCTCAAGGTAAGGAAGTCTCATCAGCTTTGAAGGCTCAGCGCCGATGATGTTCTTGAGCTTGTTATTGCAGTTCTCCCACTCGCTTCTAACCTGCTGTGCGCCAAGCTGACCGAGATGTGGATGAGACTGTGTATGGTTAGCTACTTCCATGCCATTCTGGTACTCATACTTGATCTGGTCATTTGTCTTGATCCAGTCGCCTACGATGAAGAATGTAGCTGTCATGTTGTTCTTGATAAGAGCGTCAATGATCCTGTATCCGGGATCTGACTTGCTCTGAGCGCTTGCACCGTCATCGAATGAGATAGCGCAAAGCTTCTTGCCTGACTGTACCTGAGCACCGCCGTTGCCAGCCGACTGCTGACCTGCGTTGCCCTGCTGCTGTCCACCCTGGTTAAAGTCAAAGCCGCCCTGCTGGCCGCCCATCTGGCTAAAGTCGAAGCCACCCTGCTGGCCGCCGAACTGGCTAAAGTCAAAGCCGCCCTGCTGACCGCCCATCTGGCTGAAGTCAAAGCCGCCCTGCTGACCGCCCATCTGGCTGAAGTCGAAGCCGCCCTGCTGGCCGCCCATCTGGCTGAAGTCGAAGCCGCCCTGCTGGCCGCCCATCTGGCTGAAATCGAAGCCGCCCTGCTGGCCGCCCATCTGGCTGAAATCGAAACCGCCCTGTGCCGGCTGGGTATTTGTGTTTGTGTTATTGTTAGTATTTGTATTTGTGTTAGTATTTGTGTTTGTGTTGTTAGCAGGTGCAGAACCCTTAGCATAGCTCTCAGGGAGCTTATCGATAGTACCTAAGAGGTACTTCTGGATAGAAAGTGCGTCGTTTGCTGTAAGGCCTGTGCCGTTCTCAAAAACGTCTGCATTTATAGTGCCCTGAGCGTCAAGCTTATACTTGTTAGGAGCTGCAAGAGCCTGCATAATTGCTACAACGTCGCCCATATCTACTGTGCCGTCGTTGTTAGCGTCGCCCCACTTAGTTGCTGCGCCGCCTGTCTGCTGACCGCCCTGATTAAAGTTGCTGTTGTTATTCTGCTGATTATTTGTGTTTGTGTTAGTATTTGTATTAGTATTGGTATTTGTATTTGTATTAGTGTTTGTGTTTGTATTAGTGTTTGTATTTGATGAAGACTCGCTTGCGTTAGCCTTGAAAGCGTATCTCATGAATGTGTAGAGATGTGGCTTTACAGAGTTAGCGTCATGTCCGCCGCCAGGGATAGACTGGTAAACGTGCTCAACGCCGTTTCTTGTAAGGATATCGCTGTACTGCTTCGGGAATGTACCAACGACTGAATCGTTTGTACCGCCTGTGATCATGAATACCTCAGGCTCAGGACCTACATTTCTGAACTTCATCTCGCTCTCCTGCATACAGCCGGGGTGCTCCATGAACATATCCTTGCCTGGTGTGATACCTGGTGCAGGACAAGCGCCGCCTACGTATGCAAAGAGGTCAGGACGCATAAGACCAATGTAGATAGCCTCTCGGCCTCCCATTGAGAAGCCTGTGATAGCTCTGTTCTCTCTGCCTGTCTTTACAGGATAATTGGATTCAATGTATGGGATAAGGCTCTCTGAGATGTCATAGAGGAAGTTGTCATATGCAGCACAGGTCTCCTGATTGATACCGAAGCCGCCGCCCTGAGAACCATTCTTGCTTGTGAACTGGCTTGGGAGGACGATTATCATTTCCTCTGCCTTGCCGTTTGCGATAAGACCTGCCATAAGCTCCTGAACGCCCATACCGCTTACCATGCTGTTTTCGTCACCGCCGATACCGTGGAGAACGTACATTACAGGATACTTCTTGCTTGCATTATAGTTAGGAGGAAGAATAACGTTGCAGCTCTTCTGTCCGCCTGTGAATTTACAATTGTAGGTCTTCTTTTCTACCTTGCACTTGCCGCTCTGCTCGCTTCCGCTCGGAACGGTAGTAGGCATATCATTCTTTATTTTAGCGTTCAGACCTGACTTAGCGTTGCCGCCGTTGCCTGCGTCTGTACCGATGTTTGCATTGCCGTTGGTGTTGAAGCCGCCTGCGAAGCCGCTCATATCGAAGCCGCCCTGCTGGCCGCCCATCTGGCTAAAGTCGAAGCCGCCCTGCTGCTGTCCGCCCTGACCGCCGAACTGGCTGAAGTCGAAGCCGCCCTGCTGCTGACCGCCCTGACCGCCGAACTGGCTGAAATCAAAGCCGCCCTGCTGCTGACCGCCCTGACCGCCGAACTGGCTGAAATCAAAGCCGCCCTGCTGCTGACCGCCCTGACCGCCGAACTGGCTGAAATCAAAGCCGCCCTGCTGCTGACCGCCCTGACCGCCGAACTGGCTGAAATCAAAGCCGCCCTGCTGGCCGCCCATCTGGCTAAAGTCGAAGCCGCCCTGCTGCTGTCCGCCGCCCTGAGGAGCTTCCTGTGTGTTTCCTGTTGTTACAGTGGGATTTGTCTGACCGCTGCCTGTGGTAACGGTAACGCTCTTAACGTTAGCCGAACCGTTTGAACGGTAGCCTTCTATGTTAAGGGATACCTCATAAAGAGTACCTGACATATCAAGACCTGCCTTTGACCATGCGTCAAAGTGACCGCTTACGTCGATAGTGCCCTTCATGTAGTTTGTGGTGTTGTTCTTTGAACCGCTGGTCTGGCGAACGCTCCAGTACTGTGGGAATGTAGCAGTACCGTCAAGAGAAGGCTGATTGTAACGCATTGACTTGCGGATATCATATGTGTTTCCGTTAAGTGTTACAGTGCCCTTGTTCTCTCCGTCATTTCCTGGTGGTCTCCAGTCGCCCCAGCCTTCCACGATGTAGTATTCCATCAGTGGATTTCTTGTCCAGCCATATACACACATATAGGAATTACCCTTAGGTGTGTACTCAACATCATAAGTAAGTGTGATGCCGTTGAGCTTTGAGTAGTTGATCTTCTGGCTGTCGTAGTTTTTGCCCATACGTGCAAGGAAGTTCTCAATGTTGCTCCATGAGCAGGTGAAAGAGCCTGCTGACGGGTTCATCGAAGCCTGTCCCTGACCGTTCTGGTTCCACATCTCGTAGTCGTAACCGCCGATGTTGCCTCTTGTCTGCTGGTCGGCAGCAGATGCGACTGTCGGGATGCTGGTTGCGATCATCAGCGCCGAAACTGTGCCGCTGAGGATCTTCTTCATTCTTGAAAGTTTCACTTCAATCACTCCTTTGTTTTTTTGAAAAGCAAATTTATGATTTCAGTAATCCCCATGAGTTTTAGAAACTCTGTTTTTTTTCTATCTCCAAGTATATCTCTTAACTTTTTCAAAAACAAGTCATTTGTTGCTGATTTTATTCATTATGACCAAAATTTGCTCACAAACATCGCAATGTTTGTCTAATGAATTGAGCTTATGTGGCTATATTACTTGAATTGACCAAGTTTTGCGAATATTTTGGACTATTAAAGCTTTTATTTATATCAATTCATATTTCATTCAATATGAGCTTAAAATAGTCTTAAATGCAATAGGTGTTTTGCACAACACTGCAATTATTATTATATACAGTATCCACAAATTGTTTCCACATTAACTGTTGAAACCTGCATTTTTTACACTTTTTTATGCAAATTGTGGGTTGTTTTGTGACCAAAATATGGATATAATAAAGATGGAATATAAATATCTGATTTTCGGACGCGCCTCGATGATATATGTGCATATCGGAAAGGACTCTGCCGCGTCCGGCTCAGTAAATATTCCGAGATAAATATAAAAAGGGGAATTAATAAAGGTCAAGGAGGGATCACTATGTTGAACACCAGAATGAGTACGATGAATATGCTCAGGTACTGCGACGAAGCGCTTGCCTGGGACGAATTCTCGGACATCGACAAGCTGTTTTTTGAGTCTGTAAGAAAAATCCTTCTCGGACAGTGTGCTCCCATGGATATTTCCGAGGGCGCAAGAAGAGACCTTATGGGCATCGAAAGACCTGTCGACGAAAACGAGCTTGAATTGGAATACGAAAAGTATGACAACATCTTCTGCGATATGTCAGACGATGAAATCCCCGATTTCAGCTGCTATTGATGTTGTTCATTCCATAGGATAAGGCGGAGTCGTCGGTGTAACGCCGGCGGCTCCGCCATTTTTGCGGCTGTATGACAGCACGAAACCTGCCCTTGCAAGAAATAGCGCAATTGTCATCATAGTGCATGATTTTCTGCGCTTTTCTCTTGTAAAGGCAGGTTTCGCGTCTCTGATAAAGGGGTGAAGCTCTCAATAACTTCTTTTGAACACTTACAATCATGGCTCCGAATCCGCCGCTTCTGTTACTGTAAGTCTTCACTCGGTATTCAAAATACCATATTAGGGGGCTTTTATCTTTCTGTTTTCTATAATCATATTTTACTACAATACGTATTAAAAGTCAATAGTTAAATTTGCTATAATTATTATGCCTGCTTTATGCATTTTAACAAATTTCGCTATTCTGCGTTATTTCGAGCTTGCAGGCACACAAGATTCGGCAAAATTCATTATTTACAGGCGGTATATTTATCGCATATTAGACCACTTGTTACACTCCCCTGTTTTACGCCTTTTCTGAGCTGCTTTTCATCAGCATTATCGCATAAATTTGCCATAACGCTTTGCAGACCATTTCTCTCACATTTTTTGTGCTCAAATGGCGTGATATTTCGTTATAATGACCATAGCACGGACAATTGACACAGCCGCCCCAATATGTTATACTATCTTTAAAGTTATTTTACGGGTTTTGTCAAAACATATAAGGCACCCGTAATCACCGTTTCATCGGCATTTACCACAGCATTAGGGAGATATGAATATGAAAGAAGCTTTACTCATCATCGACGTCCAGAACGACTACTTCGAGGGCGGAGCCTGCCAGCTCCACGAGCCGCAGAAGGCAGAGGCAAAAATAATCAAGCTCATAGAAGAGAGCCGCTCAATCAATCGTCCGATAATTTACGTCAAGCACATCAACCCGGACACCGAGGACTTCTTCAACGAGGGCACATATGGCTGCGAAATATCAGAGCGCATCAAGCCGCTCCCAAGCGACATCGTCATCAACAAGTACTGCCCCAACAGCTTCCTCGGAACAGAGCTCAACGACTGCCTGCGCAGTCTCGGCGTTGAAAAGCTCATCGTCTGCGGCATTATGACTCATATGTGCGTTGACACCACCGTCCGCGCAGCTATGGACCACGGCTACGAGGTGGCTTTGGTCGCCGACGCCTGCGCTACCAAGGACATCGAGATAAACGGCGAGGTAATTCCTGCCGAGACAGTCCAGAAGACTTATATCGCCTCACTGGCAGGCGTTTTCGCAGAAATAGTATAAATCCGCATAAAAACCAAATACTTAACTTCAGAATGAGGGGTGATTTTCCATGAAGGCAGCATTTTTTGATACAAAACAGTACGATATGCCGTCCTTTGAGAAGCTGGGCAAGGAGAACAATATCAAGTTCAAGTTCTACGAGACCAAGCTCAACGAGGATACAGTTGCTCTCGCTAAGGGCTGTGACGCAGTCTGCGTTTTCGTAAACGATACAGTCAACGCGGCAGTCATCGACAGGCTCTGCGAGCTGGGCGTAAAGGTTCTTGCGCTCCGATGTGCAGGCTACAACAACGTCGATATCAAATACGCAAAGGACAAGATAAAGGTAGTCAGCGTTCCTGCTTACTCACCTTACGCAGTCGCCGAACACGCAATGGCGCTCCTGCTGACATCTATCCGCCGCGTCCACAAGGCGTTTATCCGCACAAGAGACCATAACTTCTCGCTGAACGGTCTCACAGGCTTCGACCTCCACGGCAAGACTGTGGGCGTTGTAGGTACAGGTAAGATAGGACGTATCTTCATCAATATCTGCCGCGGCTTCGGCATGAACGTTATTGCCTATGACAAGTTCCCTGCAAAGGACAGCGATATAGACTATGTGGAGCTTGACGAGCTTTTCAGCCGCAGCGACATAATCTCTTTCCACTGCCCTCTCACTGAGGAGACCTACCATATGATAGACAGCAAGTCCATTGACAAGCTGAAAAAAGGTGTGGTCATCGTCAATACTTCAAGAGGAGCTCTCATCGACGCAGAGGCTCTCCTTGAGGGCATAAAGGCACGTAAGATAGGAGCTGCCTGCCTTGACGTATACGAGGAGGAGGCTGACGTGTTCTTTCAGGATTTCTCGGGACATATCATCGCCGACGATACCCTTGCAAGGCTCATTTCCATGCCTAACGTCATCGTTACTTCACATCAGGCTTTCCTTACGGAAGAAGCTCTCCACAACATCGCAGAGACTACGGTCAGCAACATTCTCGCCTGCTTAAAGGGCGAAGAATGCCCCAATGAGCTCCATATATGAGGTGAAAAGAATGCTTACAGGAAAAACAGTTTTACTGGGAGTCACAGGCTCTATCGCAGTATACAAGATATGCAACTTAGCCCGTATGCTCACAAAGCTGGGCGCTGATGTACACGTTGCAATGACGCCCAATTCGCTGAACTTCGTTCACCCTCTCACCTTTGAGACCTTAACTCAGCACAAGTGCCTTATCGACACCTTTGACCGCAATTTCGAGTACAGCGTGGAGCACGTTTCCATTGCCAAAAAGGCTGACGTTGTTATGATAGCTCCTGCCTCCGCAAACGTTATCGGCAAGATAGCAAACGGGATAGCAGACGATATGCTGACAACTACCGTCATGGCTTGTACCTGCAAGAAGATAATCGCACCTGCCATGAACCACAATATGTTCCATAATCCTATAGTTCAGGACAATATAGAGAAGCTGAAAAAGTTCGGCTACGAGATAGTCGAGCCCGTCCGCGGAATGCTCGCAAACCGCGATATCGGCGACGGAAAGCTCCCCGACGAGGAAACTCTGCTGGAGTACATAGTCCGCGAGGCTGCATTTGAGAAAGACCTTGCAGGAAAGCGTGTACTCGTTACCGCAGGCGCTACCCGTGAAAGCATTGATCCTGTACGTTTCATCTCAAATCATTCCAGCGGCAAAATGGGCTTTGCCATTGCAAGAGCAGCAATGCTCCGCGGAGCCGATGTTACCGTTGTTGCGGCACACACAGACGTTGAGCCGCCTATGTTCGTCAATGTAGTTCCCGTAAAGTCCGCCGAGGATATGTTCAATGCCGTAAAGGAGCGCCTTGACAGCACAGATATCGTAATAAAGGCGGCTGCCGTTGCGGATTATACTCCCGTGACTACTGCGGACAGCAAGATAAAGAAGTCCGACGGCGATATGAGCATACCGCTGAAGCGCACTACAGATATCCTCAAATATATCGGCGAGAACCGCCGCGAGGGACAGGTCGTCTGCGGCTTCTCCATGGAGACCGACAACGTTATCGAGAACTCCCGTGCAAAGCTCACCAAGAAAAACTGCGATATGATATGTGCAAACTCGCTGAGAACAGCAGGCTCGGGCTTCGGTACGGATACCAATATCATTACCATGATAACCAAGGACGACACCGAGGAAATGGAGCTTATGAGCAAATTCGACGCCGCAAACGTCATACTCACAAAGCTGAAAGCACTTTCAAAATAAACACTAAGGACGCCTGACGGCGTCCTTTTTCAATGCATAATCGTACATCGCTTACAGAACATCTGCACTGGCGGATAATATCTGCCCCCTACACAGTATACAAAAAGACCTCCGATAAACGGAGGTCTTGATTTTTGCATTTACAGACTCAATTATGAAGCCTTCTTTGTAGTTGTGGCACTGCTGCCTGCTGTTGAGGAATACTCGTCGTAGTACTTCTTCATTTCTTCAACGAACTCGTTGAACTCCTCTTCTGTCATGAAGTCCTTGTAGTCCTCATACTTGAACTGGCTTGGATCAAACTCGAAGTTGAAGCTGTAATCATCGTCATCGTCGTCGAAAGCAGATGATGTTGTCTTCTTCTCTTCTCTGTCTTCGTCATCAAAGTCAAATTCGTCATCGTCCCAGTCGAAATCATCGTCGTCGATATCGAGACCGCTGTCTGCTGCGTCATAGAGCTCCTCTGTAGCATATTTAGCAAGCTCATCGGCTGTCTTGTCGTCGATGCCTACCTGAGTCATAATGCCCTTCGCAAACTTGTTGAACTCGTCCTGTGTAGCGTATTCCTCAAGCTTGAAGTTGTCAGCGTCCTTAACGTCTACCATGAAAGCGCTGTCCTTGCCGGGAACGTCAACGCTTGTGCCGTAGTCTACAGAATAAGCGAACTTGAGCTTGCCGTAGTCTGTGCCGTCAAAGCGGAGCTCATAGCTTACTTCCTGCTGCTTGCCGTCAGAGCTGAACGAAAGATCGATAGGATCAACATCGGGGATATTTATAACGAAATCGCCGTTGAAGTAGCCTTTTTCCTTGTCAACTACCTCAAACTCGTCGAACTTGATAACAGCCTTCTGTGTTTCAGTATTTGAACGCATTTTTCCTTCGTCCTCATCGTAGTCATATGAGGTTTTAGGATATTCGATAGTAACATCGCCTGAATACTTGTCCTTGCCCTCTTCCTCAGCTGTGAGCTTTACAGAGAACTCCTCCTCGCCGTCAGAAACGAACTTCATCTCGCCTCTTACGTCATTGCCGTCCTTGCCGAGCACCATTGTGAGCTTTTCCTCCTCAGCCTCAAAGCCAAAGCCGCGGATAGTACCTGTAGGATCAATATATGTATCAATAGTGAATACAGTATCTTCATCGAAATCGTCCTCTTCGAGCTGTTCCTTAAGCTCGTCGAGAGCGTCGTTGATAGACTTCTTATACTCGTCCTTATCGTCAACGACCTTGATCTTGTCAACAACGATGTCTCTTATGATATCGTCGTCCTTGAGCTCCTTGAGGAATTCAACGCCCAGCTTGCAGGTATCCATTTCTGTGAGCTCAACAGTAGCTACCGTATAGTTCACTGTGATATCGCAGATATCAACGGACTCCTTCTTTTCGAGCTTGACTTCGTCTGCAAAATTTGCCCATACGCCTGCATATCTGTTCACCTCTGTCTCCAGCTCCTCAGGTGAGAGGAATGAAGCAGGATCATTCATGATGTCCTTATATGTCTGAAGAACAGCATTAGCCTCCTCGTCGCTCATGAGCTCATCCATAGTCTCGCCCAGAGAAACGCCTATCCACTGCTCCTTGAGCTCGGGGATACGAACAAAGTAGTCCATAGCGTCAGCGTCTATAGCTGCATCAATTCCGACTACACGCTTGTCGCTGAGCTCAAGACCGAAGCTGCCCTCAGTCTTGCCCTTCTTTGAAGAACAGTCAACTGCGATACCGATAGAATCGTTATTCTTGATGATATCCTCAAACTGCTTTGTCTCTTCGTTTGATTTGCCGCCGAATACCTCATCAATGAGCATATCCTTGGCATTCTGAGTAGGCTCGAAGGAGAGCTTGAACTTAGCCTCCGTGCCCTTTTCCATATTATCAATGCTCTTCTTGTAATTCTCGCTGAGTATCTGACCGAGGTTCTTTGAGTTGTTCTCGGTAACCCATGCATAATACTTCTCAGGGCTGCTCAGTCTGAGCTTTACCTGATTCTTGACAGTATCAGAAGCTGCATATGCAGTTGCTGAACCGCCTACGACAACAGCTGCTGATATTCCCCCTATCAGAGCAGCCTTTCTGCCCTTGCCCTTTTTTGTAACGTTGTCAACGCCTGATACGCTGAGCTCGTCATTTACGGGCTGGCTGTCGAACTGTGTGTTTTCCATGCCGTTTTCGTTGTGATCATTTTCAAACATACTGATCCCCTCCTGTGAAATCATGTCATTAAGAAGCCTTATAGCCTCATATGATAATCTTATCACAAACTTACGCAAAAGTCAATATATCAGCCATTTTGTTTTCATGCTGTAATAATTCTGATATGAATATTACAGAAAAAACTGTTAATAATAGATATGCTCCCGATCGGAGTTAAAAATGTGAAATGGAGATGTAACCATGGACGAACAGAAAAAGAACAAGAGTATCAAGTGCGACGTATCTCAGTGCCGTCACAATCTCGTATCCGAGAACTACTGCTCTCTCGACTGCATTTCAGTAGGTACACACGAGGACAATCCTACTGTCCCCGAATGTACAGACTGCAACTCATTTGTAGTCCGCTCAGGCTGCTGCGAATAAGCAGGCAAAAAAATAAGCAGTTCCGTCAATGGAACTGCTTATCATTTCTTATCGTGATTACTGAGCGTTAGGAGCGCCTACAGGACATACACCTGCACAAGCACCGCACTCTACGCAAGCGTCTGCGTCGATAACGTATTTTCCGTCGCCTTCAGAGATAGCGCCTACAGGACACTCACCTGCACAAGCACCACACATTACGCAATCGTCAGAAATAATATATGCCATTTACATACACCTCCGTGTTATTCGCGGAGCTTCTGCTCCCCGTGTTTTTATTGTACCATATCTGCGTGAAAAATCAATAGTTTTTTGTTAGCAATTGCTTACTAATATGACATAAATCGCTGTATATCTGCAAAAAAGCTCTGAGAGTCAGACTCTCAGAGCTTTATAGTCATGCCTTTTTATTTGCCTTTGTGTTTTTCTTAGTGAGCTTCTCGGCAGACTTCTTTTCCTTTTCGGTTTCCACATAAGCGCAGGCTGTTCCTGCTGCTGCCCAGAATACAGGCGCATAAGCGATACTGCTGCAGCTTATGAAGAACATCAGTACACCGCCAAGCGTGAGGACAAATGCCGTGAACGCCTCGGCGTTCTTTCTTCTGCGGAAAGCCTTATAGCCCATAATAAGCGCAGGTATAAGCGCCAGTGCCAGTGCAGCAAGCGAGGGGATTCCTCTTGTAGCCGCAGTATAGAGATACTCGTTATAAGTCTTATCGAAGATACCATCATTTGCAGTCACGATATCTTCTATCTCGGTCAGGCCGTCTACCTTGTAAATCTGCGGAAATGCAAGCTGCTCAGGACCTGTACCTGTAAGAGGGTTCTTGCCGATGATATTCATGGTCTTTTCGTTCATGTAGGTATAGACGTCTACGGGATCGTCAATATTGATAACGCTTGAATTAAAGTTGCCCGAAGCCGAAACTCTCATATAAGCATCAGCCCACCATGCTATTCTGCCGTCGTATGTCCTGTATCCCGTGATATTTCCTATAACGCCCATGCATACCAGTATCACTGCCATTCCTGCTCCTGCTCCTGAAGCTATAACGGATACAAGGCGAACCTTGGGAGCTTTAAGTGCAAACACAGCGATAACTGCCGCGATCAGCGAGAATACAAGTCCGCAGATACCTATAACAGTATATGTGAACATCATAACGAATGAGAAAAGCATCGCCGCACAGATAAAGATTATCCTGCGCTTTTTGTTTTCAGATGTTACAAAGCCTATCAAAGCAGCCGAAAGAGCAAGCGTCAGCACCATTGCAAGGAATATGGGAGACATTGAAAGTCCCGAAGCAACCATGGCTTCATCGTCGACAGAAGTAAACTGATAATTCTTGTTTATGCCGAATATCTGTATCAGGGATACTGCGCTGTTGAGCAGTCCCACTCCGACAATGCCGTTTATAAGAGTTTCTATTGCCTTTTCACGTTTTATTGCCGCAGCCGTTGTAAAGAATCCGAAGTAGAACATCAAAGCAAGAAGTCCTTCACCTCTGTTGGGATATCCGTAGAGGGAAATGTTGAGGTCATAGCCGTTTATAAGGGATATAACGCCCCAGCCCACAAGTGCGCCCATAGCACATACAGGTATTACTGCGCCCTTGCCGATATACTTCTTCATAAGAGCGATAAGCGCAAGTATCATGCATATTACGCCGCCTACAGCAAGACCGCCTGCCGAAAAGGCATATGTCGCCTTGTCGGTCACCTCGGGAATAATGGTGAACAGCGGTACTGCCAGCATTGCCGCTATGAGTCCCCGTGAAGCCAGCTTTGAATACTGCTCCTCTGTCATGTTGAGTATAAAGTTTGATTTTTCTGTGGTTTTGAAAATAGTTTTTGCCATGCTAAAAAATTCCTTCCTGCTGCCGTGCAGAGTTATTTGCGTGAAACGGTAACTGTATAGCTGTCGCCGTTTTTCTCGCCTACAGTGATAACGAGCTTAGGATCAACGGTCTGTCCTCCGCTGCTGTCATACCACGCGAAGCCGCTGACGCTGTTATTTACCGTATCGCCGGTCTTGAGCAGATTATCCTTGTCGCCGTCATTGACAAGCCTTACAAAGCGTCTGCCCTTGCCGTAATTGGTATACTCGTCCTTTCCGCTCTCGTACTTGAACACATTGTACCAGCCGTCGTTATATTCGGTAGCCTCTACATGGAGCAGCCTTACGCCGCTGCCCGTAGGTCTCCACCAGAAATTCCGCTTGACGTCGCTATTGTTCTGGTCAAGAGTGGTGTATTCGAGAATGAAGTATTCCGACTTGTATTCGCTGTTCAGCGTACCCCTCGGTATTATCAGGCAGTTGCCCTCGTCGCTCTGACCGTTTGTGAGAGTAAAGGTCTGTGTACCCTTTGAGCTGTCGTAGACCTGTATCTGATCCTCTCTGTACCAGCCCAGCATAAGCTTGGATATGGCGCTGAAATCGGAATGTGCCTCGTCCATAAGGTCATAGCCTGCCGAGCCGTGAAGTCCCTCAAAGTCCTCACCTTCATCTACATACAGGTAATAATCGGGAAGTCCCATACAGTGTCCCATTTCATGGAGATATGTGGAGGTAAAGTTTGAATAGTCCGTATCCGAAACTATATCCGCATTGCCCGTGATAACGTGTCCAATAGCCATGCCGTCCAGCTTGAGCCAGTAGTCTCCGCCGTATTCGCCTGCGCAGGGCCACCATTCCTTCTCGTCTGACGTACCGGGAACACAGAAGAGGATAGCGTCCACTATGCCGTCATGGTCGGCGTCAAACTGAGAATAATCCACGGTGCTGTCCATACTCTTTATTACCTCGGTGGTAAAGTCCTTCTTGAATATATCATTATGGTAGGACGCAATATTCTTCTTGCAGGTGTATCTGTAAGCCTTGCCCTGAAGCTTCATGGTGCCCTTTGAGGCTCTCGAATAGAACGCCGCACAGCTCTCATAGGGGTACAGCGGCGAGCTTGAATCCTCGGGGCCAAAGGCAATCTCCTCTACCCTTTCCATAGTCGGCTCATATTTGAACTTGCAGTCAGGGAAATCAACGTAGAAGATTATCATATTCGCCTTGCCCTGTGAAGGCAGGGTTCCGTACATATCATAGATAGGCGCAGAGATAAATTCCCTCTTAGGCGGAGCAGTAGTGGTCGTGGTAGTGGTCTGTACCGTCGTTGTAGTTGTCGTGGTGAGCTTAGTGGTCGTTGTGGTGGTCTCATCATGCCAGAAGAATATCTCGCCGTACTTATCCGAAGATATCAGCTGCTTTCTCATTTCCACAAGGTCGAATATATCGACTGTCCCGTCCCTGTTGAGGTCAGCCTTCTGCACCGAAGTTCCGCCGCTGACCGTTATTACCTTTTCGGGGGCAGTCTTTATTGCATACTTTCCGCTGCTGAGCGTACAGACGCTCTTGTCTCCCAGCGGCTGAGCACCGTGCAGGTGCTTGCACAGCGTTACCAGATCAGCCACGTTGACCTGTTTATCACCGTTCAGGTCACCCATGCTGTCGATCTGCTCCCATGCGGCGGAAGCCGACCACGGAGCAGCTGCCAGTGCCAGTACTGCCGCAGCCGCAGCAGATGTAAGTAATCCCCATATTTTTGTTTTTTTCATATCAATACCTCCCTCTGTACTTATTCTTTCCTCTTTTAAACCTCATTTCATTCTGGAAACACGGGAAATAATTCTTTCTCATGTCTCCACAGTGAAATAAAAAGCGGCTGTCGAGCATAATATGCCCGACAGCCAACGTTCTGCGGTAAAAGCGTACCGCAGCAGAGTGCGTTATTTTGCGTAGTCAGTAACTCTGCTCTCACGAATGAGATTGACCTTGATCTGTCCCGGATAGTCCATCTCAGACTCGATCTGCTGAGCGATCTGTCTTGCGACGAGAACCATTTTCTCATCATTGATGACCTCAGGTGTGACCATGATCCTGACTTCACGTCCTGCCTGTACAGCAAAGCATTTTTCAACACCGTCATAGGAGGTGCAGATCTCTTCAAGCTTCTGGAGACGCTTGATGTAGCTTTCGTAGTTTTCGCTTCTTGCGGCAGGTCTTGCAGCGGAGATAGCGTCGGCTGCCTGAACTATGCAGGCAATGACTGTTTTCGGCTCAACGTCGTTGTGGTGAGCTTCGACAGCGTGTATAATAACAGGATTTTCGTTGTATTTTTTACAAACATCAACACCGATCTGAACGTGTGAGCCCTCGATCTCGGAAGTAAGAGCCTTACCGATATCGTGAAGAAGACCTGCACGTCTTGCCATATTGGCGTCAACGCCCAGCTCTGAAGCGAGAACTCCGCAGAGCTTGGCAACCTCAATGGAGTGATCCAGCACGTTCTGTCTGTAGCTTGTACGGAATTTAAGACGTCCGATAAGCTTGATAAGCTCGTGGTTAAGACCGTGAACGTTAGTCTCGATGACAGCGCGTTCACCCTCCTGCTTGATCTTGTACTCTACCTCACGGCGAGCCTTCTCGACCATTTCCTCGATACGTGTCGGGTGGATACGTCCGTCGGAAATAAGCTTTTCGAGGGCGATCCTTGCGACCTCACGTCTGATCTGGTCGAAGCAGGAAATAGTAATAGCCTCGGGAGTATCGTCGATGATAAGATCGACGCCTGTAAGAGTTTCGAGAGTTCTGATGTTTCGTCCCTCACGGCCGATGATACGTCCCTTCATTTCGTCATTGGGGAGAGGAACAACTGAAACAGCTGCCTCTGAGACCTGATCCGCAGCAACCTTGGCGATAGCAAGGGAGATATAGCTTCTTGCCTTCTCCTGACATTCGTCCTTGATGATCTGCTCGTAGGCTGCGACTTTGACAGCCTTTTCGTGAACGAGGTCGTCCTCCAGCTTGGAAATGATGTACTCCTTAGCCTGATCCTTAGTAAATTCAGAGATCCTCTCCAGAATATCCATCTGGCTCTTCTTGATAGAATCGGCTTCCTTGAGTTTTTCGTCAGCCGACTTTATCTTCTGATTGAGAGTCTCCTCCTTCTTTTCGAGATTATCAGTTTTCTTGTCTAAATTCTCTTCTTTCTGCTGCATACGTCTTTCCTGACGTGACAGCTCTGCTCTGCGATCCTTGATCTCCTTATCCGCCTCGGTGCGGAGCTTATGTATTTCGTCCTTTGCCTCGATGAGGGCGCTTTTCTTCTTATTGTCAGCGTCCTTTTCGGCATCCTCGACGATACGCTCTGCCTGCTGTTCAGCAGAACCTACGATTGCTTCTGCGTCGCGCTTGCGCTTTTCAACACCAGCCTCAACGCCCTTTTTGTAGAACAGAGCATAACCCACTCCAACGCCTGCTGCCAGTGCAGCGATGATAAGGACAATAGCGATGATTGGATCCATACAGTGCATTACCTCCTTTTCGTAAAAAATAATCAAAAGTTTGTATCATAGTTTTAATTATTACTTAAAGGCGGTAAATGCCGCATTATTTTATTCATTTATAAATATATAGATGAAGAGCTGTTTTTCAAGCCCGCAAAAGATAGACGGACGTAATATCCCCGTCCAAAATTTTGTTCTGTTATCATATTTAGACCGTGCAGATATCTTTATTTATCACCGCATCGGATAATGATTTAAAACAAAGCTGCATATACTGCCATAGTAATATTATGCAAATAAATACAACATAATTATTATATAATATTTTGGGCGTTCTGTCAATAGATTTTTGTGAAGAAAAATACTTTTTAGTGTCCCGAACCATAATTCATATTGCATTATGCATAATTTTGGCATGACAGCAAAAAAGACTGCCGCCGAAGCGGCAGTCCGTTATTTATCATTTCTTTTCAGGCTCAGGCTCTATAACAGGAGCGTCAACAGCGTTCTTGCGGACGCTTGCTATACCCTTCTTGCAGCTGTCTTTCTTGACATAGCCCTCGCTGGCAGCGATAATTTCGCCGTTCTTTGCTTTAAGGCGGAATCTGAATTCGCCGGACTTGTCCTTGTAGATCTCGAACTTAGGGTTATTTACTGTCTGAAAGCCCTCGACGGTCTGGTCCTCAAGATTAGCCTCGGGAGCGTTCTTGGCAACGCTTGCGATACCGTTCTTAACGCTTGCGAGAGTATTGTATACCTCTCCGCCCGTAGCGATGACCTCTCCATTGCCCGCCTTCAAGCTGAATGTAAAGCCTGTTTTAGTAGCCTTGATGATAAATTTGCCCATGATTTTTTCAACACCTTTCAGCAAAAGTATAAATTAAACCGTAACATATTCGATTTATATCATAATTATAACTGAATACCGCTGACTTGTCAATAGTTTTTGTGAATTTTCATCAAAACGTCAAATAATTTTCTGTTGTGAAGTCTCAGAGTTTATAGTGCAGAGCAGATATTTCCACCCGTGATATAACGATACAAAGGGAAAATAAGCCAAACGGACGGGCAGTACCCGTCCGCTTTTATAGTTTAAACATATAGCTTATTAAGCTTGACAATTTTAATGTTTACTGCCAAAACTCAATCGTCTCAGCTTAATCAATAACAATAAAGCTCTCCGCCACAGTCTCGCAAACGCAGGCAAAATAGCCCTTTTCCCTGAGCTTTTCAGCGCACATGGCAGCCTGTGCAGTGTCCTCAAAAAGTCCGAAAACAGCCGAGCCGCTGCCTGTCATTACAGCGCTGCGAGCGCAGTATTTCAGCATATCGCTTTTTATGTCCTCCACCTCGGGGAGCTCCACAGCCTGCTCAAATAAATTTCCGAAGTACTTGTAAGCCGTATCGGGAGCCGAATTTATGGCTTCTGCCAGCTTGTGAGTCTCAGGGTGAGCAGGAGCGATCAGGCTGTCGATATTCCGGTAAGCCTCCGCAGTAGAAACGCCCTCTTTTCCCTTGGCGATGACCAGTATGCGTCCCGAATAATCGGCAATTGGAGTTATCTTCTCGCCGATGCCCTCCACATAGGCAGTTCCGCCCGTAAGGAAGAAAGGCACGTCAGCTCCCAGTTTTTCGGAATTGCTGACGGTCTTGCCTGTCATTCTGCCGAGGCAGTACAGCACAGCCGCAGCGTCGGTGCTGCCGCCGCCCATGCCTGCCTGCGAGGGGATACCCTTTTTTATATGTATACGGCAGCCGCAGTCCATGCCATTCTGCTCAAAGAAGAACTTTGCGGCTTTATAGGCGATATTCCGTTCATCGCAGGGTATGGGATCGGAGCTTGCGAACTCATCGGGAACATCACAGCTAAGCTCAATGCCGCTGTTTATCAGCTCCACCTCAACCTCGTCGTAAAGTCCCACGGTCTGAAAAACGCTTTCAAGGTCATGGTAGCCGTTGGGGAGCTTTCCCGTGACGTCCAGTGCAAGGTTTATCTTAGCCGCAGTTTTTACCCTCATTCTTTTCAGCCTCCAGTTTTTTCAGGAACTTCTCGATACGGGAGATAGCCTCCATAAGGTGTTTAAGGGAATAAGCGTAGGATATACGCATATAGCCCTCGCCGCTGTCTCCGAAAGCACTTCCCGGAACAGCCGCTACCTTGCCCTCAAAGAGCAGTCTCTCGCAGAATTCCTCGCTGGTAAGTCCCGTGCTCTTGATACATGGGAACACATAGAACGCGCCCTCGGGATTGAAGCAGGTCAGTCCCAGTCGGTTGAACTCGCCTACCAGATAGCGGCGGCGGATATTGTACTCGTCCACCATTTTGGCAACCTCTGCGTCGCAGGAGGTAAGAGCCTCAACAGCGGCATTCTGGCTGATAAAGGGACTGCACATGATACCGTACTGGTGTATCTTGGATATCTGGCTGATTATAGGCTCGGGAGCAGTAACATAGCCCAGTCTCCAGCCTGTCATGGCATAAGCCTTTGAGAAGCCGTTGACGTAGATAGTACGCTCTCTCATGCCCTCCAGCTCGATAATGGAGAAATGCTTTCTGCCGTAGGTGAGCTCCGAGTATATCTCGTCGGAAAGCACCATTATATTGGTATCGCGGAGGAAATCAGCGATAGGCTCCAGATCCTCCTTAGTCATGACAGCTCCCGTAGGATTGTTCGGGAAAGGCAGTATCAGGAGCTTTGTGCGCTCTGTGACCTTGTCCTTGAAATCGTCCAGAGTTAGCTTGAAGTTGTTCTCTATCTTGGTCTGCACAGGTATGGGCACGCCCCCTGCCAGCTCCACAAGGGGCGCATAACAGACGAAGCATGGCTCGACAACGAGGACTTCGTCGCCGTTGTCAAGAATTCCTCTGAGGGCAAGGTCTATAGCCTCAGAGCCGCCTACTGTAACGATTATCTCCTTGTCGGGAGAATACTTCACGCCGTGCTTTTTCTCGATAGTCTGTGAGATAGCTTCTCTCAGGGGAGCAAGTCCCTTGTTTGGTCCGTAGATGATGTGCTTGCGCTCCAGTACCTGAATAGCAGCCTTTCTTATAGCCCACGGAGTATTGAAGTCGGGCTCGCCGACACCAAGGGAGATAACATCGTCCATGGTGCCTGCGATATCGAAGAATTTACGTATTCCCGACGGTTTTATGCTTTTGATCTTGTCCGAAAGGACTTTATCATAATCTATCACGATCAGCCGAGTCCCCTTTCATCAGGCTCTTCACCGTCGATGAAAATGCCTTTTTCCTTGTATTTCTTGAGAATAAAGTGAGTCGATGTAGAAAGAATACCGTCAATTGTAGCAAGTCTCTCGGATACAAAGAACGCAACGTCCTTGAGGTCGTTGCCCTTGACCTCAACTGCAAGGTCATAGGCGCCCGAGGACATAAGGCTTACGCTCTCTACTTCATCGTACATCATGATAGTCTTTGCGATATCGTCAAAGCCGCAGTCGCGCTGTGGAGTTACCTTCAGCTCGATAGTAGCGTAAACTGTGGACTTGTCGTAAAGGTCATCGTCAACGATAACGCTGTAGCCCTTGATAACGCCGTCCTTTTCCAGCTTTTCTATCTTTGCGGCGGCTTCTTCCGCTGAAATGCCAAGCATTTCGCCCAGTGCCGCATTTGAGATACGTGCATTCTGCTGTAATATTTTGATTATGTCTTTCATAGTATCAGTTCCTTTCATTATATATTAGTATTCAACGTATTCGCCCTGAGTATAGCCGAAATATTCAAGTATCTCGTCCCAGCTGCTGTCTGACAGGTAATAGCGCCCGCCGTGGAGGTTATAGCTGCCCACAAGGGACTTGTCGGTGCCTGTCTCCCAGCACATTACCCTTCCTATCTGGACTCCTTCCATTTCAATGATGAACTCAACATCGCCGTGCTCGGGCATTTCCCAGGGCACGTCAGCGGTAAAGGGCTCGTCCTTGCCGAAAACGCCGTACAGATAAAAAGGCTTCTGAGATGTGCCGAAGTCATACTCCATGCCGATAGACAGCGCCATAAGGTCAAGGTCGTCAAGCTCCTGATAGTTTATGGTCCTGCCGTCGCCGAAGCTTATGCTCTTTTGGGCAGGCTGTGTGTTATAGGCAGATTCGTCCTTTTCCAGCCTGATATCGGAGTATTTACCCTGTTCATAGCCGTATATTTTAAGGACATCTGCCCAGTTCATCTCCCTGAGCTCGTCGGCTCGGCTGTTACTGCCGAAAACACCAACATAATCGTCCTTTTTGGTGTTTTTGCTGCACAATACCCACAGCGGATAGCCGTCATCGTCCGCAGACATGATATACTCTATATCATCCTCGGGAGAATAATAGGTATCATGCATATATTTGTTAAGCTCGTCGGTGCCGTCGGTATGGGAATATATTACATTATCGGCGAATTTCTGCCCCTTATCAACGAGAACAGTGTTTATCGCCTTGTAAAGCGTGGAAGCAGCGGCGTTTGCCGAGGACTTCCTGCTTTTTTTGACATAGCTGAGCATACCCATAGTAAGGTCTATGCCCTTGCCGTCCTTATCGGACTTTTTCTCCCCTGCCGCCGTAGTTGCGGGCTCGGTAGTCTTGGCTGCCGTTGTGACCTCGGCTTTCTGTTCAGCCGCAGGCTCTTTTTTTCCGCAGCCTGCCGCCGACGCTGTCATCAAAAGCGCCGCCATAAAGGCAAAAGCTCTCTTTTTCAGCATATTATCCCCTCCTGTCACTCAATATCTATGAAATAAGGCTTTCTTTTCTTAAAATAAGCTCCGCGTGTGAAGCCTGCGGCTCGTGCTATCCTCATGCCGTCGGCTATGTTTGCTCCGATGTCCTCAACTGTGTGGGAATCCGAGCCGAAGCTTATTATCTCGCCGCCCATATCGCGGAAAAGCTTTGTATATTTAAGATTCGGGAAGCAGTCCCCGAAGCCCTGTCTCAGTCCCGAGGTATTTATCTCTATGCCCTTGCCGTTCTGAGCGAGATTGCGGAAGGTCTCCGCGATAATGTCGTCATATCGGCTTATATCAGCGTTTATGCCGTGTCTCTGCTTCATGTAGCGCAGGCAGTAGGTGATATGTCCAACAACGTCAAAGAGCTCTGTCTTGCTGAGGGTGTATACCTCCTTGAAATAGCGCTCCAGCAGTCCGTATATCTCGTCCATGGTCATTTTATCGTATTCGATGAAGTAGAAATCCTTCTCGCCCATGACCTGATGTACCGAGCCTATGATGAAATCCACTCTGCTGTCGGCGTTCGCTGTCTTAGCCGCGTCGGTATCGTGGAGTATCTGTCCCAGCTCCACGCCGCAGATAAGGTTCAGCTTTCCTGCCCACTTCTCTTTCAGCGCAGTTACCGCCGATACGGAGCTCTCAAAATTAGCCCTGTAATTGTAGTAATCAAGAAGCTCCCATGTCTCCTCGGGATAGTGCTCCTTTTCGTACCAGCCGTTGCATTCGCAGTGGTCGGTAATGGCGTATGCCGCAAGTCCAAGCTCCGCGGCTCGCTTGACGCAGAGGTCGATATCCGCCTCTGAATCCATGGAAAACTGCGTGTGAGTGTGACAGTCCATAAGTCTCATAGTCTCAGCCCCTTTTGTTATATTCTTATATTATAGCATACAATCCTCTGAATATCAAGATTCGCGGAGAAAAATTCCCGTATTATCATTTTTATGCCGTGAAAACGGGTGCGCAGGCTCTGCGCTTATAGCATATAATGAAAAAAATTTCCATACTTTTTTAAAATTTGTAGGGGACGACGTCCTCGGCGTCCCGCAATTGCAGCGTAAACAAACGGGCTGTCGGGGACACCAGCCCCTACAAAGCCTTGAATAAAACCGCATCGTCAGGCACGGGCGGCGAAACGCCGCCCCTACACTAATCACTATTCACTAATCACTAACAACTCCCCACTATTCACTAATTGACACTTGCTTTTTCCGTATATCTATGATATAATTATATCAATCATTCGGCAATGACCGAATAACAATAAAACGGAGGTTTTGACTATGAGAGCAGTTGTAACTGTAATTGGTAAGGATACTGTGGGAATTCTCCACAAGGTAAGCGGTATCTGCGCTGAATACAACGTAAACGTTATAGAGGTAACACAGAGCGTTCTTCAGGATATGTTCGCTATGATAATGCTGGTGGATATTTCAGCAATAAAGGGAGATTTCTCGGAGCTCGTTGACAGAATGACAGCCCTCGGCACTGAGCTCGGACTCTCTATCCACACAATGCACGAGGATATCTTCAACTCAATGCACAGCGTCTGATGAAAGGAAGTCCGTTCAATGCTTAACGTATATAATATACTTGAAACTATCCGCATGATACAGGACGAGTGCCTTGATATCCGTACCATAACTATGGGTATCTCGCTTCTTGACTGTATCGACACGGATATAGACAAAGCCTGCGAAAAGGTCTACAACAAGATAGTCACAAAGGCAGGAAACCTCGTCCCCATAGGTCAGCAGATAGAAAAGGAGTACGGCATACCGATAGTAAACAAGCGTATATCGGTAACTCCAATAGCTATGCTTGCGGCTGCCTGCCCCGACGGCAACCCTGTTAAATTCGCAAAGGCGCTCCAGAGAGCAGCCGACACCTGCGGAGTAAACTTCATCGGCGGATATTCCGCACTGGTACATAAGGGCTTCAGCGCAGGAGATATGGCTCTCATCAAGTCAATCCCCGAGGCTCTGGACGCTACTCAGAACATCTGCTCATCAGTAAATATCGGCTCTACAAAGTCAGGTATCAACATGGACGCTGTAAAGCTCATGGGACAGATAGTCAAGGAGGCTGCCATAAAGACAGCAGACCGCGACTGTATCGGACCTGCAAAGCTGGTGGTATTCTGCAACGCCGTTGAGGATAACCCGTTTATGGCAGGCGCTTTCCACGGCGTAGGAGAGCCAGACTGCGAGATACACGTAGGCGTTTCAGGTCCGGGAGTTGTACGCGCAGCTCTTACAAAATACCCTGACGCTTCAATAAATGAAATTGCAGACATAATCAAGAAGACCGCATTCAAGATAACCCGTATGGGACAGCTCGTCGGCGCAAGAGCTTCGGAGCTCCTCGGCGTGCCTTTCGGTATCGTTGACCTTTCACTTGCTCCTACTCCTGCCATTGGCGACAGCGTTGCCCATATCCTTGAGGAAATGGGACTTGAGATGTGCGGAACTCATGGTACAACTGCTTGTCTGGCAATGCTCAATGACGCTGTCAAGAAGGGCGGCGTAATGGCTTCGTCAACAGTCGGCGGACTTTCGGGCGCATTTATCCCCGTATCCGAAGACGCAGGCATGATAGACGCCGCAGTTGCAGGCGTTCTCAGCCTTGAAAAGCTTGAAGCCATGACAGCTGTATGCTCAGTTGGTCTTGATATGATAGTAGTTCCCGGCGAGATAGCTCCCGAGACCATATCCGCTATCATCGCAGACGAAGCTGCTATCGGTATGGTCAACTCCAAGACCACAGCTGTACGTCTTATCCCTGCTATCGGCAAGAAGGAGGGCGACACCCTCGAATTCGGCGGACTTCTGGGCAGCGGTCCTGTTATGCCTATCAGAGAAAAGTCCCCTGCCAAGTTCATCAACCGCGGCGGACGTATCCCCGCACCTATGCAGAGCCTTAAAAACTAAACTGTATAACGCCGCAGATAATGCGGAAAAATATAAAACCGAGGTGAGATTTTATGACGGATATCAATTCAAACGGCGGAAAATGTCCCAGCTGCGGAAAACCAATAAGCAATTATAATGCTTCGTCAACAGATTACGGTTCTCCCATACGCACCTGCAAGTGCTGCGGTCAGCCCTATCTTGACAGCCGCTACAGAGAGCTTGCCATAGAAGAACCGTGGGCAGGCGACCTTAAAGCTTCAACAGGCATAAAAATAGCGCTAATGGGCTTGTTTATCCTTGCTGTTTCGGGCGGTATCACATTCCTTACCTATCATTTCAAAGGCTATTACTACAAAAAGCTGGCATTCGTGGCAGTTATGAGCCTGCTGGTGATAGGCTACGGTATATTTGACGCTATCCGCGTAAAATCAGGCGCAAAGCAGAAAAGCCTTGACAGAAAAAAGGCAGAATCCGAGCAGAGGCTTATGGACAGAGCCTATGCACAGCAGCTCGCTGACCTCGGATATAATGTCCCAAACAAATATCTTTGACTTTAAGGGCGGATAAAACGCCCTTTTTATTAATGCATAATTCTTAATTACGCAGCGAAAGAACGGTGATACTATGGATATCTGCAAAATCCCCTGCCTTTTCGGTCTTTCCGAAGCCGAAAAGCTCTCCGAGCTAAACGCAGGACACATAAACCGAACCTTTCTTGCGGTCTGCGGCGGCAAAAAATATGTGCTTCAATCCCTGAACAGCTCTGTTTTTCGCGCTCCCGAAGCAGTTATGGACAACATCAGCCGCATCGAAGCGGCTTTTGCAGAAGCTTCGGATATTGCCGTCCCGCATTTTATCGCCGCAGGCGATAAAAACTATGCGGTCACCGACGGTGAATTATGGCGTATCTACAGCTACATCGCGGTGACCGCAGACGCCGCGGCTGATGCCGCGGCAGCGGGACGGCATTTCGGAAGATTCATTCGTATCATGGACGGAACTGAGCTGAATGAAACGCCTGCAATTGCAGGCTTTCACGATTTTGGCAGGTACTTCTCGGAACTTGCCGCACTGGGCGGCGCAGAGCCCGAAATAATGCGGAGACTGGACAGTCTCCGCGACAAGCTCGGTCAGGTGTTCACGGACTCGCTGAAAAAGCGCGTCATTCACGGCGACGCAAAGCCCGATAACATCATAATCGGCGAAGCTCCCACTATCATCGACCTTGACACCGTCATGTACGGCTATGCCGCCATAGACTACGGCGACCTTGTACGCTCGGTATGCCGCAGCAAAGACTTCGATATCAGCTCGGTCCGCAGTATGACAAAGGGCTTTTCACAAGGGCTTGACGTCATTCTGAGCCCACAGGAGATAAGCTCCCTGTATTACGGCATTTTGTGGCTCACAGGCGAGCTTGCAGTGCGTTATCTTGCCGACTCGAAGCGCGGGAACAAGTACTTCCGCGGAAAGAGCTCCGCCGACTGCCTTGCCCGTGCAGAGGAGCTTTTGGCGCAGCTGAATATGTTCAGCTACCACGGAACCGAAATAAAAGAAATAATATATGAGTATTTTGAATAGGCATATCTCCCCTTATTGCTATTTTTTGTGAAATATGGTATAATGTTTATATAAACAGCGGAAAGGGGGACGTTTTATGGAGTTTATTCTCGTCATCGTGATAATAGTGGTTCTTTGCCTTATCCTAGGCATAAAAACTATATATCTCCTTGCGGCAGGAGCGGCGCTCCTCGGACTTATCTACGTTGTCTCGCTGGCGCTGCTGTGCTTCTTTTTTGTGCGGCTGTTCTTCACAAAAAAGCACAAAGCTGTGTTCTCGCGCATTGACAAAAGCCCCCGAAGCAGCTTCAAGGTAGCCTACTACACTATCGACGGCACCGAATACCCCAACGTTTTCCCCGAAGAGGGCTTGTTTCGCAGCAAGCTATACCGCAGCGATAAGGACTCCACGGTATTTCTGGCAAAAAACAAGAAATTCGTTTACGATAAATTCGCCTGCGCCACCTGCACTATCGGCTTTCTGCTGACTATTGCCACGGCTGCCGCAGTATTTATGATTCTGAGATAAGGAGACTCCCATGGACGAACACATTTGCGGCACTCACGGAGTGCATAAGGATATTGTTGAAAAAGTCGCAAAGGTCATGCCCGACGAAGCCCTGCTCTTTGAGGCTGCGGAGCTTCTCAAGGTATTAGGCGACGCCACAAGGGTAAGGATAATTTTCGTGCTCTGCCAGAGCGAGATGTGCGTCTGTGATATAGCGCGTCTGTTAAACATGACGCAGTCCGCCATATCACACCAGCTGAGAGTGCTGAAGCAGGCTCGTCTTGTGAGCTCACGACGGGACGGCAAGACCATTTTCTATTCTATCTGCGACGACCACGTAAAGACCATTTTTTATCACGCAATGGAGCACGTAATGGAGTGATGAACAATGAGGTACTTTGATTTCCATACCCATGCTTTTACCGACGACCTTGCAAATCGGGCTGTTGAGGGGCTTTCCCTTACCAGCGGCATACAGCCTGCCACAGACGGCACTGTAAGCGGACTTCGCCGCAAGCTTGAAAAAAACGGCATTGACCGCGCACTTCTGCTCCCCGTTGCCACAAAGCCCTCACAGCAGGAGACTATCAACAACTGGGCAGCCTCTGTAATGGGCGGCGGACTTTACTGCTGCGGAACAGTCCACCCTGCCGCCGAGAACGCCTTAGAGGAACTGGAAAGGATACGCTCCCTCGGGCTCTGCGGAGTCAAATTCCACTCGGAATATCAGGATTTCTGCCCCGACGAGGAGAGAATGTTCCCTATTTACGAAAAAATAGCCGAGCTCGGACTTATCGCCGTATTCCACGGCGGCTGGGATCCGTACTCGGAAGGCGAGATAAAAGCCACTCCTAAGAGCTTCGCGGCTGTGGCAAAGACTTTCCCTAAGCTTAAAATAGTCGCCGCACACCTCGGCGGAATGAAGCTCTGGGACGATATTGAGAAATACACCGCAGGCAAATTTGAGAACCTGTGGTTCGACGTAAGCGTTATATCGCGGTATATCGACGATGACCAGCTACTGCGCATATTAAAGAAGCAGGGCGCTGAGCGCGTGCTGTTCGGCAGCGACTGTCCGTGGGACGAACCTGCCAACGAGATAGCCATGATAGAGCGTATGCCCCTCACAAATGAGGAAAAAGAGCTAATCTTCTACAAAAACGCAGAAAAACTGCTTGGTATCTGATCTCGCAATAATTTAACGGACGCCCTCTCTTGCAGGGCGCCTTCGTAACTGCGGGGCTTTGCCCCCCCTGCCATAGGCACTGCCTTTGGAATCCCGTTCATTATGTGCTGTAAGCGATATATAATTAACGATTTTTACAATAGTAAGCGAGTTTACGAGCGACAACGTGGCAAGGGTGCAGCGTCACGCTGCAAAAAGAAAAGCTTATGTACCCCTACATAAGCTTTCGGAAATCTCTCCGCAATATGAAATAATGTTTACCCCAACGTGCGGCAGTCCCCCGACTCCGCACTTTTTTGTTTGGAGCTCCTTTATTGACCGAGCTCCTATCCCTATCTTGGTCAGATGAGTTCCTTTCTCCCCCCCCTTGTGAGAGAAAGAAGCTATTTATTGCCGCTCCGAGAGCAGCTTATTTGTCCCCCCGTAAGATAATTTCGATCAGTCATTCTGTCCGCTTGGTGCAGCTTTATCGTCGATATTGACGTCTATGAGCAGTCCGCCGTCCTTGCCTGTTACCTTAGGCATTACGCCGTCCCACTTCTGGATCTGCTCGTAAGCGATGACCTTGTTGGAAAGCGACTCCTCAAGGAGCTTGTTAGCGTCTGCCTGAGCCTGTGCCTGCTTGAGTATAGCCTCTGCCTCAGCCTTTGCTGCAATTACCTTCTTTTCAGCCTCGGTGTTAGCGATTACCTTAGCCTGCTCCTGCTCTGTCTTGGTCTTGAGCAGATTCTGCTCAGCTACCTGCTTAGCTTCGATAGCTGTGTTGAACTCAGCAGAGAAGTCAAAATTCACGATATTGAACTTTTCTATATAGATACCATAGGAATTCAGCTTGCTGTCAAGAGCTGTCTTGACCTCATTGCTTACAGACTCACGGTCTGTAATAAGCTGTTCTGCGTTGTACTTTGCAGTTGCAGACTTCATGCACTCCTGAACTACAGGGGTAATGAGTATGGTCTGATAATCAACGCCAACATTCTTGTACATATCAGGCGACTTGTCCGAAACCAGTCTGTAGTTTACAGCGATACTGCTGCTTACGGTCTGGAGGTCCTTGGATACTGCCGAAGCAGGTGTCTCATAGACCTGTATCTTATTGGACATATTCTCGACTGACTGAACAAAGGGAGCCTTTACATGGAAGCCCTCCGACAGCGGATTTGCCGATACCTCGCCAAGTGTAAGTACAACGCCCGTATTACCTGCGGGAACTATAGTGAAGGAGTTTACTGCAACGAATATGGCAGCAGCTCCGATAACTATCCATTTTACGCCCTTGAAACTTGGCTTCTTAGCCATATTGTTTCCGTTTACTTCTCTAACATTAACACCCATAATGATTCTCCTTTTTCAGCCGTTTGCCTGTAATTTAATTCCTGTTGAGATAATATTTTCCGTCCTCTGTTGCCGAGATTACATTGTCATAAAGCAGCTCAAAGGTCGCTTCGGGATTGTAGATCCCCATTTCGTGCAGAGTTTTGGCACTGTCTGCCGAAAACGCCTTTGAAATCTCGAAAAGCTTGATTATCTTCTTCTTGCTCATAAGTATTGCAGTTACAACATTCATTTCCAAAACCTCCCATATATCGTATATCCGTAATGTTTACCCCTAAACCTTACATCTCGTCAAGAATGACTTCCAATCCCTTTTCCATTTCTGTCCTGAGACAGCCGCTTCTGTAGCCCATTACCATGACGTACATAGCCTTTTTGAGCTTTTCATCGTCTGCTATCTCCTTTGTGTTATCCGCTACCTCACGGGCTACAAGGGACTTGATATGGTCTGTATCAAAGGCTCCCTCGTCCTCGGCGGTGAAGATTATCCTGCAAAGGATATCGTAAAGGAGTATATCCTCGATGATATCGTCTGAAGTGTCCTCAACGTCGCCGTTAATGTAGCGCATAAGATTCGCAATATCCTCCAGCTTCATAGCCTTGCGGAGCATATTGATAAGCAGTATGCGGAGTATCTGTTTTTCGGAGTATTTCTTGCCTTTTGTAGCCGATACCCAGCCGCGCTTTATCCAGTTCTGAATGGTAGTACCCTCCAGACCTGTCAGCTTTGAGAGCTGTGAAAGCGTAAGACCGCCTGTAGCTTCAAGAACGGGTGATATAAGTGAAAAAGCAGATTCTCTTGCCTGCTCTGAAAACTTCATTGTAGTACCCGGGATAAGCCTGTTCATAGTCGTTATCTCCTTTCCTGTGATGATATGATTATATCACAGGTTCATTTGAACTGCAAGTATAATCTGCGGACGTTTTTACGGGATTTCTGATATTTTTTTGAAGTTATCATATTATTTCATTGATTTTCAAACTTTTTCGCAGTTTTTCTCACATTTTTAATTTTGCAGGCAACAGCTTGATAATTTGCAGACAATATGGTATAATAATATAAATCGTTATTTTGCGAATAAACGCAAAGTTGAGAGTTGAAAGTTATGGTGTCGCCTGCGGCGACATTATTAAAATAATGTGAGCGAAGCGAACTCATTAACTCTCAACTCTACACTCTAAACTCTCAACTCTAAATTATGATAAAAGGAGAAGAATATGAAGTACACGCAGGGACAATACATTATAAAAGAAAAATCCGCTATTGCCCGTGAGATATACAGCTTCACCATTGCCTGTCCAGAGGTGGCGGCAGCTGCGGCTCCCGGACAGTTCGTACATATCAGGGCAAAGGGCTATACTCTCCGCAGACCTATCTCTATCTGCGGCATCGACAAGGAAAAGGGCACTCTCCGTATCGTTTTCGAGATACGCGGCGAGGGCACTGCCGAGATAGCCAAGCTAAACCAGGGCGACCTCATCGATATGCTGGCTCCTCTCGGACACGGCTTCACAGTGGATAACAGCTTCAAAAAGGTGGTTCTCATCGGCGGCGGTATCGGAACTCCGCCAATGCTGCCCCTTGCAAAGGCTTACGGCGAAAAGGCTGTGGCTATTAGCGGCTTCAGGAACGCTTCCGCAGTTATTCTTCAGGAGGATCTCCGCAAGACAGGCGCTGAAACTATCCTCTGCACCGACGACGGCTCCGCAGGTATTCACGGCTTTGTAACACAGCCATTCAAGGAGCTTGCCGAAAAAGGCGGTATTGACGCGGTATACGCCTGCGGTCCTATGCCAATGCTGAAAGGCATATCCGCTATATGTAAGGAAAACGGTATATTCTGCGAGATATCCCTTGAGGAGCGCATGGCTTGCGGTATCGGAGCCTGTCTGGGCTGTGCCTGCAAGACAAAGCGCAATGACGAGGAATATTTCGCCCACGTCTGCAAGGACGGTCCTGTATTCAATGCTGAGGAGGTGCTCTGGTAATGGCTGATCTTTCTGTAAAAGTCTGCGGCGTAGACTTCAAAAACCCTATTATCCCTGCTTCGGGAGTATTCGGCTACGGACGCGAATACGAGGAGCTCTTCCCTCTTGACAAGCTGGGCGGAATCGCTACAAAGGGCACAACACTTCATCTCCGCACGGGAAATCTTGCTCCGAGAATAGCTGAGACTCCCTCGGGTATGCTCAATTCCGTAGGTCTCCAGAACCCCGGTATCGACCATTTCATCGACACCGAGCTTCCCTATCTGCTCACAAAGGACCTTGTAGTCCTTGCAAATATCGCAGGCTCAACTCCCGACGAGTGCGCAGAGGTAGCCGCAAAGCTGGAAGATACAGACGTGCACATGATAGAGCTGAATATCTCCTGCCCTAACGTTAAGCAGGGCGGTGCGGCATTCGGTACGAGCTGCGAAATGGCGGCTGAGGTCACAAGAAAGGTCCGTGCAGCTACAAAGAAGCCCCTTGTGGTAAAACTCTCGCCAAATGTTACAAGCATTGCTGACATCGCTAAATCTGTTGAAGCCGCAGGTGCTGACGCAGTATCGCTGATAAATACTCTCCTCGGCATGAGGATAGACATAAACACAGGCAGACCTATTCTCCGCAACAACGTAGGCGGAATGAGCGGTCCTGCGGTATTCCCTATTGCTGTACGCATGGTATGGCAGGTGGCAAACGCAGTCAATATCCCTGTTATCGGCATGGGCGGCGTGTCCTCGGGACGTGACGCTATTGAGCTGATGATGGCAGGAGCCTCCGCAGTACAGGTGGGCGCGGCTATATTCACCGATCCATATGCGCCTGTACGCATAGTCGAGGAAATGAACGACTGGCTGGACAGCAAGGGCATTGCTTCGGTCAAGGATATCATCGGCACGGTAAAGCCGTGGTGATACAGTAAGTAGAATTTGCGTTTTAATTGCATTTTATTGAGCGTATGAACGGGATTCCAAAGGGACGTGTTCCTTTGGTCAGGTCAAGGGCTGACAGCCCTTGCGGGTTTGGGCAGCGCCCAAATAACGAAGACGCCTCGCAAGGGGTGAATCAAAAAATAGTCCAGTGGACTATTTTTTGAGAGGGGACGCCTTGCAAGAGAAGGCGTCCCTTTAATGGAACGTCGAGGACGCCGTCCCCTACAATATTACAAAGGAAAAATACAATGATTATAATGTCAGTTGACTTCGGCGACGCAAGAACGGGTATCGCAGTATGCGGAAAAAGCGAGATGATAGCTTCTCCCGTGACGGTCATCGCCGAAAAGGACTTCACAAAATGTATAGAAAAAACCGCTGCTCTTGCCAAAGAACAGCGTGCCGAGCAGATAGTGGTGGGCTATCCCATGAATATGAACGGAACTGTCGGTGAAAGAGCCGAAAAATGCAAGCTTTTCGCCGAGGAGCTTGAAAAGCTCACAGGCGTTGCCGTTAAGCTCTGGGACGAGCGCTGCACCACAGTTTCAGCACATAACGCGCTGAACGTCACCAACACACGCGGCAAAAAACGCAAGGCTGTAGTCGACGCAGTGGCGGCAGTGCTTATCCTCGAGAGCTATTTAGGCTACAGACGCAATTCGGGCGAGCCTACATAAGCACAGACTTTATATCGTCAAGCAGATTTCCTGCGGCTTTGAGAGTTTTCCCTGCGTCGCGCTTTATGCTCATTTTCTTCATGGGACGGGCGTTGGACAGCGCATAGCAGGCAAAGCCTACTACAGCTCCCGCAGCCGCACCCTTTGCAAGTGACATCAAGTTCATAACACAATACTCCATTGTTTATTATCCGCGAGGGCGGACAGTAATATTATCTGAAAAAAGCGCTGAAGTATTCCGATATCACGAAAGGAAAATAACGATGAAAAAACTTCTTATAATATCACTTTTACTGGCAAATATACTTTCAGTTTGCAGCTGTTCGGATAATAACACCTCTTCCGATAAGTTCACCGAAACAACAACTGCTGCTGAAACCACCGCTGAAACAACCACAAAGGAGAAGAAGTTCTGCGACTACGTTCACGGTGAGGACGGATACTATAATATTGCGGACGAAATATCCGATTTTAAAATGGAAACGCAGAAATACGGCACCTGCTGGATTTATGCAGGTGTGGCAGGAATGGGAACAGCCTACGCTAAAAAGTACGGCAGCTATCCCTCGATAGACCAGCTCGAACTGCTCGACATCACCTATATAAATGAAAAGAATGAAGGTTTTTTCCCGAAAGAAGGCGTTGATCCTAAAGAGCTCGGCGGCTGGCAGTGGATGTTGACAGAAACTCTGACTAACGGATTCGGCGACTATGTTATCGACAGCTCGGTAATATTAGATGTGAAAGACCGTGAAGCAATAAAAAAAGCTGTGAAAAACCGCGGCGGAGTCGCTATCGGAGTAAACGATACCGATGAAAAATATAAAGGCTGGTTCGGACAGTATTATACCCTTAATTATTCAAAAAAAGAATTCGACCATGATATTACCATAATCGGCTATGACGACCACTTCCCGAAGGATTACTTCAAAGAGCCTGCTTCCGAGGACGGTGCGTGGATTTGCTATAACAGCTCTTTTGGCTCGGCAGGATTTTTTTATGTGTCCTATTGTGCGCCTTTAGAGTATGGCATAAGCCACTCCGTAACCGATAAATACGGTGATATCCTCAGCTATGACGCAGGCAACGAAGAGGATAAGTACATAAAAACAGGCGAATGGACAAATACCGCAAATGTTTTCCATAAGTCGGGCAAGCTTGCCGCTGTGGGAACATATAATGACTTTGACGAGCAGAATATCAAGATACAGGTATACAGCGCCGACTTCAAGGATATCCTGTATACACAGGACGCTGTCCTCGATTATCACGGCTATCATACCATAAAACTTGATGAGCCCGTTGATGTTACGGACTTTGCCGTTGTCATCTCATATGAAAAGGGAGCTCCCGTTGAAGGCGAGGATATCGACTACGGCGACACTGAATACAGGACAGTTTCCGAAAGCGGACAGTCCTTTGTATACATCGATGACTGCGTAACGGGCTGGAAGGACCTCACCGACGCTGATATAAAAAAATCGCTGGATATTGACTTTGAGCCCCATAACTGCTGTATAAAGGCGCTTTTCGCCAAATAAACAGGCTTTTTTCTCCGTACAGACGAAGTTGAAATAAAACTATATAGAAGGATAATTATGCAAAATCTCAATATCGTCCTTGTAGAACCGCAGATACCGCAGAATACGGGAAATATCTCCCGAACCTGCGCCGTTACGGGAGCAAGACTGCACCTCGTCCGTCCGCTGGGCTTCGAGGTCAGCGACAAGCACCTGAAACGTGCAGGTCTGGACTACTGGGACAAGCTGGACATCACCTATTACGACAGCCTCGCGGACTTCTTCGAGAAAAACAAGGGCGGTCATTTCTTCTACTTCACTACAAAGGGACTTCACGTCCACAGTGAAGCGGAATACCCCGATAATTCCTACCTTGTTTTCGGACGGGAGGACAAGGGACTTCCCGAGGAGCTTCTCCACGACAATCCCGAGAGCTGTGTAAGAATACCTATGCGCAATGAACTGCGCAGCCTCAATCTCTCAAACTCCGTGGCAATAGCGGTCTACGAGGTGCTGAGACAATGGGACTATCCCGACCTTTCCCGTGAGGGAAAGCTTACAAAATACGAATGGTAAAGGAGACAAAACTATGAACAAGATCGCTATACTTACCGATTCATGCTGCGACCTTCCCAAAGAAACAATAAAGGAGCTGGGCATAAAGGTGCTTCCCTTTACTCTCACCGTTGGCGGCGAGAGCTTCAGGGAGATTTACGACAAGTCAACAAAGGAGTTCTATGAGCTTCTCGAAACTACCGACGAGATACCGAAGCACTCACAGATTTCTCCCATAACCTTTGAGGAGACCTACAAGGAGCTTTTTGAAAAGGGCTACACAGATATCATCAGCGTGTCTATAAACTCAAAGGGCTCGGGTACATTCAATAACTCTGTCCTTGCAAAGAACGATTTTTACGAAAATAATCCCGAGGCAGAGGGAAAAATGCGCATATACAATATCGACTCAAAGTGCTACTCTCTTTTCTACGGTTATCCCGTTATGGAAGCCGCCAAAAAGATACGCCGCGGCGCTGAGCCCGAGGAGATAGTTGCTTATCTGGAGGACTGGTTCAACGTAAGTGCCATCTATGCAGTTCCGTTCACTCTCAAATATGCCAAGAAATCGGGACGTATCTCCGCAGCAAAGGCTTTTGCGGGAGAGCTTCTTGGACTCAAGCCCGTTATCATGTTCGCTGACGGAAATACCGAAACTGTTGACAAGATAAGAGGCGAAAAGAATATCGTTTCCAAGCTCGTTGAGATAGTCGAGAAGAATATGACTCCACAGACTCCGTATATCATGCTCCACGGCAAGGACGACACCGTGGCTAAGGAAGTCGAAAAGGAGCTTGCTAAAAAGACGGGCAGAAAGGCTGAGATGTTCGGCAGCATAGGCGCCGTTGTAACCGCTAATATCGGTCCTGACCTTGTGGCTGTTGTCGTAAGACGCAAGAATAAATAAAGGGAACGCTTAACCGTGATACTCATATAGAAGCTTATAGTTAATTATGGGGGAAACCTTTCTGAGGAAAGGTTCTCCCCCATACCCCTTTCCAAAGACTTTTATCTGGTTTTTTCTCAGATAGGGCGCTCCATAAATGAAAAAATCCTGTAAAAATGCAGGTGCGCCCTATCTGAGAAAAAACAAAACGAAAGTTTTAGGGAGAGAGTTTGAGAGAAGCCCCTTTTTCAAAAGGGGTTCTCTCAATAATAAGCATAAAACTTCTATATAAGTACTACGCTTATGCGTTCCCTTTTTGTTATGATGCGGTGTAATGCATCTTATAATAATCGGTCATCTACTTATTTTATAGGCAACGTAAACATAAACGCCGTGCCCTTGCCGACTTCGCTTTCTGCCCATATCTTGCCGCCGTGGGACTCGATTATGAATTTGCATATGAACAATCCAAGTCCCGTGCCTGTTTCGGAGTGCTTACCCTTGTAATAGCGCTCCCAGATATGAGGCATATCTTCTTCCGAGATACCGCTTCCCGTATCCTTTACGGTGACTTTGACGAAGCTGTCTTCTTCCTCTGCCTTAACGAGTATTGTACCGTTTTTAGTGTGCTTTAAGGCATTGGAGATGAGATTTACGAATACTCTCTGCAATCTTGAACTGTCGGCTTCGACCTTTGGCAATTCAAGCGGTATACGAAGTGCAAGACGATTGTTGTTTTTGTTCAGAACTGCAAAATAGGTCTCAACGGTCTCACGCACAAGGCTTTCAATATCGCAGGGAGCAATTTCAAGAACCATGCGTCCTTCCTCAATACGTGTTGCGTCAAGTATCTGGGTAACCATGAGAGCCATGCGATTGGATTCGGAACTGATACGCTTGAGCTTTTCCTGTACAAGAGCTGTACTGCCGCCGTTTGCAAGGTCCATTTCCGCATTCTGAGCATAACCCGACATCGCTGCAAGAGGCGTTTTCAATTCGTGGGAAGCGTCTGAGAGGAACGCGGTCTTCATTTCGTTTACCTTTACGAGCATATCATGCTCAGAAACGACAGGATCCGCAAGCTTCTTTGAAAGAATAAAGGAAATGATGATAAACATCAGGAAGACTCCGCCTATAGAAGCGAGCATTATATAAACGTATTTTCTGAATATAGTATCTAATTTTCTGTTGAGCGCGATAGACTCGATTTTTGTTACTTCATTCACAGGTGCTACGAGCCAGTTATTGGCTTCATTTACGATAATACCGTAACACAAGTCGTATTCCGAGTAGTTTATGAGGTTATCCCATGCTATTATCTGACCTTTTCCTGCTTTTAAGTAATTTCCGCCGAGAGTTTTGCGGTGATTATAGACATGATCTCTGAAAGTCGGGTAATATCCGTAGTATTCCGGATTTTCTTTAACAATCTGATCAAGAGTTTCAAACAATTCTTCTGCAAGCTGATCGCAGCTTTCACCATATTGTAAATCTATGCCCTGTATACCGTCATTTGTAAGTATAAAGAAAATACCGCTTGAATGACAGGTATCCCTTAAATACGGCTGCGCACTTGGCGCCACATATGTGATAAGGTCTTCCTGATTGCGGAAATGCTGCTCATACGCATTTATTTCAGTACCTATATTTCTGCCGAATAAAGACATTGTCCCCTGTGCTGCTGAAAGATTCATCTGATAATATGCTTCAGAAACAGTATTGACCGTTTTATCGGCAAGCTCTCTGGAGTGCTTATCCACGCTGTTCAATGCCTGATGATACATAACATTGAAAATTACGGTACATATTCCGATAACAGTCAGAAGACTGGTAATAAATGCGATAAGAAGCCGTCTTTTAAGCAAGCGGCTCTTGGAATAGTTCTTTTTCATATATATTTGCTCCTTAAAGGAATTTACATTTTTTATTACGAACATTATACCATATTTTCAGAACAAAGTATATAGGATTACAAATCTGTAATTTTTCAGCATTTCATGTCTGAATGTGGTATAACAGTATTGTAAACATGATAAACAGTCATGAAAAATCATTAAAGGAGAATTATTATGAAAAAAATAGTTTCTTATATTGCAATACTTACAATGCTGTTCGCAACAGTTTCATGCGGACGTACATCTTCCGAAAACGGCGGAGTATCATCAAAGGTCACAGTTTCCTCAACAGCTGTATCAACAATAGCTGCTTCAACTGCAAGCAAAACAGCTTCAACCACTACAAGTGCAAAGAGCAACACCAACGAAGCTAAAACCAAAGCAAATGAAAACAACACAGCAGCAGGATCACCTGTAAGCAGCGGTGCTTCACCTATAAACAAGTCTGATTATATGCTTATAATCGGTACATGGTATGAAGAAAACGCCCTCGATCCACGCACTCTTACTGTCGATGCTGACGGCTCATACGAGCTTGCGTACCGCGGCGGCGGAAAAGAATGCGGCAAAATCGAAATCGAGATACAGGACATTGACGGCACACATTCTAACGCATGGTACTGTTTCTTCAAGGCAGACGGCAGCAAATGGGAGGATTTCAGACTGAGCTGGTCAGATGATATGCCGCCGAGACTCTGCTCGGGCTTTGATTCGTCTGCAATATCCTTCGTCATGTCAGGAGACTATTCTCCCGCAGAGGAAAACAAGACTCCCGTAACAGCTGAAAACCCATTTGACGAGTATATCGGACAGTGGGCAAGCGAAACACAATGGAACGGCAATAATTATTACATTCAGATAAGCAGGAACCGCGAATCCATTAACGCAGAGGTTTCTGCACACAGTGCAGTTGCAGATTATCTGTGGAATTACAGCTGCGTATGCAGTGAAGACGGCACATATATCGAATGCACCGGCGGCGGAACACTGAGCAGAACAGATCATGCACCTAACGGTGATATTCTGGAGCCCGTGACGGTTTACAGTGACGGCACTGCAAGATTCAATATCAAGGGCGGTACGCTCTTTTGGGAAGACTGCAAAGAAGGCACTGCCCGTCAGGTCGGTTTCAGCAAGATCGGATAATAAAAATGGCAGTTCATTAACCATGATACTCATATAGGAACTTATAGTTTTTTATCGGGGAAAACCTTTCTGAGGAAAGGTTCTTCCCCGAACCCCTTTCCAAAGACTTTTATCTGGTTTTTTCTCAGATAGGGCGCTCCATAAATAAAAAAGACCTGCAAAATGCAGGTGCGCCCTATCTGTGAAAAAACAAAACGAAAGTTTTAGGGAGAGAGTTTGAGAGAAGCCCTTTTTTCAAAAGGGGTTCTCTCAATAATAAGCATAAAATTCTATATAAGTATTACGGTTATTGGACTGCCATTTTATATATCAAAAACAGCCTGTACAGAAACGTACAGGCTGTTTTATTATGTAATAACCATTAATTTCAGAAATCTTAATTTAACAACAACTTTTTTATACAGTTGTTGCTATTTTTGATTATATATGTTATAATGTAAAATATACTTATTTTATTGGCAAAGTAAACATAAACGCCGTACCCTTGCCGACTTCGCTTTCTGCCCATATCTTTCCGCCGTGGGACTCGATTATGAATTTGCATATGAACAATCCAAGTCCCGTGCCTGTTTCGGAGTGCTTTCCCTTGTAATACCGCTCCCAGATATGAGGCATATCCTCTTCCGAGATACCGCTTCCCGTATCCTTTACGGTGACTTTGACGAAGCTGTCTTCTTCCTCTGCCTTAACGAGTATTGTACCGTTTTTAGTGTGCTTTAAGGCGTTGGAGATGAGATTTACGAATACTCTCTGCAATCTCGAACTGTCGGCTTCGACCTTTGGCAATTCAAGCGGTATACGGAGTGCAAGGCGGTTGTTGTTTTTGTTCAGAACTGCGAAATAAGTCTCAACGGTCTCGCGCACAAGGCTTTCAATATCGCAGGGAGCAAGTTCAAGAACCATTCGTCCTTCCTCAATACGTGTTGCGTCAAGTATCTGGGTAACCATGAGAGCCATGCGATTGGATTCGGAACTGATACGCTTGAGTTTTTCCTGTACAAGAGCTGTACTGCCGCCGTTTGCAAGGTCCATTTCCGCATTCTGAGCATAACCCGACATCGCTGCAAGAGGCGTTTTAAGTTCGTGGGAAGCGTCTGAGAGAAAGGCTGTTTTCATTCGGTTGGCTTCTTCAAGAGCCTCTTTCTCCTGCTGTGCGCGGAGTTGTTCCATTTCGATCGGATCAGCAATATATCCTGTTATTTTTCGGGTATAGAACAGACATAGCAGGATCATCATTATCAATGCAGCAGCCATTATCAAAAGAGCTCTTTTCAGTGCACTGGTACTGGATCTGTTGGCTTTATCCGCATATTCATCTATAAAAACCTTGGAATAATTATCTATTTCTTTGTTATAATACTGTTTTTTGATGACACATATCTTTAATGGAGCTTCAAAACAATTTACTGTATTTATTCCTATCGCTGTAATGGAATCATCAGCTTTTATTGTCGAATAATCCGCTCCGCTTTCCATTAACCATGTAATTCCGTCAGGAAAGGGATATTTTCCTATTTCGCTCTGACGGCGCTCGTCAAAAAACAGTTCGGAAAGGATTTCTTCGGCTTGGGTACGTGATTGACCGCTGGGACTGTAAAAGAAATCATTATAGTAAAACAATACTATATCCGTATAAAGCGACGCTTCATTCTCCATATTCATAGTGGAACAATAAACGTTCATTATGTGATCGATCTCCGCCTCAAATTCAGCACCTGAATCGGTGGGATAAAACCTTTCTTCAGTCAGATATGAGATAAGTCCGACAGTATACTGATTTGTATTGTACAGCATCATTACCTGATCTTCAAAGTAATAGTCCTGCATATCCTTTGAAAACTGAGTAAGCGAGTCTTTTTCCTGTGTTCTTAAATGACTTGTGAAGAATGCGAATACAGCTATCATGCATATGAGAATAAAAAGCATGGAAACCAATATCAATACAAATAATTTACGGCGAAGCTTTGATTTCTTTTTATTCATGTTATCGCCTCCTTTATTGGCTGAATACATTATACCATATTTTTTATTATAAGTGAACTAAATTACAGAACTGTAATCAGGGGGAGTTTTTATGTCACACATTTTATTAGTAGAAGACGATTCCGATATCATGCGAATCAACCGCTCATTCCTTGAAAATGAAGGATATACCGTTCATTGTGCGGATTCGGTGCAGACTGCCGCATTCAAACTGGAGGAATGTGTTCCCGACCTTGTACTCCTTGACGTTATGCTTCCCGACGGCGACGGAATGGATTTCTGCAAGATACTCAGACAGAAAACCAATGCTCCCGTTATATTCCTTACAGCCCGCGATGAAAATGACGACGTGATAATGGGCTTCCGCAGCGGAGGCGACGACTACATAACCAAGCCCTATGACCTTAATGTATTAAAGGCGCGTATAGAGGCTCAGCTCCGCCGCAATGTCAAGCAGTCTCCCCAGCACCCGAAGATAGAACTGCCCTATCTTACAGTAGACCTTTTTTCAGGCTCTGCCGCTCTTGACGGCACAGAGTGCTCACTGCCCCAGCGAGAGCTCCAGATACTGTATATGCTTGCTTCACGGTTAGGAGAGCGTATCAGCTACCATGAGATATACAAAAACATCTACGGTTGCGACGTTGAGGACAGTAAAAACACAATAAGAGTCAATATTTCCCGACTGAAAAAACACCTGAATATGGACGATATGAGCACATATGAAATAGCGTCTACCTCTGACGGCGAGTACGTTTTAAGACGAGTTATGTTCTGAAAAATTTTTTCCGATTACAAATTTGTAATTATACAACACTATCTCTGTCAATATGCTATAATGACATTGTCAACAGAGATCAATCGCTTCTCTGAACGAAAAATAAAGGAGAGTTTATTATGAAAAAAATAATTACTTGTCTTGCAATACTTACAATGATGTCAGCTATGGTATCATGCGGAAAAACAGAAACAGGCGGAACTTCTGAAAATGTAACGACTGTTGCAGCAACAACATCTGCTGTATCAACTACAGCAGCAGGAAATGAAAAAGCAGCAGCAACAACTGCCGCTTCGACAGCAGACAAAAAACAGGAAAAAGCTTCGGATAATGCTAAGGCTACTGCAAAGGAAGCTGAAAAGGAAACGCTGGTTTTAAACGAAAGAGACCGTTTATTCGGCGGATACGTTGCTACTGATTCCGGCGACCTTAATCTGAGAGCAGAACCGTTTCCGACAGCAGATATTTTAACTTCTATACCCAAGGACACACAGATAGATGTTTATTCATGCGGCAAAGCAGGCTGGTACTGCACAAGCTATAACGGCAAAACAGGTTATATAAGCGCAGATTATGTCAAGGAGATACCCAAAGACGGTATGCAGGCTTATATTACTGATATAAGCGAACTTGTTGGTCAGTGGAAATACCAGATAGCTCCTGAAGGCATGAATATTACAGCAGGAGTGACCGACAACGGCGTAATCGATATAAAATCAGACAGTACATACGTCTATACCGACCTTGACGGCAACTCCCATTCGGGTACGGTAAAGGTAGATTATGATACATTCGGCGGCACAGACAGTGTTCCGTTCTTTGCTTTCTATGAGGGCGAAAAGTTCTTTATCGGCTGTTACTGCCATGATACTCATTCCGACGTATATATGACAGGCAACGGCGGTATGTCACAGATAACACGAATCAAATAACAGCTGCACTGCAGCCTCCATAAATTCAGGAACGGTCTTGACCGTTCCTTTTTTTATTCAGTACGATTACAATTTTGTAATTCTGAGCACAGAGAGAAAAATATATGCTATCATATAATCACAGAAAGGCACACAGCCCGATAAAACCTGACAATTATAAAACGGAGGTAATAATTATGAAAAAAATAATTTCCTGTATCGCTTCACTTGCACTGTTAACATCATTCCCGATAGTTTCAGCATTTGCAGCCGATATTGAACCAACATCAGCACCGAGCACAGCTGTATCAGCTGATGATAAAACAGATATAAGCAATATCGTCGGTCATTGGAAATATCAGGTAGCCGAAGAAGGAAAGAATGTTTTAACAAGCTTGATCGACAGCGGCTTTATTGACGTAAAAGATGACGGAACATTCGTATACACAGATATCGAGGGCAATACTCAGAACGGTATAGTAAAATTAGAGTTTGACACATTCGGCGGCAATTACCGTGTACCATATTTCTCTTTCTATGGCGATAACGGTTTCTATACAGGCTGCTACTGCCACCAGAATGACAGCGATGTCTATATCACAGGCAACGGCGGTATGTCTCAGCTTGTACGAGTCACCCAGAGCAATGATAACACAGATAATAATGCTATTCCTGAGAGCTCAGACGAAAAAACTGCTGACAAAAAAGAAGTAGCCATTTCAAGAATGAAAGACTTCAATACCATTATGGCTATTATGAACGCAAGCCCGATGTATACTGTGGTTGACGCTGTTGTAAACGATCATGTACTTGTAACAGACGAACGATTCAAAACTATCGCCGATTTCAAGAGCTTTATCTCTGAAACTATTACAGGCGACCTCAGAGACGGATTTATCAGTGAATGCGATTACTGCTTCACTGAATATAACGGCTCGCTCTATGTAAGAACAGTTGGACGTTCATTCTTCAGTTTTGAAACAGAGTACGGAATAGCTGTTCTTGATCCTGCTATGGACGGATTTTCAGCATTAACAATCGGCGGAAATCAGCTTTTCGGCAACGGCAAGGCAGAATTCAGATTTGATGACGGCAAATGGAAGATAAGCAGCTATGAATACGGCGAATGGCGCGACATAATGGCAGTTGAAAACTACGATTTTTCAGATGTTGCAGGTATCTGGTATGAGGATACCGAAGGAAGCTGTAATGTTCTCAATATCAGAACAGACGGCAGATTTACATATTCCTATTCCGGCGGCAACGATTTCGGTACTTTGCAGGCTGTGTACTGGCTGAATGAGAATGAAGAAAAAATAATAGGTCTTGAGCTTGTCAAAAACAGAGAAATGCCTTTCCATGCAGGCTTCAGAGCTCCAGAAGAAAGTCCTTGCAATGACATTTATTTAGAACAGGAAGGCAGCCCGACACATTTTATTCGCCGTGAAGAACCCGGCAGGTACACTGTTGAACAGCTCTCTGACATGGCTGCACAGGATTATGAGGAAAAGACTGGTATCAGACCTGCAAATACACTGCCGATGATAAATGCAGATGATTCGGTAACTGTAGCGCTTTACGGCGAAAACAAGAATCCTTATGACGCATACATTCTTGATCCTGACACAGGCACAGGCGAGCTCCACTCAGACAAAAGCCCGGTCAGCCTCCCACAAACAGGCAACAATTCAACGGTAATGACAGGAACTATTGCCGCAGCAATTGCACTTACAGTTGCAGGTGCGTTTGCTTTGACAAAATCAGGAATGCTTCGCAAAAAAGAAGATGAAGAATAATAACTTCGTTATTGTCAATCTCATATTTTTCAAAAAGAAGGAATGGCTGCAAAAATAAAGGGAACGCTTATATAGCGTTCCCTTTTATGATGCGGTGTTACTGCATCTTATAAGAATCGATCATCTTCTTGCTGATATGTCCAGAACGACGAACGCAGCGTCCATCATTCCTGATATAGGAGATTTCAGCAGCTATATTGGTTTTAAGCTTAACTTCAAGCTTCATAGATTCTCTGTTTATCGGAACAACATCTATCCTGTCTATGATCGCCTTTGTCATTTCATCGACTTCATCATGTGACATCTGATGTCCGGGTGTGTACATAGTGCGGAAGTAATTTTCTATGTTAGCCATTTCCTTTGCATAATCATCTTTTTCCTGTGCCTTGAGTTCCAGTGCGTGAATATCTTCTTCAAGCTGTGAGATAAGAACATTGACACTGTCGTTACGCTCACGGAACTCATCACGCGAAATAATATTATCCGTATACAGGTCAAGCAGCTTTTCACGCTTGGCCTTTTCTTTTGTCAAACTTGATGTCAGATGATTTATCTGACCTTGTAAACCAGTATCACGTCCGCTTTCACGGTATATCCGCATAAAATCTGTAACATACTCATCAATATTACCTGCAATTGTCTGGAAATGCTCTGACAGCATTTTATAGAGATCTTCCTCCATTATCGAAAAAGATGCACAGCTCTTAGCCCCGAAACGCTTCTTTTCGCTGCAAATCCACTGATATACAGACTTTCCCTTTGAAACGCTGTTGGAATAGCTGGTCCGCCAGTATGGCTTGTCATGCGCCTTACACCATATTACACCGGTGAAAACACTTTTATCCTTGAAAGAGCGTCCCCTTGTCTTGATAGCCGTACTGCGCTCGTTGAAAATAGAATTCGCCTTTTCCCATAGCTCCTCACTGACGATTGCAGGAACTACCTCCCCTGTTTCGTCTTTATAGAGAACCCACTCTTCCTCGGGCAGGAAACGCTGTTCACGGGTGCGGTAATCCACGATCTTGACCTTGTTGCCGCAGTAATAGCCTTTATACTTAGGATTCTGGATTATCCCGTTAATAGTGTTATGATGTATGCGTGAGCCGTTTCTGTTGCGGTATCCCTTTTCCCAGAGTATATTCTCGATTTTTCGGGAACTGTAGTCCCCTGTCGAATAAAGCTCATATATCAGCCTTACCATCTCGGCTTCAGCTTCGTTTATAACAAGTCTGCAATCCTGTTTATCGTACCCGAAGATACGGCTGTTCCCCATTACATTACCGCTTTCGATAGCGCGTTTGTGTCCCCAGCGCACACGCTCGGAGAGCTTTCGCACTTCATCTGCCGCTATACTGGACATTATAGTGAGGCGAAGCTCGCTGTCCGTATCAATAGTGCAGATATTGTCATTCTGGAAGAATACTCCGACACCTGCCCTAAGCAGATCTCTTGTATACGTGAGGCTGTCAATGGTATTTCTGGCGAAACGGCTGACCTCTTTGGTAAGGATAAGGTCGAACTTTCCTGCCTTGCCATCTTCAACCATGCGCATGAAACTTGCACGGTTCTCAGCAGATTCGCCGCGGACACGGTCAACATAGCCCTCAACATACTCCCAGTTGGGATTGTTTTTTATCATGTCCGTAAAAAAAGCTATCTGGTTCTCCACGGAGTTCTCCTGCTCGTCCTTTGTAGTAGAGACACGAGCATAGAAAGTCACACGCATTTTAACATCAAAAATAGTCTTGCGCTCTGCCTTCATCTGATTAGCAATGCTATAGATATCCATAGATGCCCTCCTTTTTCGGTACGTTATCATCATATTTATTATATCATACCAGTATTAATTGTCAAGTGAAAAAAATGCCTGCCGCTAACAGCGGCAGGTAAATAAAGTAAATTCTACTGCATATTACCACTGACTCGATCAATATGTTCGATCAATTCAACCATTTTTCCAAGACGAGTATGGTCTATCCAGCCGTTTTTATATAAGATATGTGCCCATGCCGTCAGGGTTTGTTTTTTGAGTGCCACCTCCGGCGATTCTGATTTTTTCATGATTTCCCCTCCTTCATATTAATTATGATTCTTGTTAACGGTAAATATACCATATTTTTTCCTATTGACACATCGAAGTCAAGCAGATATAATTAATGAGTAGATAGTTTCACGAAGGACACATACCTAATCAACTATACCATCTCTTACGTTCTCTTCATCAAATATGAAGTCATCAACATGTCCGCTAAGAATGGTTGGAACATTACGTCCAAGCTTCTTGTTGAAGAGATTAGCCTTTACAATTATATCACCGCGCTCCATACCATCAAATCGGTATAATTCGGATTTTCTGTAGCGCAGCTCTGCCAACACTAAACTCTCAGAATTCGATGAAGGTTTAAGGAAAATCTGCACGCCTGCTTTTCCCATTACTTTGCCGAGATCTGTATTATACGGATAATAATCCTGTGTGGCTCCATAAAAGGAAATATGGCTATTGCGCCCTTCTTTCATGATCTTACGTATCGGGCTTGTTTCCATAAAATTCTGGTTCTGAATTTCATCGATAAACACGTCCAGAGCGACCTGAGGATTATCGTGTTGGTAGTTGTATAATGACTCCAACATCATATCTATGATTTGATTTCCCGACTCCGTACGAATAACAACGATATTATTCGAGTTTCTGAGAAACTCACTCCATGATCTCTCAGCCATGCCACATCCTTCGATGTCCTCAATAAGAGGCTCAATACGATTGAGCAGACTCTCCAGTGTTGTACTGTTATTATTTCCGCCACCGTTGAGGCGGCGGAGAATTGTTTTACAATTGTGTCTGTCGCATTCGTTAAGTTTGGAAAGCTCATAATCACAATCTTCCAGTTCGTCTAGGAGTGGCTCGAGATAGTCTTTCACGTTTTCGGTTGTGAAGAACTCCTTGTCAATCCCATTAAGCTTGTTAATAATCGAATCACAGGTAATTCTATCATTGTCATCAAGGTCAGTAATGACCTTCGACAACACCTTACGAAGTGCGTTAGTCTGCTGAGGACTAAGTTCTCCGATACCAGCTTGCAAAACTCCAAGAAGAAGCTTTTTATTCACAGTAAGGTTTACATTGCGATCAATCCCGAAAAGATCAATCGGTATTCCCTCCTGGTCAAGGTCGTAGATAGTTACGTTTTTATCGACAAAGCTCTTAGAAAGGCTACAACAGAGCTTTTCATACGTAAAAGATGTTTTTGAAGATGCAAAGGCAACTACACGGTGCCCAAGTTTGAAGCACTTAGCGAGGAGCTGGCAAAGCAAGTATGACTTTCCCCAGCCACTCTGCCCCGTTATGTAGAAATGACCGTTCTCTTCATCATTGTAGCAGACCTTCTTGCCTGCGTAATGCCCATTTCCATCGTTGAGAATCGTCAAGAAATCATCTTGTGGTATATCTGACTTTTCAAACATGAAAGCGTCCATATCAGGATTTTGAAGCCTGTAAACTACATCAGCATCCAGTATTTCGATTGATATATTATATAGGTACAGGCGCTGAGACTCTCCTGCGCTGTTATGCAGAACAACCGGATTAGTATTGCCGTCAGTTTTTTCCAAATATCCCAGCCTTTTCAAGGCACTAATAAGCGTTTCAATCTGACGTATGCTTTTCATGCTCGTAATGATATCTCGCAGTATCCTTGCGGAAATAAACAATCTGTCGCCGTCCAGAAGGAGCGATTTTCCGTCATCATCAAAACGGATATTATTACGCTTTTGCAATACCTCATATACCGCTGATCTTATACGCTCACTGAGAATTGAAGCAAAGTCATGAACCTGGAATTCGTCTAAACTCAGCAGCTTTTCGATATCGCAAACTATCAGTGAAGGAGCATCATTCAGATCCTCATCACTCAAAATGCTGATGTTCATAAAACGCCTGAAGAAGAATTCAGCAGTATAAAACATTACTAAAGTGTCCAGTGCCTTGCCCTGACATACATTAGCCAGCTTCGACCTAAATACCGGTACCTGCTCTCTAAAAAATGCCTTGACCTCCGCACCGCGAGATGTAATCGTTGAGACTATCAAGGTCTCGAACTCTCCAAACACATACTTTACCCAGTCAGCAGGTGCTGTAACTTCAACACCGTCAGTATTTATCACGAAGAAATCGTTGGGAATGCTTTTAGCAGCGATCATATCAGCCTTATCCGAAATAACCGCAGCAAGGTTTCTGCCCTTCTCGCCATTTGTATTGCGCCTTACTATGGTTTTAAGTCCAGTTGACACCTTCTTTTCTTCGTCAACAAAAGACCTGTCCGCATAGAGACAGATTCCGTCCCAATTCAGTTCATTCTCCTTAAGCACGGCTTTTTCACCGGACTCAACTGAAGGAACAGGATCTTTGTTTGTTATGTCTCTTGTCGCCAGTAATGCTGTCAAAAATCTTCACTGCATTTTGTTGAAGGCTTGATAATAGCAATCTGTTCGACATTCAGCCCAGCTTCTTCGAGAAAATACAGCAGCTTGCTACCGAAGCGATAAGCTCCCATAAACCTGAGATTTTTATGAGCCGCAAGAATACTTTTAACGTTAGCAATAATTGCTTCCGGAGCATCATTTAGAGGCACAAGCTTGCACAGTGTAACGCCCTTTGAAAGCATTTCTCGCGGGATATAATTGTCTTCAGGATTCGCCGCATATACTACCCCTACTCCATAATCGTGAAACCCCGGGCGAGAATAAAGTATCAGTTCTTTCTCTTCAGACTGATTAAAAACAAAGCTACTCAGGTTATTGAACTGGATTCCTGTACACTTGGGCTTTCTCTCAATCTCTTTAAGATACTTATTATACCTTTCTGCTTTGTAATCCTCAGCAGTCATAATATCCCGATATGTTGTATTTTTCATAACATATTCCAGTATTACACAACGCAGTTTTTTTCCTCGGTTAATATTTTCGTAATTCCCGAAGCTATAAAGCCGCTTGTGAGATCCTGTGTTCGAACCTTACCCTTGTTATTAGAATTTTCAAGATACCATACATACTTTGCGAAATCAAGCTTGTATGTTGACTGCTCATTTACAACATCCGGAATTACTCCCTGAGGAGGGAGATTTCTCCTGCTAAAGCCTGCTACCACTTGTGGTGGCGGTGGAGGTAACGATTGCGGTTGTACCACAGGCTGCGGTGGTGGTAACGGTTGTGGTTGAGCCACGGGTTGCGGTGGTGGCAACGGCGGTGGTGATATGGCTGCCGATTGCGTAGAAATACGCTGATCCATATCTGGTACCGATGTTCCATATGTTGACGCTGAATATGCCGCACTTGTTGCATCCTCGCTCCACTCCATAGTTGAGAACTGCGTATTCATGCAATTATTTTGCATATTTGCTGAATATGCCTGTGGAAACGCACTATACCTTCTTGAATATGACACGTTAAGCGCAGGTGACACACCTGCTCCGTTCCCAAAAGTCTGACTGAGCATCTGTTGTCCAAACTGTCTTGAAACGTATGCCTGAGAAGCCTTTTGACCTACCTGAGGATAATTGTATCCTCCTTTTCCCCATTGATTATTCATAAAAAACCTCCTTACTTTTCAAAAAGTATAGGTCAGTTCCAATTCTTGCCTGCACTTTTTCTTAATATCTACGTAGTTTTCAAGGAAAAACGCAGGCTCAAATATACGAGCGCCTATAATTTCTTAATTTCCAAACAGTTTCCTCAGCATTTCTGCTGTATCCTCATTATACTTCACTTTTAGTACTAAAGCGAGGAAACATATTTACGAGATTTCATTCCCGAGATTTTTATGTAAAAGGAGTTAAATATATGAACAAAGAATATATTCCTTTATCGGAGCTGAGTAAAGAGATTTATCATGATAAAATTTCTAAAACTCAGCCGATTGATGAGAGTACCAAGAAAAGCCTAAGAAATAAATATAATTTTCTGATGAACCGTGTTGTCATGCGCAGTAAACTTGACTGGCGTTGCAGGGAAAAAGATATGATACCATTGAAAGATAAAAGCATAGTTAAAGCTCTGCTTATAAAATCATATTTCCCACAAGGCAAAGATGATGTTGATCATATTTTTGTGGATTGGTTTAACGACAGTATAGATGAGAGCGATTATGACAAGATAATCGAGCTTGGAAATCGTGCTGAATCTTTGATCAAGTATGAAGTGTCTTATGACGATTGGGATCTGGATGATGTTACCATAGATGAATGGGTAGCAGCAATTCATTCTTCAATTAATTTTACAAGAGCATTAAGTATTAAAAAGTTTGCTTATGAAATGAAAAATCTTTACGATAATTCTAATGTCCTTAATCATGATATGCCCTTTGGCGATATGATAAAAGAAAATGAATACGGAAAGCGCTCATATATATGGAAAGGGCTTCGCCCCAATATTGACACTTCGTTACCGCTTAATGAAGTTTTGTCAGGCTGCTTTTCTCAGGAGGATTATGCAAACCTTGTTCTGCAATTAATGCTCGTAATTATACAGGATTGTCAGAACAAAACGGTTGATTTTATAAAAGCATATGCGGAGCTCAAAAAGAATTCTGGCTGTGTTTGTGCTGATGAATTATTAGAAACAGGTTCTTTAGCTTCCGAGTATGTAAAGTTTTTCCAAAATATTTATGACTATCTCTATGACAGACCAGAGCTAACAAAGGAAATTGAAAATGAAATCGGAACAGATGATCTGCTGACATTCTTTAAAATGAAAGACAGGAACGCAAAGAATCCGAAGAAAACAAAGAATGAGTAATCACGCCCGCTTCCATTACGGGCAATAATTCGATTTCAGATATTTCAATCGTAATATTCATCGTAAAACTTGACATCATATTTCTTTTGGCATATAATATAGGCAGAAAATGAAGGGAGATATTCTTATGCCAAATATAGTTCCGATTTCAGCTCTCAGAAACTATTCCTCTGTGTTGCAGAATGTTGCGATTGGTTCTCCTGTTTACCTCACAAAAAACGGCAGAGGCTGCTATGCTATTGTCGATATAGCTGAACAGGAGGAATATGAGCGTACCAAAGCAACGCTCAAATTAATGTGCAAGCTTGACGAGGGCAGAAAATCCGGCGAACAGGAAGGCTGGATATCTTCTGACGACGTCAGAAGGAAATTTACAGCGAATCTATAATTATAATAGTATGAGCTTAGAGTTCCTTTGTAGCAAGGCTCACTATAGTATGTCAATAGCCTATAGCCTACTGACACACTCAAAAAACGTGTCACATAAGTTGTTTTTCAGCTTTTGAAATATGTCATATAAAACTGCCACCTTATTGAAAGATTGGAGCCGGTCGAGCCGGCTCCTACTTATTCAAATACACCTTGCTTCATACGCCCTGAGCCGACGATAGAAGGTGTTTGCACGCAGACCCATTTCCTTCTGAAACCATACTGCCGTAATAGTACCAGACTTCCACTGCTCGTACAGTTGTCCGAACTTTATCCAGTCGATAGGAATAGGCTGCCGACCTTTGTACTTTCCCTGTGCTTTCGCAATAGCGATACCCTCGCGCTGGCGCTGTAAGGTCTGCTCACGTTCAAGCTCTGAGAGCGCCGCAAATATAGACAGGACGAATCGCCCTTGCGGAGTGTCTGTGTCAATATTCTCTTTTGCACTGACAAGGATTACACCTTTGCGCTGCAATACATTCTTCTTTTGTCGGCGCTTCTGCTGACAGGCTGCCACAACGAAAGCAGTTCATCAGCGGAGGACACTGCCACGGAAAGTACAACAACTGCTACGGTGAGCGATTCCTCCTCGAAGCAGTCCGCCAAGGATACAGAAGATAACATATCCCCTACGGAACACACCACTACAACTGCGGATTCATCTGCCAAAGAAGAAAAACCTGCCACTACAACAAAAGCCGTGAACGAGCAAGGCAATGATACCGTCACAACCAAAGCAAACAGCTCTGCCGAGCCTGCAACAACTACAAAGGCACAGCAGGACGGCTCTGAGTCCGCGGCAGCCACATCAAAGCCTGTTCAGCAGACAACCACACAGGCGGTGCAGGATACGCCGTCCGATACAACCGACAGCGATAAACCAATAGAGCTGCCGTTAGTCCCCCTGAGATAGTGACATAAGGAGAACCTCGAATGAAAGAAGAATATATTACGCCCAGAATAGAGGTTGTGGAGTTTGATACCGAGGACGTTATCACAACGAGCAATACTCGCTCCAATAGCAGCGATGAACCTATTGAACTCCCTCTCGTTCCGCTAAGATAGGAGAAACCAATGAAACTGAACCCGAAATATTTGACAAATGTAAGCGCACGCCTTCAATGTCTAAAAAATCAACAGCCAATATCACGGTGATATTGGCTGTAAATTATTTACGAGGCATTGAAAGGTTGGCGCTTACCATTGACACTTCTGATATGAAAAAGCTTACAAAAGCGTATAAGAAGTTCTATGAAAGTAACGGAGGTTAAGAAGATACTCTCACTCATAACATGATTAGATTCACTATAAAAAATGGTCGGTATTAAACCGACCATTTTTTTAGATTTATAATTATTTTGCATAGCAGAAAAATTGAGATACCGTATATCTATCTGCAGGAACGCCAGGATCAACGAAAATACTAAGATAAATAAAATCAGTCTCATTAATTTGACCGTCATTATTGATATCTCCATATTTTCCTATTGCTGCTCTCAGTTCTCTTGACATAGAAAAGCTATCGATTTTTCCCTGAGAGTATTTATCTTTTTCATCGAGATATGTTCTGAAAGCTTTTTTATCCTTTATATCTACAACACCATCAAAGTTTATATCTCCAATCATAATTGGTCTTGTTATTAATAGAATCTTTTTTAAATAGCTTTTGTTCATCGTTGCGCACCATCTAATATCGTTACTACAACACCAGTTACAATCAGCCAATGTAATAGTATCTCCGGAAACTGATAAAACAAAAATCGCATGCCCATGGCCCCCATCTTGAAAGCCGACTATATCACCAGGCTTTATATCATCAACTGTTAAATTATCATGCCAAATGGTAAGAAATGATTTTGTTCCATAATAGTCGGAAGAAAGTTTTCTTGCAAATCCCTCACACACATCTTTTGATAAATAATCTCTGGTATTTAAAGGGTAAAATTGAGTACTTGATGTTGGGATAGAGCCATTACTTAATGTTTGTATATACATCATATCCGAAGTGAATACGTTTGAAGTACCGAGTGGTGTGCTTGTAACGCCCGAATCGCCACCTCCATTCCAATACATTCTATTTGGAAATTTTCTTGATTCATTTCTGATAAAATCAGACATATAAGCACCATTAGAACAAGTCAATTGCTTTTGAATAGTTCTTGCAGTAGCAGCTGATGCAGTTCCATAAGCGCCTGTTAACATAAAAGAAGCTAATGCAGCTGCAACAAAATGTTTTGTGAGTTTTTTCATAATAATATCCTCCTGAATATATAATATATTTTATTATATCATTTATCGTTCTGCTTGTCAATATTATTAAACATTTACACGTCTTTTTTTTACTAATTACAGCATTAAATTATCATTAATTTAAAAATCATACAATTTATAATTCAAAAACTCCTGCAAAAGCATATAAAAAAATTATAAGATAAATGAGAAAAAAGCTTCCGTAAAGGGAAAAGGACGGACAATATGAAAAAGGGGCGGATCACACTGAACCTTCCCTTTCTTTTTCATGAACAGGCTTACGTATTGGAACTGCAGCAGTTTCAGATTTGGCTACACTTGGCACATCAGGCTTTTCTTTTACTGCGCTCAGAGGAACAATATCCTGCGTAGACGTTTTTTTAGTTTTAGCTGTATCCTTTTTCAGTGAAGCGACACGTCCATAGTATGTGTTTACATTCACCCCATTCGCTGCACACCATTCCCTGACCGACATATTACTGCTTTCGCATTCTGCAATCCGCTCTGCCCATTCTCTGCGGCACAGTTCTCTCTGAACTTCTTTTGCTGTTGGCATATTCGTAGCTCCTTTCGGATATTTTCCTCTGGAACTATTTTAGCATTTTATTCATTGCTACGGAAGTGCTGGGAATGGTTGGCGCTTACAGTAATAGCCCCAAACGATGATATAACCGCCCAATGATGGGCGGTTCTTCTTTTATCTTGACAATGGTATCTTCTTGTGATATAATAAAAACAGAACATATATTCTGCTGCCGCATTGATAGGAGGTGGTCTGCATGTGTATGTCCTTAAGAATAGAGCCAAGAGAAATGGCTGAGGTACTCATAAAAGTTAGAAAAATGACGTTAGCTCAGGATATGTCGATAAAGCTTGGAAAGAGTCTTATCATGTCTGGTGACCTATCTCCAACAGACATAGCACCTGTTCTTGCACCGAATAAATATGGGAATATGGCTATATTTCCAATGGTGTGGGGATTCACACATAAGGCTACTACTAAGCCTCTTGCTAACTGCCGCGTAGAGACTGCAGATACAAAGGTACTGTGGAAAGATTCATGGTATAGGAGAAAGTGTGTTATCCCTGCATCATGGTATTATGAATGGGGATATCCTGTATATGAGGACGATAGCCGCAGCATGAAAGAGCATCGCAATACCAAGAAGGCCAAATTTGCCATACAGACCGAAGGTTCATATAGAACATATATCGCAGGACTATACCGATATGAGGAACATAGCGGCATGCAGGTGCCTATGTTCTCAATACTTACGCGAGAAGCAGCAGGTACTGTAAGAGATATTCATGACAGAATGCCTCTGATACTGGATAAGGAGAACGTCAAGGAATGGATACGCCCTGACGGAGATCCTTTCAGTATTACTGAGAAGGCACTGACAAATATGGTCTTTGAGAAGGCTGTGGAATATCATAGATCTCCGACGGAGTTCATAACAGCATAATGCCAATAAAACATGATTTCATGAAAACGTCCCTGCAAGCAATTGCAGGGACTCTCCATATCATTTTTTCATAAGTTGTTGATCTATCATGTACTAATCAAAATCAGAATTTACCAACCGATTTCTGCTGCAATTTTATCTCCTTCTTCAAGCAGATAAATCTTTATCCCATGCAATAAGGCTTTTTCATTTTTCGTAAAAAACTCATCCATGGATTCTGATATTTCATCAATAGCAGCTGAATCAGGCGAATCACTGTATACAAGCGGCATTAACGTTGTGATACACTTTTGAAAGCAATCATAGGCACTGTCGCCAAGATACGTTTTGATTACTCTGCCTAAGTCAGATAGGGAATCTATAGTCCTATATTCAAATTCAAAAAACTGATACATTCCGTCTTCTATTCCGCAGGTATACCAGTTATAAAGGTCTGTAAAAAGCTTTGCATTTGGACTCGTATGCCGATATGTTTCTGAAAAGACAGCAATAAAGATTTCTTCTGCATCAAGATATTCTTTTTCAAGTAGGTCTTCTTTATAATCGTTCCAAATTGAATTCATAGATGAATTCCCCCTAAATTCCGATTTATCAAAGTAACTTATGTACTATTCATATTATACACTGCACTGTCACCAAAAGTCAAGATTACATATATGAACGAAGAAGTCCCCTCACGGGGACTCTATGTATCTTTTTTTCATTAGTTTTGGCTCTACCATGGTACTAAGCTGAATTGAAATTCTATTTTTAATCGGTCTCAAATTCGTATAGCTTGCGTTTCTTATTATTATCATCAATTGAATAAATAACTATCCATAAAAAAGCATCGGTGTACTTTGAATATTCACAAGAAATAATATTTTGAAATTCTTCAAATGTTTCAGTATGTTCAACGCTGATACATATTTCAACAGGAAGACCGTCACGCCGCTTCTTTAGCTTGAAATGCGGATTGTATTCTTTTTCAGCAGAATTTGTACTGAAAACGCCATCATATCCACATGTTCGGCTGTCATATATAACATATTCATTTCCACATTCAGAACATTTTACCTTAATCACCTTTATGCAAGCACAAATTGGTTTGGGAGGAATAATAACTTCCTCTTTTGGGCCATTTCTGCTGTGAGTTAGATATACCCAGTGATGTAATACTCCGTTTTCATCCTTGGTACAACTCGAAAAGCATCCGCCCGTAATCGAATAATCCAAAGCATCATAATAAGGTTTGCAAAGTTCCTTTTCGTGTTTATCAAGATAGGATTCATATATATGAAAATGTGTACTACCACATTTACATTTCAAACCAAATGATGTGAAATCGCCTTTTGGCCTCTCATTATATGCTATTTCTTGCAAGTAATTTGGTATTGGCATATTTTTCGCCCCACTGTTTATTATATATATTCTGATTTATCATAGTAACCTGCTTACTATCCATATTATACACTGAACTATCGCCAAAAGTCAAGGTTACATATATAGAATACCGCTAATTGAGCATTTCTGTTTTACATATTTACATTGCATCGGTGATATGGTATAATATGTTACAAGAAACGAAAAAGGAGCTATATATGGGACAGAAAGAGATCATCGACAGGGACACTTACCGAAAAATCAAGAAAATGAACCGAGAGGAGCTTACAAAGTTCATTCTTCAGTATGGAGACGAGCTTCTCGGAGAACAGGGCAAAACCATTGATCTCCCGGCTCTTGAGGCTGAACTCAGTAAGATCAAAGGTATCGGTGGTAAGCGCCTTGAGGAGATAATGGTCGTTATTGAGAAATTCTTAGATGTTGAATAACCCAAAGACTTATGTGACGGCTTTACGCCGTCCTTTATATATAATAGTATTTGATGTATATCCGTGTGACACTCGGTAAGAGTAAAATATTCCGCGTCTTCCCTCTCGTTGTCCAATGATGTATAATAAACTCCAGGAAACTTGATGGAGTAAACTTGACATTCCAAAAACTCCAAAAAGCTCCATGTAGTAAATTGGAGGCCGTTGGACACGGGAGGTAGCATTATGCTGAATAAAACAACAGAGATTGCAACGATCAGACAGGCAGTACGCCTGCAGGAATGGTCGGAACTTATCAAAGCACAGCAGGCAAGCGGCCTGACCATAAAGCAATGGTGTGAAGAAAACAGCATCAAGCCGAACACTTACTACTGCCGGCTGAAAAAGATCCGTGAACAGTTCGTTGAAGCTCCAGCCATCGTTCCTCTCAACGTTCCGCAGCAGCAATGTCAGTCAGAGATCCGCATCGGGAAGAACGATCTTCAGATCTCGCTGCCGTCAGACATTGATCCTGAAACCCTCCTTGCTCTGGTGAAAGCCCTATGCTGAACGATATTTCTTCAAATCAGCAGGTCTACCTCGTCACAGGCTACACAGATCTGAGGCGCTCCATAGACGGACTTGCCATGATAATACAGGGGCAGCTCCGGCTCGATCCGTTCAGCAGCGCACTCTTCCTGTTCTGCGGCAGACGCCGTGACCGTATCAAAGGTCTTCTTTGGGAAGGAGACGGATTTCTTTTGCTCTACAAGCGGCTCGACAACGGACAGTTCCAGTGGCCCCGCAATGAAATTGAGGCCAGACTGCTCACTCCTCAGCAGACAAGATGGCTGCTTGAAGGTCTGAAGATCGATCAGCCGAAGGCGATCAAAGACGGTAAAACAGGGATGATCTATTGAACGGAAAGCAAGGAGAATTCGCCTATTTTCCTTGCTTTTTCACTTGTTTTATGGTATAATATATGTATAGTTTGAGGAACGGAGGAAGCAGTATGTCTGAGCAGAACGCAGTAAAAAATGATCTGACAATGGCACAGGAAAATGCTGCGCTCCGATCAAGAGTTGCCATCCTTGAAGAAGAACTTGCATATGCGCAGGATCAGCTTGCATGGCTGAAAAAGCAGATATTCTGTTGATATGTTATTGACTTATTGGCGGTGATTATGTATAATTACTGATAGTGGTGGGCAGAAACCCGATTTGCCTGCTAAAATAAAATTCATCTGAGGTAGTATCTTATGAGAAACGTTTTTGATACATTCCACCATATATTTTCAACGGTTAATGTAACTCATGTCGTATGGTGTGTGGCTGTATTGCTCACTATGCTGATCCTTGCGGTACTTCATCACATATGGAAGGACGACTTAAAGAAGCTGCGATTATGGCGGCTGCTTTGTCTTGTGCCGCTGCTAATCTGCTGTGTTCATGCTTTCATATATGTTGTCGGCGCACCGATAGTATTTCTCGGCGGTTTCTTTGTGATGTACATTATCGCAGTGCTTGCCCTGATACCTGCGCTGTTTGCAAAGCGCAGGATAGGCTACTGTATAACCGCTGGGCTAACTGGCATTTTGTCCTGCCTTTGCGGTTTTTATTTCTGTGCGATTTCACCCAATATTTTCAATCATTCAAGGGAAAGCTATACCGAGTCTTTTCATTCACTTGTGATGGATATGGACGAACACTATGTCCTAAAAGAATGGAAAGAGGTCGATTTTTCCAGCCTTGAAGCAAAGTATATGCCGATGGTCGAGGAAGCCGAGAGGGAACAGAGCGCAGGCAAATTTGCTGATGCAGTCATGATGTTCTGTACTGAGCTTCACGATGGTCATGTCGGAGTCGAAGCTGATTTTGACGATGAGGATTATAAATCGGTCATCACGCCTCACGATTACGGCTTTGCAACAGTTAAACTGGACAGCGGCGAGATCATAGCCGTATGCACCGATGAAACCGCAAGCGATCTCGGCATAGAGGACGGAACTGTTATCACAAAATGGAACGGCAAGTCCGTTTTGCAGGCAGCCAAAGAAGATGTTCCCGACCTCGGTACACCTGTCAAAGCGAATGAAGAAATGCTTGATGTGATGAACCTTGACCTTGTGGGCGATGATACGCTTGAAGTGTCTTTCATAGACAAAAACGGCAGTGAACAGACGGTCACTGTTTATGACAAGGGCGGCGTGAAAACAAAGATGGAGGCAATGGCTGCTTTCAAAGGACTTAAGCTTCCGAACGATACTGATAAACTGTTAGAGGAAAATTTCAGCACTAAGATGCTCGATGATAAGTGTGGTTATCTCAAAGTGACAGCGGAAACAATGGGTTCATCTTTTCAGGACTATGCCGGCTATCTGACAGGTAATCAGAAGTATGCAAGAGATATGTTCCGTGAAAAGCTGAACGATCTGAGATCGCAGGGTATGGAATACCTTGTCATCGACTTGCGTAACAATGATGGAGGCTTCGACGAAATAGGTATAGCGTTGTGCGATCTGCTGACGGACAAGGACTGGTACGGTGAGGGTCTCGGCATACGCAAGGATGGAAAGTACACCTGCGTATCCGATCACATAATACACGGCACAGGCGAATTTGAAGACCTTAAGGTCGTTGCACTGACCAATTATGAATGCTGTAGTGCAGGTGATGGCTTGTCGTTGTATCTTTCAAAGCTACCAAATGTTACAGTCGCAGGTATTACCGATCCGTGCGGCTGCAATCAGGAAACGGGAGGTATAAGCACTTTGTCAGGCGGTATTGTGACAGTGTATTATCCCACAGGTCTGGTATTGAACGAGGACAGTGAGCCTAACATAGACACCAAATCCGACAGAGTAAGCCGCAATCCCGTTGAGGTGCGTATACCGTTCGACCATGATGCAGCGATGAAGATATTCCGTGACAAGGAGGATTATAAGCTGGATTGGGCTGTAAAGTATATTGAAGATAATGCAGAATGAGTATCCGTTATTATTTGCCGTTATATGGAATCCTTCTCAGATAATCGAGTTCCTTTGCACGTGTCTGTGGGCCGAACTTGTCGTCAGCAGTGATGCCTACGGCCTTCTTGGTATGCCTTTACTCAGTACGCTGTCTGTGAGCCGTATATTCCGTCAATGCGTAGAGGTTGATTGTTAACTATGAAGATCCAGTTCACGGTGCACTGTATCGACATTACTTCATCGCCATAACTGCCGATCACATATACTGCATTTGCACCTGGCGTGAAATGGATTCTGCTATAATGAAGAAAAAGCATCTGCAATATTTGAACCTGCCAGAAAAAGTATCCCAACCCCTTCAAGCACACCATACTTTATAGATATATCACTGACAGCTGTTTCTTTATCAGCGTTATCATTCCAAGTTGTTCATATAACAGTACTTTCCACACGAAATCACCTTCCAAGAAGTGTATTTGACTTTTACGTTCTTTCGGAGATTCCGGAACATATTCCGCAAATGAAGTCTTCCAGTAATCATCGGTGCCAATCTGAGATGAAGTCTTGCCTGAAAGGCTTATAAGATTATCGATACTGATATTGTTATCATCAGCTGCTGTATAATAGAACGAAAGAAAAGTACAAGTATCAACCTTAAATCTCGTCAATAATATAATCTTCTCAAAAGTATCAGGCTCGCTGCGGCGAGCCTGATACTTGTATATTTGGACGTGTTATATTTGACACTTACGACACTCGTGTGACAAACGTTGTATTTTTAGTTGATTTCATGTCTTTTCAGATTCATGTATGCAGTTTAAGTAGAAAACAGAACTAACGAAATATGCCTGTATCTCGATGCTCAACCGAAATACAGGCATAAATAAAAGTGGTGAGACATGAGGGATTTGAACCCTCATTTTTTTAAATAGAAAATATCATTGATGTTAAAATACAGATCGATGTTCGTATCATTCATCAATTTTTTTGCCTTTATAATGAGGAAAACCTAATACATGAGGTTTATCATCAAGCGGAACATAATTATCACTATAATCTCTTGCATCGAATAATTCCGGTGCATATTCCAATTCATCTGCAGGCAACTTAACAAGGAATTCATTATTACCTAGCTTTACATTGCCTTCATCATCAAGGCAGGTATGACATTCATAATCATATGTGACTCCTATTCCTGCCTGTGAATTATTTCTTGTCAGATTAGTTTCATGGAAAATGATCTTGTCTTTTTTCTGTTCGCAGGTAAAATAAGAGATCACCCCTTCGTACGCATCCCACTCAATTCCTGTTTTCTCATCAAAAAAAGTATAGAACATTCCTTCAAACCTGTTATCATACCGAAGATCAGCATCCCTTTCTCCGTATCCTACCTCATATACTCCTTTTTCCAGCCATATGAAGTCCTCATCGTTATCTATAGAAGTCGTTGTAGTGGTTACGGAATTTGTTGTTGTTATAATTGTTGTAGTTGTAGTATGAGATGTAGTGACAGTGGAACTTGAAGTCGTTTTTACTGTTGTCGTAACAGCAGTTGTTTCTGCTTCATTTTTTTCATATTTTGATGTGCTGTTATTCTGCGAAGCACAGCCGCATAATAAAGATAATGAAAGTGTAAATATTAAAGTCTTTTTCATAGTATAAGCCATCCCTTATTGTATTTATGCTAAAAGAATTATACCACAAATTTACATAATTGACAATGCGTTTATTGCTTTTATGATGTGTATTTACATTGTATCGGTGATATGGTATAATAAAACGAAAAAGGAGTATATATGGTACAGAACGAGATCGTTGATAGGGACACTTACCGAAAGATCAAGAAAATGAACCGCCAGAAGTTAACAATATTCATTCTCCAGTACGGGGATCAGTTACTCGGAGAACAGGGCAAAACAATTGATCTTCCGGCTCTTGAGGCAGAACTTAGTAAAATCAAAGGTATCGGCGGTAAGCGCCTTGATGAGATAATGACTGTTATTGAGAAATTCTTAGATGTATAATATGTTTTGAAATAAGAGGACACTGAAATGAGCAACATCGTAATATTAGTTGGGAGTATGAGAAAAAACGGCAATACATCTCGTCTGGTACAGAGCTTTGCCGAGGGTGCGGAAAAGAATAACAATGTAGAGATTATATCCGTCGCAGACTACGATGTGAATCCGTGCATAGGTTGTAACAGCTGTTTTACACGCGAAGGTAACAAATGTTTCCAGAATGATGATATGTTACAGATATACGAAAAGCTGAAAAATGCGGACATTGTTGTTATCGCGTCGCCTGTGTATTTTTACGGTATCAGCGCACAGCTGAAAGCTATCGTGGACAGGCTTCACACTCCCATGCGGAATACATTCCACATCAAGAAACTCGGACTGCTCCTTGTGGGAGCAGCAGAACTTCCGAATCTGTTTGACCCGGTAATCATGCAATATCAAATGGTGCTGGACTTCTTCAAGCTCGAAAGTATCGGCACAGTGCTTGTACGAGGAGTCAAGGACATCGGCGACATTGAAAACAATCCTGCTTTGAAAGAAGCGTATGAATTGGGCGATTCGATGTATTAAAATTGGAGTAGAAAAATGAAATACGCAGAAGTACAGAAAATAGCAAAAGATACAATAGAATTCATAAAAACTAAGATAACCGCAGGAATGAAACTCACGGATATCAGACAACTTTGCGAAGATAAAATGCTCGAATTAGGAGCTGATTCGTTCTGGTATTGGGACATAGGAGCTTTTGTATTTGCAGGAGATGAAACAACGGTTTCTGTTTCTGGCAGAGAATACATTACATCTGACAGAAAAATTGCTTCTGATGATATCATAACTATCGATCTCAGCCCTCAAAATAATAACATCTGGGGCGACTATGCCCGTACTTTAATAATCGAAGACGGAAGAGTAGTTGATGATATAAACAATATCCGCAATGATGAATGGCGTGCAGGTCTGCTTATGGAGGAAGAGCTGCACAAAGAGCTCATAGCCTTTGCGACACCGCAAACTACATTTGAGGAGCTCTATTACCATATCAATAAGCATATCACAGACCGTGGTTTTATAAATCTTGATTTTCTCGGCAACCTCGGACATTCTATCGTAAAGGATAAGAATAATCGTATATACACTGAGAAAGGCAACAAAGCTCTTCTTTCATCAGTGGACTATTTTACATTTGAGCCGCATATAAGCGTTCCAAACTCGAAATACGGATACAAGAAGGAGAACATCTATTACTTCAATTCGGGTAAGCTGATAGAACTATAGGAGACTAATATGATACTCAAAGCAAACAGAAACGACTTGCAAGAAATATTACAGCTTCAATATCTTGCGTATCAGAGCGAGGCTGACCTGTTCGGAAGCAGAGACATTCCTCCACTGAAGCAGACTATCGATGAAGTTGTTGAGGAATGGAGCAGCGGCACTATACTGAAGATGGTAGATGATAATAATGCTATTATCGGCTCAGTGCGGGCGCAAGAGCGTGACGGAACTGTTTACATTGGCAAACTCATGGTACACCCTGACCACCGCCACAAAGGCTACGGGACAATGCTTCTGTCTGAGATAGAGAAATGCTATTCCGATATGCGATATGAACTATTCACAAGCACAAGGAGCATTGATAATATCCGCCTGTATCAGAAGCTGGGCTACACGATATTTGCTCGGAAAGCCGTGAACGATGAGCTTGAATTTGTGTACATGGAAAAATATGGGATAGAGAAAAACGTAATTTACGGGTAATGCTCAAATGCCGATTATATGTCAGCGTTTGTAAGTGGTCCCGAAGAACGTGGAGCATACAAAATCCGGAATAGGTAAGAAGGCAGCCATACGGCTGCCTTTGTATTATATGCTGTATTTCTCAAGTTTAAGCAATGCTTTCTTTTTATCCAGTCCGCCTGCGTAACCTGTCAGGCTTCCGTCCGATCCGACTACTCTGTGACAGGGAACAATTATCGAGATAGGATTATGTCCAACTGCACCGCCGACCACCAGAGCCTGTGCAAGCTTTTTCCTTGCGGTGTCATATATCGCCGTGACTGTAGTTCTTGCCACGTTCATTTCAGCAGCACACTGCTCCTGCGTCTTTGAATGGTAATCGATAAGACGTATGGTCTCGAACTCGTCAAGGGACATAACGATAGTATCATTTGCCTTGTCCTGATCGGGAGCAAAGCTCCAGTAATCAGGATAACAGCATATCCTACGGGACTTCTGTGGTCTTGGCATATTAGCATCTCCTTTCCGACATAAGTCAAGTATATCATTTTTATTGACTTATGTCAAGTATTGACGTGGTGTAAATATTGACATATTTCATCATCTCTGCTATAATTCTTTTTGATTAGAAAAATGGAGTGTGTTACATGAAAAAGTCATGCATTGCATAAGTAATACAAATCTCAAGTTTATGAGCTTACATTAATAAGTGCCTCCCACAGGAGGCACTTATTGAAAACTACTTGCATTCAGTACATATATACTCTGGAACTGTACGGTCGTTGATAACGGATTCATACAGCCTCCAGCCACCTGCAAGATTATAGCAGTCATAACTATTGCCGCTGAGTATTCGGCAGGCTATATAGCTGCGCAGTCCACTGTGGCAATGAACGTATACGGGCTTGTCCTTTGGCAGCTTGTCAAGATTGTCGCGGAGAGTATCAAGAGGGATATTGATAAAGCCGTCTATCATTCCCCGAGCAGTTTCCGTCTTTGTACGCACATCAAGAAGAGTAACGCTTCCGTCACGAGGGAGCTTCTCAATGTCGTGCCAGAAGAACTGTTTTACAGTACCGTTAATGACGTTTTCGGCAACATATCCAGCCATATTCACGGGATCCTTTGCACTTCCGAAAGGCGGAGCATAGCAGAGTTCAAGCTCTTTCAGGTCAGTGACTTCTGCTCCGAAGCGTATTGCTGCCGCAAGAACGTCCATACGCTTGTCCACGCCGTCAAAGCCAACTATCTGAGCGCCAAGAAGCTTCTTGGTATTCTTGTCCCAAAGAATCTTTACTGACATATTTGTGGCATTGGGATAATATGAAGCATGAGAAGCTGAATAGGTGTAGGTCTTGTCATAGTCGATACCCTCGACAGCAGCTCGCTTCTCATTCAGACCTGTTGTAGCAACTGTCATATTGAAAAGCTTCAGCACAGCCGAGCCCTGAGTGCCTTTGTACTCAGAGGAGAGTCCCGATATATTATCAGCTGCTATTCTCCCCTGTTTGTTTGCAGGCCCTGCCAGCGGTATGAACGCAGGTTTGCCCGTTACGAAGTCTTTTACTTCAACAGCGTCGCCTACAGCATAAATATCGGGATAGTTTGTCTGCATATGACTGTTGACTATGATACTTCCACGCGGATCAAGTGCGATACCACACTCCTTTGCAAGAGAAGTCTCGGGACGAACTCCCACGGACACTATGACCATATCGGCTTCGATACTGCCATTTTGCAGAATGACTTTTTTATCAGTTATCTCCGCAACTCCGTTATTCAGATAAAGGCTTATACCTTTGCTTATGATATAGCGGTGAACGTCTGCCGCCATATCTGCGTCAAGAGGCGCGATAAGATGGTCGGCAAGCTCGACTATTGATACATCAAGACCTGCGTTTGCAAGGTTTTCCGCCATTTCTACGCCGATATATCCGCCGCCCACAACTACAGCTTTCTTTGGTTTGCTGCTGTCGATGAAGCTCTTTATCTTCATGGTATCGGGAATATTTCGCAAAGTGAATACATGAGGCAGTTCAATACCGCTGATATTCGGACGAATGGGCTCAGCTCCCGGGGAGAGTATGAGCTTGTCGAAAGTCTCCTCGTATTCTTCACCTGTATCGGCATTACGCACGGTAACTGTATGAGCTTCGGGAGATATTTTCACAGCTTCGCTCTTTACACGCACATCAATATTGAAGCGCTTGCGGAAGCTTTCGGGAGTCTGCAATGTCAGCATATTCTTGTCAGTTATCTCCCCACCGATAAAATACGGCATGCCACAGTTGGCAAAGGAGATATAGTCTCCGCGCTCAAGAATGATTATCTCATCATTTTCATTTAAACGTCTCAGTCTTGCGGCTGCGGAAGCTCCGCCTGCAACGCCGCCTACGATAATAGTTTTCATTTTTCTACCTCCGAAAGGAAAAGTTATGTTTGAAGAGATCTATAGTGAATTATTCCCGTTCTGGGACAAAATATCAGCTGATGACCGCAAGTATATCTGTGATAATTCTGCGGTACACCAATACGAAAAAGGAACTAATCTCCACAACGGCAGCGAATGCTCGGGAGTGATATTCGTCCGCAGCGGAAGTCTCCGTGTGTATATCATGTCAGAGGACGGCAAAGACGTAACTCTTTATCGCCTGCATAAGGGCGATATGTGTATGCTGTCGGCTTCATGCGTTTTACAGTCCATAACCTTTGAAGTCGCCATTGACGCCGAGGAGGACAGCGAATGCTGTATCATCAGCGGTCATGCTTTCAAGCAGGTATCGGAACGCAATCCCGGGATAAGGATATTCTCCCTTGAGACAGCCGTTTCACGCTTTTCTGACGTTATGTGGGTAATGCAGCAGATAATGTTCATGAGCCTTGACAAACGCCTTGCCATATTCCTCCACGATGAAGCTCTGCGTATCGGCTCGGACAATATTCAGCTGACACAGGAGCAGATAGCAAAGTACATCGGTTCTGCCCGTGAAGTGGTGTCACGAATGCTAAAATACTTCGCTAATGAGGGTATAGTTGAGGTATCCCGCAAAGGTATCAGGATACTCGACAAAAAGCGCCTGCGCGACTTAACCCTTTAACATATCGAGAATAGCTGATTTCGGACGAGCTCCTACTGCATGAGCAGTAACTGCTCCGTTTTTCATAACTGCCAGCATTGGTATGCTTGAAACGCCGAATGCTGCGGCAAGCTCAGGCTGGTCGTCAACATTGACCTTGCCTACTGTAAACTCGCTGTTCTCCTCTGCTATCTCGTCAACAAGAGGAGAGACCATTCTGCATGGGCCGCACCAGTCTGCGTAAAAATCCAGAAGAACAGGCTTTTCACTTGCTCTTACCTCTGCGAAATTTTCCTTTGTAACATTTAAAACTGCCATATCAATACTTCCTTTCTGTTTTATTGTATCTTTATTATATAATTACCCGATATGCAGGGAGCAAATCTTTGATTTGCGTATCTGCAAGGGCTTTTAAATCAATTATAATGAATGCTTTTTCATTCATTATATACGATTATTCAGCGGTGGTCTGTGACTTTGTCACGTTCTTAGCCTTGCATATGAGCTGAGTCATTGTTCCCATAGGGCAGTAAACACACCATGAACGTGGCTTGAAGAGTATCATAGTCACAAAGCCGAGTATAGTAGATGTGAGCATTATACTATAAAATCCGAATGCGAACTGTGCCACACCGTCAGAAAAAATTGTTCCGTGATAAGCCCAATGCCACGGCACTTTGAATGTCCACAGCAGCTTTATTTTCTGCCCGAGAGGACGCTGACCTGCGAATACAAGATAGGTATTCCAGAGCATTATGAAGAACATGGTAAAGAAGAATACAAGAAATCCGTAGCGGAAGTATTTGGACTTCATCCATTTCGGCATATCCTTTTTCCGCGACAGTCCGAAATGTCCGCCCAGCATTGAGAAGAGCTGCCCCCGGCCGCAGAATTTGTTGCAGTACGCTTTGTTTCCCCAGCCTATTGATATAACAAGGGGCACAATGAAGCATATCATTCCAAGCCATGCAAACAGAATATTCACAAAACCGAGGATAAGATAAGTAATCGAGAATATCCACAGGTGATCGTACCATTTTTTCTTAGCTTTCATGTTCTCTCTCCTCCAGTGTGATAATGCTCGCAGGACACTCCTTGGAACATTTACCGCAGCCTACACATAGTGCTTCGTCAATGACTGCGCTTATGCCGTGAGGAACGCTTATAGCTTCTCTCGGACAGACCTTTACACAGCATCCGCAAGCCACGCACAGGTTTTTATCAATTACAGCTTTTCGTTTCATGTCATCGCCTCCTGAGTATATTATATACTCTTTGTGGTTTTTGGTCTGTGACAAAGTCACATTAGAGGTAAATATTCGAACAAGTTTATGAATTGCTCCAAAACGTTTTAAAAGCAATATGCAAAAGCTCCGGCCATATGGCCGGAGCTTAATTGTATTATTTGAACTATGTTTAAGTTGATCCGCCATGTGGCGAATCAACTTAAACCGAGTCGTATTCATGGCTTAAAATAGCCGTTTGTACATATATTATATCACGTATTTTTTATTTGTCAAGAGTCCAAAACCATAGAGCTAAAAACTCTATGGCATTAGTTTTAGAGTACTTCCTTCATGGTAGCACTACCTGATATATATTTCATAAAAAATAACGGTATGCCGCATAACAGCATACCGTTATAATTTCCAGTGAATATGTATCTCGCGCTCGCCGTTCTCGCCGCTCTCCCCTATCTCGACATAGTCAATGAATTCGTCGGCGATATTACGGTCAAGCTTGTCAAAATGGGTATACTTTTCTATTATAGACCTCTGTCCCTCGGTATTCCTGATACGTTCACGGCATTCATTTATATGCTTTGAAGTATCAGCTATCCTCGCTGACAGCTCCTGCTCCTCATCACTTAGTCTCTGACGGAACAAGGCATAATCCTCATCGGAGATAACTCCGTCAAGCTTGTCCTTATACATAGCCAGAAGACGTTTTTCTGCGGAGCTATGACGTTCATTCAGCCATGCAAGGTCAGCTTCAAGCTGTTTGAGCTGTTCGCTGTAAATATCCCTTAACTGTATCTTATCCGCCTGACAATACTGCTCGACGATACTATTCAGTTCGTCAAGTATCTTCTTTTCGAGGACAAGTCCGCTTATACTTTTCTTATTTGTACAATTCATAGCTCCTGTCTTGTAGGTTGCGCATTGCAGACCGTAGTACTTAATAGTCTTAGCCTTGTTGTAGTAGACATTGCGCTTCATAGGTCTGCCGCAGACAGCACATTTCACCTTTCCTGACAACGGCGAAAGCTCCTGCGAGCGCTTCCCTACTCTGCCATTGGATCGGAGCCGCGCCTGTGTCCGCGCCCATGTTTCCGCGTCAATTATAGCTTCATGGGTATTGGGTATCCTTATCCAGTCTGCCTGCTCTACCTTTTTGCGCTTCTTGTTCTTGTAACTGATGTGGTGAGATTTGCCCTGAACGAGAGTGCCTGTATACATCTCATTTGCCAGTATCCTTGCGACAGTGGACTGCGTCCAAAGCCCACGGGAATTACTGGTATCAGCGTTGAGATTGACGTACTTTGAGCCTTTCAGCCGCTTATATTCCGTGGGACTGACGATGCCATCGGAATTAAGCTTCAATACTATCGCTCGGTAGCCTGCTCCGCTTATGTACATATCGAAGATCTGCCTTACAACAGACGCGGTTTCCTCATCGATGACGAGGTGGTGCTTGTCCTCTGCATCAATCATATAACCATATGGAGCAAAAGAGGCTATGAACTGCCCCTGCTCACGCTTATAGGCAAGAGTCCGACGTATCTTCGCGGAGATATCCTTGACATACATTTCGTTGTATGCAGAGGTAAAAAGCCTCATGGTACTGTAGCTCTCGCTGTCAGTATCGGCATTGTCGGCTACTCCTATGAAGCGTATGCCCCATTCAAGGAACTTGTCGTTGATGTACTTTTCAACAATCACTGTATCACGGGAGAAGCGAGACTGATCCTTGCACAGTACAATATTAATATAGCCTTTCTCGCAATCTCGTAACATACGGTTGAATTCGGGACGGCTGCGGTCAATGCCGCTGTAGCCATCATCAACATAGATGTCATATATCTCCCAGTCTCTTTCGTGACAGTAGTCGCGAAGCATGGCTTTCTGGTTCTGTATACTTGCACTTGCATCGTTATCTGACTTATCTTTATCCTCTATGGATAAACGGCAGTATATAGCCACCTTTGGCATTGACCTCACCTCCTTTTTTCAATAGTTTTTGGTTCAGTTTGTTCTCTTCACCTGACGGCTTACGAGCTTCTCTATCTTCTCTGTGACCGCTTTTTTTAAACGCTCGATATCAGCCGTTTTGAAACTGTTTTTTGTATGTATTTTATCATTCATTTTTATCACCTACCTTTCAATTGTATTCGGAATAAGCATTATATATGATACTCAAGACTCATTGGATGCGTTACTATCTCCATACCATCGTCCAGGCTGCCATGCTGCTGATGGAACCGGACCTCTTGCAAATCATGAAAAGAGAAAAGCACTTGAAGACACTGTAACCTATATGTGATATATAGCCGATAATATAGCAGAGCGGCAAGCCGAGAGTAATTGGCCGCTGTTTTGTTAAAGGTTAAATAAAAAAGGCTCCCAGTGTAACAAACACAGGGAGCCTTTTTGTAATCAGAGAATGTAACTTTTAGATTTGATGTTAAATTATATTGCTAATACGTTGTGATACACAGCTATGGCAAGGAAAATCCTATAGAAAAAAGTGATTTTCTGCTGAACTGGTCAGTATATAACGAAGAGAACGACAGGGTGACAAGAATAGGAAAGTTTTTGGGATCCTATGATTTCTCCGGCTATGCAGACTTCAAGGAGCTCGGCTTTATAAAGTAAATTAAGATCACAGGCCTCCTGCGGCGCAATCACCGCGGGAGGCTTCTTTTATACTTTTTGTAATTGCAGTAATATATACAACTATACGGATACACAAAAAATTTACAATTTCAGAACAGGTACTAATCAACACAAATGCGTTGTTTTGCTATTTCATTTCTTTTTATTTATGTATAAAAAAATCAAATGAACCTATTGAAATTAAACACACTATGTGATATAATTTTATAGTTGTGCACAGTGATTTACTACACACAGGACAAAAGAAACATAATAATACTTGGAGGACAACAGCACAAAATATTATTTCTATTATTCGGAGGAAATTATGAAAAACACATCAGGAAAGCGTGCTGCCGCAGGGGTACTCAGCTTCGGTCTGCTTTTGCAGTCCTTTGCATATTTTCCTGCAAACGCAGACGCCAACGGGCAGGTTACCCTGAACGAGGTATGCCCTAAGAACTCAACCTACCATGCAGCAGACGGGAACTGCTATGACTGGGTGGAGCTCTACAACAGCAGTAGCTCGGAAGCTGATATCTCGGGGTGGGGACTTACCGACAAGGCAAAAACTCCATACAAATATGTATTCCCCGACGGAACACATATCCCCGCAGAGGGAAGGCTCATCGTCTTCTGTGACAGCGACGCAGCGGCAAACAACAACGGGATAGCCCCTTTCGGTTTATCCGCTTCGGGTGAGACAATTGTGCTTACAGATCCAACGGGCAGTACAGTGCAGACGTTGACATTCGATACACTTGCAGAGGATACCTCCTACGGACAGTATCCCGACGGCAGCGGGCAGTTCTACAAGCTCAGCTGCACCCCCGGACAGAAGAACACTGCGCCTGAGGGAAGCGCAGCTGTACATACACCTGTTTTTTCACATGAAAGCGGCTTTTACAACAGCAGCTTCTCTCTTACTCTCACAGCCGATGAAGGCTGCGATATCTACTATACAACAGACGGCAGTGATCCTGTATTCGGTTCTACGAAATACACCGGTCCTATAACTATCAAGGATATGACCGATTCCAAGAACCGTATTAGCGCCCGCACAGATATAGTGCCCAACGGAGCAGAAGCTCCCCGCGGGAATATTGACAAGGCGGCAGTTATCAGAGCCGTTGCGGTGGACAGCGAAGGACGCGCAAGCGAATATGTCACAAAGACCTACCTTATAGGCAAGACCAATTCCGGCTACTATAAGAACATGAAGGTTGTATCTCTGGTAACGGATCCCGCAAATCTCTTTGATTACAATAAGGGAATCTACTGCCTGGGAAAAGTATACGACGATAACAAATACAACGGTGCAAGAAACCCATGGGAATACCGTGCGAATTACTCGATGAAGGGCAAGGAATGGGAGCGTCCTGCAAGCTTTACTATGTTTGAGAATGGTCAGAAGGTCATAGAACAGAATGTTGGTATCCGCATCAAGGGTGCCTTCTCAAGATCTCTTGCACAGAAGAGCTTCAACGTATACACCAGAGAGGAATACGGAAAGTCTGAATTTGAATACGATTTCTTCTCAGGAAAGGCTACCAAGGCTAAAAACGGCAAAGCTATCAAGAAGTTTGACGGCATTGTTCTCAGAAACGGAGGAAATGACAATACCGGAGCATTCTTCCGCGACAGCATAAACCAGAACCTTGTAACCGACAGAAACTTTGCCTATCAGGCAACATCTGAATGCATAGTATTGCTTGACGGCGAATTCTGGGGTATATACCAGATACTTGAAAAGACAAGCAAAAGCTACCTCAGCGATCACTACGGAGTCAAGAAAAGCGATATTGCAATAATAAAGAACGGCGGACTCGAGGAAGGCAGTGACAAAGACCTCGGCGATTGGCGTAATTTATGCAACGCAGCAGCAAGCGGAAACATTTCTTATGAAGAATTCTGCGAAAAAGTTGACATTCAGAGCTTTATAGACTATTTTGCTGCTCAGATCTACTGGGCAAATGCAGACTGGCCTCAGAATAACTTCAGTGCATGGCGCTCAACAGTTATCGATGAATCGAATCCATATTCAGACGGTAAATGGAGAATGATGCTCTTCGATACCGAGTCTGGACAGGGGCTCTATGGCACTGAGGACAAATCATATTCCGCTGATTGCTTCAGACGTATCCTTGAAAGCAACAGCCAGCTTGCAAGAGTATTCAATAGCCTTCTTAATTATCAGCGTTTCAGACATAAGTTTTCAAGAACTATGATGGATCTTATAAATACAGATTTTGAGCCCAACAGAGTAAAAGATGTCATCAATAATTACAGATACAAATATAAGCAGCAGGTAGCTGATACGTTTGCTCGTTTCCATTCAGGAAGCCTTTCAGGTTCTAACGCTGAAAGGCGCTTTGAAAGCGATATGAACACTGTTACTGAATTCTATACTCAGAGGCCATCAGTTGCAGAACGTACTACAAGATCTGCTATGAGACTTTCATCTGAACCACGCAAGCTTAATATTGTGAATGCAGCGGATAGCGGAAGCATACTGCTGAATTCTCTTGATCTCGGAAATATAAGCAACTGGAACGGCAAGTACCATCCTGATTACGATCTTTACATAAAGGCTCTTCCTGTTGAAGGTCGTTTTTTCTCATACTGGAAGATAACTAATGCAACTATCACAGATGGTGATACTACCTCCCAGTCTATCAAGATAAGACTTGACGGTAATGCTACCGTAGAAGCTGTATACAGAAACAGCAACGAACCTGCACCCGTGGTCACAACTACTACAACCAGAACAACAACTAAAACTACCACTACAACTAAAACAACATCCACAACTACGACAAATCCTGTTGTGACAACTCGTTCAAGCTCTGTAAGATATCAGGTGTTCAATGAAGGTCTCACATGGGAAGACGCAAAGAATTACTGTGAAAGTATAGGCGGTCACCTTGCTGTAATCACCTCCGAGAAGGAACAAAATGAGATCTTGAACACAATAAAGGCTGATTCCGCGTCAAAGCCTTTTTATTGGTTAGGTGCAAGCCGCGGAGATAATGGTAAGTTCAACTGGGTAACAGGCGAAAAACTGAGTTATACCTGCTGGGGAGACGGAAAGCCAGACAATTACAGAGGCCTTGAGCATTATATGATCATTATGAAGAATAACGGAAAATGGGATGATAATGAGCTTACAGGCTGGGCAAACAATATTGATAACATGGGCTTTATCTGTGAATGGGAAACAGTAGAAGTGCCATCAAATACAAACACATCTCCCGCAAACACCTCAGACAAATCAGGAATAGTTCCACTCTGCAAGGTTATTCAGGCAGAATCTTATGATATCAAATCCGGTATTGAAACCGAAAACTGCTCCGAAGGCGGTCTTGATGTTGCATATGCTGAAAACAATGACTATATTGGTTTCAAGAACATAGATCTTACAGACGTCAAGAATATCGATTTCCGTATTGGTTCCAACGGCGCAAAGGCTGCTATCGAGATTCATATGGACACTCCCGACGGTCAGCTCATTGGAAAAATGAATATCAAATCCTCAAACGGCTGGCAGACATGGAACACCCAGACCTGCGCTATCAGCGAATTCTATGGCATACATGATATTTATTTCGTATTCATCGGTGGTGAGGGCTATCTCTTCAACTTGAACTGGTGGAGAACAGACAAACCAGTTGACAATTACATCATCGGCGACCTGAACGGCGACGGAGTTATCGATATCTACGATCTCTGCAAGATGAGAAAGGCAGTCCTCAGCGGCGACACCGATAACTTCGGAACGGCGGATATCAACGGTGATGACGCTATAAACAGCGACGATCTGACGTTACTCAAGAAGTTCATCATGGGTGAGATAAACTCATTCTGACAAGGGCACTTTCATTCTCTTCCCTTTTCCGACCGCAAGTACGGACAATAACAGAGCATTTACCGTCTGTGACAGTCTATCGGCTGACACAGACGGTATTCTTTTTAAGATTTCTACATTGAATTAGACTCACCAATATGATATTAAAGCACCATCGAAGAGTATGATTCAATCCGGAAATGATGGATTTTATTATTTCTCTAATGAAAAGTAATAGAGGAGGCTACCCTCGGGGGAGCTTTTCTGTTTATATAATTGGTGATAAGAGAAATGAAAAAGGAGCCATATATGGGAAATCAGGAGATTATTGATCAGGACACTTACCGAAAGATCAAGAAGATGAACCGAGAGGAGCTTACAAAGTTCATTCTTCGATATGGAGATCAGCTTCTCGGAGAACAAGGCAAAAACATTGATCTTCCAGCTCTTGAGGCAGAACTCAGCAAGATCAAAGGTATCGGCGGTAAGCGCCTTGAGGAGATAATGGTCGTTATAGAAAAATTCTTGGATGTTGAGCAAACAATAATTAATAAATAATAAGGACGGCGTAAAGCCGTCCTTTTATATTATTAACCTTGTTATATTCCCACCTGCATTGAATATGTAAGCACTCTCTTATGCCCCATTGATTTTACGTCATTTCGCCAAAATTCCCATTGTTGTTCCGGACACATCATATTCAAAATGCAGCATAACCGACAAAAACAAAAATCATGGCTCATGCTCCAACAAAAGATATAGTTATTCTCAACTTTATTTTTCCTACACTTCTCCTGCGGTTGGACAAATTATTCTGCAAAGGGATCACACTGCAATTCCGCGCAAGCCCGAAAAAGCAGGCCCAAACCTGTACTAAACTCAAAAAAGCGCGTTTTCAATACATCACTGTACATATCAAAGCTGATGTTTACTATTCTTTCCTTGACTTCCCAGACATATGGTTTGATTTTCATTTCCAGTTCCGGGATATAAATAATGTCGCCTCTTGTCTCGGAATGCAGCTCAATAAAGCTTGAAAATTCACCATTTAGGATTCTATCAAGTATATCTTCTTTTGTCAGTATCTTTGCTTTGTCTACACTGATCAGCTGTAATATATGAACACTAAAAAGTTTTTATAAACCGAGAAGTCCCATCTGTACAGCAAGTGCATCTGCGTTGGTAACGCCGTTGTCATCGTGATCGGCATTTTTTCTTCCCTGCGGAGTCAGTTTGTATTTATTAGGATTGGATAGAGACTGCATTATTAATAACACATCGGACATATCCACGTTTCCGTCGATATTGGAATCACCTGTTACGGTTTTGAACAGGTCAAGGGAGCTCATGTAGCTGATTATTTCATTTTCTTCCTCATTGATTTTTTCTTCTGTCTGCGGATCATTCATGTTTTTTATTTCTTCATTTATTATTGCAATAGGATCAAGGGACGGATTTTCTGCATAATACTTGTCGAGCATATCGAGTATATCATCATAATCCGAAGCTCCTACAGCCTTTGCAATGTAAAGCTCTATACACTCAAGTTCTCCAATATCACAGCTGACACCGTTATTGTTAAAGTCGTAATCGTAATTGAAAGCGTCACGTACTTCCTGAGGTGCATCTATTTTCGCATAGATAAAGTATGAAGGATCTTCAGGCGCCGGTATCTCAGTAAAAAGATCCTTGAAAAATGCATAATCCTGAATGTCGGTCTTTCCGTCCTTGTTTATGTCAGGCTCAGGGATCTCACCTTTCTTGACAGCGTCATAATACTCAGGGAACATCTTTTCTATGTCATATTTTGCGAACCGCGGATCAAGAGGCTTGTCTTCGGGGCTTCTGACAGCGTTTACGCCGTATGTTTCGTAAATATTCTTGTATTTATAGAGATATCCCCATATATCCCAGCTGATGAAATGGTTTTCCTCGCTGTTATAATAACTGCTGTCAAAGATCTCATGGCTGAAATTCGTATAGTTGGTTATATAATATATAAACAGCGTCTGATCGATATCAGCGAAGCAATGGAGCGAATACTGAGAAGCGGTATCATAGAATTTTGTTGCCTTTTCCCATTCACTCTCTGAAAGCGGATGATTGGTAGTATAGTCGGTTTTCTCATCATAATTTGGCATTTCCTTCAGGAAAGAAATATATTCTTCATAGTCCTCAAGGAAGCCGTCATATGTTCTCTTTCTTTCATGTATCTGACCCGGTTCCAGACTGTGATATTCATCATTTTCGTCCCAGTAACCATAACAGGTCTCATAATAATCATCATAGAATTTGTCCTGGAAGTTATACAACATCATGATGTCATCAAAATTGATCTCACCGTCTGAATCGATATCAGCATCAACTAAGCCATTATCCATAAGTTCAGCCATCACATTATATGATGCATTGGTATAGCACATAGCGGATTTGAGATAATTCTCTATAAAAAGATGTATAGGCGATATTAACTTGTTTTCAGAATCGCTGCAGTGGTATTTCAATCTTTCAAACTTACCGTCCGACTCTTTGTAGAACATTGTATCGTAGAAATCGATTATATCGAAATCGCCGTCATCATGCCTGATATATTCAAGCGGAACAGGTTCAGCATACGTATCAGGACAGTTGTCAATATAGTAATTAGGGTCGAAGTATTCAAGCTTTACCGGCTGAGTACGTACAAAGTATTCCGTAATATCACAGATACTTGCATTCTTGCCTGTAGCCTGCTTGAATTCATTTATCTTTTCTTCGCAGGTGTTTATATTATTGACGATATATTCAGGAAGGTCGTCAGTATAATTGCGTTCAACTGCATAGGCGTCAAAGATGTCAAATTTACCGTCATCGTTTATGTCAATATCAAGATCATAATCTTCAATGCAGGTTATCAAGTTCTGGATATAATCAGGATACTTGTCTGTACGTGTATACTTTAACGGCTCTTCAGATGCAGCATTTGCAGCTGATACATTCGGAAGCATGAGCAAGGCGGTTGAAAGTGCGGCAAATCGTTTCATAATAATTCTCCCTTCGTTTAATGGGTGTTCATGATCATATGTTGTAACAGTTTCTGCAGTTTCCACAGGAACAAACTCTGTCTGTACGGCTGCTGACGTAATAATACTGTCAATGGCAGTGTAAGACGCAGATGCTTTATCAGATGATCTTGCAGTTTCTGATGATGATACATCTGCTGAAGAAACAGCTGTTGCCCCTGCTTTCGTTACGGAAGCTGATGCGGATGAACGGCTTGCTGTCGTTGATAAGACAGCAGCCTCCTTTTCGTCAGGCGGAGAAGTAACAGGTTCTGTAATATCTTCGATGATGTTACTGTTATCAGGGGGCGTGTCGATGAATTTGGCTGAATCCTTGAGATGCCAGATACAGAATGCGGCTGCGGCTGATGCTGCAATACCTGAAACAGCGACTGATACTTTTCGGATACGGCGTGTATGTTCAGCTTTTTCAGCGATAATAGCATCGCCTCTTTCCTTGACGATAGCGGCCATTTCCTTATAGTCCATCATATTCAGCATCCTCCTTTTCGAGTTCTCTTTTCAGAGCATTTTTCGCTCTGTAAAGCAGATCGCGTATCTGCTTGCTGCTTTTTTTCATTATCTTGCCTGCTTCGGTATTATCGAAATTCTCGAAGTAGATAAGACAAAGAATCTGGCTGTATTCTGGCTTCAGCTTGCTCACAGCAAGTCTCAGCATTGAGCATTTCTCCTGCTGCAAGTAATTCTGTTCGATATTTTCCCCGGTCGGGACGGAATAAGCGCCATCGAGAGATATTTCCCGTATCCTTGAGCGTTTCCGCCGGATGTCAAAGGCTTTATTCCTTCCTATAGTATATAACCATGTCTTGAATGCGGAATTTCCGTTGAAAACAGGTTTATCTACATAAAGCTTTATGAACACATCGATCGCGGCTTCCTCGGACAGCTCCATATCTCCGATAATACTGTAGATGTAATATATAAGACCATCTTTATAGTCTTTTATTACTTCATCAATTGCGTCCCTGTCACCTGAGAGAAAACGGCTGTAGCTACCTGAACCGTCACTCATTGTTATTCTCCTTTCGACAGGAAATATTTCCTTTGATAATTAGACGTACGGAACATCATGAATGTCGCACCCATTAAAAAATTTTTTTGAAAAGTTATATTTAATGTCTGTTTTTCATCTGCTTTACCTTTCTTTCGGTTGTACATATTATATCATATCAGTTTCAGTGATTCAATGCTATTTGATGAATGACAGATATTATACAGGTCAGGATAACGGGAAGAGCATTGCAAGTTTTCCCAGAGTCATTGTTATAAGCGGAGTGCTTGCTATATATGAGCTCCTTCCCGCATTTCACCTGTTTTTTGTGAACACGTAACTACAAAATTTCATTTGAATATGTTTTATGTAGGTAACAGAAAATTCTGTATTTCGGTGTTTTACTCGAAATACAGAATTTTAAAAAAAAGCGGACAGCGAAAAATTCGAATATTTATAATACAGTGTTTGGGGGCGTTTATAGATGTTCTCTTTCAATTACTAAAATATTAACTCTCTCCACTCCTCAAATAATTAAATGCCTTATTTATATAATAATCCAGAGCTTTAAACTTACTAAACACATTCAAAACTTAACATTTTATCTATTGAATAATCCTTACTTATCTTATATAATAAAAATGAATAGATTGTTTCTTGCTCATGCATATATATTTGGTAAATATTGTTAAAAAGCTTATTGCCATTCAGCATCACATATTATCAAAGGGGGAGGATAAATATGACGAGCACGATCTATAATAATTCCTACGATATTGCTGCTGTTATGCTTTGCATATGCTGTATATTTTACTTCATAATGTCCAAACGCATACATCACTTCAAGCACACACTGTATGCAGCTCTCTGTGTCTGTGTCTTTTCCGGAAGTCTCAGCAATATTTTAGCAGGTTATTTTGCTAAATCAAAAATCAATCTGGCAGCGAATATCTCAATCAGCTTATACTTTCTTGTCAATGTACTAACAATGTATGTATTCGGATTATATGTCCAATGTTTAAGCGGACATCTCATAAACCGTCGAAAAAATTTTTTTCTTATGTACAGCATTCCCGCAGTAATTGCATTTTGCCTGATATTAGTCAACTTTTTCTTTCATTTCCTTTTCTACTATGATACCGACTGCAATTATATCCGAAATAATTCATTCCTTATTTTACATACACTTGTAATGTTTTATCTCGGACATACGATCTTTGTACTGCTCAGAAATGCTACGTTCATACAAAAGCAAAAAATCCTCTATCTATTCTCAGGACTGGCGTTCGTTATCACGGGTATTGTTGTACAGATACTGTTCCGCCAGTTGCAGATACAGCTTTTTACGGAAGCAGTTATGCTTTCGTTGATGGCGATAGTATTTGAAAATGCCAGTCTGGAAGTGGATACCGAACTGAATGTATACAAACGTAAAGTATTCCTTGAATTTTACAAAACAGCCTGCGATATGAAAAGCCAAATGACGCTTATCGCTGTTTCACTTGTAAATACAGAACAGCTTCTCAGCACCCTTTCTTCCGAAGAAAAGACTGTCGCATTCCGCACCGTCTGTGAAAAGATCTCAAAACTGGTTGGGCACAACAATGTTTATGCCTATACTACGGAAAAATATGCGATCATGTTAGAAAGGAACAAAATAAAAAACTATAGTATTGCCGAAAATGATTATCTTATAGCACTGGAAGCAATGTTTAATCAGAGCTGGACGGTTGAAAACAAGAAAATCTACTTCAATGCGCTTGTAACTGTGATTCATCTCCCTGAAGATACAGATAATGTGACGCTTGATTCTGCTTTTCACAGAGGCAGAGATCTGAACTTTACCGATTCAAATATGATCCTGCGAAATAACGAAGATGTGAATATTATCCGCAAGCGCACAAGAATGCTCAATGCTGTACGCCGTGCCTGTGAAAACAGGTCGTTCATTGTGTACTATCAGCCGATTTGGTCAGTAGATTCACAGTCGTTTGTTTCTGCTGAGGCACTTGTCAGAATGGATGATACCGAGCTCGGATTTATCCCTCCCGATGAGTTTATCAGCGCAGCAGAAGAATATGGTCTTATCTCAAATCTTGGTGAGATCGTACTTGAAAAGGTCTGTGAGTTCTATGCAAACTATCACCCTGAACAGTATGGCATCAAGTGGATTGAACTGAATGTTTCTCCATATCAGCTCGGCGACGCAAATATTGTACAGAAATTCGCCAGATTACTCCATAAATATAATGTTCCCGTCTCTTTCATCAATCTGGAGCTGACAGAAACAGTGGACGTATTCCGCAATAGTATATTTAATGATACACTGAAACAGCTGAAAGATTATGGCTTTACATTTTCCATGGATGATTACGGTACGGGTTATTCTAATTTAGCTAATCTTATGTCCAATAACTACAAGACTGTGAAAATAGACAAGTCCCTGCTTTGGAAAGCAACAGACAAGGCCGGCATGGATTTTCTGATGATCACGGTCAATCAGCTCAAATCCATCAAGCTGCAAGTACTTCAGGAGGGAGTTGAGACTAAGGAGCAGCTGGATATTATCACTTCCTTCGGCGGTAATCTGATCCAAGGCTACTACTTCTCAAAGCCGCTCTCTGACATTGATTTTATTGCCTACTGTAAAAGATTTGCAGGATGATTAACCAAGGGATTCTAATACCAGATGTCTGATAATTCAAATAGAAACGACATATAAAAATAATCCTCATCCCCCAAAATGCGCGTATAGGTCCCATCATAATATCTGGGCGTGTTCGGGACTTTCACACGTTAGATCGTGCACATATCGGACAAACTAAGAACATCAGCTCCCTTACGGGAGCTGATTCTTTCATATCGATATAATGCCTCTTAGTCGTGTACATTTCACCTGTTTTGCGCACACAAGACTGCAAATCTTCATTTGAAACTGTCTCCCAAAAGCTTCTTTGAAAGAGCGGATAGAGAGTAATCTGTCCCCTCTCATCATATAAAATGAACCATAAAAGTATATCTCATTCAATCTGATAACTTTCCGCTCATAATGAACTATGTTTAAGTTGATTCGCCATGCCCTGCGTCAAGGACGATTATCGGCTTCTCGTTGTCAAGGTCTGTCAATGCTGTCGGCAGAGCACCATTTTCGGCTCTTTCTGCAATACGCGAAGCTCCGTACAGCGTGAACAGCGCACAGCCGCACAAAAGTGCTCCGCTGGCTATCTTTCTGTGTGTTTTTCTCATATCTTTTCTCCTTTTTTCGATATTTGGTCAGTGAATTATATGAGAAATTCTGAGAATATATGCAAAAACT
>NZ_JHXF01000015.1 GCF_000621845.1 Ruminococcus flavefaciens MA2007 | reverse complement strand
TGCTTCTATTATTTCTACTCCTTTTTGTTCACATAACCTTCTTAGTATCTTTCCTATATCAGTTTTTATCTGACTATAAATCACCATTCGTCTATACTTCGGTGCAAACACTATATGATACTTGCAATTCCACTTGGAATGTGCTAAACTATTTATATCGTCTCGTTTCATGACGATACCTCCTTTGTTATTTTCAGTTTGGTTGGCAGACCATTACCATTATAACATGGGAGGTTTTCTTTTTCTACTCATAGCTAAAGCTTCTTTGAACCCCTGGCAGAGCCAGGGGTTTTCGGAATACAATAAAAAACAGGCATAAAGCTAAGCTTTATGCCTGTTTTGCATTTATGGCTCACTTATCGGACTTGATAAAATCCTTCATGTAATCCGTCATAGACTTTACCTTTTCCTTAGTTGTCTGTGCGTAAGCATAGTAACTGAGGATAAATGAAGCGTCTGTAGCATTAAGTGTGCCGTTTCCGTCAACGTCGCCTGCCGCAAGCTCCTCGGGCTTTACAGCGGCGTCCTTTGTGGTTGAAGCTATAGCGTAGTATGTGAGGACCATTGAAGCGTCAACTGCATTTACCTCTCCGTCGCCTGAGATATCGCCAAGGTCGTACTTGGTTTTCGGAGCTGTAGTAGTTGTGGTCACAGGTGCTGTCGTAGTTGCTGTAGAAGTTCCTGTTACCTTAGTTGCAGAAGTTGTTGGAGGAGTTTTTGTGGTAGTCGTAACAGGCTTTGTTGTGGAAGTTGTTACAGGAGTTTTTGTTGTTGAAGTTGTCTGATTTGCAGTTGTTCCTGTGCCTGTTGCAGTAGTAGTTGTTGCCTTTGTTGTGCGCTGAGTTGTAACGGTAGTAGTTGTGGTCATAGTACCCGTTGGCATAACGTAAGCACCGTCGCTGTTGAGCCACCTTACCTTGCCGTCGATAAGCTCGTTTTTATCACCAACAGTAACATCGTCCCACTTCTCCTTTGTATCAGGGAAGAACACATTTGCAACAGCCTCACAGCCGCTGAATGCACTGCTTCCGATATAGGCGATATTGTTGGGAACTGTGATATCAGTTGCCTGTGAGATATTTGCGAAAGCATAGTTTGGTATTCTTTCGCCGCCTGTGATAGTAATGGACTTGAGAGTCTTTGGAACATATCTTGTATAACCGCTTGGGCTTACAGTCTTATATGTTGAATCTCCTGCGTCGTCATTGAAAAGGTCAATGAGGTATGCGTTTGAGTTCTCCTTGTTTACATCGGTAAGCTTATAGCCTGCAAATGGAAGTGTAACAGCTTCAAGAGATGAACACTTGTTGAACATGAACGCGCCTATCTCATCAACTCCGTCGCTGATGACTGCATTTTTAAGGTTTGAGCATTCTGAGAAAGCATAGTTTCCCACAGTTGATACAGTTGAAGGGATAGTCACATCTGTAAGACCTGTACAGCCTGCAAATGCGCAGTTTCCTATGCTCTTTACGTTTGCGCCGATATAGATATCCTTCATGCCTGTGCACTTTTCAAATGCGTGTTCACCGATACTTGCAACCTTTTCGGTCATCACGTTCTCTTCAAGTGCCGCACAGCCGCTGAATGAGTAATTGCCGAAGCTTGATACGCTGTCGGATATCTCAAAATCCTTTACGCCGCTGAAGCCGAAGAATGCATAGTTGGGCAGCCTGTTTCCGCCTGTTATGACGATAGTTTCCAGCGATTTCGGAACATATCTTGTATAGCCCGAAGCATTTACTGTTTTATATGTTTCGTCACCGCAGTCTTCATCGAACAGGTCAATAACATTGGCGTTGGAATTCTCCTTGTTTACGTCTGTGAGATTATAGCCTGCAAATGGCAGAGTAAGCTTTTCAAGCGACTTGCACTTATTGAAAATAAATGCGCTGAGCTTTATATCCTTGCCCTTTATCTCGGCTGTTTTAAGAGCAGAACAGCTGTCAAATGCGTGTCGGTCCAGTGTCGTAACTGTTTCAGGAACAGTCACCTCGGTCAGAGCTGTACAGCCTGAGAATGCATAACCGCCGACATTTGCGAGCTTCTTGCCGAATACAGCCTTTTTAAGACCTGTACACTCTGAAAATGCATTATCGCCGATAGATGTTATATTATCTGTCATAACATTCTCGGTAAGTGCTGCGCACTTCTGGAACGAGCCAGAGCCGAAGGAAGTAACGCTGTCAGGGATAACGAATTTCTTAACGCCGCTGAAACCGTAGAAAGCATTGTTCGGTATCCTGTTTCCGCCAGTTATGACGATAGTTTCCAGCGATTTCGGAACATATCTTTCATATCCCGAAGCATTTGCTGTTTTATATGTTTCGTCGCCGCTGTCTTCATTGAAAAGGTCAATAACGCAGGTGTTGGAGTTCTCTTTGTTCACATCGGCAAGCTTATAGCCTGCAAAAGGAAGAGTAAGACTTTCAAGAGAAGCGCACTTGTTGAAAACAAATACACCTATACCGTTCTCACCGCCCTCAATAACTGCATTTTTAAGTCCCGAACAGCCGCTGAACGCATAGTTTCCGAGAGTGAGCACATTTGCGGGTATGGTCACATCTGTAAGACCTGTACAGTTCAAATATGCGTATTCTCCGACAGCCGTAACGTTTTCGTTCATGAAAATATCTTTAATAGCCTGACAGTGTGCAAATGCATAATTGCCGGCTGATGTTACGCTGTCTGCTATATCGAAGTTCTCAACGTTTGTAAAGCCGAAGAAAGCGCCGTTAGGAAGTCTTGTACCGCCTGTTATCCTGATAGTCTTGAGAGACTTCGGAACATATCTTGAATAGTTATTAAGATCAGCACTCTTGTATGCAGCGTCGCCGAAATCCTCATTGAAGAGATCGATAAGACAAGCTGTAGAACCTGCCTTTTCGACATCTGCAAGCTTATAGCCTGCATAGGGCAGTGTAATGCTCTCAAGTGAAGCACACTTATCGAAAACAAAAGCGCCTATACCGTCCTCGCAGTTTTCAATAACAGCGCTCTTCAGAGCAGAACAGCCGCTGAACGCGCTTTGTCCTAAAGATGTTACCGATGCGGGAACAGTTACCTCTTTAAGTGCTGTACAGTCTGCAAATGCAGAGGCACCTACAGACTCGAGCTTCTTGCCGAAAACAGCCTTTTTGATGCCTGTACAGCGCATAAACGCTCCGCTGCCGACAGAAGTGATATTATCTGTCATAACATTTTCGGTGAGCGACTGGCAATCGCTGAATGCGTTATTTCCGATCTCTGTAACACTGTCTGGGATAACGAAGCTCTTGACGCCGCTTAAACCATAAAATGCACAGTTAGGCAGTCTTGTACCGCCTGTTATAGTGATCTTCTCAAGAGACTTTGGAACATATCTCGTGTAGTTGCTTGCATTGGTCGATTTGTATGTATAATCGCCGCATTCTTCCTCAAAAAGGTCTATAACATAAGCATTTGAGTTAGCCTTTTCAACTCCCTCAAGTGAATAGCCTGCAAAGGGCAGAGTAAGGCTTTCAAGAGCGATACACTTGTTGAACATAAATGCGCCTATACCCTTTTCGCCGCCTGCAATAACAGCAGTTTTCAGCGCTGAACAGTCATCAAATGCATAGTTTCCTATGGAAGTGACCGTTTTGGCAATATTTATCTCGGTAATTGCTTTACAGCCTGAGAACGCTCTCTCACCTATTGAGCTGAGACTCTTTGGAAGCGGAGCTGATTTCAGTGAAGCACAGTTAAAGAATGCTCTTGCTCCTATAGTTGCAACAGTATCGGGAACTTTTATCGTCTCAACGCCTGACAAGCCATAAAATGCGAAACCAGGGACAACTTTTCCGCCTGTAACGGTGATAGTCTTCAGTGACTTAGGAACATAACGTTTATAGCCGTGGCTGCAGGTCGCAGCGTACATCATTTCTGCGTACTTCTCATCTTCGCTGTTTGTATTGAACAGGTCTGCGATACAGGTATTCTTATCTGCTTTTTCAGCCGAAGCTGCTGTAGTTGCCGCATACGGGAGAGTAAGGCTTTCAAGAGAAGTACACTGCTCAAAGCAGAAATCTCCGATAGTTTCAACTCCCTCTGCAATGACTGCTGTCTTTGCGGAATAGCACCTGCTGAATGCATTTTTTCCTATGGTCTTGACATTTGCAGGTACATTTATAGCAGTAAGACCTGTACAGCCCTCAAATGCGCGGTCACCTAAAGCAGTAACGCTCTCGGGGATAACAAGCTCGGTGAATGCAGCACAGTCCTTGAACGCACCTGCACCTATAGTTGTTACGGAAGCAGGCAGAGTAAGCTGTCCTGCCTCGGAAGGCTTGTCCTTGTTATATGTTATCTGAGCAAGTGACGAACAGCCTTCAAAAGCGCTTGCGCCTACGGTCTCAATGGTCTTAGGTATAGTTACCCCTGTCAGAGCCGTACAGCCCTTGAACAGGTTTACTCTGATATCTGTGATGCCGCCCTCAGCGGAGCCATCGTTCTCGATAACTACGCTTGTGATAGTCTCGGGATTTTTGAAGGGATTGCCCGAGCCCTTCATAGCGCCGTGACCTGTGATTATAACATTTCCCGACGAAAAGCGCTGAAATGTAATGTTCTCGCCGAGTGAGCCTGTCTGCGGAGCTTCTTCGTCCTCCGCAGCAACTGTGTTATAAACTTCGGTCAGCTTTTCTGCCGACGGGAGCTTCTTTACGTTTTCCTTGTCATGTACCTCTGCTGTCTCTGCGGAGACTGGGGACGCAAGCTGAGCGTTAGCCTTATCGTCTTTTTGCGCAGCGTCTGCTATTACTTCTCCGAGGGTATCTGCTGTTTGCAGCCTTGCGTCATAATCGACTGCACTGCTGCTGTCGTTTAGGTCTGTGCTCTGAACAGCTGCGGCAACTGCCGCAGTATTTGGCAGAGCTGCCGATACACACATAACTGTACTGAGTGCAGCGGCAGTAAATCTTTTCAGCATTTTTAAACGCTCCTCCTTAAAAAATTATTATAGGTATATTATAAACTGTAATATACATATAGTCAATCGTCTTTTTGTACAAAAAGTTACTAAGTTAGGCGATTATACCCTCGCAAATAATTAATTAAACTGCAATATTGCTGTTTTTCAGCGGAATATATGAGCTTTTAAGCCGATAGCTCAAAATATTGAGCACAATATGTCAATTTCACTGCTTTTCTATGCAATATAGCCATTTTTCATTGACATAGCCTTATAATAGTGTTATACTGATATTATGGATAATTTTCCAATTTCATTATGGGAGGAGTAATGTACTATGGGAAAAATGAAAAAACTGTCTAAGCTTACCGCAGGTGTTCTCAGCTTTGCACTGGCTATGGGAGCTGCGGGAACATTTCCGCCGTGCGTCAGCAGAAATCAGGCTTTGGCTTCTGCCCCCGGATATGCAAGCGAGACCGCATATGAGGTAACGATACCTGACGCTTATATCAACAGGATATACACCTATGACGATGTTGAAGACCTGTCACAAGCCAGTATTTTAAGGCTTACTGTTATTCCTAAGAAAACAGACTATTACGATTATTACGATGCTATTGAGATATCTATGTACTCTCCTTATATCAGAAGCAATACACTGGACGAGCTTGACAAGGAGTTATATGAAAAATGGGACAGTACTATCAGATACTGTGATATGTTCGGTCAGGACGACATCGTTACGCTGAAATTCACGACCTATGATAAGGAACAGGCTGACGCTTTGCAGGCTGAGCTTGATAAAGAGGGCGGCTACTGGGGCAGTTCTTCATCATCAAGAAAATATGAATTTGAAATGGACTTTATCTCGGGCGTAAGAGGTCTCGGCATACACTATTACGGCGATATCAACGACGACGGAGTTGTGGACAGCTTCGACTCTATCACCTACAGAAAACAGCTTGCAGGAACTCTTAAAACCGAGCTCACAGAAATACAGTTACTCAACGGTGATGTAAATATGAATGACAAGATAGACGAGGAAGACTTTAAAATGGTACAGGACTTCCTCCTCGGAAAAGCCAAGGAGATAAACGGCGCAGGCGAGATAGGCAGTGTCCGTCTTGACAATACCGTTGACGTAAAGGCTTCCGAGGGCAAGACGACCGACGCTGAGTTTGCTGCCGCTGAAATGAAATTCGGCGTGGATATACTGAAAAACAGCTTTGATCCTACAAAAAAGGACGAGGAAAATCTCCTTGTATCGCCAATGTCTATATCAGCTGCCCTTGCTATGACTGCAAACGGCGCTGACGGCGAAACAAAGGCTGAAATGGAAAAAGTCCTCGGCAACGGTCTTACTCTTGACCAGCTAAACGAGTATATGGCTTACTACATAAGCAAGCTGCCTAACGAGAAAAAGCAGAAGGTAATGCTTGCGGATTCTATCTGGTTCAAGGATAAGGAAACCTTCAAGGTATATGACGAGTTCCTTGAAAAGAACAAGAAGTTCTACAATGCAGAGCTTTACAAGGCTGCCTTTGACAATAATACAGTCAAGGACGTAAACAGCTGGGTAAACAGAAACACTCAGGGCATGATACCCTCTCTCCTCAAAAACGGCGACCTTACGCCTACAGATGAAAAGGAAATACTGATGATGCTCATCAATACCCTTTACTTTGAGGCTGAATGGTCTAACCCGTACACGAGTTCAAGAGACGAAAAGTTCACCGACCTTAACGGCGATAAGCACGCCATTAAGGCAATGCACAGCCAGGAGCGCTACTACTACGACCTCGGCGACGCAGACGCTTTCAAGAAGCCCTATGCAGGCGGCAAATACAGCTTCGTAGGTATTATGCCAAAGGAAAAGGACATCGTAAGCTACGTAAAAGACCTTGACGCCGAGAAGCTCTTTGAGGGACTCAAGGAATATGAGGATCCCGAAAAGATAGAGCTCAACGTTATGATACCAAAGTTCAAGTATCAGTACAGCAAATCAATGACTAAGGTACTTATAGATATGGGTATGCCGACTGCATTCGACTGGCGCAATGCTGACTTCTCGAAGATAAACGACCTTTCAGTCGAGGGAGCCGATCCCCTTTACATCGACGATGTTCTCCACAAGACCAAGATAGAAGTCACCGAAAAGGGCACAAAGGCGGCTGCGGTAACAGCTGTTATGATGGCAGCAGGCTGCGCTATGCCGGAGCCAAAGAAGGAGATAAATATCTTCCTCGATAAGCCTTTCGTTTATATGATAGTTGACGAGAACAACGTTCCGCTGTTCATAGGCGCAGCTACTCAGCTTGAAGAAAAATAAGCTGTATCTGAATACCTCTGAGTCAACTTTTATACTGATGTAAATATTTTGTTGAGAGAGCCCCTTTTTCAAAAGGGGCTCTCTCAATAATAAAAATAAACTCTCTACATAGGTATCAAGATCGGCTCAGTGGTGTTTCAGTTATGGCTTATCACTCGTCAAGTGCGAATACCGAGCCGCTCATGCGGTATGGTCTGCCGTTTATGGTAACATCGCCGAAATACCACGATGACACATTTTCGCAAAGAGACTGATAGACGTCCTTTGTAACGAATGCAGAGGCCGTATTGAAAAACGGCACGATATTGGTATTCTTGGCATTGACATTTTGATTTGCGTCCTGAGCAGAAATATTAATAGGCTGAATAACATCACTTGTAAACATTGCGCACTTATTATCTCCTGATGAGGAGCTTGAACCAAGATATATCAGTATCGTTTCCTCGTTCTCTGTATTGGTATTGACTGCGCGGCAGATGATGTATTTATCACAGAGATCAGCCGCAACATTGGAGCTTCCCGAAGCATCGACTCTCCACGCGCTGATTATCAGGGTGTTATCGCCTACCTTTTCAGCCTTGAGCTGGAGCTTTCCAACTGTACTCTGCGGACCTGCAAGGTAATAGTAGCTTGAGCCGAATATAACACCGATAGTAGTATAATTGACATTGCCATTATATACGAATAATCCTATCTTCTTGGCTGCGTCGATGGTGAGCTTAGTTCCTGCCGAAGTCTCCGCGCTGCTTGTCCAGTTCCATAAAGCTCTCAGGTCGGATACTATCGTTGAATATGAACTTGATGAATTTGGATAAACCTTATCTACAACTACTGTTCCCATTTTTTATACCTCCTCAATTTTTCCTGTGACCATAGTCACACTATTGTTCAAAACGGCGGACATATTTCCTGCGGTAAAAGCCATTCCGCCAAGCTCGGCTTCTCCGATATACTGCTTTACCTTGCCTCTTTCATCATAGACAAAGTACACCCTGTCGGCGTCCTTTTCGGCAAGGTCGTCGAAGTCCTCCTTGCTTATCTGCTCAAAGGAAAGACCGTTGAGACGCTCCTCTGAAAATACATCGGAGCTGTCAGCCTTTGCAAGCAGTCTGTCAATTTCAGGACCGCTGTAGGCTCCGCGATAAACTGCCATTATGTTCCCTCCCTTAAAAGATACATCTCGGTGCTGTCAGTGCAGTACCTCTGGTCATCTGTAGTAAAATAGCACCTGCGGATACAGGCTCGGTCAGTCATCAGCTTGACCAGCTTGAACACTTCATAAAGACTGTTCATTTATACTCCTTTCTGTGGTCAATGGTTTGCGGGTTGAATGTGAAGCTTTGGAAACGCTTTCATATATCCCCCCGTAAAGCGCATTTTTTCAACGCGAACACGTTGAATTTCAGAAAAATAATTTTTCGATTCGTATGGATAAACAAAAACGCAGCTGGCAAACCAACTGCGTTTTAGCAAATATAACAAAGATTTTTTGTAGGGGCGGATATTAGGCTGCTCTCCTTAGCGGAAAAAAGTGGGCTACCGAGTCGTAAAGTAACGGCTCATATTTGGTAACCTGCGAATCCGCCAAAGTGGGCTCCCCTTATCCGCCCCTGCTTAGTTTTTCTGTAAATATGATTCAGCTGTCAAGCTCTGCGATAAATTTTCTCATTTCTTCTTCTATCTTTTCAGGTTCGTGTTCTGCTACATTATGTCCGCAGTCAAGCTGTATTACCCTCGAATCTGTAAGGCCGTCTGAATAGTCGTTCATAGCGTCTATCCATAGCTTTCCGCTTGTTTCCTTGCCGTCAGACAGGAAAAGCAATGTAGGGATATCGGGCTTATCAGCGGAATTTATCTCGTCGATAGCGTCAGCAAGATGATCTCCCTCATCTGCTACGTCCTTGTTAGCAAACTTTCTGAAAGCAAGTGCCTTGTATATATCCTTTTCGCGGTCTGAAAAACTCTGACAAACATTCTTGTCTGTAAGAATGAGTCTTCCGACGCCTGATTCCCTGAGGAATTTATAAAAAAGCTCAATACCCTTGTCATCGTCATTAAGGTTTTCTTCCGTATAAGCCTTTGGAGTGCTCATATCCAATCCAACTATCGCTTCAACTTCATCGGGATACTTCTGTGCCCATAAAATAGCTTCTATTCCCGACATAGAGTGCGGACAAAGTACATAGGGAGCTTCTATGCCTGCCTTTTTCAGAGCTTCTCTGTCCTGACGAAGCAATGTGTCAAAATCCCTGTCACCGTCCACAACATCACTGAATCCGTAGCCGAATTTCTCTATGACAGCTATTTTATAGGTATCGCTCAAACGTCTGTACAGCGGACTGTAATCAAGTATCGGCGAGACCATTCCTGCGCCTGCCATAATGACGATAGTGTGTTCACCCTCGCCCTCGGTGTAGATACTCATATTATGCCCGTCTACCTCAACCATTTGTCCCAATGGTTCAAGATACTTCTTCTCTTTGTTAAGCATTATCCTGTGATAAACAAACATTATCAGCAGAAATACCAGAATTATGATAAGCAGACCAAGAAAAAACTTACCTATGATTTTTAACGCTTTTTTCATATTACAATATTCCCTTCAACGTTAAATAATGAACTGTACGCACAGGCAAAACGCCTGTTATTCAATCTATATCATCTATATCATGTTCGTTTGCTTCTGCGCTTTCAAGATTGGCTATCTCAGCGCAGAGCTTTCTTGTAGTCCCGTTGTCAAATTCAATGGTAACTACTGTGTCGCCCCCCAGCGGCAGTGTGTCGGTGACCGTTCCTGTGCCGAATAATCGGTGTCGGACACGGTCGCCTTTTTTTATTTTTGTGTGGTCAAGCATGGCTTTCAGCGTGAAACATTATAGTTTACCGTGTTTGAGCCTACGCCTGTATCTATATCTATTTTGTACTTGCTGCCGCTGCCCACAAAGTCGCTCTCGGGATTTGTGAGGTTTACGACTATCTCGCCTACGCCGCCGTCAATGTCGATATCGCCGTTTACTGTGCCTGTGAAGTTCAGCTCGCCTACGCCCTGATCTGCGTCCAAACCGCCGAGAACAGCGCTCGAAACTACTACCTCGCCTGCTCCGCCGTCGATATTAAGCTTGCTGCTGCACTTGATGCCATTTACAGTTACCTGACCTGCTCCGCACTCCAGATTGCCTTCCTCACAGTCGATATCCTCTAATGTAACATCGCCTGCTCCGCAGTCAACTCTGAATTTGCCGCACTTGAAACCAGCCATATCTGTCTCGCCTGCCCCAAGGTCGAGAACAAAGCTTTCGTACTCCTTATCAGGGAGCTTGATATCTACAACGGCATTGTTGCTATCACTGCCGTTGAGCCAGCTCGGAAGCATATAGAAGTGTATCTTCTTCTCGGAAAACTCAGTTGAGAATGTATCGCCCCTGACGCCTGCTGTAAAGCCCTCGGGCACGTTCTTAGCCTCTACATATATCTTGTCGTCATTGCTCTTGCTGACTGTAAGGTCTGCCCAGCCTATCTCAAGGTTGAACCTCTTTACGTCAGCTGCTCTGTAGCTCTCGCTGAAATCCTTTATCTTTGCGTATTTCTTGACATCGGTATTGTTGAAAAGGATAATTCCGATAACCAGCAGTGCTATGCCTACCAGCACGAATGATATCCATACCCAGTTGCCGCCGCTCTTCTTCTGAGGAGCTGCTGCCTGAACTTCCTGTGTTACCCCATTATTATTCTCATACATTTTCTTTTCCTCCCTTTTTGAATAATCCGCCTACCCATGTGAAAAGCTTCTTTATGCCTCTTCCGCAGGCAGGGATCGCTGCTCCGAATACAGGCTTGCAAAGAAGAATCACAAGTCCTGTGATGATAAGTCCTGCACCTAATGCCATAAGTGCTACTGACGGCGCTTCAAACAGCGCTGCGATACCGCCTACGATAAGACCGATACCTGCTGCGATGAACGCAAATATCAGTGAGAAGAGCACTACGATAATTACGAAAAGCATTACTACTGCCACGATAAGTACAGGCAGCCATATGGGGAATGTGAGCACTCCGATGATAATGCTTGCTGCTATCGCTCCGCCCGAAGGCTTTTTCTTCTGCTGCGGCTGAGGTGCCTGTGCAATGTTCTGCGGTACAGGCGGCGGAGGCGGTGTGATACCGCTCTCGCGGAGTATATTCACTGCTACGTCCTCGGGAGCTCCCATAGAAGCGGCAGTCTCCTCTTCCTTGCCGAAGCCTGCGTCCATGAATACTTCCTCATAATATGTAAGCGCGTCGTTTATATCCTCGACAGGCATTCCGCCTCTTTCAAGGCTGTTCCTTAATCTGGTAAGAAATTCAAGTTTGTTCATTGCTTTCAGCTCCCTCATTCAATAAAATACTGTCTATCTTCTTTTTGTGGCTCCGCCATTCCTCACGGTACTCCTCCAGCGAATCATTGCCCTGCGGCGTTATTCGGTAGTACCGCCTGTTCCTGCCCATGAACTCCTTATCATAAGTTTCAAGGAGCTCGCCTTTCTGCAAGCGTCTGAGGACGGGATACAATGTTGATTCCGAGATGTCCACAGCCTTTCGCAGATACTGGGTTATCTCATAGCCATAGGTGTCATTGTTCTGAACTATTGAAAGCACCATAGCGTCGAGAAGCCCTGCGTTGATAGAAAAACCCATAGTCATTCTCCTTTCATATTCAGTTATGCTGCTTGAACTTGTTTTGCCTGCAATATTTTATTGACTCCAATATTCAAGCTCTGACAATATTATACGTCGTATAATATTGTTTGTCAATACAATATTGTGATTTTTTAGTAACATTGTAGAGTTGCACAGTGAGAAGCTGATTTCGCTGTGCTTCGCATGGTAAATATTAACAAAAAGCAGTAAAAATGTAGGGGCTGGCGTCCCCGACAGCCCGTTAGTCTCACTTTATTTATGGGACGTCGAGGACTTCCAACAGAAGCCGCACCCCTCTGTCCTTCGGACATCTCCCTACACTGTAGGGAGTCACCGTCCCCTACAATGGGGTTATTTCATCGGCGCCCCTATAATGAAAAAAGGAAGCTTTCGCTTCCTTTTTTCTGTGTATTACTTTATCGCTTCAAATGCTCCCTCTATATCCTCTTCTTCTATAGTATATGTGCCATTGTCAAAGTCGAAAATATAGTGTCCAAGCTCTGCACGTTTATTTGTGTTCAGCTCTGAGATGTACGCAATCGCCTTTATACCGCTGCCTTCGCCTTTCAGATTGCAAAGTATAGCTGTTCCCGGGTCTAAGATACCTATCATTTCATTTGATGTATTACCGTTTCCTTCAAAAACAAATTCCACTGTCGAACTACCGTTTACAAATCCTGTATCATGTGGAACTACAAATTTGTAGGTTATTTCACCTGCGGTAAATTCGCCCTTAGAAGTAAATAGGGTTAAATTTTCTCCCGACACTGCCTTAGCTCCTGCTTTCGGATACTGTTCAACTACTGTGCCCTGCGGTTCATTGGAAGGTATCTCATAAGTGTATACCTTAAAGTTCTTGTAGCCTGCCATAACGGAAGCGTCCTCAGCCATTTTTCCGACGTAATCATCTACTGTGACCGAACCTGTGGCATCTGCGCCAAGACTTACATATAATGTCACGGTATCGCCCTTTCTCAGCTCTGTACCTGCTTCGGGCTCTGTTCTGATAACGTAGTTGGGCTGTACCTCATCATTCTTTTCTTTCTTGACCTCGTACTCATATCCGCGCTCTCTCAGCTCCTGCTTTGCAAGCTCAATGTTCTTATTGTACAGATCGGGCACAGAAAATGCTTCTTTGTTACCCACATGTACATATTTCCATATATCACTGCTGTTATTCTTTGCTGACAAATCGCCAATGGCATTTAAGAACTTCTCAGGATCTAATTCTATGGAGTTCAGAAACTGTATTATCTTTTCACTGCCGCTGTAAAGCTTAGTCTCTGTTTTGCCGTCGGCATCTTTACAATACATTATCGAACCGTCCAGCATATTAACTATGAGCAGATACGGATCGTTGTTATTATATATGTGCAGAAGCGAATTTTCGCCCTCGGCAGTCTGCTTATCGCTCAGCTCCTCCCACGGCAGATCGTAAAGCATGGTAACGAGCTCATTCAAATCTTCGCTTTCAAGCTCTATAGCCGCAGGTGCTATTGCAGGGCATAGCATACGCACCCTGTCTATCTCTCCGAATGGGTAATTGCTCACCTTGGACTCCGCATCGGACAGAGTTATATCACCGCCTGCAAACTGACTGTTACCGCCGCTGCGTCTTGCAAGCAAATAGCCGCCTGTGCCCAGTCCCGCAACAAGTGCAAGGGCAGCTGCCGCGGAAACTATCTTGTGCCATATGGGCTTTTTGTATTGCTCAACGCCTGATACTTCATCGGCATGAGCTTCATTACTTTCGTTTGTTCTTTCATTATATATCTTCTGGCTCAACTTGAACATCCTTTCCTTTTCTTCGGGTGAAGCAGGACAGTCAGCAGCAATGCGTTTTATTTCCTCGTCGTCTGCCATTTCAAAAACGTCGAGACCGAGTTCCTTATCATTCATATATTTCACTCCTTTATTCCAAGTTTTTCCAGCTGCTTTCTGAGCTTGTCCAGTGCCCTGCCGCTGCGCACGCGGACGTTTTCGGGCGTCATTGACACAAGCTCGGCTATTTCCTTTGAACTGCGGTCAAAGAAATACTTCTGCATGATTATGGTGGAATCCGGCTCGCCAAGCCGCTCTATACAGCTGAGAAGCGTACTGCGGAGCTCCCTGCGCTCAACGGTCTCCACGGTGTTGTCGGGAGCTTCGATATCCGCGGCTTCTTCGCTGTCGACCGAGACCGCAGGCACAGACCGCCGCGTAATGCGGTTAAAGACGTTTATTGCCTTACGCCGAGCAACAGTTCCCACAAATCCCGAGATATCGCCGTTTCCAGCCTTGTTCTCCTCGTAATATATGTATATGTCCGAGAAAACGTCTCCCACACATTCCTCAATATCCTCGCGGCTTGCACAGCTTCGGAGCTTGCTGAAAATTATGGTATAGACATAGCTGAAATACTGGTCGAATATGGCTCTCTGAGCCTTTTCTTTCGATTCACGGGCTGCATTCTGTAGTTCTTCATTTGTCATAGTTCATCACCTCTTGTAAAGCTTTAGCAATGCATTGTGTTGGCTTTCATACTATCTATTCACTTGCAGCATGGTCTGCGTAACACCTCGGGAAATATTTTTTTGTTTTTACAATAAAAACCGTCCGAACATCGAAAACAGGCATAAAGAAAACCTTTATGCCTGTTTCTGAAATAATTCCGCCCACGGATTTAATAGCCGTCGTTTGCAAGTGTAAGCTTTTCTCCGTTATACACGATATCAAACAGAGTTTTATCTATCATCATACGGTCACGGTCCATATAGTCAAGAATGTTGATATCAGTATCTACCTTTATATGTACCTCGGCTTCGTTATGGTGGATAGTGGTATCCTTTGTAAAGCCGCCTATTCCAAGAGCCTGCTTGCCCGTTACGGTAAGTCCTACAGCTACTCTGTCAAGCGAGGTATTTGTAGAGCCCTCAAGTGCCGCAAGAGCTGAGCAGCGCTCTCCCTTTATGGTTATGAAGCAGCTGGATTCTCTTATGGCAAACTCTGTCTTTTCGCCGTCAAGAGTTCCTATACCCACAAGCTCGGTGCCTGTCATGAATACCTTTATCGAGGTCTTGAAGATAGTGATAAAATCGCTCTTTCCGATAGAACCAATGGCAGCTCCTCTTGCAGAGTTCATCTCCATGCCGATATCACAGTCATGTATCACCATGTCGCTCTCAGCATAAAGAGCTCCGATGCCTACGTTGACGTCGCCCTGTACATTAAGTCGGTACTGACCTGCGTTGATATTGATAACGCCGCCGTTTCCCGAACCTATGGCAACTCCCTTCTCGCCGTCCGCATTGACAGTTATTCTGCCCGACTGCTCAAAGGTTATATCGCCGTGCCACATTCCTGCTCCGTTGCCTATGCCGTAGAATTCTTTGCCGTTTACGTTTATTTCAAGTCTGCCCTCGCCTGCTATGGTGAGCTTTGAGGACTGGGGAACACGTATTCCGCCCGTATCAAGCTTGTTATCACCGCTGAGTACAAGCGTTACTTCGTTGTCCTCTCCGATATCTATGCAGGGCTTGTTCTTTATACTGTTGAACCATGCGTTTTCAATAGTTATCCTGCCGCTGTAGCCCTTCCGCGTTTCTATGCGTATCTGGCTGTCAAGCTCGGAGCTGCCCTCGATACTGATATCGCCGCTGCCGTTTGAGCCGATAACTATGCACTTCATGCCCGACTGCATAAGCCTTTCGAGTATTATGCGCTCGGAAATATCAGCGATATATACCTGCTGTCCGATACCGTCCTCGCGCTCCTGATGATAGCGCTTTATCATCTGCTTGATGTCCTCGGGGATAGAATCAATTATCTCAGGAGACGGTCTTGCCGTAAAATAGCCCTGTATCAGGTCTGCTCCCAGAAGTATGACAGTGTGGAGCTCCTCAGCGGTCTCAACGCCCTCTGCAAGAGCAAGTATATCGTTTTCATGACAGAAGTGGATTATTTCTCTTACGAAATGGCGCTTTTTCGGGCTGTTCTGGATATCAGTCAGCAGCGAACGGTCTATCTTGACAAAATTCGGCATATAGCGCAGAAGATTTCCTGCATTGGAATATCCCGAACCGTAATCGTCAATAGCCATTTTTACGCCCATATTACGGTATCTCTCCTTGAGGAACTCAAGGCTCTCGTCGTCTATCTCAGACTGCTCGGTCATCTCAACTACAGCCGTATCTGAATGCTTGAGAAGCATTTTGGTAACTTTTCTGAAATCCTCTGTGCTCATTTTAGCTTCGGGGATACTGTTTATGAATACCGACTTGCCGAAGAAATCTTCCTTTCTCACGTCTATTATGCCGAGAACATTGAGGAATGTGCCGCGCTCGATGTCGGGAAGTCTGTTGACAAGCGAAGCGTACTTCAATATGTGATAGGGAGTGAGCTTCATATCGCTCTTAGGTCTCATAAGAGCCTCATATGAGTATATCTCGCCGTCCTTTGCGCTTACGATAGGCTGGAAATAGTAATCAAAGAGGTTTTCATCGATAATATGCTCTGTTTCCTGTAATTCTGCCAGTTCAGCCTCGGAAAGATTAGCCAGCTTATGGTCTGTGCCGCTGTTTTTCAGGCGTATGAGCATTTCAGCGAGAGTATCCGCGTCATCAATTACCGCATTCTCTATATCGCCGGTATGTTCGCGGCGGAATCGCTCGATAAGCGCCGTTCTTTCGCCGTCCGTTGAGACGTCTTTGAGCTCGCACAGCAGCTCGTGTATCCACAAGCAGTCATTGCTCTTTTCAGACATGGTACTCCCCCCTTTACTTACAGAATACAGCTTTGTACATATTATATCATTTTTTCTTTTAATTTTCAACCCATTTAAACAAAGTCATCTAAAATTTACAATCATTTAAAATTTTTATTGCGGTATCATGTAAAAGCTGCGCAAATCATTACAAAAAAACAGGCGGTCACGCAAATGCCGTGGACGCCTGTTAATCATTATTCTATTTTGGTGGAGCATAGGGGATTCGCCCCCCTGACCCCCACACTGCCAGAATAGAATGATTTAATTTCATTATGTTGCTTATAATCCGCAATCCCTGATATTTAGCCATTTTCAAACAGCAGCTATTCCATGATTTGTATCAAATACATATCTAATTTTATTGCAATAACGGAAATATAACGGAAACGGTTTTGCAGTAAGAATTCCCGGATTTTCACATTACCTTCACATTATCTAATATTATCATTCATACCATTTTGCACACAGTTTCGGCTGTGAAGATTTTGAGCTTCAGAAAAATAGTTTGCGTGAAAAAAGTGGTAAGAGCAGTACTTTCATTTACCGTGCGATTGTTGAAGGAGATATAATGCGAAGCTATGGTTTTTACTACCATTCTACTTTTATCTTCGTTTTTGAGTAATGGTTTTCAGGAATTGCATATTCGTATTCAACATTTATGTCATTTTTTCGTAATTTAGGTACTGATATTTACAGTGACAGCGAACATAATATGCTGACCAATGTGCTCAATTATTTCTATCAGAATCGTTCAGGTGCAGATATCGAGTCAAAATATATCACATCGGGTGAAAAAGATAAACTCGCACACGCAGGCGTTCATAAGACAGATATGGGCTATGTTCAGAATAAATGGAAAAATGAATATCTGTCAGACTATGGAAATACTACGGACAAAATCCAAGTCTGTACATTTATCCTGTTGACTTTCACGCAAAAGCATGATATAATTTTAACGAAGTTTAAGACAGGAGATGTGTCAATGGATAAGATCAACGATATAATCAGTCAGATCGACAGCTATGTATGGGGACTTCCGCTTATTATCCTCATCATGGCTTGCGGAATATTACTTACATTCAGACTGAGATTTTTGCAGGTACATAAACTTGGCAAGGCATTGAAGTACATGGTGAAGAATGAAGAGGAAGGCAACGGTGAAGTATCAAGCTTCGCGGCACTTTGCACCGCTCTCTCGGCTACCGTCGGAACAGGCAATATAGTCGGAGTCGCAACGGCTATTTCGGCAGGCGGTTCAGGAGCTCTGTTCTGGATGGAGCTTGCCGCATTTTTCGGTATGGCTACAAAATACGCAGAGGGAATGCTTGCGGTAAAATACCGTATCAAGGACGAAAACGGCAATATCCTCGGCGGTCCTTTCTATTATATTGAAAACGGACTCGGAAAGAAATGGAAATGGCTTGGTAAAATGTTTGCAATTTTCGGGCTCCTTGCAGGTATCATGGGAATAGGTACTATAACCCAGATAAACGGTATCACATCAGCTGCAAATAATTTTTTTGACCCGCAGCAAAGTCATACAGTTTCTGTATTCGGCATGGAATACACTTGGACTACCGTAATTGCAGGTGCTGTAATAACTCTGCTGACCGCACTTATCGTTATTGGCGGCATCAAGCGTATTGCCACTGTTTCAGAGATAGTAGTCCCCGTAATGATAATCGCTTATGCAGGCTGCTGTCTTATCATTATTTTCTGCCATATAACAGAGATACCCACGGCATTATCATCTATCATCAAAGGCGCATTCAGCCTTAAAGCTGCCGCAGGCGGTGCGGCTGGAACTGTAATGATGTACGCTATGAAAAGCGGTGTTGCAAGAGGTATCTTCTCAAACGAAGCAGGCCTCGGCTCTGCACCTATTGCAGCCGCTGCCGCCAAAACCAACGAGCCTGTACGTCAAGGTCTTGTTACTATGACAGGTACATTCATCGACACTATCATTGTCTGTACAATGACCGGTCTCGCCATAATCATGTCAGGAAGCCACAATACCTCTGAACTTAAAGGCGTTATGATAACTATGGATGCATTTGACTACGGGCTGCCGTTCAGCGAGAGAATATCCTCGTTCATACTCATGTCCTGTCTTGCAGTGTTTGCGTTTACCACCATACTCGGCTGGAACTATTATTCGGAGCGCTGCCTTTCTTATCTGACAGGCGCTAACAAAAAGATAACAGGAATATATCGCTGGGTGTACATCGCCGCTGTTTTCATAGGTCCTTACCTTGCTGTTGAAGCAGTCTGGAATCTGGCGGACATATTCAACGGTCTTATGGCAATACCTAATGTTGTAGCGATAATCCTGCTCTCGGGAGTAATATCCTCCGAGACAAAAGATTACTTAACAAGACTAAAAGCAGGAAAAGTAAAGGAATAAAAAAGAGACCTCACAGATGAAACTGTGAGGTCTCTTTTTAAGTCATATCCGCATGGAGATAATTTTTGTATGGCTTGTATCAGCCATTAACTGAATTTGATGCGTAAGTTGAGAGTATCTCGGAAGCATCCACACTGTTTACAGCACCGTCTGAATTGATGTCTGCCATATACTCCATATGAGCCACAGTAACATTGCTGATCTCTGCATTTACAGCTGTTTCTGCATAGTAGCTGAGAACATAGCTTGCGTCGATTGCGTTTACACTGCCGTCAAAGTCAACGTCGCCCACTTCCTTGTCCTTGCAGAGCTTCTCGATGTAAGGTCTGATGTCGCTGAGATCTACAAGTCCCTTCTTTTCAAGAAGCTGGAGATAGTAGATATCAAGCTTGTACTGAGGCTGTTCATGTGCCAGACCGACAACACACTGATAGATCATGTAATCGCCGAAGGTTCCCGGAATATTGTCATTGTCAAGCTCTACATTCTGATCGATGAGGTTCCACATATCAGCAGGAAGTATGCTTTCTTCAGCTGTTCTGCCTGCACTGAGGTCGTCAACATATAACTCAAAGACATATGTATCCAGGTAGTTTATCTCGCCGTCCTTGTTTATGTCAAACATGTCATTCTTGAGACCGCCTTTCAAAACAGTCTTTCCATCATTGATCAATGAAATAAAAGCATCATTATCACTCATATAATCGTGATCCTCAATAGCCAAATGGCGCTTCTTCGCCTTCTGCTCATAATTAAAACCTCCGAAGTAGTGTCTCTTCTATTATACACTACTTTGGAGGTTTACACAAATTTTAGGATAGACTCTTTATTTTTAGATCATTATAGAATACACGGTATTCGTTAGTTCTATCTCCATATCTTTTCAATGTAAGATATTCTTTTATGCAAATACCTCCAGTATAAAGATCTCCCCGATAATTGAAGAACTTTTCCATGTGCTTGTCAAATTCTTCCTGCGTTACACTGCTATCGAAGTATTTGGGGAAAGATGTTCCCTTTACAGATTTGACATAGTCCTTAACCATAAAACGGTTGAACATCTTTTTTATCTCATCAACATTAAGACTTTTGCCTTCTGGGAACACTGCCATTCTTGCTGTATCAGTAATAATCTCAGAATAAACATTAGGAAAAATATGAAAATGCTCATACTCGTTCGGAGCGGTTATAAGCGTTATTCCTTTTTCAATCAGCTGAACGTAAAAATTGGTATATATCTCAGGCTTCATCATCCAGCCACGATATATGGCAGTACATGGCTCTGAAATCAGATGATCTAATACGAGCTTTCCTTCATTGAACCACTTATCGTAAGAAAAAAGAACAATGTTAAACAAGCCTGTTTCGGTAGCTGCATCATATTCAGCTTTCAAGTCTTCATCAACATTTCTGATTGAAAAGTAGCTTGAAGGAAATAAAATCGTTTTTATCATATCATCACTTCCTGTCGTTTTTCTCATTATAGCACACGAAACAACCTTTGGCAATATTTTGAATACTATCTCAGAAAAAACTTTTGCGTGAAAAAAGTGGTAAAAGTGGTAAGAACAGGTTTGTATGCTCCCTGTTTTGAATGCATTAGTATATCTCTTATAATGTCATTACTGTTTACTTTCTATGAAATGATTTTTGCAATTACTGCAGTAGAGTTTGATCTGACCGTGATCCCAATTGATTCTGTCCATTTGAACCAGTTTACGTTTTTTTCCCCAACAGACAGCACAGTAGCATGTCTTGGGATTTTCTCCGTCTAATGTTAAATACGGCTGTTCATGCCTTATAAAGCTATTCTCTATATCAGTACCTTTTTTCAACTCCGCATTTTCTTCCCGTAATTTTGCTATCTCTGTCTGCATATCTAAAGCCTGTGAGCTCAAATCAATCAACTGCCTATACAGTTCGATATTGTCAACTTTTTGCGCTATTCCGATTGCGTCTTTTATTCCTTCATATAGTCCCATGGTAATTCTCCTTTCACGTTTTGCGATTGTTGCTTCATTTTTGTATCGACATATTTTCATTTAGTTATGCGTTGCCGCCCCACAAAGGGGCGACTGATCATTTCTTCTATATTATGATTGTATCAGGAGGAAACTGATGATGCTTTAAAAGCATACGTCTTTGCTGAGCATTTCTATTGAATAGATATCATCAAAAGGTATAGTTGTCTTAATAACCTTAAGTCTACGGTACGGAAGATTGATCTCAGTCACTACTCCTTCTATGTTTGTATATGCATCAACGTCGTAGTATCGTATCTTTACAGTTATACCTACTCGCAGTTTGTTAAGTGTACCGGATATTTCTTCAGCCTCATCCTCTCCGAGTTCTTTCTTGGTTTCGGTTATACGCTCCTGCATCCTGACACATTCATAGTACCCTTTAAGAGCCGCAAAGGGAGCGAACTGAACGGCTCTGTCAGCGTGTCGCTGTATATTAGACTTATCCATTATGACCTCCCACCATCGTATTTCGCTTCATACCTGTAGCTTTGTCAAATAGGTTGAATCCTTTTAGCAGGGCATTCTTTCCATATTTATTGCGAATATCAACCATAGCGACCTCCATCTGCTTCTCTTTCTCATCATCCTCAAGATCATCGAAGAAGCTGAGCTGCATATCGGGTTCATATGTCAAATTAGTCAGAGAAATCCCTATCTGACGTATTCCATAGCCTATTCTTACCTTATCTATGAATAGTTTACCGAAAGCTTCCTGTATCTTTTTTATGGAGCAGGTAGCTTGTGTAAGCTTCATAGCTCCGCCTGTTGCAGGTATACAGTCCTTTGAATATCTGATATATAGAGAAATTCCCTTAGCATAGAGGTTTTCTTCAACAAGCTCAAGTACGAGATTTTCTACCATTTCTTTCATTACTATACGAGCGCCGTCCACGTCATAGTCCGAGAATAGTATCTGACTGTTGGATAGTGAACGACTCTTGCCTCTGTAATTATGGATATCTTCCATAGTGCAGGACTCCCGTCCCCAGGCATGGTCTATTATGAATTCAGCATTAACACCAAATTCCTTGTATAGTAGAGCCTCTGGCAGCATGGTGATACCCTGCATATCATAGACTCCGTATTTTGCAAGTCTTGCGGCTTTACCATGTCCAAAGCCCCAGAAATCAGTCAACGGTTGATGATTCCACAGCAGCTTCCTATACAGCTCTTCAGTGAGGATACCGATATGCTCCGGGACATGCTTTGCTACAATATCCATAGCTATCTTGGCAAGATAAAGGTTAGTGCCGATACCTGCAGTAGCGCAGATGCCAGTCTTGTTCATAACTGCGTTCATTAGCATCTTAGCGAAATCTGTAGCTTTGCAGTTATATGTCTTCAAATATGGCGTAGCATCGATAAATACTTCATCGATGGAGTAAACATGGATATCATCAGGAGACAGGAACCGCAGATAGATACCGTAGATTTGAGCAGATACCTCTATGTATTTACGCATCCGAGGCATAGCTATCTCATATTGTATCTGCTTAGGGATCTCAAATATACGGCATCGGTTCTTAACTCCAAGCTCTTTTAATGCAGGAGAAATAGCCAGTGTTATTGCGCCATCGCCTCTTGTCGGATCAGCTACAACAAGAGGAACCTTGAACGGATCATAGCCTCTGGCAATGCATTCAACAGAAGCATAGAACGATTTCAGGTCAATACACAAGTAAACTCGTCCCATATCTTTGCCTCCCTTAAAATGATACCTTCTGTTTGTATCAACAATTCTATCACGAAACAAACGTTCTGTCAATAGCCTAGATGCATTTTCTAAAAACTTCATCATCCTTGACAATGAATACGAACATATTTTCGACAACATAACCAAAACGATATCCCAACTGAGTATAAGAAGATCCGCCCAATGGGCGGATCAAAGACGTATTTTCAGCTTTTGCGTTTTTTAAAGATATATCGCTAATTACTTGGGATAATCAGTAATATGAACAACTTGTTTAGTTAGGTTTATAGAACTGATGCGATGAACTTATCGCGCCAACTTTCGTCAAACTTTGTGATATCCTTTAGGAATAGTTCGCGCACTTGCTTAATAATCTTATGATATTCATGTTTATGCTCTTCCATTAACAAAACTAATTCATTGGTGTTAATGGGCATAATTATTACACTGTCAGTGTACTTAGTTTTGTCGGTTGAAGACTGCAGTGGAACAGACGATATCGCCTTCCAAATATTAATTGTGTTGAAGTCAAATGTATCAGCTACAAAGAATGTTGTGACATCTCTTCCCTCGCCATTTTCTTCTTCAATTTTTAAGTTGACAGAGTGACGGAGTACCGGTTCCCATTCGCCTCGCTTTTGACTGTTGGCGTTCATTAGTGTTGCTTCAAGCATGACAACTTGAGATTTTTCACGTATTACAATATCACCCATTCCACCGCTAGCATGTGTAAGCGGTTCAAAATCTGCTGACAGTGTTAGATTATAGCTATTTAGCAAATCAATTGTCTTGTTTGAAAAGTAATACCAGGCAAGCCCAACAATATATTCATAGATTGTTGGGACAGTAGAGTCTGGACATACTTCTTCTTTTATTGCCTTATCATTGGTGCGGTCAGCAAACATACACATTAATTTTTTTACACGAGTTTCGGGATATTTTTCCTCAATGAAGTGAACAAATTCTTCTTTGCGTTTTTCATTAACAATGTCATGAATTTCCGATATTTCATGTCCTTCAAATTCGTTCTGTACTGCAATGAGTATGTCGCTTATTAGTTCCTCAGAATAGTTAAGGATTGAAATAATCGAATGGTTCGTAAGATAATAGCTATGAGTTTTTTCTTCATAATCTTCTACGTTATTTACGGACTCAATAGAAATATCACCGAATATTTGAGCTTTAACAGAATCTATATTGAAGATGTGCTTACATAACTCTCGACACGTCAGTTCTACATAGCCCTTATCAAAGCTGATTATACCTGTTGCCTTGAATATTCTCATTGTTGTATCAGAATACTCTCGAATGATATCAATTGTCTTGGAACGTACAAAGCGAAGATATATGATAGAATTGAGGTTTCCCTTGAATATGTCAAGATCTTCTTTTTTCAAAAAACTCTCAACACTGGGCCTTTCTCCACGCTTACTCTTAAATATTCCGCTACCATAGCCAAAAGCCTTGCACAGTGCAGACCTATTATCTTCATATGTAGTCAACATTTTATCAAGAGTTGCTACATCTTTCTTGGCAATAAAATCTCTGATGGCCTTGTAAAATTTGTAATAATCTGCAATAGTAGCACTACTTTTTTGATTTTTGAAATGTTTGGAGAATACTTCAAATGAAATGATATCGTCATTATTGATGTCCGCCGGAATATCAAAACTGTATGATTGAATAATTGAGTCTTTTGCATAGTTATCTAAGAATACATCATAGTCATCAATTCTATGATATGGGCTTAAACCTTGTATGATTTCAAAAAACTCATCTTGTGATATACGATCTTTATGTAACAAAGCATAAAGCGCCATACAGAATGGTGAATAGTACTTTACCCCTGCTATATCAAAAATACGCAATTTCAATAATTGCCTCAGATATACTATATTTGTGTCATTCAAAGGAAGCATTGCTTCGAATTCATCTTTATCAAGCGCGACTTTACCGAGAAGGACATCACCGACTATTGAAATATGACGATAATCATCCGTCAAGCCTAATTTAACAAGATTGCTTGTATAGTGTCTTGCTCGTGCCTCAACGCTCTTGTCTAATTCATCAAACCAATCATGATTACTAGTTAGGCAGCCTTCAATTCCTTGGATGTCTTGATTTAATACAGCCTGCTTCAAAACAGGATTCTTATCAAGTTGAGAAATCAGATTATCATATTTATCATGTTTTTGAAACACATCTGGTGAAAGAGCGATTGCCTGCTGATAAAAATTGAGTTGAGAAAAGCTTTCTGGAAGATGGTTCCATGTCATTTTCTTGTTGCGTAATAAATCATCTAATATCGTTAAATACCCTTGCAGAGCATTTATGACATCATTTCTTCGACCATTGGTGTCCATTAGATTGAAGATTTGTTTTTCTTTAACTCTCAAAGTGCAGCTCCTCCTTAATAATTCGTGATTAGCACTTCTTCTGAACTGCTTGATTTGTCCTTCGTCTGATAATTGGAATTGGCATAGTTAAACTTCAGCTGATGTACAGTATATGTTTTCTTGTGTGCTTCAAGCCAATCTATTAGTATTGCATTTTCCTTCCCTTTACTTCGTAGCACATTTGACAATGCACAGCGTATATTCCGTGCAGTCAGCGATTGGATAAATTCAAGCAAGCGCACTTCATCATTCTCATTCCAACCATCTTGCTCGTTGTATGTAGCACAGGTTATCAAATATGGCGGATCTATATATACAAAATCTTCAGATGATAGTGTATCAATATCAAATTTAGCAAAATCAATACTGGTAAACAATGAATCTTGAGTCTTTATTATATCGATGAAAGATAGTAGCTTTTCTTCCATCTTTTTGTTGAAATCACGCTTGCCTACAGGAAGGTTGAACTCACCGTTTCGATTGAAACGGATTTGATTGTTGAACGAGTATATGATTAGTACATATAGTAGTATACAGTGTAAGTAGTTCTCATTCTTATGTAAGTTATAATCATCTCTCATTTTTAGGTACTTTTCCTTGTTATAGCTACTTAGACCTTTGCTACTATTGCAACCGTAGAAATCATACCCATTTTTACTTACAAGAGATAAATCATATTTTTCAATTATTGCATATATGGTTTTAAGTGTTACGTCTTTGTCGTTGCTTTTCAACGCGTTGTAGAGAGAGAGTAAGTAGGTGTTCGTATCATTGTAAATATGATGATTAGCCTTCACATTAATGCCAACATTACAGCCACCACAGAACAAGTCAACAAAGGTATTAATCTTATCAGGAAACAGTGGTAAAAGCTGCGGTAGCAACTTATACTTACCCCCAGTATAGTTAAGTGGGGATTGAATCATAGCTATCACCTATCACATGTGCAGAGAAAGAGTCTCTCTGCATTATCTTTAATGTCAGACTTACCAGCAGAGAACGCCTTGTAACTCTCCTCGAACACCTGCAATCGACCTTTTTTCTGCAATATTTCATTTATCGCCTCGTCCGAAATTTTGGCATTTGAACGATCATTTCCTTTTGTTGCCATGTTGTTGTAAGAGAAAAGAATGTATCGTGCATGAATATTATCAATCAACTCTCGAAAAGCTTGTTCAGCAGAACGAGTGCAATATCGACTTTTCATAAATGTTCTATCCATCTTTTTTGCCACACCGTAGACTTCTGGCTTTTCCCATCGAGCAACATTCTCTAAGAGATGATAGGCGTCACAGTATTGCCGCGAATTATATGGAGGATCAATATACATTAAGTCAACTTCAATTCGCTTTACCAGTTCATTAGCATCCTCATTATAGCATTGATTTAATGGATTATTCAGTTTACTTACATTAGGCATACTCAATGTCAAGTGCTTATCAAATGTACTCCCTTGAATAAAAGCATCATAGTGACCACAAGTGTTCGCAATCCTATCCATTGCATAAAGAAGTGACATAATAAGAATAGCCTTTTCACGTTCATTCAGCTTGTGTTCTTTGTACTTAGTTTCTATATCTTCACGTATATAGCCTATTTTAGCACAGTCTTCACGGCTGAAATAAGTATTTGAAAAATTACGTGTCATATAGTTTTCTTCGGTAATGTTCAAATCATTGTAACCGGCGATAAGCCCTATCAATTTTGAGCAGTCATATGGCTGACTGCTAAACCAAGCATAGTTGCATACAAAATTGCTGTACATCAAGTCATTTGTGATGATCTGCCTATCTGTAAATGCCGAGGCAACTGCACCTGTGCCTGAAAAAATATCAGCAATCGAGACGACATTCTTGCAATGTGAATTAACAACTTCTGTGATGAAAGGTATTAACTTATACTTGTTTCCAAGATAGCGACGATTGTTAATACTGATCGTGCCAACATCATTGAGCATAGGTGCATCATCTGGGGCATAAGTGATCAAATCTCCGTAGTCACATCCGAGCAAGGAACAAATCTTTCCAAGTACTGATAAAGCTACTTCTTCATTTCTGCGTATCTTAGTCATTGTGTTAGGTGCTATTCCTGTATACTTCCGTAAGTCTGCAGCACTCATTTTGTGGTATGAGAGCATATTCCATAAGCCATCATATGTTACAGACATTGTCATCACTCCAATTCATAACTTCATATCTCATATTATACCACATGGCAACAGATTTCGCAAGACCTTAAGACGTTTTTTTAAAATAAAAGAAATATGTGTGTAAAGAGTGTCACTCCATCTTGAACAATGTTTACAGTTTCTTCATTTTTATGAGGCGCAAATATGTTGATATCACACACAATGCATGGTATAATTGGTTTATGATAACTTGTATTGTTCGGAAGGAAGATTTCTATGAAAGCAAAAATGGTATCTTTCCTTTTAACAGTTATTAAATAAATAGCATTATGTAGTCGCAATTGGCTATGGAATGTGTAAACGTTGTAATCCATGATACGTCGTCTAAACCAACAAAAGAATTATTAGCATAGGGGGAAAAGTCAAATGCAAGGTTCAGAAGCAAAAATGATTGCCTTTATGGAAGGCGCTGATAAACGATATATCATTCCTGTTTATCAGAGAAAGTATGACTGGAAATATGATAACTGCCGTCAACTCTATGAAGACCTGAAGAAAATTATGCTAGATAAACGTAATAGCCATTTCTTTGGCAGTATTACATCTCAGGTAGTTGCTAATGGTAGTAAAATTGAATATCATATTATTGATGGACAGCAACGACTGACCACAATTACTCTTTTACTTCTGGCTATGCGTAATTTGACCGCTAAGGGGCTCATTTCATCCGATGAAGGGAATCTGGGTGAACAGATAAATCAGCGCTTCCTTGTTTCACCTTGGGCAAAAGAGGATGACAAAATTAAGCTACGACCTGTAAAGAGTGACCGTGAAGCTTTTCTCAAACTATTTGGAGAAGAGGAAGATTATGATCCCGTATCAAATCTTACCCTTAACTATCAATTTTTCTGTGATTGTTTATTAAAGCAAGAAATATCTGTTGATGATTTGTATAGTGCGATTGGAAAGTTAGAAATAATCAGTATTACGCTTGAGCACGATGATAATGCACAATTGATCTTTGAAAGTCTGAATTCTACGGGCTTGGCTTTGACCGAAGGTGATAAGATCCGCAACTATATTCTGATGGGACAATCGCCGCAAAATCAGACTAAGCTTTATGATTCATATTGGACAATCATTGAAAAATGTACCAATAATGATGTTAGTGGCTTTATTAGGGACTATTTGAGCGTAAAGCAAAAGGTAACACCAACAATCAACAATGTTTACCGTGTGTTCAAGGCTTACGCAGAGAACATTCAAATCCCCATTGAATCGCTGTTAGAGGACTTGCGTCGATACGCTCGCTTCTATGAGAAACTTCTTTCATGTAAAAGCGGATTGAAAAATCAGCGACTTGATGATTGTTTGTATCGAATGATGCGGTTAGAAATTATAGTCACACGGCCATTCCTTTTAGAAGTGCTTAGGTTGAATCAGGACGGCAAACTGTCAGTTGATGATGTTCTGGAAATATTCTTAATAACCGAAAACTACCTATTCCGCCGAAACATCTGTGATGTACCTACAAACGCACTCAACAAGATATTTCTGAATTTGAACAAAGAAATACTGCGCTACGACAATACGGCGGATAATTACGTGAAGAAGTTTATCTATGCGCTTCTTTCCAAGAAGGAAAGTGGACGTTTCCCGTCTGATGAGGAATTTACAGCAGCATTAGCTACAAAGCAGATATATCAGATGCGCGGTAAATACAAAGCTTACCTTTTCGAGCGCTTTGAGAATTACGGAACAATTGAAACGAAAGACGTTTACACGCATCTGGATAATAATGTTTACACCATTGAACATATCATGCCTCAGCATCTTACTCCTGCTTGGGTAGAATCGCTTGGCGTAAATGCAGCTGACATACACGCAACATGGCTGCACCGTCTAGCTAATTTGACTTTAACAGGATATAACCCCAACCTCAGCAACAAGTCATTTATAGAAAAACGTGATACTGAAGAAGGCGGATATAAAGCCAGCGGACTGAAAATGAATCAAAAAATAGCCAATAAGGATTCTTGGGGATTGGTTGAGCTAGAAGAACGTAATACTGAGATGATTGCTCTGTCAACAAAAATATGGGCTTTACCACAGACTGATTTCGTACCTGCTGAAAAAGAATTCGATTCCTGTACACTGGATGATGAAAACTTCGAGCTTACAGGAAGAGATATTGCAAAATACAGTTATCAAAATACTGAGCAACCTGTTTCAAGTTGGGCGGATATGTTTGAGCATATTGTCAAATTCTTACATCAGAAGGATAAGAGCATTCTATCTGGATTGGCATATAGTTCCAGTTCAAGTACAGACTTATTCAAATATGTTAGTAGTACGGAAAACAATCTCCGTAGTGCTATGAAAATCGATGATAGCATTTTTGTAGAGAGAAACACAAGTACATCTCTGAAAATGTCTATACTACGCAGGTTATTTGTGCTTTATGATGCAGATCCTATGGATCTTGTATTCTATCTTAAAGATGAAGAAAATGAGAAAGCCGCTGAAGAAGGAAGGCATCAGTTACGAAAAAAATACTGGACATATGCAATTCCGATAATACAGCAGAAACATCAGTTACGCGGTAGCTTCAATAATTCTAATCCTACTACATCAAACACTCTTTCAGGTGGAGTAGGAATAAGCGGACTTCGTATAGATTGTGTTGCTAATTACGATTTTGCTCGCATCGATTTTGTTATTAGTAAAGGCGATGTTAAGCAGAATAAAGAGATTTTTGATATACTTTACAGCCATAAATATGAAGTCGAATCTGAGCTTGGTATCGCTCTTACATGGGAACGAGCTGATGAAAATAAGGCATCATGGATTTCATATTACTCAAGAGATGTAAGCATCACTAACGAAGATGATTGGGAACATATGGCTAATTTCCATGCTGAGTGGAGTGATAAGATTTGTTCTGCTTTATTACCATACTTACAGGAGAATGATGAGGAGAAAACAAGACTACAAAACCGAGCTTCGATACTGAGACAATGGACTATAGAACATCCTGCTGTAAACGAAAACCCAGCCAAGAGTAATAGAACATTTACCCGCTTCACAACAGATGCCATGACAGAGCTGCTACCAGATTTACCGAATGCTCCGAGTGGTTGGAATACAGACAATCATTATTTCTATGAGATTGTCAACCGTGCAGGAAATGGTGTCTACATGCAGTTTGCCCTTAGTTCACGTAACGCAAATCCCGAATTCCTTGATATTTGTGAGAGAATAAATGAATTCTACAAAGCCAAAAAGGGAAAGAAAAATTGGCAATGGAGACTACCGTTCAGAACAAAAACTGTTTGTATATCAGATGACCTCTCTAAAGAACAGATATTTGAAAAGCTCGATGAGTGCTACGAGGAAATTCAGAACTTTGAAAGAGATTTGAAAAACAAGCTATCAATAGATGAATCAGCAAAAGCTTAAATTTTCTTTTAAAGAGATAAAGTAAAACGGCCTCCCCATACGGGGAGGTCATCTTTATATCTCGGCAAATTGCCTGAATACCTTTAGCAGTTCCTTCCAATATGGCGGATAATCATTACTGCCGTGATATGAGCGCTTTAGATTGTTTTTGAGCTTAATATCAAGACTCCACTGTGTACCGTCAAGAATATCATTATCAGAATAATCTTTTTTCCATTCATTAAGGTACAATGGCCCATACAGCGTATTTACGATTTTATTCCACTTAGCAGAGGATATCTTTGTTTCTACTGGTTGTTCGCTATATCGAATCTGTTCGACAGTTACAACAGCACCTTTATCGTTCCTTTTGATGATTATATCTGTAAATCCCTGGAAGTATCCACCTACAGAGAATTTGATTGAAGTAACAATATCACGGATATCTTCAATAGTCTCTTTCTTTTTTGAAATAATGATAGGTGGTTTGCCGAAGTCTTTTTTGCAGTCATTGCATCTTCGTGTCGGATTTGTACTGAATACCTGACCGTTGATCTCAACGCCGCTGATACAACAACCGCCGAGCTCCCATTTACCAGAATCAAGCTTTCTCTGCATTCTTTCACTGAAGGCAGGATAACCGAAAATGTATCTGGCAGTGTTAATACTCCCGCAATATGGGCATTTGATCTGAGCACGTTTGTTTTTGACGATATAATCCAGGTTATATGACAGACCTTCAAGCTTGTTCTTATGCGCTGACATATCAAGAGTGATGTGTTCAGCTCTCGCTGCCTTGAACAATGCGCTGTGTATATCAAACAAATCAAATTGCTCGAAGTCATTAATATCGTATCCTGCAGCTTTCAATAACTGCCATGTGGTTATAACAGTACCGTTATCGCATTCGCGCAGTTCTTCCACAAGATCTTCTACAATTTGCTTTATATCAGCCTTTGAAAACCGTTCACTCATTATCTGCAGCTCCCTTCCTGTTGGAGTAATTGACCATTCTTAGCCAATATCGATATCATTGATGATGTACATCATCAAGTACGCGCTGATAGCTGTCAAGCATTTTCTGGTCATAGCAAACCATAATAACTGCCATACCATAGTCAGGATTTTCAGAAAGCCATGTAGCTATTGTTGACAGCGCTATTACAGCCGCTTCATTTATTGGATATCCGTATGCTCCTGTAGATATTGCAGGAAAAGCAATGGTATGAATATCATATTCCTTAGCAAGCTCAAGAGACTTATAGTAGCAGCTCTTAAGCAGTTTCTCACAAGACGGATCTCCAGCTTTGTATATCGGACCTACAGTATGTATCACATATTCAGCTTTAAGGTCATATCCTGCTGTGATTTTGGCATCACCGGTATCACAGCCGTTAAGCTTCCTGCATTCTTCAAGTAGTTTTGGTCCTGCTGCGCGGTGTATAGCACCGTCTACGCCTCCGCCACCAAGAAGAGAGTTATTGGCAGCATTTACGATAGCATCTACCTTAAGTTCAGTAATATCGCCTAATTCAAAATAGATGTGATTATCCGGCTTATCAGCATCGAGGATAACATTGATAAGCTCTTTGGACAGCATAAACGAATTGCCCCAGGGATTGATAATGATACCTTCTTCGCTCATATTACGACAAGATTTTAGCATGCTTTTTATGCTTTCAATGATTGTAGACGTAGGATCGCCCTTATCATGCTCTTCATAACTGGTAAAGGCTGCAAGCCATGTTTTACCATCAGCAGTATCAAGATGCTGCATCTTAAAGTGTAAATATCCGTCACCGGTTTCGTCATCTTCAAATGAAAAGGTTTCTCCGATTTGAATTTTATTGACATCAAAAGACTGGAACTCCGGTGGAAGAGTAACAGGTATTATCAAATCACCATCTTCGTGTATTCTGGCACGTATCGCCTCAAGAACGGCAATTAAGTTTTCTTTAGTTTTATCATCATTAAATCGAGCTATCGCTGCATCGATGGTATTGTTACCGTCAAGAGAGTTATCATTATCTTCAGAGATCTTGCCACGTACAATGTCAAAACGATTCAGAAGAGCTTTCTATCGATATTAGCCTTCTTATAGATCTCAACTTCATCAACGCCGCTTTCGCGTATGAGTCTTAACAGGCACTGTTGGAATGTTTCACCGGTGTTATCGAGAATATCCTCAAGACTACTGTCATCATTCTCAGCAATTATCGGTGCATATGCTGATGATATTTCTTCATCAATTTCATAATCAGCCTGCTCCTGCAACCGTCTCCGACGATACATATCGGTTCGTTCAGTATATTCGTCAGTATAAAGCTCCTTGATACCGAATTCATCGATGTATTGGTCGATTTCTCCCATCAACTGTTCAGATATCTGAAATGACTCCTTATCGAATACAACGAGAATGATCTCCATATCATGTGTCAACAAAAACTTCCCAATCTCCGAAAGGGCTATATCAAGGGCTTCATTCTTCGGGAAGCCATATACTCCCGTAGCTATAAGCGGAAAAGCAATGCTTTCAGCATTAACCTGCTCCGCTAATAAGAGAGAATTCGAGTAACAGGAGCGGAGTATATCGTCTTCTCCCTGCTTTCCGTCTTTCCAGATCGGCCCAACCGTATGTATTATATACTTCGCAGAAATATCAAAGGCAGGGGTAATAGCGGCTTGTCCCGGAGAGAGCTTGCCGATCTTTATGCGTTCCTCTAAAAGGTTTTCTTTCCCAGCTGCTTGATATACGGCACTATCAGTTCCATCTCCGACAACAGGTTCGGGATTTGCAGTATTTACTATCACATCAGCCTCTACCTTTGTGATATCATTCCTTATGATCTTAAACGGCACATTATCGCCTCTTTCCCTTTTCTTACTTGCATTATAGCACAAGGACAAAATGATTTCTATGCAAAAATGTAAACTATTGATTGGAACACGCTATCGTCAGGCGGCGCGTGATTGTTGTTCTTTCTGATTTTGAAATATGGAAATATTCAGTTCTTTCGTATATTGAGATCTAAGTGGTGATAACAACAATCGCGCGCCGCCTATCCCAAAGGGAAAGCTTATTGATGATAAGCTTTTCAAGAAAGTAATTTAGATATAGCATCTATTGTTTGCTTATTCAGCATCTTTCGGTCAGGTGTATGGATAGCTCTATCAATATCTTGAATACTCCATAAGACATATTCACTTTCGACCGGGCTGTTGCCGTGAATAAGAAGAGCATATCCCCGAACCCATACCTTTGAACCATAATACTCAAGGTATCGGGCCAGAATATATATCTGGCGTTTCACTTGTTTGATTGGATTTTTGACAGTATTTCCGTATGTATTACCTGCATCAGTAGTCTTGTACTTTATCCAGTCATAATCATCTTCACCGCCGGTAATATACCCAACATAGTTCTTGACTTCTATTATGAAAACACCGTATTTGTTGACGATTACGGTATCAAGCTCTGTTTCTTTTCCATCATATTCAACATGAACATTAGTAAACAACCTATCATCATCTCGTAAAATGGACATGATAGCTCTTACAGCGGTCGCTTCTCCCTGCATACCGACTTGTTTGTACTCAGGAGTAGGATTCCAGTCAAAAATGTTAGGATCATGGTAATTACCACCGCTACTACCGCTAGAACTTGCAGAATCAATAAGGTACCAAATACCCCAAATAATCAAGGCAATTATTCCCAGAACTAAAAAGACCATTTTTCATCCCCCCATCTGCTATGAGTATACCTATATTATACCATGTCATTGTTAAGATTTCCTAAATGCGAGTATAGGATTCGATAAATCTCTTTTTTGTACAATAAGAAGAGGGTGTTTTTGTGCTTATGGCCAGTACAAATACGGTTTGGAAAGGCGCAATTCCGATTATTTCATTTTTTGATATATACATCATTATCATGTAATGATAATTGTTGTTACATTTTTGGCCAATTCACAGCCACCTTCCTATTATTCTCCTTTTGCATATGTATATTGTTAATGTGACAGAAGCTTTTGTCACCAACAAAATGTGAAAGGAGGAAATGATACCGTGTTTGATAACGAACGTTATCTGACCTGTGGAGTTGATAGTACGATCCCATTGGAACTGCAGCTGTTTCTATGGGAGTGTGTTGAGAGTATGCCTGCTCCGAAGGACTATCTACAGGTCTTTGAACTGAGTGCAGCTGGTCCTATGCAAGCTATAACACATAGCTCGGAAGAGCCTGAATACCGTATGACGTATCTTATACCGTCAGATACACCTATTACAGAAAAGCTGTATATCATAGATGACGGAGACCACAGCACGATGCTTTTAGCAGAGGAATATTGAATGTAAAGCCAGCCCCTTAGGGGGCTGGTTCTTTCTATTTACGGAGGTTTTAACAATGGAAGAAAAGAATGAAAACGTCCTGTATTGCTCCCACTGCGGAGCAGTTATAAGCGAAGACGAAGACTATGAGACTATTGACGGTGAAATCGTTTGTACAGATTGCGTAGAACAGCACACTACCACATGTGACAGGTGCGGTGCTATAATCTGGACAAGTGAAAGCTATGGTGATGATTATACAACGCTCTGTAGTCACTGTTATCACAACCATTACACCCGATGCAGCTGCTGTGATGCTCTTTTACACGAAGATGATGCTTATCATCTTGACGGTTACGATTACTGCTCGGAATGCTACCACGATGAAGTCGATAAGAACCGCTCTATCCATGATTACGGTTACAAGCCTGAGCCTATCTTTTACGGTGATTCCAAGCGATATTTCGGCGTTGAACTTGAGATTGACGGAGCAGGTAAAGACAGCGATAATGCTGATGAATTGCTCTTAATTGCCAATAAAGACGATGAACACATATACATCAAAGGTGATGGCAGTCTCGATGATGGTATGGAGCTTGTTACACACCCCATGAGCCTGGATTTTCATAAACAGTTTCAGTGGGAAGATATCATGAAAAAGGCTATATATCTGGGATATCGCTCACATCAGACAAGTACCTGCGGACTTCATATTCACGTCAACAGAAGCTGTCTAGGTGATAGTCGTGAGGAACAGGATGAAGTTATTGCCCGTATCTTGTACTTTATCGAACATCACTGGAACGAGATGCTTAAGTTCAGTCGCCGAACTGAGTACAGTATGAACCGCTGGGCTGCGCGATATGGCTTTGAAAAGACAGGTCGTGAAATTCTCGATAAGGCTAAAAAGGGTAATAACGGCAGATATGCAGCTGTGAACTTAATGAATTACACCACAATCGAGTTCAGACTTTTCAGAGGCACGCTCAAGTATAACACTCTTATTGCAGCGCTTGAGCTTGTAAACGCTATCTGCGATCTCGCTATCAGTCTGACAGATGAAGGCATAGCGAATATGAGCTGGAGTGAGTTCGTAGATACGGTAAAAGAACCTGAATTGATCCAGTACCTGAAAGAGCGTAGGCTTTATATCAACGAAGAAATTGAAACACAGGAGGAAATGTGATGGGACTTTTAGCGGATATTTTTGATATCGAACCTGAGACAGAACAGGACATAAAAGACGTTTTGAAGGCTGTTGGCACGATAGCAACAATACTGATTGCAGGCGGTGCTATCGGCTGTAATGACGATAAGGAGGAGAAATGAACTATGTGTGCATTGTTTGGATGGCTCGATTATAAAGGAATAGTACCTTACAGGGTTCTGAAGAAACTTACCCAGGCACTGGCGAATGCAGCTGAAGAAAGAGGGACAGATGCAGCAGGTATCAGCTACGTAATAGATGGCAAAGTCACTATATTCAAACGGCCCAAGCCTTCACATAAGATACATTTCAATGCGCCTGACGGCACAAAGGCGATTATGGGACATACGCGGTTAGCAACGCAAGGCGACAGGAAGCAGAATTACAACAATCATCCTTTCGCCGGCCATGCTGATAAGGAGTTTGCTTTCGCTCATAATGGAGTATTATGGAATGATAAGGAACTTCGAAAAGACGGAACCATACCTAACACATATATTGACACAGATAGCTACATTGGCGTTCAACTGATAGAGAAGCAAGGTAAGCTTGACTTTGACAGCTTACAGTACATGGCTGAGACTGTTGAGGGCAATTTCACATTCACTGTGCTTGATCAGTTCAATAGCCTATACATTATAAAGGGGAGCAACCCAATGTATCTTCTTCACTTTGAGACAATAGGACTACATCAGTCACCTTGAGTCCTTTGCCTTTTATCAATGCTCTGATGTTAGCGCCTGTTGCTATCATATCGATAGTCGGAGCTGCTATGGGCATAAAAATAACCACCTTTCTGAATAGAATAATAAAAACCGCCTGTGTGAGTTTCCATACTGCACACAGACGGCTCTGTTCTATCAGAAGATGGTCAACAATGCAACACTATCTCTGCTCACCCTGTCAGGGCAACTGAACAAGCACTTTTCTGATCTGTGCGCAGCAAAACTGAGCCATTATCTTCCTGCTGGAAGAAATAGCTTGACTGCTGGAAATCAAAAGCACAAATGTATGCAGACATAGCGTTGTTCATGATAGTGTTCATTGTTTTCACCCTTTCATTAGTTAGAATTTCGGGAACTTTCCCTTTCAGTGAACTCATTATATCACGTCAATATGGAAATGTCAAGTAAACCTGTGGTATATTTTTATCGGCAAGATTTTCTTTGAATTGTTGTTGATTTCTTGCCGATAATGCAGTAAAATAAAACTATGGAGATGTTGGTATGGAATATAGAAGCATTGCTGAAATGCACTAAAGCTATGATTGGAGTATAATATGGATAAGAATAAAGGCAGACTCATAAAGATAAGCGAAAAGGCCTTAAAGGAACTGATTTATGAAACATTTGTTGAGAAGCAAGCTGATTTTTTAGATGTTGAACCAACTGAGGTTTCAGATTATTTTGAGTTCGATATTGAAAACGGAGAGTTTATCTTCTGTGCAATAAAGTCGGAAGATGAAGAAGGAAACTTTTTATCATTGCCGCGGGAAATCGATTTGAAAAAAGTCATGAAGAATATACCCGATACAACGGATTCCGTGTTTTCTGCAAACAGATATAAAGAGTACACAATGGACGAACTGATAGAAATATCAAGTCAACAAAACAAACACCATGAATAACATATTCCGCTACACCTCTCCCCTCAGTGGAATAGCCCTCGCCAGTGACGGCGAAGCTCTCACAGGCTTATGGTTCGACGGGCAGAAATACTATCCCCATAAACTTGTTGAAGAAAGTATCGAAGCAGAGCTGCCTATATTCGCGCAGACCTGCAAATGGCTCGATACCTATTTCAATGGGAAAGCTCCCGATTATATTCCGCCTATAAGTATGCAAACAACACCATTCCGCAAGGCTGTGTATGATATACTTCTGACGATACCTTACGGGCAGACAATGACCTATGGTGAGATAGCCCGTATCATTGCAGAGCAGCAAGGAATTGAGCGTATGTCAGCTCAGGCAGTCGGCAATGCTGTGGGTCATAACCCTATCTCGATAATCATTCCTTGTCACAGAGTAGTCGGAGCGGACGGAGATCTGACTGGCTACGCAGGCGGACTGGATAAAAAGAAAACATTGCTTCAACTTGAGAAATACAGCATATAATGCAAAGGCAGCCGTATGGCTGCCTTCTTACTTATTCCGGATTTTGTATGCTCCACGGTCTTCGGGATGTCTAATTATATTGGGGTCACAGTTTTTAATAGTTATTGTTTTTGGGGTTTCTTCATTTGGATTTTTCTTATACAACTTACAATTACTATTTCCTTTTTCGGTAACAAAATATATTATGTTATTGTACATTCCCATACCTTGAGCAAATTCATCGGTTTTCAATTTTATAGACCCTTTATTATCATAGTCTTTAGTTCCAGCATTTGCAACAATAGTATTATTTGATTCAGGCAAGATAGTCCTTGTTACATTTGTTCCTGTTCCCAAGAGAGTAAAAGCCATAGCAATACTAGCAATCTTTTTGATTATGTTTTTCATTTCCATCATTTCCTTTTTGTAATATTTAAGATTGTTTATACAATCTTATTGTTAAATTATACTATCATCTATCATTTGTGTCAATTCGATTATTGCTATCATTTTTACATAAGCTCTTTGTTCTACGATATAACGTGATATATTGTATTGATTTGTGTCACTTATGACTTTTCAGGTTCACAAGACTATAATTTCCGCTCAATTTTTGTGATTATGCCAGTGCAACCTTACGTAAAAAAGCGTGAACGTTTCAGTTATCAATTGGGAAAACAATCGCTGTTTTCTTTTACGTTTGCTATCCACTACTAAGATAAATAAGGCCTCTCCGCACAGTCACGGACATCCCAGACAGTTATCCATGTCAAGGATTTGCAGTAAATACCCGATAAAAAGGTAACATAATGTGCAAAAAAAATTTATTTATATAAATGTATGGACAAAGTAAAAAATATATGGTAAAATAAATCTGCTTACATAATGGATTCCGGATCATGCGCCGATTTTTCGGACGTCCTTTGTGCTTTGGAGCGTTACAGACAAAAAGGGATATTAAAAAACAGGAGGAAAAAAATGACAAGGGATCAAATCCAGACTATTGGTCTTGAGAAGATCAAAAAAATGAGCGTACTTATGATAATAGGCTACGCTGCTATCGTTATTGCGGCGATCATTGGCATTACAGCCTTTATTGTCACAAAATACGATGAGCTGACAAAGGAAAAGGTCAGCTCAATGACTTCAACGCTCAATGTTCAGCTCAAGCTGAATCTTGAAGCATACCTCAGCAGAATGGAAACTATCGGAACTCTGGCTTATTCGGTGGATAATGCCTACAGCTACGATGCTTCCGCACCTGAAAACGATGAATACGAATCCATAAATATAGAAAAGCAGATTGCATCAGATCTCAGCAGTCTGTGTCTTATGGAGAATTTCGTTGACTATGGCATCGTTTATGCAAACAACAAAACGATAGGAAAGGTTTCAAACGGTACTATAAAGCTTTTCGGCGACAAGCTTTACTCTGAGCTTTCCACAATGATCACCCGACGCCGTACTCACGACGGCTGGTTCACCGGCTATAACGACGACTATGAGCGTATCTACTATGTAAAACAGATGAACGACAATATTATCTTTCTTATCTCGTTTTACACCGCTGAGCTTGATTCCGTCTTTGAGAATCCCGAGAATCTCAGTGATATGGAGATACGTCTGACGGACAGAAATTACAAAATGATATACTCATCTGTAAAGGGCGACAGCAGCGGTTCAGTTATCCCTGACAAGCTCCTTGATGATATCAGGAACAAGGACATGGTAGTCATAAACGGACGTGAGAACCTTTCTACCTTAAATACCATAAACGACGACTGGTATATAATATGCTCCATACCTACAAAGGTCATTCTCAGGGAAGCAATAGATATAAGAAAATATATCTATCTCTTTGCAGGTCTGGTAGCGCTGATAGCAGTCTGTGCAGGTGCGCTTTTCGTAAGACGTATGGCGGATCCTATTGGTACAGTTACCTCTGGTCTGTCAGATGAGATAAGCGAGGATGGATTCGAGAATATATTGGGAAGAAGATTTTTCCGCGACAAGGCTGATAACCTTATGAAGAAGAATCCTAATCATTGCTATGGAGTTGTGCTCGTTGCCATTAATAACTTTGATGACATAATCGAAAAATTCTATCCGACGTTCCCCGAAAAGCAGAAGGGTAAAATGATAACCATATTGAAAGAGGTATTCAGCGACGCTGAATGTATCGGAAGGATCGGCGAGAACTCATTCTCTGTACTGCTGAAAAACAATGAAAAAGACGAAGAGACCTTCCGTTCTGATTCCGAGAGCAGAGCAAAAGATGTCTGCAACAAGTTCAGAGAGTCGGAATACACAAGCACTATGGGACTCCTTGAGCTTACTGCGGATTCCGCCGCTGCTTTTGGCAAAGGTGATTTCCGCGAGACCTACTATAAAGCATATGCTGCACTTTGTGCTTCCGTAAAAAACGGTCACAATGTATCAAGTGTGATGTGAGAACGGAGGGCAATGTTTATGAAGATATTCAGAAGAACAACAGCACTTATGCTTTGTGCTGCAATGATATTCTCCGCAGGCTGCTCTGAAAAGACTACTATGTCGAGTCAGAAAACACAGGTTGAAATAGAGTTTTCATGGTGGGGAAATGACGCAAGAAACAGATATACCCTTAAAGCTGTGGAATTGTTCGAGGAGCTGCACCCTGAAATAAGAGTCAAGTGCAGCTATTCCGAATGGTCAGGCTATGAAAAAAGAAATAAGATTTGGATGGCGTCGGATACAGAAGCCGATGTTATGCAGATAAACTACGGCTGGCTCACGGATTATTCAGCTGATGGTATGGGATATTATGATCTCAACGCTCTTTCAAAGTATATTGCTCTATCGAATTTCACTGAAGAACAGCTGAGCTACGGCACGAGAAACGGCGTTCTCAATGCCCTTCCCATAGCTATGAATTCCGAGACGGTATATATCAACAAGACCTTATATGACAGATACGGGGCAGATGTACCCCAAACATGGGACGACCTGTTCAGAGCAGCAGATGCGATGAAGTCTGCAAATATCTATCCGCTCAGTGCTTCAAGCAAGTCAATGTGGCTGTATCTCATTTCATATGCAGAACAGGCACAGGGCAAAAGTATCCTTGATCAGAACGGAAGTCTTAACTTTACTGAAAAAGATTTTGCAGTAATGATGGATTTCTACAAAAAGCTTGTGGACAGTAAGGTAATGCCCCTTGTTGAGCATTATGAGCGTATAAAGCTGGATAACGAAAATTACGCAGGTTCTGTTGCATGGGTAAGCGACGCTGAAAGCTATTTCGGCGAAGCTGTCAGCAAAGAAAGAGAGATAGTAGTTGCAGACCAGACCACGATCAGCGGAAACAATACAGGCGAGGGCTGGTATGCAAAGCCTGCCACCATGTACGCTGTCAGCAAGAACACTGACCGTCCTGCCGAAGCAGGAATGCTCCTTGATTTTCTGCTCAACAGCAGAGAAATGGCTGAGCTTCAGGGCATTGAAAAGGGCATCCCGCTAAGTGCCTCTGCAAGAGAGGTACTCAATGAGCAGGGAATGCTTCAGGGCATACAGTTTGAGGCTTCGGAGAAAATGGCAGAGCATACCCTTCCGCAGCTGTCACCTGTTCTGGAAAACGGCAAGCTGATAGACGATTTCTTTGCGGCTGCAACTGATTATATCTATGATAAGACCGATCTTGACAGTGCAGCTTCTTCTTTCGTTGAAAAGGCGAAGAAGGAGTACTTCTGACATTGATCGCTGTTTAAAGGCACTTCCGAGTAATCGGAAGTGCCTTTTCGAAAGCGCCAAATATCACTGTTTTAAGTAATTTAATTGTTTTACAATAAAAGATTATATTTTTGAATGACATATTTTTTTAATGTATCTCACTATACATCTGCCTGCAATATGCAGGCAAAGTCATACTCCAAGGCATGACAGCTTCGAGCTGTGTTTCTGTAGGATCATTGCCCAATTCTGGCAGAATTGTCAGAAGATAGAGCAGATAACCGTAGACATCGAGGGTATTTCTCTTAGCCGTTTCTATGATACTCATTACTGCTGCACTTGCAGCAGCACCATTCTCGGTATCGCTGAACAGGAAGTTTTTACGGTTGATAACATAGGGCTTTACTGTTCGCTCAGCAAGATTATTGGTCATTTCGACTTTAGGATTGCTCAGGAACAGATACAGTTTTCCTTTCTGCTTTAAGGCATAAGTAACCGCCGTGCCAAGGGCAGAGCCTTTGCTCGGTCTTAGCCAGTGATGTTCGGTTCAGATAGATACCTCTCAGCTTCCAATACTGCTCCTGACGGTAAAGCGGTTCTCCAAGCTGATATTTTCTCTGCATAATACCTGCAACAAGGCTTGCGTCAGGAAGCCCTTTTTTGATAATACAGACAGGAGTTTTGTTTTCAGCTGCGATAATATTAGCCTTTGTACCGTTTTTATCGCAGTTTACGCAATTGTAGACCTTGCGGTAATACTCGATTTTATACACCTTTTCTGGTGTTACGGCAAGTCTTGTAGTAATGTATTCCTCTGCATATTCGGTCAGAGATCCTCCGCACACTTCACATATCGGCTGTTCCTGCGGAAGTTCATATACTATTTTTTTAATTTCAAGGTCAGCTCTTATCTCTTTTCTGCCACGATGCTGTCCTGTTTTCTTAGATTTCGGAGCAATTGTTTCAGCTGTAGGCTCAGGAGCAGAAGTATCAGCTTCTGCTTCGGCTTCATTGAAAACTCCATCAAAAGCAAGCTGTCCATCGTTGATAAATTTCGATTTCTCACTCTTTTGTCCGAACAGCATCTTATTGCGCTTCACAACAAGCTCGGTCAGATGTTCGATACGGAGGTCTTTATCCTCATTGGATTTCTTTAATTCATCAACTTTTTTTCAAGGGCGGAGCATTTCTGTATTACCAGATCATATGCTTTTTTCAGCTCAGCATAATTCATAATGATACGCTCCTTTCCTTGTATTAGGTGATTTATGATACTTAGATTATATCACAAATCGCCCGATTTTTCAAGGAAAAGAGCGTATTTCAATTGAGAAATATCTTCCACATTTATGTGCATATCCGCTGTGCAAAACTCAGCATATATCAACGCCGCCTTCAAGCTTTTTTATTGCTTTGGGCTGATCTATAGATAATCCCTGCATAAGCCATAGCATCTACTTGTGCCAACTTTTTAAGAAGGGTAAACACTTGGTATAGAACATATGTTCTTTTAAAAAATATAAGTTAAGCGTAAAAGAGCAATCTACGCACCTGTAGAAGGCTTTTTTACGCTTTTTTGACTTTATTTTTGTTTATAAGTATGATATACTATTTATAATAGTATTATGAGCCTGCTTTTTCCATCATCTTGAGTTCACGCAGGTCCTTCGACTTTATTGCTTGTGATAGGTCAAATATCACCATATTACGTATAGGTACTATTATCCCTTTGATTCTATACGTGTAGTTTTCATCCCAGTCACAAGCATGATATATAAACTGTACCAGATCCATACTCTTTAGCTGATATGTTTCATCAGGTATTATCTCTGCTAACGTATGAGATCCACAGGCATCATAACTGCAGCTCTCTATAGCAAACTGTTTATGATCCTCATCAAATAGGAAGCGGAAATTCGCTGGATAACCTAAGGCTTCTATCGTTGTTTTGAATATGGTTATCCTTCCATATGCTTTTTCAAAACTGAGACCTAGGTCTTCATTATCCCATGATATGTTATTCATAGTGCGCCTCCGTTTCTTCGGCTACGCCTTTCTGAACTGTTTCACCATAATAAAGAGTCGGAATATACTGTGATGCCTCATTTGTCTCCGGCAAGGTAAGCTGTTTCTCTTCAACAGGCTTTTGATTGCCTGTAAGCATTGCAACGTTGATATATCCGTTATTTTCAGATACCAGAGTCTGTTTCCTATGTTCTTCAAGTGGGATACCAAATGTATTGGCAATATCATCTGAATAATATCCTTTTCTTGTATCAATAGGCTCTGTAACAACTTCGCCCTTCTTAGGCTTTTCCCTGAAGGTCTCCTTGACGATAAGGTCAAATACATAATAGGCCTCATCTTCGAAGTCTATCTTGTATCCCAGTATCTTGTAACGGCACCTTGTATCCCAGTTCATAAGCTTAAAAAGCTTTTTTGTAAAGTCCGGACACGTCATTTTACGGCTTTTTCGCTTATCTGGCTTCTCTATACACCAGCGGAGTGCATCCTTGTCATTAGCGTGACAGGCTTTGACAGCGAATTTCTTTTCTTCTTCGCACATCAGGAGCTGCACATAGACGACATCTTCCATATCATTGATACACGCTGTATTAAAGGTTATGCTGCCGTTTCTTATGACTACTGCAGGATCACGTAAATGAGCGAACAGCTCCTTACGGATTACAACAAAATGATAGTTGCCGAAAGCCTGTTCAAGTTCAAGTCTTCTCAATTCCTTTGCTGAGGCTCTCTCTGCAGTTGTCATTTTATTGGTCTGCTGACTCATCTCCTCCATTATCATCCCATCCTTTCATGATTTCTTCCGCTTCAGACATCAATTCTGATATCCTACCGGAAGAGAGTGCGTTCATTTCTTCGATTATTGTTGCAGGTCTTAGTACGTCCCAATCTCCTGCATAATGTACTTGACTTAAAAGATTTCCATGGGCTACGGACATTATCGGCATACCGAATGCTGCTGCCCATGATGCTGGATAAACCTTTACTGTTTCCTGTACAACAATTTCTTCAGCCTGCTCTCCATCGGGACGATCAGGAACTACGACCTGCTCCATGATTTTCGTAATAACCGGCTCTTCCAGTTCAAATACAAGAAGTTTATCATTACCTTTCTCCATAAACCGGCCTTTGAACCTGTATTTACCGTCATCTTCCCATGACATAAGGCTGAATAATACCTTTGCAAGTCCACGGCAACTGGAAGTTTTAACTACCCACTTGTTATTTCTGAGGTTTCCCCAGTGTATAGCATTGGGATTATCCTTCTCACATGGACGGATCGCAAGTCTGTTATTTACGGTATTTATGAGCAGTTCAACATACTCTACATCTGAGAACTTCCTCAGGCAGGCTGTACTGAACCACATTTTACCGTCTGAGATCGTAAGGTTGAGATCTTCAGAAGACGGAAACATTGTCGAATTTACAAGCTGATATCCTTTTAGGTTCAGTTTTCTATTTGTTTCTGTATCAGCCTGTAATCCAATATTGCTGATACTTTCACATGCCATCTGGTAATCTTTTGTTGAAAAGCCTTCCCAGTTCCTGTCTATTGGGACATATCCGCGGAGTATTCCATCTTCAACCACGCTCAGTACGGGAAGGGCGTGCTTTTTTCGTTTATAGAGAGAAGAAGCTCTGACAAGCATTGCTGCGTTATATACTTCTCTATCCACAATAGATTCATGATGATCCCGCTTCCTGTATTTAGGAAGCTGACCTGTATTCTTTACAGCCTTATGAGTCTTAAAATCCGGAGTCAGTGTCTTCTGAGCCACTACATCTCCGCAGTGACGCTCATTATCAATAATACCATTAATAGTGGACGGATCCCATTCTGTATTGCCCAGCTTTGTTGTACGTCCGTAGGCTGTGAGAATATCTGCGATTTCTCGTGTTGACCAGCCGTTAACGTACAGATAGTATATTACCTTTACTGTCTCAGCTTCACTTGGGTTAATTACCAGCTTTCCGTCCTCGTCCTTATCATATCCGAGAAGCTCAGGAGTAAGGAATATACCCTTCTGGAATCTACGCTGTACAGACCATTTCATTATAAATGACTTTGAACGGGATTCCTCTTCTGCCACTGATGCAAGAAGAGTAAGGACCATAACGCCGGTGGCGTCCATTGTATAGAGATTGTTCTCATCAAATCTGACACCGACGCCGTTTCTCTTCAATTCTTCTATAACCGAAAGGCAATCCACGGTATTTCTTGCAAAACGTGCTATAGATTTAGCAAGGACAAGCTGTACTTTCCCTGCTTTTACATCTTCTATAAGCTGGAGCATACCTTTTCTATGGGATAATTCCGTACCGGAGATGCCTTCATCACTATATATTCCGGCAAATTCCCAGTTAGGATTATTATTGATCCTGTCTGTAAAGTCATTGACCTGCAATTCAAAAGAGGAAGTCTGCTCATCATTTTGAGTTGAAACACGAACATATGCAGCAACCTTGAGCTTCTGTTCAGCCAGATTCACTTCATCCGGAACAGTTGCAGGGATAACTTCGATATCTGACGGATCTGCGCCTTTATATCGGTCTTTTATCTTCTTTTTACGTTCCGAAGCTGTTGCTTTCTTTTCCGATACGTTCATAGTGACTCCCCTTTCATAATTTAATTATTCGATCCCGGCAGTATCCAGTACCATGCCTTTCTCTTACGATATGGCTTGATACCAAGCTCCGCCTTTACCTCATTCATAGTTTTTTCGCCTATACGGTATTCTGCCATTATACGTCTTATCTCCATTGACTCTACCGCGCCTTTTCCCAGAGCACGCTTAATCAGGAGGGCTGCAAGTTCATGCTTATTCTTCGGCAGAGCTTCAAATGCAGCTACAGTCTGGCTTTCTTCCATATCTGATTCCTCTGTTGCAACTCCCAGCCACTTAAAGCCGGTATGAGGCCGTATCTCAAAAGATAGGTCAGCTCCATTGGAATCAAGACTGTTCTTCACCTGTTTAACGATACGCACCTCGGCGTCCTCTTCACTTTTCTCGACCTGAAGGACACTGCGTGCTGCAGCTACAACATCTATACTGCCTAATCCACGATACAGATCTTTTGCACCTTCATTTTTAGTGAAGTGACCGATAAGGACAATAGCACAGTTATATGTAGATGCCCACATACCGATACGGCGCATCAGCTTCCTCGCCTTCGAAGCTAGCTGCAGATCAGAGTCGTTGCCTATATATGATTGTATAGGATCAATGACTACAAGCCGAGGTCTCCATTCTGTAATAGCCTCTCTTATCCGTTCATCATCGAGAGTCAGTCCACTGTAAACCTCTTCATCTATAAAGGCTATATTCCTACAGTCTGCTCCCGCAGCTATTAATCTAGGTTTTATCGTATCTTTAGCTCCGTCCTCGGAACACTGATAGATAATGCGCTGCGGTGGTCCGAAAGCTCTGCCATCCGGAGTTGAACCGCCATTTGACAATTCTGCTATCAGATTCATCATCATAGAGGATTTTCCACAGCCCGGATCTCCTTGGAGAAGTGTGATTTTACCTATAGCAATATATGGATGCCATAACCATTTTACCGGTACAGCAGTTACGTCACTATACAGTGTCAATAGCTTTATTTCCACCGGAAATCGCACTCCTCTCCGCCATTATTAATACAATTATCATTATACTGTACTTAGGGATATCTTACCATGAACAACCAGTTCATAATTTCCCATTTCCTTATGAACTCATTGTTCATAAAATGGGCTAAGATGGCGCAACAGCTGGAGGAGAAATGACCACCATCTTAAATATTCCAAATTTGCTTGCTATGTGTCCTGACAGATGGTAATATATATACTGCCAATGCGGGCCTCATAGAAAGGCTGAATTTATATGGAAATAAACTATTACACTATTGGAGAAAGAATAAGACATTACAGAGAAGAAAATGGTCTCTCCCAGGAAGAACTAGCTGATATTATCGGCGTTTCATGGAGACACTTCAATTATCTCGAACATGGTGAACGCAAAACCAGTATTGATAATTTAGTCGCCATAGCCAACGCACTCAAAATATCATCTAATGAACTCCTCGTCGATTACCTTGAAACGCTCCCACAAAAGCTCGAATCAGAAGTAATCGACCTTATGAACGAATGCACTTTAAACGAAAAAACAATCCTCGTAGATATGCTTAAGCACTTAAAACAGCTCCTCTCGGAGTACGGTATCTAAAATAATAAGACTGCCCGCATAGGCAGCAGAGCATCCGCTTTGGGTGCTTCTGCTCTATAACGGGCAGTCTTATAACTTTATGTATAGCCGTCTATATTTGTAAAAAGATGCCCGCCTAGCAAGCACTATTCTTTCTTGCCTTATCATCACTGATATTCTTTGGTAGCATTAAGGCCGCTAGGCAGGCTACATATTGTTTAATTATTTATCTTCCCTTTTATCTTTCCTTTTCCATTCCCTTTTCTGTTCCCTTTTCTTTAAAGATATTAAAATCAAATATCAAAAGGTAAAAAATCGAAAAAGCACTTGATTTTTCGATAAATTTAGCCTATAATGTATATAAGGCTAATAGCCAATCTATATTTGGAGGTGCTATTATGGCAACATCAAGTATCTTCGCAAGTTTCAATATCAATGACAGAAAAACAGCTGAGGCTTTTGCAGAAGCACTTGACCAATCTGCAAAAGAGCCAAAAAGAGTGCCTACATCACCTGCTACGTCACATATTACAGACAGAGATAAGATTTTAGAATTGCTTGCACAAAGGAAGAAGAATAAAAAACATCTCCAGCTTCTCAGGTTCTTTTAATTATTATAGATTTGATCATAACCCAAACAAGCACATCACTTTTTCATTTTGAAATAAGTGATGTGCATTATTTATTAAATATTCAATTATGCGTATAATTATACCCGCCTAGCAACCTATATACTTCCTCGCCTTATCATCACTGATAATCATAGGGAGTATAGACGCTGCAAAGCGGGTAACATTTTAGGACCTTTTAAGACCTTTTAGGACCTTTTTTAGACCTTTTAGGACCTTTGTAATATTACAGCTATTAACTTAGTAACTGATTATTTCATTTCAACCTTTTCAATCTTACAGATATGTGTTCTCTCGCCTGGCTTATCATCCTTGTCATAAGTGATTCCAACAAGGATAATGTTCCGACCGTAGCCTTTGAAAGAATCGGGATAGTGACGTTTTTTTATCTGCTGAATAGCTGTTTCTGCAGTTTTTTTCCATTTCAGTTCAATCACAAGAATCGGATAGTCAGAATCATACTTTGGAAGGAATGCAACATCAGCAAAACCATCTCCAGCAGGCATCTCTTCCCACTGCACATAGTTATCTCTGTATGTGTAGTATGCAAGCTTGATTACACTGCGGAGGCTATTCTCGCTGTTATAATGTAATGAAGCAGTTTCTTCTCTATGAATTTTCTCAATCTGAGCAGCAACTGCCTCTTCGTTTCCTGCAAGCGTGTCAGCAAAAAGCTGTTCGCTTTCCTTCAGCCGATTCAGTGTTTCAGTGTGATTAACCTTACGAACAGCTTTCTGAAATTCCCTGCGGATTTCTTCGTTAGGAATACAAACTGTACTTGTATCAGCATCATACGCAAGATAGCCAAGATGAGCGAGAAGTGTCAGAACATCATCTTTTCCTCTGAATGTAGTAAGATCATTCGCAAAACCTTCCGGATCGATTTCAACTTCAATCCCTGCGATCAATTCTGCAATAGTTTTTGTCAATCCATTGTAGTCTTTACTAATGTAATCCATTAATCCTTCAGCGGCAGATGTCTCTGTCCAATAGGAAGCAAAATCATCGTTTTCAATTGCCTGCATTACCGAATTCGGATTATAAACAGAACCTACGCCCTTAAAAGAATATCCATCATACCACCGTTTCATGGTTTCAAAATCCATGTCATGCTCAGCGCAAAGCTTCTGGACTTCTTCTTCAGTAAAGCCAACATACCCAGCAAATTTTCTAGGTTTTAAAACAGTAAATTCATTGAATGCGGATACAGCTGATTGCCCCTTCTGCTTTTTGATTGGAAGAATACCAGTCATGTATGCAGCAGCAATCACTCGATCAGTAACACCAGAATTCTTGAAAATGGACCTTAAAAACTCCAAGTACTGCTCCTGAATAACAGGATTATCCTGTGCTTCTCTGATTGGCGCATCCCATTCATCAATAATAAAGATGAATTTGGTATTTGAAATAGAATACACATTAATCAGTGTAGAGGGGAAATCATCATCTACTACAGCATCAGGATATTTTGCTTTCAATTCTGCCGTCAATTTGCTAACTAAAAAGGAGCGAATGGTCTTATAATCATTACAATAAGGCTTGATGCCCGTCATGTCGATATAAATCACATCATATTTATTTATGTGTGTCTCATAAGAAATGTCCTGAGCTATTTTCAAATTGTCAAATAACTCATGCGAATCACACGAACAGTCATAATAAGCACAAAGCATCTGTGCAGCAAAGGACTTGCCGAAACGACGCGGTCTGCTGACGCAGGTCATCTTTTTAGATTTATTAATCGTGTCATTAATCAACGAAATAAGCATAGTCTTATCCACATAATTTTCATCACAGTTATTCATAAAGCTACTGTTGCCTGGATTTAAATAAGTTCCCATGATCTCACTCTCCTTTCTAACTAATGTCTTGATTTAATACTTATTATATCATCTTTAGGAGAATAATTCAAGTCATTTGAGTAATTCTTTGATAAATCGGCGGAGCTAAAGGCTAAAATAGCTGTTTTTCATATCTCCGCCGTCAATATCAGTCAATTACTCCATCTAAAGCTTTACTTTCAATCTCAGCCGTCTTTTTCCTGTGTCCCGGCTGGAAAAGCTTACTTTTCCTTACTTCCCACACTCCCAGTATCACACTAAGCGTTTTATCACTGTTTATGCGCTTGTATCCGTAGAATTGACGCAAAGTTCGCAGGTTTCCACCGCATCGCAGCTTTATTCCCAATGTGGTATCATACTCGATGACATCTCCATATACCGTTCCCTTCTTTATAAATCTCCGGTATATAAGGTCCTTAAATTCCAGCATCTCAGGCGCTGCTTCCACTTTTTCCGGTGTCAGGCGGAAGAATCCCCTGCGATAACCTTGGAGACGGTTTTCATTAACACTGCCATCTTCACATATAAAGATTGGTAGAGAATCTAGTCCATTCACTACAATTGGCTTTCCGAGCTTGTTTTCCGTAGGTAATTCTTCCAGTTCCCGTATAAAAGCCGCCAGATTTTCCTCGATCATTCCCGTGTTATATACACTTTCAAGTTCTGATTTCTGCGATTTCAGTGTCTCAAGCTTTCTCGCTATATCTCTCATAAGCTCCAGATAAGGAGTAGGATCACGTCCCTCAACTTCAGCTTTTTGCCTGCCTGCAGCCGCCTTCCTGTATACTTCTGCTGTATTCTTAAGCTCAGCATCCATCATTTCAAGCTTATGCTTTTCTGTGTCTCCCCGACTATTCTTCATAAGAATACGCTGCACACTCTTATAAAACTCAGCTTCCTTACCTTTTTCCTCATATTCTCGTTTAAGCCGGTACAGCATCTCCATAAAGCTCTGCTCAATGGAAGCCGCACACAGGTATGTTCTGTCTGAGCCCGGTATTATCTTCAGATCAACCGTTTTTGCAACCGGATTCTGAAAATAATAGCCGCTTTTCCCTTCATCATCAGTGTATCCCTTAGCAGCTGTTCGATAAGGAACACGCTCTAGACGTGTTCCATCCACCAGTGTAAGATTTGTAAACGGGAACGCTATATGTCCGTTTGTCTTGGTACATTTCTGTCTGTACCTTATCTCATCAAGCCTTTTCTCCACTCTGGATAACAGTTCCGGCTCTATAATGGCAGGATGATGGTTCTCTATAAAGTATTTTGGCGATATATCGTCATTAGGTACACATTTATGAGTCAGGAAATCCACTGTTACATTCTTCTGAAGGATAAGATTACCTGCATAGATCTCATTTCGCAGTATTCGCATAATGGCATCTGAACGCCACGGCTTCCCGATAACTGTAAGGATACCATGTGCATTAAGCCTTTTTGCTATCTCTGTTGAGGATATTCCGTCTGCGTAATTTTCATAGATATATCTGATTATGGATGCCTGTGTTGGATTAATTACCCACTCCCCGTTTTCACCGTATTCATACCCCATGGTACGATCCAGGTTATGTACAGGTTCTCCTTTCTGGAACTTCTTCTGCAGGCTCCAGCGGATATTTTCAGATATAGACCTTGATTCCTCCTGCGCTAATGCTGACATAATGGTAAGTACCAGTTCTCCCTGCGCGTTTGCTGTGTCAATATTCTCCTTCTGAAATATGACACGGACCGGTGGATTAAGTGCTTTAAGCTCTCGTATGCAGGCAAGGGCGTCTAGTGTATTTCTCGCCCATCTTGACAGACTCTTAGTCAGGATAAGGTCGAACTTATGGGCTTTTGCGTCTTCCATCATCTGGTTGAACTGTACTCTGCGCTTTCTGTTTGTACCACTTATGGCTTCATCTCCGTAAAATCCTGCGAATTCAAGGTTTTCCTGACTATTGATATAGTCGATGAAGTATTTCTTCTGATTTTCATAGGAAAGCGTCTGGCTGTCCTGCTCACTGCTCACACGGGCATAGCAGACAGCTCTGAGCTTTTCATTCTTTTTCCTATGCTCCTTTTTAGGAAGCACCTGTACATTTGATGCTGTCAGTATCTGTGAATTCATATAAATCTCTCCTTTTCGCCTATATTTCTATATCAGTCTGAGTTTCATCAAACCAGAGGACCGTAATATGTGTCGGACTATGAACCGTAATTGATATCGCCAGAGCCTTAATATGAAGGTGCAGCGTATCAAGCAGCTCCCGTTCTGTGGATAACTCCATTATCTCCACCAGTGTCTTCCGGGCATCGTAATCCTTTTCCATAAGCTCCCAGCGGCTTTCTTTTTCATCCAGTTCCACCTCAAGGGATTCTTTCTCATTTCTAAGGTTATCGGCTATTTTCTGCTTTTCTTCCAGTTTTTCCGCCATTTCGCTGATATTTATACTATCACCATTAAGCTCACTCCGCAGTCCCTGCACTTCAATATTCGCCTTAAGCCTATCACATTCTGCCTGTATATCATCATACTCAGCTTCGGCTATGGCTATCTGCTTTTTCATAATACTGCGGTCACGCTCCACATAGTCCATATCCTGCATGGTTTCAAGAAGAGCCATAAGGTCGTTGAATGTCTGGAATCTCGTAAGAACTGCTTTTCTGAACATGACATTAAGTGATTCTTCACTTATTCTTTTCGAATTACAGAGCTTTTTCCCGTTTCTCAGTGCTACTTTACAACAAAGCCAGTACACTGAGTTACCAGCGAGTCTGTGATAATTGGAACCGCAGCATGCACACTTAAGCCTGCCGGAATATGGATAAGTCATTGTTTTTTTCTCATACCCGCCCCTGCACCGTCGGCTTTTCGCCTTATTAAACATCTCTCTGGATACTATAGCAGGATGATGGTCCTGTATATATAACTGCTGCTTTTCGCCTCTGTTCTTCCGGGTTTTATGTGTTAAAAAACTCTCGGTATATGACTTGTGGGTCAGTACATCACCGCAGTATCTCTCATTTGAAACTATAAGCTGAATCTGGCTAGATGTCCATCCTGTGCCATCATTCGGTGCAGGAGCATTCTCTTCATTAAGAATACGTGCGATAGCCACCGGACCGAAGCCTTCCACATACAGTTTAAATATTCTTCGTACAGTCTCGGCCTCTTCTTCAATGATCTTTACAGTTCTGCGCTTGTAGCCGGTTTCAGTCGTCTCGTAATCTCCAAACCGGTATCCATAGAGCTCTTCATTAGGAACATCACCTCGCAGAGCAAGTTTTCCACGCCCCCAGCAGATGTTTTCTGAAATAGATCTGGACTCTTCCTGAGCCAGTGCAGCTAATGTTGTCAGTATAAATTCGCTTTTAAGATCACCTGTATCAAGATTTTCCTTTTCAAAGAAGCAGGTTACGCCGATACTCAGCAGATGTCTTACGGTTTCTATAGTATCGGCTGTGTTTCTTGAAAACCTGCTTATGGATTTGCAGATGATACGGTTGACCTTTCCCTCCTCGCAGTGCCTTAACAGTCGTTTAAGGCCGCTGCGGTTATCCTGCTTCGTACCTGATATACCATAATCAGAATACACACCAACTGAATCCCAGTCGTCATGTGAAGCCAAGAGCTTTGTAAAATACTGCTCCTGTGCCTCATAGCTGTTTTCCTGATCAAATGAGTCGGAACTGACTCGTATATAGCAGGCTACTTTCAGAAGGGCAGGCATACTTTCCTCTTTTAAATTACAGGCAAAAGAAGAAAAATCAGGTAGGTCTGAAAAATCCAGTGCTTCTGAAGAATTATACATGCGCCTTTCTCCTTTCCAAATACCTCCTGATACTTGCCTCCAACTGTTCCTTTGTTTTACGCGAAGAATTTCCTGTTAGAGGCTTCATAAGCGTCTTACGGCTTATTTTGTACTCTTCAGCTGTCATCCCTATACTGTCAAGCCATATACGCATCGCAAACTTCTCGTTTGAAAAATCGGTTTTGCTGAAGATAACAGGTCTGCCTGATATTGCTTTTTTATTAATACAGGTAATAAGGTCAATATAAGCTTGTCTATGGGTTTCATCCTTATTATCCTGCTCCGCTGTTATGATGACATTATCTTCAGTGAAAAATACTCCTTTACATCCGATTCCGTTTTTTCTCTCAAACTCTGCTACTGCCTTCAGGAAGTTCGGAACAGAGAAGGTACAGCGATCATCCTTAAGGAAATTCATAAATGAGTCAGTTACTTCAATTCTGGCTCCTGTAGACTTTTGTATCAGTACTGCCCTGATATACAGTATCTTTACAAGGTTTCTCAAGGTAACGCCGGTGTATTCCCCCATCGGCAGGTAAATACTGTTTTCATTAGGTTCTTCGTGTTCTAAAGCCCCTTGTTCAGATATCTGTTCCTCAGTAGCTGCAGGCTCTATAAGCCCTTCATCAGTCAGCATTTTCAGCATATCGAAATCTGCATCATCAGGGACAGTAAGTGTCTTGTTACATGAAATAATATATCTGTCGATCTTATACGAGGATGTTCTGCCCGGCTGGAATCTTGCCCGTATTCCTGTAAGCTGCTCCATCCTCGTTACAAGTTCCTTTCTGTCCATAACCAATATCTTGTATTCCATGATAATCTCCTTTCAGTCTTGATTTGGCTTGTTTTCGGCATATCACCGTCTCCTTTCGTGTTACATATTACCCTGTATTCCACTCAAAGTCAACGAATAATATGCCGTTATATAGCCGATTTAAAGCTTAATAATTGTCAGTATTATGTGATATTTTCGATTGAGACATATCCTGTAACATAATACCCCACTGGAGTGTTACCGCATTTATCAGGTGAATTGGTTATACGCACTCGACCATTGAAGTTAACTCCGTCATAAAGGTAGTATGTACCATTAACGGTATTAGATGGCTGATCCGCATCAGATGATGCATACAGAGGTGCGTTAATAAGTGTAATTGTAGCGCCTCTCTGCAGTTCTACGGCCTTAGTGCTTATAGGTACTCCCGCATTATCATATACGGTATATCCTACAGGACAAGCCTTCAGAGCGTTTTCAAGTACTTCAAATGCGCCTACCTGTGACTTGGCATCTTTCCATGACTTCCTTACACGATAGAGTACCTTCTTTGCTGCAGTTTTAGGTTTGGGTGCAGGAGCCGTTTCACCCATATACAACTGTACCTTAGCTTTGAATTCGTTCCAGTGCGGGAGTATATATGCCGGACACATCTTATAGCTGTTATACATAACATTGAGCTCATCGACAGAGCCTCTTTTGCCGTCACGAACGTTAAGCCAGTATGTATGGGTATAGAGATTATCTATACTGAGGTTATACATCTTAAGCAGTGCTGCAGCAAGTCTTGCACAGTTATCCTCAGACTTTTTATCGGTATCGTTATAGGCAGAAGACATAATACACTCAATAGCTATAGTACGTCTGTTACCGCTGCCGTCTCCGTCAGCTGCATGCCAGCCTGAGAGTGTTAGAGGCAGGTTCTGCCATGCACAGGTGTCGTCGCAGTAATAGTGAACACGCACGTCCTTCATATTGCCGTTTACAGTAGCTCTGGTATACTGCTCAGCAGGCGTTGTGCCTTCTATTGTAGTTATCCAGTCTGTATTATGAATGGTTATACCTATAACTTTGCCCTCCATAGAAGCGGAGGGCATTTCGATATTATTGGGATTATGGTTTGTGAGCATATACTCATTGACCGGAACTCCGTTTATAACATTATTAGAATCTGCCTTCAGAATCATTGTCATCATTATCATCCTTTCTGCCTGCTTTTTCCTGCAGGATCTCAATAGCATTTTTCAGTGCGGGTGGATATGGAATACCCATAAGACTGGTGTTTTCGATAATTGAAAGCACCTCATTAGCGCAGAAGCCTATGCAGACTGCGTCACGGACATAGTTGGTATTCAGAAGAATATCAAGTCTTACCGCTACAATAATCAGCATAAGGATACTGCACTTCTTTGCCAGTCCAAGCCATCCGGCTTTACTGCTGAGTTTGCCTGTATCAGTGTGTTTGGACCTTCCCATAGCTGCTGTTATCATGCCTGTTGCAAAGTCAATAGCCATAAAGATTATGAGAGTTGCAAGAGCTGAATCCCAGCCTCCGAACAGTGACGCGATAAATCCGCCTATTGCGCCTATAACCATACATATCGTCTCTTTCATGTTGTCACCTCCAGTATTTTTATGAGTCTGATATGCGGATGTGTATTATCAGTAACTGCCTTCCATGCAAGATAATACTCATCGGCAGATAAGTCTTCTCTTGAAAGCAGCACCGTAATATATCTGTCTTCGGATTGCAGCCATCTGAATGGTATTGATATAGCACTGCCATTTATGATCTGTTCGTGAATATATCTGGCTGTTTCTGCTGCAGAAAGCTCAGTACTCGCTTTTCGTACAAGCCACACTTCTCCGTCTTCATTGAAGCCGCATTTATAGCTGAACAGTACGTTCGACGAAGCTGACATTCTCACAGGCGTTATACACATGGTGTATATCTCAGCTCCCCAGTTGAAGTCCGGCTGGTTATATGAAATGGCATAGTCGTTTTCTTGGCTGCAGAAATTATGGTATGTATCTGCAAAGCCTGAAAGAGAGCGGTAGCCGTCAACATAGAAGGTATAAAGCTTTTCACCGTATTCAGATAGAGCTGTATTACCGGATTTAAACAGCGTTACTGAGCTATCGATTGCATGCAGATTATCTATCTGAGCCTGCAGAGAGGCAAGTGTATTCTGGATACCCTGACGTTCCTCTGTAGTATAGCTGGCGGTGATTGCATCAAGTAAGGCCTTGTTATTATGTGAATGTCCATTATCCGGCAGCTGCTCTATCATCTGCCGGACTATTGCGGTTATTTCTGATATATCAGGCGATATGCCGTCCTTACCATCGATACCGTCCCTGCCGTCCTTTCCGTCTATGCCATTTATGCCGTCACGACCGTTTGTACCATCAGTTCCGTCTCGTCCGTCTTTACCATCAATACCATCTCTGCCGTCAGCTCCATTCTTACCGTCAGCTCCGTCTTTGCCGTGCAGACTTTGCAGCCATTCAGACAGTGATCCGGTAAAGCCTTCCTGAACTGCCAGTTCATATGCAGACTGACCTGCTGTGCCAGTATTCATTTGCCTTATCTGCTGAAGCAACTGAACGTACAGGTCAGGTGTCGGCGGTATAGGAATATCATCATCGCCTGTAAATCCAGAGGAGCGAATATTAAGTGTTACAGGAACAGTGGTTGCACGGACGGTAGTATCACTTTCCGCGTCATAACCGAACAGAGACATTTTTACAGCACCTGCATGAAGCTCTGCAGGGAGATAACAGCTTGTCCCGTCATATCCGAGAACAATACTGTATGTATCGTCTCCCTGACTGAACTGCGCTACCTTATGGAACCGCTTCCAGTCGCCTTCAAAGGTGAATTTAAACTGGACATACCTGATCTGGTGGTCTGCAAGCACTTCACGTTCAAGAACTTCTATACTCTGGTTCCTTACAAGGAATTTCCACATCAGTTATGTACCTCCCTCCATTCTCTGCTTTCAAAGTCGTATTCCATATATCCGTCGATACACTGTATCTTTTTAAGGCCTTTGTTTCCTGTATTACCGCTATGGCCATCCCAGCCGCTTGATTTGCGTATTGCAGCCCATGCCTCAAGGCTTCCTTCGTATGTAATAAGTTCAAGATTATCACAGTAGTTGAAGCTGCCTGCAGATATTTCCTCTACAGTTGCGGCAATAGTGAACTCCCGAAGTGCAGTACATGAAGCAAACATTCTGTCTCCTATGATTCTGCCTTCATAACGGACGGTTTCAAGAGCCTGACAGCCGCTGAACACTTCAATACTCACATTTGTTACAGTAGCAGGGACAAGAAGAGCTGTTATAGCTGTACCGCTGAATGCATACCTGCCAAGTTCTGAGATATCTGGCGGCAGTGTAAGAGCTGTCAGACCATTAAGCACATGATGCTCAACATACTCGTCTATATGCGGCATAAAGCCGTTTCTGCCTATACGTGTCAGGCTGTTAGGCAGGGATACATTTTTGAGTTCATCACAGAATGTAAAGGCAAAGGTACCGACAGAAGTAATACCATCAGAGATAACAACCGACTTTATATCATTACGATTAAAAAACGGCGATAAATTGGCATCCGGATTATTATCACTTTCATAATCATACATATCACCTGAACCGCTGAGCAGCAATGTTCCGCCTGAGAATAAAGCATAATGTACATCATCGCCGCATTTACCATACCCGACTATATCTCCTGAGAAGTTATTTACCTTGGCATTAAGCTCGATTACTGTATTTTCAAGCGCATTTATTTTTCCGTTGTATCCTTGCATTTCTGCTATGAGCTGCGCTATCTGAGCCTGCATATCTGTAACCTTGCATTTACCCAGTATGCACCTGCAGTAACCGCACACATTGTTATCGTCACGATAATCCAGAATATCCTGCGCCGTTAATGCTATAGCTTCTGGAGCTATCCTTACAGCATACAGCAATAACCTTGTCTTATTCCGTTCTGCATCAAAATTAGGTAGGGCAGGTAATTCTGCAGGTGTTCCCGGTACTACCTCAAGAGATACAGCTCTGACAGATTCAGAAATATCACACAGAATAGAAACAGCCACAAATCGCGGAAGGGACTCATCCTGATACTGACTCAGGTCAATGGTATATTCTGCGTCATTAATGAAGTAATGACCGTCTATCCATGCCTTTCCTGTACCTAAAGCTACCTTCAGGCCTGACGCAGGCGTCAGACTGAAGTTACTGCCGTAGGTGTCAAGTATGCCATTGCAGATAATACTTGACAGATATGCTGTAAAGTCCTCTGCTGTATATGTTCTGTCAAAGCCATTTGAATTAAAGAATCCGCTGTAAAAAGCCATTATTGTTCCTCCTTTTTGAATGTAGGTGTGAGGCTACGACCATTGCAGTCAAAGCACTCTATCATACCTATTAATTGTATTTTCGGCTTAATCATACCGAAACGTTTATGCTGCACGGTCACATAGTCGCCGACAGCATAATCCTTGTTATACTGATACTGCGAATTATTAGCAGCTATTTCGGATTCTGATACCGTTTTAGGCTGTACCAGCTGTTCCGAGCCTCTTGTTTTAAGCAGTTCAATATATTTATCTTCAGGTATAGGCACTGTTTCTCCATCAACATCTTCTGTTTCAGAGATATCATCCGCATCCACATACACCTCATATCGGGAAAGATATGAAGGCTCGTCACCGTTATAGTAAGTGGTCCGTTTACGTTCATCGCCCTTGCCCTGACCGAAGATATATGCGAAATTGCGTTCAACAGAAGCATCCTCTGCATAGCTGAATGACAGAAGATTGCTGTATGTATCGGAGAAGATAATATGAGGATTATTCTCCTGCATTATGCTGCGGTCGCTGCCTTCAGATAGGTCAAATACCATGCGGTACAGCTCTCCGGTATCCTTCACAAGCCGGATATTTGCTGTTCCTCCGATCTTCTCACAGATCGTATACACCCATTCCATAAGATTGGCGTATGATACCTGCAGTGTAGCCGCCTGCTCCCAACAAGTACCTGAGACTGTTCCAAGTGATAGTCCCGGAATACGTCGATTATTATTCTGTATCACATTAAGTGTAACCGAAGATCGTACGATTTCGCTGTATGCCGTCGTCTTCGTTATACTTAGTGTTGGATGAATGATTCGCCGTTCAAGCAGGCACATTAGGAAACGTCCGCGTACTGTAAGGTAGTCGCCGTTCTCGGTATCCGTGTCTATCTGCACCGACTCAATGATGCCGAAGTGCTCTTTATCATCATCGCGCCCTACAATGCGTCCAGTCCTGAAGATGCTTATATTCAATGGACTTGCTGCTATATATACCTCAAAGCTGCCACATTTATAGTATTCAACGTCCCATATAAGAGAGGAAAAGCTGTCGCATATGGCTTCAAGGGTAATAACGAGTGAATCGCCATCGGGTTGCATATTGTAAATCTCAATCTGCATGCTACACCCCCAGATAAGCATTTGTGTGGATAATTCTTACTTTCAGGTTTTCAAGTCCTGTTCCTTGGAGAAAGAAACGATTGTTTCCTTCACGCAGAGTAAGCCATGTCGAGCCTGAAACAAGCCTGTTGATGATATTACTCTTAACACCACCGCGATCAAGAGTTACGGTCTTATTGCCCGTCTTGGTTGTGACTGTGATAACATCGCCTGCTAGGATATCGCCTGTGATCTGCAAGTACTCATCCGTGTCTGCGTTATACAGTGTGGGAGACCGTGCGTCTGCAGTAGCTTCAATAACCAGCGTAAAGCCGGTCTCATCGCCTTCGTTGACAATATTCATAGTATTATCCCTGTTGTATTTACCCAGCACAAAAGGCTGAGGATTTGTTTCAGAAGGAAACGAAAAGGTAAATGCACCGACAATATGGCTGTATTGAGCTATGACCGGCTTTGTTGAGTACCAATAAATATCGGGGCAGAGAACGGAGATCTGTCCCGTTGTAAGCTGTTCAAAATTACTGACCTCGCATGTCTCGACGTAGCCTTCGGTATACACTTCAATGCCTGCGGTTTTATAGTAGATCTTTATATATCTAGAAGGCTTTACTACGTTGTATAGCTGGTGACGACGAGCTTCTATATCAATACCACGCATCTCAAAGTGAATTACTACATTCCGCTTCTCAATGAAGGCATTGTTCAGGTGGCTGCCGTCCATGCCTGCGTAGGATGAGGTGCTGATAGTTCCGGGCGGAGGCGACAAGCCCTCTATCTGAGAGGTCATATATTGGTTGGCGGTCGTTGTCATGTCGATGCGATCGCCGTTGGCATTTTCAAGAATAAGTGTAAAAAACATGGTTGCATCACCTTTACTTTTTAGGTTTGAGTGTGGTATAATAGAAAAAACGGAGCGCGGGCTCTCTGCGCTAAATCGGAATTTGAAGGAGTATCACTATGTGGTTTTTATTAGCGCTTGGTTCGGCAATCTTTGCCGCACTGACATCAATATTGGCAAAGATAGGAATTGAAGGTGTCGGATCGAATCTGGCTACTGCGATCCGTACGATGGTTGTTGTTATCATGGCATGGGGAATGGTATTTATTACTCATCAGCAAGCCGGAATAAAAGACATTAGCCAGAAATGTTGGGTTTTCCTGATTCTGTCCGGCCTTGCTACTGGTGCCTCATGGCTTTGCTATTACAAGGCCTTGCAGATGGGAGACGCTTCAAAAGTCGTCCCGATTGATAAGTTGTCCGTTGTCATTACGCTGATACTGGCGTTTGTTTTTCTGCATGAAGAATTTACTTTTAAGTCAGTGATAGGGTGTATCCTGATTGGAGCCGGAACATTGCTGATGGTTCTGTGATACAAATTCTGATTTACCGCAGTAATGGGGCTGGAAAATCCCCCATCACACATTCAGCGCATTGCGCGTCATACGATAAATCTCCAGCCGTGACAGCGATTTCGGACTATTGTTTGTCTGATTCACTGTGCGGCTGTTGTCGTTGTTGTAGTAGTTATTGACCACACCGCCGCTGCCGCCGTTCATCATCGCACCGGAGATGCCGTCCATATCGACATTCAGCCCGGACTGCATCGTCAGCGTCATGGCATCAGCCACACCGGATACAGCCGCCTCGACATACTTCTTGCTCTTATTGATGCCCTTTGCCAGCCCCTTCATGAAGTCCGGCATCCAGCTCTCAAAGTCAGTAAGAGGACCTTCATCCGGTACTGAGAAATGCAGGAAGGACTTTATCTTATCGGCAACACTCTTAACTGCGTCACCAACTTTGCCTATACAGCTCTTGATACCGTCAACAATACCGTTGATTATATCTGCGCCCCACTGCCAAGCCTCTTTTCCAAGGTTCTTAACAAAGTCTACAGCTTTGTTGAAACCGTTAACGATGGTATCCTTGATACCGCCAATAGTTGAAGATATTGCCGATTTGATACTGTTCCATATATTGGAGACAGTATTTTTTATTGCATTCATGATGTTTGTGACCGTGTCTTTTATTGCATTCCATACATTCGAGATAACTGACTTGATTGTATTTACAATTCCGGATATAAAGTCGCTAATAGCATTCCAGACTGTAGTAACAACAGCCTTTATCGTATCAAGTGTATTTTTTATATGATCTACAATGAAGTTCCACGCACTTGATATGGCATTTGAGATCGCATCGACTACAGTGGATATAACTGTAGATATCGCATTCCATACCGTTTCTACCGTATTTTTAATTGTTTCGAATACAATTGTAAATACAGCTTTTATCATTTCGAGCTTCTCGGATATATTATCATGAATCCAGTCCATGACGCTGCTGATAACTGAGTGGATAGCGTCAAATACTGCTCCTACGGTGTTCTTTATGGCATCAAATACGATTGTAAAAACAGCCTTGATAATCTCCAGCTTTTCAGTTATATGTTGGTGAATCCAATCCATAACAGCGCTTACAATGGTATGAATTACGTTGAACACAGTTTCAACTACAGTCTTTATCGCGTTAAGGATTGGAGAAACAACGCTGTAAATGGAGTTCCATACCTTGCTTATGACATCCTTTATCGCATTGAGAACTGTACTGATGACAGAGTGAATAGCATTCCAGACAGTAGTTATAACGAGCTTAATGAACTCGACTTTCTCCTTGACCTTGTTACTGATAGCTGTCCAGATATTTACAAAGAAATTCTTTATGGCTGTAAGGACATTTACCACAACATCCTTGATTTTACTGAGTGCTCCACCGAATATCTTGTCGAGCGTATTGAAAACGTTCTTTATGGTAGATACTATGAAGTCCCAGATACCTGTAAATATCCCCTTTATACCTTCCCAGACTCTGCTCCAGTCGCCGGTAAAGATACCGATGAATATATCAAGTATGCTGAGAATGGTGTCTGTTATGAATTTGAATACATCGGCAATTTCTTTAAATACGCCTTCAAACAGAGGTTTCAGGAACTTACATAGTCCGTCCCAGATTGCTTTAATTACCTCGGATATGTTTTTGAAGTTAAATCCCAGTGCATTAAGTCTGTCAACTATACCTTGTGTGAAGTTATGGAATGTATCCTTTATCTGAGTCCATATTGCAGTTATGTTGTTTCTGAATTCTTCATTTGTTTTCCATAGGTGAGTAAATGCGGCGACTAACGTACCTATCACCGCTACAACAGATATTACTGGAGCACTGATACCGCCTATGGCAGCACCAAATGTTGAAAAAGCTGTTTTGGCACCTGCTATAATAGTGGGGATATTTGAAACAAACTGCATCAGCTTACCGACGGTACCTATAGTTTTACCGACGACAATCAGAAGCGGTCCCAGTGCAGCTGCGATAAGTGCGACCTTAACAATGGTTTCCTTTGTCGCAGGCGACAGCCCGTTGAATTTATCGATAAGCCCCTGAATCTTGCTGACGATTGCACGGATTGCAGGCATCAGGATTTCACCGAAGGAAATGGCAAGCTCCTGTAGCTGTGATTTCAGTATGGTAAGCTGTCCTCCAAGGTTATCCTGCATAACTGCAGCCATCTTTTCCGTGACACCGTTATAGCCGTCAATCTCATCGGAACAGGTGCTGATCGCACCTTCCAGCTTCTGAATATCCGAAGGTGCAGCTTTCATGAGTGCAAGGAAACCGGACATCGCATTCTTTCCGACCAGAGCCTGCGCTGCCGATGCCTGTTCCGATTCAGACATCTGTGCAAAAGCCACACGGCAGTCCGCCAGGATGTCATTCAATTCACGCATCGAACCGTCGGTATTGGTAGTTGCAATTTCGATTTCACCGAAAGACTCACCGCAGAACTTGACTTCTCCTGCGAGAGCGTTCATCATGGATCGGAGAGCCGTACCTGCCTGAGAACCCTTTATACCGCTGTTTGCCATCAGGCCGATTGCCTCTGCTGTATCCTCGCAGGAGAATCCCAACGCACCAGCAACTGGCGCACAGTATTTGAAGGTTTCGCCCATCATAGACACATTGGTATTAGCGTTGGACGATGCCGCAGCCAGCACATCAGCAAAATGACCGCTGTCGGCAGCAGATAAGCCGAAAGCGGTCAGAGCGTCTGTTACAATATCCGAGGTTATCGCCAAGTCCTCACCGGAAGCAGCAGCGAGATTCATGATGCCCTCGATACCCTCCAGCATATCTCCGGTTTTCCAGCCCGCCATCGCCATATAGTTCATGGCATCGGCAGCCTCGGAAGCGGAAAACTTGGTCTTTGCGCCCATCTCACGAGCCTTATCCCGGAGTGCGTCAAGTTCATCACCAGTCGCACCGGATACAGCAGCGACCTTCGACATAGCAGAATCGAAATCCGCAGCCGTCTTCACAGCAGCAGTTCCGGCAGCCATGACGGGAACGGTCACATGAGTGGTCAGTGTCGTTCCGACATCGGCGATTTTGTCACCGGCTTTTTCAAGCATTTCTCCCGCCTGACCGAGCTTTGCAAGCGCAGTGCTGGAAGCCTCCGCTTCACGCTGGAGGTTCTGCAGTTCCTGTTCTGTCTCGATGATCTCACGCTGCAGGGCATCGTACTGCTCCTGTGAGATGTCGCCGTTGGCGAGAGCCTGATTTGCTTGCTCTGCTGCTGTTTTCAGGGTTTCCAGCTTTTCTTTGGTAGCCTTCACCGCATCAGCGAGGAGCTTATGCTTCTGCGACAGCAGTTCCGTATTGGTCGGGTCGAGCTTCAGCAGCTTTTCCACATCTTTGAGCTGCGTCTGCGTGTTTTTGATATTCTTATTGACACCTTCCAGCGCCTTCGACAGCTTGGTGGTATCGCCGCCGATCTCAACGGTGATGCCCTTGATTCTGTTTGCCATACGGTTTCACCTCCTCATTGGGGCATGAAAAAAGCAGCCCCGAAGGACTGCTCAGTGTATATTCAGTTACTAAGCTAAATCAGAATTTATATTATTGAAACCATATAGGTCCAACGATAAATATCCCCCAAAAGAAAACAGTAACCAGAACAAACATTTCGGAAACACACCAGTAGATTATTTTTGACTTTTTTACAGTAAGGGGACGAATAAAGTAGACAACAATGACCGATAGTTGTAAAAGAATAAATAGTATGGTTTCCTCTACTGTCGGAGATATGAAAAAATCAGCGCTTCCTTTCGCAGCCCCCTTAAACACAAGCCAAAGATTCACAACTAAAAAAGCTATAAATGAAAGTATCAGCTTAACATTTGTTTTTTTCATATCCTACCCCTCCACAAATTCCGATTTAGCGAAGGAAGCTTCATGTTTCCTTCACAACAGAATTATAACACAGAAGGAAGAAAAAGTCAATCAGAAAGCATCGAAGTCCGCCTGTCTAGCGACCTCCGACCAGCTTGGTAGTATCGCCGCCAATCTCAACGGTGATGCCCTTGATTCTGTTTGCCATGCAGTTTCACCTACTCCTCCGTGAGGGCATGAAAAAAGCAGCCCCGAAGGACTGCTCAGTGTATATTCAGTTAATGAACTAAATCAGAATTCAAATCTACAATTAACACGGATAAGTTTCTTTCAGATATTCTATCAGCATTTCGGGAATGTACTGATAATGATGGGATTCATACAGCTTGTATGTCAGGTCTGCATTATGTGACTCAAGACGCTCTTTCAGCTTTGCAGCGCCTTCCAGCGTTGTATCATCTCCCTCACGATAATTGTCGGCATAATCGGGATCTTCCTGCGAACCTGCACACAGGAATACGGTTTTGCTCAGCGTTTCGTTTCTGACATAATAGTCGTAATCATTCATATATATGTCATTGCTGATGCCTTCATATTCATTATAATGCTTTAGCCCCCACAGTGCAGGGCTGCCGATGATGTAATGTCCGAAGGGCTGATTCTCGTACTGATCTGAATTGAACAGTGCATAGTGTGTGAATACGCCTCCGTCCGAATGACCGTACAGCGTGGAATTTCCGCAGTCGATGTTGTAATTCTCGCAGAGATACGGCATCAGGTTGTCGGTGATAAAATCCAGCAGCTCACTGCGATTGATGACAAGATCCTCATAGCGCAGTTCCCCGTCAGGGTCGGTGACATCGTAGCTGTAATACAGGCTGACAAGGATCACCGGTGCAGCCTCTTTGTTTTCTATACATTTTCTCAGTGCGGGACAGTTGCCGAAGCGCCAGATACCATCCGTCAGGAAGAATACAGGATAGGTCTTATGATTGTCATAATCAGGTGGGAGCGTCACATGGACAGTGAATGACCTTTGCAGTTCTTCATCGTAAATGTAAATCTCGTCAACTGAATCCTTGATCTCCTCTACTTCTTCGCGATTGTATTCCCAATCGCTTCTGTAATTGTGAAAATAGCTCCATAGATAAAGAGATTCATCGCTCCTGTCGACCGAGCCCTCGGGGAGTTCCTCGTAATCGCCTGAGCGAAGCGCATCGTAAGCAAGCTGCATAAAACAGATATCAAGGTCTGTTTGCTCTTCGGTGAAGCCCTGCTTGGCATCTTGCTCCCGGATATAGTCCAGATACTCCTCAAACGAAGCAAATGAAAGGTCTTTGACCTGCCACTCGCCGTTTTCGTCTATAGTGGAAGTCGTAAACTTATATAAACCGCCGTCCTCAAATACATCTGCCTCAGGGACAGAATTTGCAACGATATAGCCGTCTACAATTGGTGGGAGCGGATACCGCAGGCCCTCTCCAGTTTCTTCAGCCTTTTGTATCTTTTTCATTGCTTCTTTATATTCGTCATCGGTCATCTCATCGCGGTTCTCATTGATCGAGGAGCGCCAGTTTTCAAGGTCTATCGTCTGAAACTCGATACTGACCTTGTGTTCGGCATTCGGGTCTGAACTGAGTTTTGGCGGCTCGTCCAGCAGAGTGAGAGCGTGTTTTGTCACTGTGTCAAGTTCTTTCTCTGTCATTTTATTCGTGAGCTTTGTGGGCGATAATGACTGTGTTTGTATTGGTTCAGCAGTACTGTTTTCTGTCTGCGCCGTGGTGGGACTGCTATCGGCTTGTGAAGTGCTTTCCTGCTTGCCTGCGCAGGCAGTCATGGATAAGGTCATTGCAAGGATCAAAAGAAGTGTGACTGTTTTTTTCATTATTATATTTCCTTCTTCACTAAATTCCATTTTTGCAGTGAAAGAATCATACATTCACCATACCAAAATTATAGCACATCAGGGAGCAAAAGTCAATCAGAACGCATCAAAGTCCGCCTGTCCAGCGACCTCCGACCAGCCATCATATTAGTCGTTTTCCTTTTCGGTGAACACATCATTCACGACTCCGATTGTGAGCAGACAGATCGTCTGCAGCGGGATTAAAACTCTGTTTTCTGAATAAGTCACAAAATTTGCTTGCAAATGCTTGCATTTGCAAATAATATGTGGTATAATAGCATCAAAGGAGTGTGATCATTATGGCAAACACAACTGCTGTATATGCACGTATTGATACAGGCTTAAAAGAAAACGCCGAGGCTATTCTTGCACAACTTGGAATTACGCCTTCCAGTGTAATTCAGATGTTGTACAGCCAAATTGTTCTGCAAAATGGTATTCCGTTCGATCTTCATCTTCCAACACCACAGCCTACAGCTATCGGAGGCATGACACAAGCCGAACTTGACGCTGAACTTGCAAAGGGAATTGAATCCATAAAAAGCGGAAAAACCTATTCCACCGAAGAAATTGATAATGAGCTTGCAGAGGAATTCGGTATATGACAGAGTATACAATCGAATATTCACCTGCTGCAAGAATTGATTTAAAAGGAATCTACTCATACATTGCTTTTCATTTGAAAGAACGTACTACAGCAAGGAATATAATAAACAGAATTCGTAAAGAAATCAAAGATCTAGACGTGTCACCTGATAGATATCCCTCTGTGGAATGGGAACCATGGAGTTCAATGGGAATGCGAAGGTTTTCTGTCGGTAATTATGAGATATTTTATCTTGTCAATCATGATAAAACCATTGTTACCGTAATTCGTATCTTTTACGGCGGTAGAAATATTCAAAATATGATTGATACCAATAAGGATTAAAACGCATCCATATCGCTTTGAGAAGCCACCTCATGCCAACCCTCATAATCATCATTTTCACGCTCGGTGAACATATCGTTGATTAAACCTATCGTAAGCATATCCAGCTCGGTCATTGTTAGGCCGAGCTGTTTGCATCTCAAGAGAAACAACGGCGTTGTCATCGGGCGGTCAGTTTTGCGATGTTTTTTTTAGACTCTGCCTGTGTCTCCACGTTAAGCCCCCACAGTTCAATGAGCTGCGGCAGCACCTCGTAAATGGAGAACGTGTTGAACTTCTCCAGCCAGTCATCGGGATTGTCCGGGACGTTCTCCGGATCAGCGTGTTTCGCCATGATGTATGCAATGTTCTCGAATACCTCAAGGCTCTCGATGTCGAGGTTAGAGCCTTCCTCGTCGCCTTCCTGAACAGAGATCTGAAGCGCAGCAAAATCCTTGTAGATATCCCTGCGGAACTTGATGCGGTAAAGGCGAGGCACGGCGGCACTCGCCTTGAACGGAACTTCGATACCGTCAACGGTAATCGTCTTTTTGATAGCCATTCTGTACCTCCTTACTCAGCCGTGCTGCCGCCGGACTTAGTTGTTGTGGAACGTGTGCCGGTGCTGTTATTGGTTGCAGCAGTCGGCATATAAACCGCATTGTACCAGTTGTCGTAGGTCGTCTGGTCAGTGCTTTCGCAGGTCTTGGACTTCACCAGACCGTTCGGCAGCGCCGATGCCTTGAGGGAGAGCTTTTCCGTCTTGACGGACTTGCTCTCCTCGGTAGTCTCGCCCTCAGTCGCAGGACGGGAAGCCGAGCAGCAGTAAAGCACATGGCGGATGTGGTTCTTGTCCCCGTCGAACTCGAACATGATTGCGAACTGCGATGTTTCCGCATCGTTGCGCTCCACCAGAACGCCCTTTGCATCAAGCTGTTCGCCGAGAATCGCTGTTGCAAAGTCGGTGGTGATGAGTGCGACCTCCAGATCGCCGTCGTAGCCTGCGTTGTTGTTGATGACATAATAAACGCTGTTGTCAGCGTAGAAATTCTCGTTTTCGCCGTTCGCGTCAATGCTCAGGGAAACTGCACCGGGCAGACGTACAGGCGTTGCGAAGGTCGGAACACCATCATCGCTCCATGCTGTGATCTTTGCCCAATGCACCTTGTTCAGACCGAATTTTACCTTATTCTTCTGCAGTGCCATTGTTATACCTCCATTTCGTAAAGCACCTCGTAGAGCTTCTCGCTCTCGATGTAGCTTTCAGTTTTCGTGTAATAGATATTGTGCTGCGTCAGCACTTCCTCCACACGGCTTTCCGTATCGGGCGACTTTTCATCCGTATACAGTTCAATATCAAGTTGCTTGGAACTGTGATACATCAGGTTATCCGCGCCGAAGGTGTCCTCGCCGGGTGAGAGAAAAATAACAAAGGGCGGTTTCGGATACTCGCCCTCTGCAAAATGATGATAGGCGAATGGCAGCTCAATCTCCTGCATCATTTCATTGATTTCTTCATAGGTCATTTTTTCCCTTTCAGTAATTGATTTTTCTCCTTTAATCGTATATAATGAAAAAAAGGAGCTGATTATAATGAGTGTTGGACATGGTGCATTTTGCAAAAAGCTATATGAGAATGATGAATACGTAACATATGCCTATTCATCATTTAACTATAATAACAAAAAATATCTTAATGACGAGCGTATATGCGATGGAAAAATAATTATCTCAAAGAAAGTTTTTTCTGATAGTTGGGGCGTTCCGAATGATTCTTTTGCCGAACTTTATGACAAGGGTGATATTGTCATAGAAAATTGTTCTAATACGTGGTTGAAGTGCTCAATTGGCTATGATGTTATGGCAGTCCACCTTTGGTGTAAACTTCTCAGACAAATTCAGAAATTACAATGCTTTCCTGATAAATGCAATTATGAGGTATAAGCCATAATCATGACAGCGCCTCCTCGATTAGCTGCGTGAGCATTTCCTCGCCGTGCGCTTCCGCAGGGGCAATATGCGGTTTGCCGGATACACGTCCGCCGTTGCGCTTTGCATGACCTTTTTCAAGCAGGTGCGCAAGCTGGTAGCGGTCTTTCGAGTGAACGGTCATTTCGAGTGTATGACTGTTCTCCTTCGTTTTCTTGGTCGTCCAGCTCTTGCGGTACTTGCCGCTGCGCTTCGGAGCATTTGCAGATATTTCCTTTTTAACGTTTTCAGCTGTCTTTTTGACAGCCTTTTTCATTTCCGTATCAGCAAGATCTGCGTATTCAGCCAGACCTTTCATAATTACATCTGCCATGTCGTCAATAGAAGTCATCCTGTTCACCAGCCCTTCGTGTGCCTGCCGTTATTTTCATATAGTTCATAGACTTGTAATTCGGCAGTATACTGTCAATGTTATATGATAGCCCACGGAACTGAAGCCTGTGCGTTGTCGGATTAATCCGCATAGTATCAGCGGTTTGCCGCACTATGAATTCTATTGAGTAGATTTCCTTTGTGACACCGGCTTCTGTCGTTTCAGTTGATGACTTTGGAGTAACGGCTGCCCAGCAGGAGAAAGCCTCCTCCCACTGAGCCTTGTGATTGCCGATACTGTCAGTTTTCGTATGATGCTCGAGGAAGGATATCCTCTGATTAAGCATTCCTATTTCCATCATATAATGCCCTCCCTCTGTGCAAATAAAAGCGCCCTCAGTGTAAGAGTCAGCTTATGGTAATCTGCAGTATTGCGGTTTTCGTAGAGGTATGATACAGTATACAGCATAGCCTGCCGTGAGGTTCCCTCATTTACCGCAAGTGCAGCATCATCCATTCTGCCCACATCTTTCACAAGGCGCTTTGCCGTATCTATAAGCGATATGATGAGCTTGTCATCTTCGCAGTGGTCTACACGGAGATAATTCTTGGTTTCAGCAAGTGTTATCATGCCTTCATAGTCAGCACCTTTACAGCTTCAGGAAGTATAAGCTTGCCGTCAACTCGCTGTGAAGCAAGGAAGCCTATCTGTCCGTTCATGGCAAAAAGCTCGTTAAGTCGTTTCATGCTGCGTCCCTGACGGTCTGCTATCCAGTAATAGCTGAAGTCTCCGAATGCGATAGCCTTACTGCCTGCTTCTATTGTAGGTGCGTAAACGGAAGTTACATAGGGGCGATTGAGTATAGTATCGGGAATACCGTTGGAAACACTGGGCTGCCAGATATAGTTGCCGGTGTTGTCCTTGATTTTACGGAGAGCCTTGACGGTCTGCTCGTTGAGAAGCCAGATAGCCTTCTTACGGTATGGACTCTTGATAGAATAAAACAGCTCTATCATGTCATCAAAGCTGATTGTAGCTCCGCTTGAGGTTGCACCTTCCTGAGCGCCTCCAGAAGCCGCGAAAATGCCCGTAGGCTTGCCGACACCGTCGCCAGCGACAAATGCTTCCTCTTCCTTTGCACCGATTCTACGGGCGAATTCCTTTGCAATATAGGCGGGTAGGTCAAAAACGGAGTCGTTGAGAAGTTCCTCGGAGATCTTGATAGCCGTGCCGACCTTGTAAGCAGAGAGTGAGAGCTGACCGAAGGAGTCATCGGAGAGAGTATATGCCTCTTCCTCCTCCATCCATACCGCTTCACCCTTTGATGTTACAACCGGTATCTTTCTATCACCGCTTGAAGTCTGTATTCTTGTGGCAAGTGGACGGAATACGTTTTCCTCCTCAAGGGCTTCAATGAGCTTTTTCTCAAACTCATCCGGTACGAGATAGCCGCCCTCGGTATCTTCACCTACCTGCAGGTCGTTGCGGACGTCGATCCAGTTACGGTTACGGACACTGTTCCAGAATGCCTTGCTGTATTCCTCAGTGCCTGTAGAGTGCTTGGGAGTATCAGTGATATGAGCTCCGGGAGTTCCAACAACTGGTGTTGTAGTAGCAGCTGAAAGCTCCTGTCCGATACGCTCGGCTCTTTCCATACGCTCGATTTCCTTACCGAGGTCAACTATTGTCTGTTCCAGTGTATCATATGTTTTACTGTTCTCCTCTGAGAGAAGTCCGCTTGCGTTACGCTTTGAATCAAGGAAATCACGGGCTGTATCCCATGCCTTTGCTCTTTTTTCTCTGAGTTCCTGAATAGTCATTACACATTCCTCCTTAGTGTTTCAACAGAGACAATCTCTTGTCCAGCTGGTCGATTGGTGTACCTGTAACAGGTGTATATGATGCTGAGATCTTCTTCATAAGCTTGTCCATAGCAGAAGCAGCTGAATATGACATAGCAGCAATATCGTCAGTTTTACGTCGCTTGAACTTACCACCGTCCTCGTCAGGTTCTTCACTTTCATCCTCATCAGGTGTATTTTCATCCGGATCTTCTTCAGCCGGAGAGTCATCTGCAGCATCATCTTTAAAAAGGATGCCGTCAACAAGTCCCATGCTGAGAGCCTTTTTTGCATTGAGCCATGTCTCTTCGTCCATCATATGGGCTATCCTGGCACGTGACTGATGAGACTTCTCTTCGTAGGCGTTTATAATGCTTTCCTTAACCTCGTCAAGAAGTCGTATAGCCTGTTCCATATCGGATTTATTACCGACGGCTATAGTAGCGGGATTATGTATCATAAGCATACCAGTTGGAGCTATAAGTGTTTCATCTCCTGCCATAGCAACCACAGAAGCGGCGCTTGCCGCAATACCGTCTATTTTTACGGTTACCTTACCCTTATGATTGCGAAGCATGGTGTATATCTGCGAAGCTGCAAAAACATCTCCGCCGGGAGAGTTTATCCATACGGTAAAGTCTCCGTTTATCTTAGAAAGCTCGTTTCTGAATAATGCGGGAGTTATCTCATCTCCGAACCATGTATCCTCCGAGATAGGCCCGTTGAAAATGAGCTCTGATTCGTTGGTTTCTTCATTTTTAACCCAGTTCCAGAATTTGTTATTCATCAGTATTTTCCTCCTTTTGTGCGTATGCTGCGCCTGCGTCCTGTAATTTTGTGAAGCTGCCGTTACAGAGATAAAGATCTCCGCCCAGTTCTGCGGGAATAGCATTCATGTCCTCAAGCTCTCGGATATCATTTGCAGACATCCAGCCGTTCTGACGTGCAGTAGCATAACCCTGCATACGGCTCGCATAGTCGCCTCGCAGCAGTCCCTCAACGTTGAACTTAATAAAATAGCGCCCCTTCTCCGAATCGGAAAGAAGCGCTTTCTGCATTCCCTGTTCCCAGCGGACCAACCACGGGTCCAGTGTATACTTAACGAATTCTAGTGACAAGTGCTCAATGTTGCTGAATGTAGCATGGTCAAGGTCTCCTATCATATGCAGCGGTACGCGATACAGTCTCGCAATCTCCTCAATCTGAAATTTTCGGGTTTCAAGGAACTGTGCATCATTATTCGGAATGGAGATAGGTGTGTATTTCATGCCCTCCTCAAGAACAGCAACTTTATGAGCGTTACCATTTCCATAAGCTCTGTGCCAGGCTTCCCTGATACGTTCCGGATTTTTGATAGTACCCGGATACTCCAGCACCGCCGAAGGTGCTGCGCCGTTTGCAAAGAATGATGCCCCGTATTCATCACAGGCAACTGCAAGACCGATAGCATTCTTCGCCATTGCAATGGGACTGTATCCGACCAGACCGTCAAAGCCGAGTCCGGGAATATGCAGCACCTGTTCCATCGGCAGAATGATCTCGCCCTGCTGCTTGAAATTTGGGTTGTGTTCGTCATATCGGCTATAGCGGTAAATGAGCCTGCCACGATCATCTCGGTCAACACGCACCTTATCCGGTATCAGCGGATACAGCCCGATAACATCACCTCTGCCGTTCCGGATGATCTGGGCATAGGCGTTGCCGTAGATCAGCAGATGTGCCATCAGCGTTTCCCGGAATACGAACGATGTCATTTCCGGATTTGGCTGGTCGTGCAGCAAAATATACAGCGGGTGCTTCGGCACTCGCTCTTTTCCGCTATTGGTATATTGATAAACGTGCAGGGGCAGCTGCGCGATTGCTTCCGACAAAACTCTCACGCAGGCGTAAACTGCGATGATCTGCATAGCCGTGCGGTCGTTGACTCGCTTGCCTGCGTGTGTCCGTCCGAAGAAATAACTGTAGGACGGGCTGTCGTAGCTGTCCTTCGGCTTGTCCCTCGACCGAAACAGTCCGCTGAAAATGCCCATGTGCATCAGCTCCTTTCGGTTGACTTTTTTTATGGGCTTTGGTATAATTATAATGTAGATTTATACTTAGATTTTACTGGAGGAAACCTCTTTATGTTGAAAAATGTATTCGACTCTGATGAACTAATTGTGTGCCGCCCAAATCCAGAGCTTTTGGAACAAATCACAAGACATAATCAAAAGATCGAAAAGATAGAAAAAAATACAAAGTGGATCGCTATTGCCTTTGTCGTTTTCATGGCAATTCTATGGATCGGCGGCGATCTTGCAGGTTGGAATTCAGGCTTAATCTTTTTATTCGGATTGCTTACAATATTCGGATTTCCACTTGTCTGGGCAATATGCGCGATATGGATCAGCAGGCCGTCTGTAAAGCGACGCTCAGAAGAAATGTGTACAAAGGCTGTATCCGAAATGAATATTCCCGATGACAGTGACGAAATAGAACTGTTATTTCCAAAGCCATTACAGGATGATTTCTACCGGAAAAAGGATCATCCGTTTACGAATGGTATGTACCTCACTTACACTGACAATGAGGCATTATATTTTGTTGATGTTACCGGAACAGTAAGGATACCATACTCACTTATGAGCCCATGGACAGAGTCGGATAACAAGGCTAAAACTCGTCATTGGATACGCAGTGGATCTCCGTCATCATATTCAAAAATCGGAGTTAAGAAGAAAAGCAGCCTCTTTTCTCTGATACCCGTTATAGGTAGTTTTATACTGGATCACTACTTGATACCGTATTCATATTCTGTTATTCGCACTGTAAATGCGGAGTATGTGTTATGTATTCCTTCATATGAATTAAACAATCTCCCGAAACTTTAATTGATCATCACACCCCGTTATCGGTGTTGTTTATGTTGCGCTTTTAATTAACTTTATCTATTGGCTTATGATCTATAATGAAGAGAAAAAAACTATTGAGTCAGACAACATTCTCAAAAATACAAAATCAAATTATAAGCTGGATAATGAATATGTAAGCTTAACCGTGACCGATAACAGGTTTCAATAACTTCAGATTTACCTCAGCAACTACAACACTAACAAATCCCTCTCGTCATAAATGCTGTCGCCAGTGTCGTTTCCACAGCGGATCGCACGGTCGAGCGCCATAATCGTGGCGACCGTTCCGTCAATCTTTTCCGTGGATTTTTCCTTATCCGGCTTGATGTTCCCTGCGGGATCACACTTGATGAAAATGTTGTCCATATTCCAGCGGAGAACCGGATGCCCGTTGTGGGCAATCTTCTGCTCCAGCGTCAGCTTCATCAGCTCTTTGGTCGGCGGCGACATATCACGGTAGCCCTGACCGAACTGTACCAGTGTGAAGCCCAGCTCTTCAAGGTTCTGCGACATCTGCACAGCACCCCAGCGGTCAAATGCGATCTCCCGGATATTGAACCGTGTACCCAGTTCGTCGATGAAGTTCTCAATGAAGCCGTAATGGACAACGTTGCCTTCGGTAGTCATCAGGAAGCCCTGCCTCTGCCAGAGATCATATGGCACATGGTCACGCCTTACACGCAGGTCAAGCGATTCCTCCGGCAGCCAGAAGTACGGCAGAATATAATAATGGTCGTCCTCATCGGTCGGCGGAAACACCAGCACGAAAGCAGTGATATCCGTCGTGGACGAGAGGTCGAGACCGCCATAACATACACGCCCTTCCAGCAGCGATTCGTCGAAATCGACCTTGCAGGCGTCCCACTTGTGCATCGGCATCCATCGGACGGTCTGCTTAACCCATTGATTCAGACGAAGCTGCCGGAAGGCGTTTTCTTCGCCGGGGTTCTGCTTGGCGGATTCGCAGGCGGCTTCCACCTTGTCCATGCCGATCGTTTCACCGAGGGAAGGGTTTGAATTCTTCCAGACCTCCGGAGAAGTCCAATCGGCATCGTCCGGTGCGCCGTAGATGACCGGATAGAAGGTCTTGTCGATCTTGCGCCCTTCGAGAATATCCTGCGCCTTCTGGTGCTGCTCGTAGCAGATGCTGTTCGTGTCCGTGCCTGCTGTGGTGATTAAGAAATACAGCGGCTGCATTCGGGCATCGCCGGAGCCTTTTGTCATAACGTCAAAGAGCTTCCGGTTAGGCTGGGTATGCAGTTCATCGAATACGACTCCGTGGATGTTGAAGCCGTGCTTGCTGTACGCCTCAGCGGAAAGCACCTGATAGAAGGAGTTGGTCGGCACATACACGATGCGCTTCTGCGAGGTCAGGATCTTCACTCGCTTGTTCAGGGCGGGACACATCCGCACCATGTCGGCGGCGACATCGAACACGATCGCAGCCTGCTGTCGGTCGGCAGCGCAGCCGTAGACCTCGGCACGTTCCTCACCGTCGCCGCAGGTCAAAAGCAGGGCGACCGCAGCGGCAAGCTCAGACTTTCCGTTTTTCTTCGGAATTTCGATGTATGCCGTGTTGAACTGCCGGTAGCCGTTGTGCTTGATAACACCGAACAGGTCACGGATGATGCGCTCCTGCCAGTCGATCAGCTCGAACGGCTTTCCCGCCCATGTGCCTTTGGTATGGGCAAGGCACTCAATGAACCGCACCGCATAGTCAGCGGCGGCTTTGTCGTAATGGGAATCCTCCGCCATGAACTGCGTCGGTGTATAATCTTTCAGCTTTCGCAAGCGCCTCACCTCCTTGACATTTTGCGTTTTTTCGGTTATGATAATAAAAAAGAACACGGGGGTGTTTCCATGCACTTTCTATGTAAATGTGGATATCGGTTTCATGATAGCACAGATTGTCTTTCTTATAAAGGAAGAATCATTGCAGATCAGGATTGGAATGAGTTCTGGGACTGCATAGAAGAACTTGAAAAGCCACATGAAAATAGTCATGCAATTTATGAGCGTATTGATGATCTGTTTCAGTTGAATTTATATCAATGCCCGTCATGCGGGAGAGTATTCATAGAGAATCCGGAAAATAGATCACAGTTGATAAGATTCACACCATGTTTAGATGGAGAATCAGAGCCAGATGTCAACAAGAGATTGCTCATTTCTTCCTATGGTGAAAAGTGGAAAGGGCACCTTTATGCCGACTGGTATGATAACAAGCCTGAATGGTGCGATAATCGTGGTATGATCTATCCGATATTAAACATCCAGTTAGATGATCTGGCTTTTGATGATTATGAATCATTTGAAAAACGGTTTTATGAAGTATTTGAGCATCTCAAAGGCCTACACCTCATATCCTATGCTATTCTGAATGTGAATCATAAAAGAGCATTCAGGTGGAGCGAAAAGGATAATGAATGAGATTGAAAGGCGGCTGCCCTCCGGTAGCCGCCTTCGTGTTTTTAGTTGTATTCGTACATCAGGATCGCCAGTGCCTTTTCAGCTGCCTCGGTCTGCGGCGAGACATCAAGCCCTCGGTCGAAGTTATAAACAACCTTGCCATTGATTTTCAGCGTTGCCTTACTGATCCTTCCACCGTCAATTCCGTACCTGCTTTTCTTTTTGTAGACCTTTGCGCAGTAGTGAACTACTGTGTAGCCGCCTTCCTTTTTCGGAATTCCAATCGTGCCTTCCTTCCACATAATACTGCACCTGCTTTCTTATTCGGAAATTACAACCTGTATCATTCCGTCAGGTGTCGGGATAAGCATCTCAGGATTCCAGAAACGTTTTTTATAGCGTTTTATCTGCTCATCGGTAAGGTCGCAGAAGTCGTCAAAGTCCAGACCGCATATGAAGAAGGTTCCTTTTATGGGACCGTATTTCTCAACTACTCTGTTCCATTCAAGGTCGAGGAAAATTCCGTCTTCGTTGCAAATAACTGCGACCTGTTCATCGTAAGGGTAAATTGCCTGGATATATCCGCCGACAATTTTCTGTAGGTTCTCAAGGGTGTGTTCAATGTCCTTTTCGTATGGATGCTTGCCGGGTTCGCATATTAAGATTTTCATGTGAATTGCTCCTTTGTGGCTTTATTCCGCTGTTCTTGCGGTACACACATATTACCTCTGAACTGGTGATATATCAAGCCGCTAAAACTACAGAATAATGCCTCGAATACAAAGGGGGCAGTTGTGTAATAATTCCTTTTTGTATATGCAAATTGCACAAATAGAAAAATTCTCTTAAATAATAATATAATATATAATAATATCTATATTATTATTTAAGTTAAAACATTTATTATATAATCCTCTGAACTTTTCTCAAAACTATTGCCAAACTGCAATCACGGTGATATAATAGCGCCAAGAAAGGGGGGAAATGACATGGACATCTATGAGAATTTTATCTATCTGGAAATGCGCAATTACAATTGTATTAATCTGAACAAGCGCAAAAATGGCGACGATGATGGCGGCGATTCTGTAATGGAAAAAGAGATAATTTGCGATTATAATCCTGAAAAGCCGCCTGACACATCAGGTCTCGACAAGTAAAAAGCCAACTGTGGGTCAGCAGATTATTATCTCTGTCCCACAGCGGCACCAGAAAACTTTATCATGCGTCGTATTTTGTATGGATAATTCCCAGTATCTTGTCCTGTTCCTCGCGTCCTACACCTATGCTTTCAAGTGCTTCCCTTGTTCCGCAGTCCGGACATATAAGAGTAGCGTTATCTATCCTTGAAAGCGCCGGATGTGCTCTGAAGCTCTGCCCGCATATGGGGCATATGCTTGGTTCTCTGTTCTGCTCTTTCATTTCTGTACCTCCTTTGCGCTGATCTCATATGCTTCATCAAGGAACTTATTATCAAAGCCGAAGTTACGGTAGCCTTCCTCGCAGGTTCGGATATATGAAGTTGTGGGAACTCCCAGCTTGCGCTCCTCATGCATGATGTAGACAAATGCGTCAAGCTCTTTGGTCTTGCTGTTCCTAATGAGCTTTACCGGCAGACGAACATTCTTCTTGTAGTAGAAGTCGGGGAAGCCTTCGTAGATGTCAAGCCTTGATTCGTCAGCGTCGGAAACTTCCCATACCGCAATGGGAACAAGGCTTCCTTTTTTCTTTTCAATGGTAAGGTAAGCGCCGGTCTTGCTTCCCTTGTAGAGAAGCTCGTAGTTTTTGATGACGCTTATACCGACAATGCGTGCTTCCGGACAACGGTACCGCATCTGGCGGACATTGAGGTTTGAGCCATAGGCAAGGTAATATTTATTCATTGCATTCATTCCTTTCCGAAGGCGACTGCCTTCACCACCTTAAGCCGCACAATGGCGGCGGTGTTAGGCTTTTCCGTTCCGGTAGTCAAATATTAACTCTTTACAGGGGATATATCAAGTGTCTGAATGTACAGAATATCCGTTGCAGTTTTGCACAGCTTCTTGTGTAATATATGGCTTCGCTCAGGATTGCTCAGAATGGCTTTTAAGGCTGCTCTGTTTGAAGACGGTAAAGTTTGCGAGTGATATGTCTTGGCGGCCTTACAGGGCGTTGTGGAGACTCCTGTGTGGGCAGCAGACCTTTTTCAAGGTCTGCCGAAGCGGAATGCGTTGTCGCCGGTAAGGTTCTTTGTGAGAACATCTCTTGCGGTCGCAAATTCGTCCCCGATGAAGCCCATTCTCATAAGCCAGGTTCTCATTGCGAAGGTTGGGTTCTCGTGCTGCTGAGGCTTGGGACTTGCAGTTCTCAGATCCTTTGCCATTTGACTGAGTGCAAGGCAAAGCTGAATGTAGCTCTTGAGGCGACCTGCGTGAAGTCCGTTTCTTCTGCCGTTTGCAGGCTTCTCAAATTCAAAAAGTCGGAACTCAATGGTGCCCTTGGTGAAAACCGCATGATAGTTTGTCATGTGGTAGCGGCTGTCGTTGTAGTGCTCGTTTCTGCCGTATGTTGCGTGGTTTGCTGTGTACCAGATGTCTGCAAGCTGAGCCATTGTTCGGGGCTTCTTGGCGTTTATAAGTCTGACGAATTCTGGATTAATTGTGCGGCAGTATCTTGCCATGCGGTTTGCGTTGAGCTTCAAGGCTTCCGCGATAAGCTCCTCGTGGCTCGCCATGATGTTTGCAAGGTTGCGAAGCGTCTGCGGTGTGTGACCGTTTGCGCCGATGTGAATGTGTACTCCTGCGCCAACTCCTGCGTGGCTGATTGCTCCGGCTTTTCTCAGGCGGCGTATGAGCTCCTGCAAAAGCTCGATGTCTGCGTAGGTAAGTATTGGCGTTACCAGTTCGCATTTTTCATCGTCAGGTCCGGAAATGCTGACGTCTTTCTGGAACTTCCATTCTCTGCCCTGTGTGTCCCATGCGCTCCATGTGCAGTAGCCGTTGCGACCTGCGGTGTTTTCGTATCTGCCTGTTCCGAAGAAGTCTGCGGCAAGCTTTGCTGCTCTGTTCCTTGTGATGTTGTTCATCTCAACTTCGCATCCTATTGTCTGCTCCTTCATTTTTGCTATCTGCCTTGCTGTTTTCTCAGTCATTTTTGTATCCTCCAGTGTGGGTGTTTTCCCTTTCGGCATGTACATATTAACTCTGAACGGAGGATATATCAAGCCGCTAAAACTACAGAATATAGGCAAATACACGACTTTGATGATTGGTGTATTTACACACTTGATATACTTGCAATCCTATGGTAATATGGGATACAATGGAATAGGTGCTCTCTTATTTCGGAGCTGCCGGTATTACTTCAAAGCTGTCAACGCCGGCGATAAGTGAGAGCCCTCTGCCGCATTCCCATTTCATGTTTATGTTGCCGGCGTCATCGACAAGTTCAACTTCGCCGATACTGCCCGGCGGAAGTGGATACGGCTCCGCAGACATGAATATAAGGCGTATGCGAGTGCCAGGTGGATACATCTTCCGCAGGCGCTCTATCTCGGTTTTACTTGGAAGTCTCATTGTTTGCACCTCCATGGCGGAATGCCGAACTTCCGGTCAACCTGTGTAGCAGAACTCGGCGTGCGGACTTGTATTCATCGCCTATCATGCCTATCCTCAGCAGGAAACATCGCAGGGAATACTTCTCGTTATCACTGGTGTCGGGCTTGTTGTTGACACGTTTCTGGTTTTTGGCAAACTCGCAGAGCATTGTAATAAAGCGTGTGTATGCGTCGGTATCCTCTGCGCCCGTAACCGTGAACCATGGGAAATCAATGGTTTCCACACTCTCTGTGATTTCAAGAGAAACTGCGTCAAATGCCTTCTTGAAGAGCTGTTCCTTGTTGGCTATGATTCGGCGCAGATTAAATAAGGCTTCGTCATTGAGCATATTCTTGGGCATGGATACTGTAAGTGCGTCGGGAGCGCTGTTGTAGCCAGCTTCGTGAAGCCCCTCCAGCACCCTCTCTATGATTTCTGTGTTCTCTCTGTCGGGGAAGGAAAGAACTGCGTCTTTGTCCAGCGTAAAGAAGCCGATTTCGTAAGCACAGGTGGGAACTCCGCAGTAGTGAATGTCAAAGTCTGCAAGCTCGCCGATTTTTTGTGCCAGTGCTTTTCGCTGGTCCTTTTCAATGTTGCATTTTATCTCCATAGTGACCTCCTGTGTACCGCTGATGCGGTGTTTTATCGTATTCACATATTAACTCTGAACTGCACAGATAGCAATACTGTAATACGGAGAATATGTGAATAACATGAGGCGTTGATTTGTGCATATTACAAGTTATATATTGACAAATAGGTTGTTATATTTTATAATTTTAAATGAACAGAAAAAACAGGAGGTTTTATCGTGCGTATATGTATTCTTTGTAAGAAGATGAAAGATGATTCTTTTTTTAATGATGAACATATTATCTTAAAGTCACTGGGCGGTAAAAAAAAATTTAAATGTGTATGTGAAGATTGCAATAGTAATTTTGGCGACTCTGTTGATGTATTTGCTTCTGATACATTAGTTGGAATCAGATATTTGTTAAATATAGCTGGTAGGAAAGGAATTCCGAATCCATATAAAGAATCTAAAACAGAAACTTTTTACCCTTTAGAGTTCAAAGATAATCCAGGAATTGTTACGAATGTTAAAGTACTTATGGAAATGGATAAAAAAGGATATTTCAAAAAATGTACCGCAATTCCGGGAGTATATGACTATGCCGAAGGAAAGCTTATAGTAAGTGACGAAAAAAACTTCAGAAAATTTTTTGAAAAAACAATTGACAAACTGTCTGAAAAATACAAGCATGTGTCCGTATCTGCTTTGTATATAAAGAAAGATTCTCATTCGGATAATAGCGGTGAGGGGGCTTGTTTTGTTGAAAAAAAACAATTTTTAGAAAAAAAACCTAGGATTTTGTTCCTCTCATATGGTAAAGAGGAACTTACTTATTTGATAAAATGCTGTTATCCTTTGGCATTGAAAATGGCATATGAGTATATTTGTGTAATAACAGATTTGAAGTATTTAGATGATGATTTAGCAGAACCAATAAGATTATTTTTGAAAAACTTTGATAAAAAAGGCGATAACATTTTACCAACTAATGCTACTTGTGAACCTCTGTATAAAAAAATGGATGATCAGGAATGGGAACAATGGATGAATTTACCTGACCATAATATTACTATAAACATAGAATCGAAAAATGATAGAATAATAGCTAAAGTGGATATGTTTCATTTCTTTAATTATGAAATAACAATATCTGAGAATCCTTCAAGGTATCCTGAAATAAATGAAACTCTTTGCAATAAAATTGAATCAAAAATAGAGTCTTTTTCAAAAATAGCTCCAAATTTTAAATTAGATATTATTCCGATATATGTAAAACTGAAAGAATGATCATATTATACTTCCTCGGTATTCTTCATCATCTCTGCATATGTAATCTGCTCACCGTCACGAATAAGATACACATCATCAGACCTGCCTTCGTGGAGCTTTATGTACCTTTTCACAGCGACATCAACGAACTTAGGCTCCAGCTCTACGCCGTAGCAGATACGGTCAAGCTGCTCGCAGGCGATGAGCGTTGAAGCAGAGCCGAGGAAGCAGTCCAGCACCAGTCCGTTTGACTGGGTGCACTGGGAGATAAGATAGGCAATAAGCGGTACAGGTTTGGAGCTTGGGTGTCCGCAGCCGTCGTCTTTGCTGTTCTTTATGCGGTCGAATTCAAAGACAGTGCGCTGTTTCTGGTCCCCGTACCATATATGCTTTCCGTCCTTGCGCCAGCCCCAGATTATCGGCTCGTGTATGTATTTCCAGTCGGTGCGTGTGAGAACAAGTCGGTCCTTTTTCCAGACCAGTCCTGCGCCAACCTTGAAGCCTGCGTCCTCGTATGCGTCATGGAATACCCGAGCTTTTGAAGTTGCATAGAAAACGTAAATACTTGCGTCCTTTGCCATAGCGTCGTGAAGTCGCTCAAAGGCGGATTTCAGGAACTTATAGCCGGCCTCGTCATCGAGGTCGTCATTTTTTATCCTGCCGGAGCTACTTTCAAGGTTTACCAGGTAGGGCGGATCCGTGCAGACCAGGTTTACCTTAGTGTCGCCGAGAAGAGCTGTGTATGTCTCCGGGAGAGTGGAGTCTCCGCAGATAACAGTGTGCCTGCCAATATGCCAGATGTCGCCGGGCTTGGAGCAGCAGGGCTTTTCAAGCTCAGCCTCAAGGTCAAAATCGTCCTCATGGGCTTCACTTCCGTCAGTGCGGAACAGGTCGGCGAGCTCCTTGTCGTCAAAGCCGGTGAGACCTATGTCGAAAGCCTCAGCCTGCAGGGACTCAATCTCAATACGGAGCATTTCTTCGTCCCAGCCTGCATCAAGTGCCATGCGATTATCGGCCAGTATGTAGGCTTTTTTCTGTGCCTCGGTAAGGTAGTCCACAAGGACGCAGGGGACCTCCGCAATGCCCTCATCTTTAGCGGCGGCGATACGTCCATGACCTGCAATTACGTTGTAATCCTTGTCGATGATGACTGGATTTATGAAGCCGAACTCCCGCAGAGATGAGCGGAGCTTGGTAATCTGCTCAGGGGAGTGCGTTCGGGCATTGTTGACGTAGGGTATGAGCTTCTCGGTAGCGACAAGCTGGAATTCAGTGGTTGTTTTCATCGGGTATTCCTCCGTTTCATTACTCTTTTCAGGCATTTACGGGTGTCAGTGATGTTGCGGTAATTCTGCTGGGGCTTGTAAATCTGTCTGGGATTTGAAGCTTTCTTCATAGGAACTCCTTTCTATTTGCGACCTGCGCGGAGAAGCCGCTCCATAGCGTCGTCCATAGGATTTGCACCTGTTGCATCGACTGAGCAGTTCTCCTTGACAACCTGAAAAATCTGGTACCATGCATTGTTGGTCTGCTTCATGTAATTCTGTGACATGGCGACATATGGACTTTGAATAGGCGCATTTGAGGTCGGATGCTTGCCGAGAAATCCATACCTGCTGATAGCCTCCTCGCACTGTATCCATCGGGCAACGCTCATGGCGTATTGCTCGATAAGCTGTGGATTTACCATTTTTTCGCAGCCCAGCTTCTTAAGCCATGCGGCGGTATGGTTGTATATTTCAGCGGCGCAGAGCTTCTCGCCGTCGCGCTGAACTGCGGAAAGGTATTCTCCCGGAGGCGGCATATCGACCCCTTCCATATCAGCTCCCAGTGTTTCGGGAATATCCAGGACAGTAAGCTTGCGACCGCCGGGATTGCCGGCGTCTAATTTCTCCTTCAGAGCCTTAGGCTTGCGCCCTGCACCAGGTCTAGCTCCGCCGCGCTTTGTACCGTCTTTTGCCATGAGTTCACCTCCTTTGAAAAAAATCAAAGAAATCAAATAACGTTTGAAAAAAGCTCCGCAGAGCATAAAAAATCCCGACGTGTTGTCGGGAGAAATTTGCAGTATTCAGCCATTTGCAGGCATGGTTTGATTATTGTCTGAGCCGGGGTTATTCCCCCTTTGAAAATGCTGTTTTTGTGCGTGAGAGGGGGCGCCGGTCTTCCTGAGAGCAGTTCGCAGAGATTTTGATACCCCCCGGGGCTTAGTATGTGTATTCCGGTCTGCTGTCCTCAGTTCCGGTTTTCTTGTCGTGACATGACTTACATAATGCCTGCCAGTTGGATTCGCTCCACATAAGTGAGTGGTCGCCGCGGTGGGGAATGACATGGTCGACGACGGTAGCGGTTACGAAACGACCTTCTGCAAGGCACTTGACGCAGAGCGGGTGCTTGCGGAGATAAGACCTGCTTAATCGCTGCCATTTACTGCCGTAGCCTCGCTTTGAAGCAGAGGGTCTGTCAGGGTGAAGGGGGAGATGTTCTGCGCAGTAGATCCCCTCAGTAAGTCTCGGGCAGCCGGAGTGTCGGCAGGGCTTCATAGCTTTTCGAGGCATGTTCTAACCTCCATAGGAATTAAAAAAAGCAGTCACGAAGACTGCTTATATTTTTATTCAGTTACTGATAAGAATTTGCAGCGTGACACTGCAACCACTATATGAAATCCCAATTAGGATTCATTTCTTCTGTTGTTTTCCAATCTATATTATATTTTTCCTTTAATATTCTTTTTTTCTCTCTTTCAATGAATGAAAATCTTCCGAACCTTATTTCAGGATCAACTAAAGATTCAGCTTCTTTGTCAACTTCTTCAATAATAGATTTAAAGTATTCTGTATCTTCAATAGGATCATGCTTTAGCGGTTCAGTTTTGGGTAAGAGTTCTCTTTTCCTTCTTTTCATAATCTAAACTCCTATGAATTCCGATTTGAATATCAAGTAAATTATATCATATCCCAGATACGAAAGTCAATATCATAGTTCCTGTATTTTAAAGTATATCACAAAGCAGGCGTATCATCAAGTATTATGGCGTATCATGGAGTATCATCTTTCTGACCGCAATTGCGTGGAGCCGCTTTGTATGAGATTCGCTGTAGCCTATTTCGTCAGCAACTTTCCGCCAGCACTTGAACTCAATATAGCGCTTGTAGAGCAGGTCGCGCTCATCGGGATTGTCGAGAGCTTCAAGGGAGCTGAGGAAGGAGCGTTTCAGCTCCTCCAGCTCATCAAAGGCAAGGTCTGCTTCATGGTCGAGGTCAATGGCACGGCATATTCTTCGGGACATTCCGTCTTTATCATGGCTTGCAGTTTTCGGCATATCGCTGAGGACAGGCGACGAGGGAGAAGCCTCTGCAATGCGTATTTCTTCGGCTTCACGGCGTTTGCGTTTAATGCGGCGGAGCAGTATATTTGCTCGGTTCATGTATTCTCGGGGTGTCATGGAAGTGCCTCCAGTTTCGTTTTTATTCGCGGTGCAAAGGAGTCGTCGCCCAGCATAAGACCGATGACTGTGCAGGCGAGCTCTGCGATTTTCTCGGTGCTCTCGGACTTGTTTATCTGCGCAATGAGAGTGCCTGCTCTGCGGAGATTGTCCTGATATTCCCTGTAAACTCTGCGGAAGTTCTCGTACTCTGCAACGGCTTCATTATAGCGCCTGAGAAGCTTTCTTTTGCGGTTTTCTGCGTCCTCTTTTGAAAGCTCATTGAACTTGAAATCATAGTATATCTTGCGAAGCTCCGAGAAGTACATATACTCCGCAGGAGGGAAGTCCGCAACGTCGATAGTACCGTCGTAAGCTTGACGTTCAAGGCGTTTTCTGGTATCGCTGTCATTGAAGTTTATTTGTGTTTTCATAATACCTCCTGGTGACCTAAGTGACCTATAATTATGAAATTCCATATAAGTCTAATATATTTGGTTTTCTTAAAGAGAAGTAAGAAAATGATGATTATGGGTCACTTCCGTCACCCTATAGATAATCCAGAGAGTGAAATGCCGATATAAGTCCAGCCATTTTTTCTATGGACTTTATTGTACCGTTTTACTAGCTCAACACCAAACTTTCGGCTCGACATCTTATACTCATTGCACTCGGCTGCCCACTGACAGTAGACCGCATACAGCGCCGAAGCCTTGACCTCGCCGCCCTCTGCAACGTAATCGGAGTCCAGAAACGCCGAGATAACGTCCATTTCATTGCGGTACTCCTTAACGGCATCAAGAACTACCTTCGGCTTGTTCAGACCTTCGTGCCGCCACAGGCGATAGCCCTCCAGCATCCATGCGAGAATATCAGGCAGTTCCTCGGTAAGCTTTTCACCAAGGTTCTTATCAACCTTTTCTTCAGGTATAGTAACCGTAAATGGAATAATATGTATTCTGCGCCATATACCGATGTCAGTTCCACGGATAGTTGGCTTATGGTTCGTAGCCATCCACAGCTTGAACTCGGGACGGTACTCAAACTCGTCGCCGTACAGCTTTCGCGCAGTTACAACGTCGTCACCTGTAAGCTGCTTGAGGAGACCTTCATTAAGTCTCATACCCTCATTTGGCTCAACTGAAGTTACAAGGCGAGCGCCTTTTAACCTGGCTATATCCGAATTTGCGTTAGTTGTTGTTGATTTCATCATAATACTTTCAGGCTGTATATTTGTCGCATATTCTCCCAGGATAGCTCTGACAACTTCAAGGAAGGTGGATTTTCCGTTTCTGCCTGTTCCATAAAGAAAGAATACACACTGCTCTGAGGTAAGCCCGCTTAATGAATAGCCAAGAGCTTTCTGCACATAGCGGATAAGCTCCTTGTCACCGCTGAATATATCATCAAGGAAGCGCAGCCATAAAACAGGACGTTTCGGATGCAGAGGCATTGAGGTTCCCAGCATACGAGTCATATAGAATTTGTTATTATGTGGCGCGATAGAACAGTCATCCAGATTAAGTACACCGCTCTGGGAATTTACAAGGGTCTTATGGGTGTCAAGCTCTGCAGGACTAATAGCGACGATATGCTCAAATTCCTTTATCATAGCTCTTTTAGCAGCATTTGAACGGGTACGCTTCATATGCTTCTGATAATCCTGCAGGAACTTTCCGTTTTCATGGGAAGCCCACGTCTGCAGCTCACGTTTCATCTGATCAAGTACAAGGTCAGCGTACACATACACCATACCACGGACATCATACTGCCATTTTCCGTTTTCATAATATAGCCAGCGTTTATCAACATAGCAGTAGCGGAGTATATTACCGCTGAGTTCCTGCATACGTTGAGCGTTTCCTGTATCATCAAGAGAATACATTTTTGGCAGCGGCTGAGACTTCTGAGCCGGTGAATCGCCTATGGATATATTATAGTCAGATCTGTGCTGCGGATTATAGAAGCTTTTACAGCTGGCAGCTGCTCTCGTAAGGGTGATCATTCCGTATGTACTGCCACTCTGCTTCCTATCCCATTTATCACGCATGAGACCGGATTTCCGGTATATGCTGTCCATAAGCTTTGTATCTCCACCGCACCAGAATGCAAGCATGCCGCAGAATGCCATGTCTGCTTCAGACTGCGATGGGAAGCCGGATATATCACCACTGTACAGGGCTGCAAAGCGTTCACTTCCTTGTGAGGTCATAGCTTTGCTTATTATCTCCTGCTCAGTCAGGTTTGTTGGAGTCAACGGAAGCTGATCAGGCATAGTACTAGGCTTGCTGCCGCCTATATATTTGCTATGGAGCGGCTTTATTCTTTCAGTACAGTCAGTTATTTCAGCGAATTCAGAACAGATATCGCCTGTCATAATAAAGAATCTGCCTTTATCATACATCTCTATCTTTCCTTTTCGTCTGCCGCCTTCAGGCAGACTTCCTTTGCAGATAATATGTATTCCGTTACCTGACTGAGAAGTCTCGGCATATGACTGAAGGCCATTAATAAATTCGGATATTATGTTTTCTGCTCCGTCGTAGGTATAGTCCTGAATGGCATCATGACAGTCATCAATATCTACTCCAAAGAAACCACTGTCCGTAAACATGAAGCCGATGCCGTTGTATTTAGCAGATTCACGTACTGCAGTATCATAGTCGGACCAGGTCTGCGGATTGTTTGACATAGCCTGTCCGCCTGTTCTAGGATTTACAGGGATTTTTTTGATACCCGAATGGGAAGCTGCATTAGGAACAGCCTTCCAGCATACCCAGTTAGGAACTGATTTCATTTCGTTTGGTATGTATTCGTACATATTGTTTCTCCTTACATGTAGTTATTAAACTCAATTTCTGGGAAATATCGTATATTTAGTTTTTTACGCCTTGCTAGCTTTATTTCACGCTGCATTCCCTTTGAGAATATATTACCGAATATCCATATCTCGTCGCATTTAGCAAGGATAATACGGTTCATAAACAGTGCCAGCTCACGCTCGGCTGGTATGTCGTCATTAAGAAAAAGCGGAAAAAGCAGATGCGGAGCAAAGGGTATAGCATGATTCTCCACTGCAAATTTGCAGTATTGCTTGGCATTACGTATATTCTCCTCCCTATCTCCCAAAGAAAACGGAGAACAGATATACACGAATGGACGGTATTTTCTCTTTATTTTATCAGCTCGTTCCTCACGCTGGATACGGCTGAGTGCTTCATATTCTGTTGGGCTTGCATAGCCTTCGCTGTTTCTGTAGTTCATTTTTTACTCCTTTCGCCCGTAATGTGGGACAGTGTTATCTGTCCCACGGGCATATATTATTTAGAATGGTACATCGCCGTCACTGAGTATTTCTTCAAAGTCGCTAAGATTCCCCATATCCACAGGTGTTCCTGCAAAAGCCTCTGCAGGTTTCTGCGCCACGGTATCTACAGTCACGGTGGGCTTATCCTTGTAAACGTGCCTGCACTCCGGAAATTTGGATTCATTCATGAATTTCACTATTTCACGCATCTGTCCGTTATACTCGTCATGCCCTACGGTCACACGCATTGCATGACCAATCAGCTCATCACAGAGCGCCTGCACATTTTCGTAACTTTTACCGCTTGGTAGTGCCGCCGCCTTTGCCAGAGACATGACCTGTTTGAAGCTGTATCCCTGTACCTGCATATCAGCCGGTGACGGCTCACGGCGCTTCCACAGAGTATAGAACAGTAAACGGTTCTGATACTTATGCTCAACGTCATTACGAATTACCAGTGTCAGATTCAATCCTGTTGCGCCGTTCTGAGTAGTTCTTTCCTCGATGGTTTTTATGATAACTTCATACTCCCCTTTGGGAATGAGATCGAAGCTGTTAACCTCGGAATAATCCGTTGAAAATCCCATATTATTATTGTCCTCCTGTTACAAGTTGTACTGCTTCCTCGGGACTTCTGCAAACGCCAGCGATTGCACCGTTTTTACGCATGGTCTCGAGGAAGTTATTCTGTTGGTCCGTTGGTCTGCCTTGTGTAGTTTTTACCTCGATGAACACGGCTCTGCCATCGACTTTGCGTACTCCGAAAAGATCTGAGAAACCTTTGGGAACTCCCGTATCGAAGTATCTGCCGTCTGGAGTATAGCCCTTGCCTACGTTAATTCTGAACATCACGCAGGTATCCGCAAGTGCAAGCCGTATTTCATTCTGTATTCTGTGTTCCTCTGTCATAACCATCCTCTATTCTTTGCCTGATAGTAGACCCATCCCTGCTTATATCCGTGTCGTTTGGCATATACTGAAAGCTCCTGCATATTCCTGCACTGAGCTGCGTCCTCATATTCAAGTATAAAGCCTGATATTTTCTGAAGTTCGGCATTATCTTTTTGTTCTATCCTGCGCTCATGTTTTGAGAACTGGTATCCGCAGGCGGGACAAACAGATCTCCCGAATGATGGAGGCTCAAATGTATAATAGCACTGCGGACACTGCTTGACCTTTACATCAGATACAGCTTCAGACTGCCCGCGCTTTGCCTTTTTTGCATTCAGATCCCATTTCCGGTCTGCATCTGGCATTCCGAAGCGGGCATAATTACCGACATGATCAATAATTATAGCTCTTTTTCCCGGCTTATACCTCATGCACCGCATTGACTGCTGAATGTACAAAGTGAGACTTTTCGTCGGTCGGAGCAGTATAGCGCAGCTGCAGTCAGGAACGTCGAAGCCCTCAGATATCAGGTCTACGTTACAGAGTATCTTTATATCTCCGCTTCTAAAGGCTGCTATTATTCTATCTCTTTCTGCTTTGGGTGTACCTCCGTCGATATGAGCTGCGGTAATACCTGCGGCACTGAATTCATCAGCCATAGTTCTGGAGTGGTTCACGGATACACAGTAGCAGATAGCCTGTCTGCCTCCTGCAAGCTGCATATAGTGACGTATTGCATCTCCGAAAACAGCTGTTTTCAGAAGTGCCTTTTCCGCTGATTTTGTCTCGTATTCGCCATGGAGTATCCTTATTCCGGTAAGATCTGCTATAGTAGGCGCATAATAATCGTAGGGAGAGAGATAATGGTTTGCGATAAGCCACTTAGCTGATACACCTTCGATAAGAATATCGTTGACATCACCAAGACCACTACCGTCAAGCCGAACAGGTGTTGCTGTCACTCCAAGCCTGCACACATCGGGAAAAGCGTCGTAAATACGACGGTATGTTGCTGCCTTGGAATGATGGTTCTCGTCTGTTATGATCAGGGATGGCTTTATAAGCTTTGAAACTCTTCGTGATGCTGTCTGTACCATCATGACCTCCGTTTTACTCATATCCACGCCCCATCTGCTAAAGGTCCGCTGTATCTGCTCCACCAGTTCACGACGATGGACCAGAAACAGAACATTGTTATTCTTCGCAGTTGTACGTTTTGCGATTTCTGCCACTATTATTGATTTGCCGCCCCCGCATGGGAGAACCACGCATGGTGCCTTATAACCGGTAAGAAACGCTTTACGAACACGGTTTATAATATCATTCTGATAGGGCCTGAGCATTTTCTCCATCCTTGCGTTTCTTTATTTCCTGAGCCATGCAGCTCCAGCATAGCTTTCTACCAAAGTTTTTCATTGTACCGTCAGCTATCTGTTCAGCAGATCTGCCCTGAGCTGATACAATCAGACCTCCGCAGTCAGCGCACCTGTCAGGTTCAACACCTCCACTTAGCCATTCCTTGAGCTGCCTACCAAGTTCAGGAGTTATTATACCTGTCCATGAATCGAGGAACGTTGTATCCTTTGAGGTTGAGGCTGTATGGCTTCTGGCAATATTGAAAACTATATCGAACTCGTACTCCGTATTTTCGCGCTGTACAGGGGCAAGTCCTATTTTTACAGGAACTGTTTTGCCACGCTCATTCTGCTCCATAGCGTATGCCATTTTTGAGCGCATAGTTACGATAATATGGCAGTCTGCAGACAGCAGCGTATTCACAAGGTGGTTCTGTATTTTGCCTGCCTCATTCCAAACTGTAAAGCTGTTTTTATTCTGTGTCTGCTCTAGTTCTGTCTTCAGATCCAGGACGCCGCCCTCATTATCCCAGGCATGACTGAAGCTATCCACGATTACTACTCCGTCAGGTCCTACTGCAGCAGTAGCCTCCTTGACCTTGTCAATATACCTGTCAGGAGAATATGGTGGAGCCAGCTCGTCATACAGAAATGAGCCTGTTTCGAGATCACTCCTTTCAGCGTAAAACTGAGCTCTTCCATGTTCCGTATCTATAAGAGCAATTTTACTCCAGTCACCTGTAACGCCGTAAGCAAGATATAATGCGGACAGTGTTTTTCCTGCACCGCTTGGACCTGCCAGCGCCACTCGCATTTTTGCGGCTTTTCGCTGAGCTTTTTTGAATGCCATATATTTCCCTCCTCACTTAATCTGTATATTTTGACGCTCAACAAGCTGTGCGCCTTTTATTACCTCTCCTGCAAGCAAAGCAGCTTTAATTGCAGCCTTATCAGGAGTATAGGTAACCTTTTTCACGTTCCACTTTTTTGGAAGAAGTTCCGCATTTATCTCCGTAGCAGTCGATCTGCGGAAGCTGATACGCACCCTTGCAGTTTCAAACGACTGGGTACAGAGTGCATTTGACAGCCAGTTTCTTAGAGAAGCTGCCTTATTCTCGGCTATCTTCATGCGCTTGTCAAGTGCATCACGCTCGGCTTTTATTGCAGCTGCATCCGACTCAAGATTTTTCACCCACAGCGCCACATTCTCGAGCTTGGCATTGCGCTCCATGAACAGAGCACTGAGCATTTCCTCGTTGATTATTTCGCCAGTATCAGCGTCCACACAGCCGCTTATAGCAGAATCGATCTCATACAGCGTCGACATCTTTGCAGTCCTCCTTCATATTTGTCATGTTTATCGGCGGCATTTTAGAGTTTTCCTGCTCGATAAGGCATTGCTTTGCCATTTCATCCGCGACTGCACTTATAAAGATGAGCGCGTCTGCCATGTACTTTCTCTGTTTTTTGTTCATTTCAATTCCTCCATTTGTAGTGTGATTAATAACGATGTCCTTTCGTCCGAAGAGTAATTACAGGATAAGCCTAACACTGCAAAAAAAGAGCGTACACAGAGAAAGGCTATCACAGTGACAGCTGACAATAGAAAATATATATCAGCTGTATGAAATATCCTGCACCCTCTATGTACACTCAGGGCAAGTTATTCTTTTCTCAGTCGTTTGACTGTGTATATATCATATCATTTTCAAAACAGCATTAACATAGATAATAAACCGACCATATTTTTTGTTAATTATGTCCTAATACAAGCAAATCTAATCGTTAAACGAGTAATAATGCACTATTTATATTAACATACTATTAACAAAATATTACCTAACTATTTCTACATCTTAAACATGGTCGGTTTGCATCCGACCAACGACTAGGCATAAAAAAAGAGACCCAAAGATCTCTGTAATTATGATGTGTCGTCTATCGTTATATGGAAAATCATTTAAAGGATAACCGTATTAAATACAAAACTATTTTTACACAAGTTGTTGACGTATCCGACTATATATGTTATAATATATTTCGACTAAATGAAAATTAAATATCCAATATTAACAATTAAAAAAGGAAGGGGGAGGTATTATATTTTAATGATATTTTTTATTCATTTGGTCTTTGAATAATTTATTAAATAAGGAGTATGTTAAAAATGAAGAATATTTCCAAACCATTCATAAGTGTCTTCATAAGTATTTTAATGATCTTAACAGTATTACCTGTATCTGCTTCTGCAGCGAACAACAGTTTTCAATATTGGGATCATTCTGAGCCAACTCGTCAGCTTTATTACAACGGAGGTTCACAGCTGTACGGAGATGACGTAATGTGGTTTCAGTGTGCTATAAATGACCTTGTTATGAATGGAGATGTCAATGGCATTCATCTTAATACTTCCCAATTAAGTGTTGACGGATATTTTGGTCCGGCATCAAAAACAGCACTTCTGAAGTTTCAGAGCAGTTATGGTTTAACAGCAGATGGTTATTTTGGAACTAATTCCAGAAATAAAATGAAGGCTGTACTTAGACCTCATACTTCTTCATCATCTTCATCATCTTCATCTTCGTCGTCATCATCGTCATCTTCTCAAGCAAGCTATGGCCCTGTACCGTATGTTATATATGATGGTATTTATTACATTCGCAATAAGAAATCCAACAAATACATGGATGTTGAATCAAATGGTACTCAAAATGGCGCAAGAATAATACAGCATTCATTACATGGTGGTGCTAATCAGCAGTTCAGAATTAAATATGAGAGCACAGGCTTCTATAAAATTTATCCAATGAACTGTGAGAATATGTGTTTTGATCTGTGGAGTGCAAAAGATGCAAATTCAAATGGTACTGATCTGAAGATTTACTATGCTTTAAATTCTTATACAGAACAGAACTTCAGATTCAGACCTATGATTGATGGCAGTGTTGAAATTGGTTCAGCAAATAGTTATGGTGAAAAAGTACTCGAAGTTACAAATTCTTCTATGGATAATTGTGCTGGTGTTCAACTTTGGCAAAGAAGTGATTCAAGAGATAATGATAACTGGTATCTAGAACGTGTAGACCGTCAGCAGCCTAATCTTCCTAATAAGTATGAAGCAGGAAACAGCACATATCCCCTTGGTTCTATTTGTTATGGAGGCTATAGATATAAGATTGTAACAACTGATGATATTCGGCCAAATGGTCTTACTATTGAACATAAATTAACCAAGAGAGACTCTAATTTTAATTGGACTGAATTTTTAAGTCTCGAATTAGAGGGTGAAGATTATCATTCATATGGAGTTGTTAAAACAGGTTTGGCTCTTCAGACATTAAGTGCAGCTGCGAATGCTCGTGATACTGTCGATGTAACTGTAACTCTATATAAATCTCAGGAAAATGTTAGAACTGCAACTATAACAATTGCTGATTCACAGATTAGAAAACTAATGGATAAATACGCAGATTTGACACTCCCTTATAAAGAAATGAAAGATGGCAGAAAAATGCAGATGCATTTTGATAGAAATCACATAGGTTATAGTCAGTACCATTATAATGGTTATATAAATAGAAATGGAGCTTTCTGCATAGCATTCCGCGGATATACTGAAGATTATATAAAAGTAAGTGAATCTTCAGCTTGGGATTCAAAATTCAACGTAATTCCTTGGTATGGTTATGGATATGATATGAAGCACCAAACTCCTTTTGAAGCAATGCAAGCACCTTCCGGTTACTTAAATCTTCTCAATGACTGTCTTAAATGATAACTGCTTTTCCTCAAAACTATAGATGACATCCTCGATAATTCAAGCTTTTCAACGTTTTTTGTACTTTTGCTTGCACTATTATTATATCACTTAATACATTTTTATTATTTCAACGAATGTTTGCGTTTTGAGGAGAAACATCGAATTAACAGTCACACATAAGAACATAATACCCTCGCCTAACATGTTGTCACATTAGGCGAGGGTATCTTTATCTTTTATTCCATTACATTCACAATACAATTTTCCGTATACAAACGAAAAAACAGTAATGTTATACTGCTTCTTTTTTCTTTCTCGCCTTTCTCTTTGGCTCCTCATTCTCTCTGGTCCATGGAGTAAAGCCTTCTGATCTCAGCAGGTCATTTATCTGAAAAACATTTGCTTCCGGCAACAGATCCAGTATTGTCAGATACATTCTATGAGCAGGATTCTCCATATCGAACTCAACTCTTGCCTTATGCATCAAATCAACACGGAAAGCTTCCTCGAGCTCGAGAGCTACACAGAACGCAAGTATTGTCTCAAGTTTGAACTTGCCCGCTGCCTTTCTGCCTTTACGAAGTTTCATTACTGTATCAACACCCATGCCGCTTCGATCGGCAACTTCGTCCACAGTAACACCACACCGCTGCATATGGAATATGACTGCACGAGCCATTTCATCCTGAACAGGATGCTCTTCAAGCTTCATACTATCGTCTGAAAGCTCATATAGCGCGAGTCGTATCTTCTTTCTCTGCTCGTCCGTAAGCACACGGTTTTCATCATTTATCGGTGTCAGGGCTTCCTTATGCAGTTCACCGTATGTATAGCTGTAGTCGAACTCAGCATAGACTCTCTTAAAATCCAGGCAGCACTCTGCCATATGATGCCTTGCATATTCTGTAAGGCCTACGCCCGTAGCATTTTCTTTATGAACGTATTTATCGCTGTTGATAACAACATGTCCGTCTACATATATGAATTTCTTTGTACGTAACAGCTTTGCAAAGATTTCGCATGAAGCATATACATCCGCTATCTGGCGCAGTGATAAAGTATAGGTGTAGTCATCAGGGAAATCATATTCTACATCATAATCCTCAACATAGCCTGATATATTATACACGTATACGCCTCGGACTTCCAGCCAGCCAAGCTCTGCTATTCTTTTCTTTGCAGTATTTCTGGTTACTCCGAATTTTCCTTTTACAAGATTTATAAGGCCCCTATAATCATTCCAGTCCGGTTCTCCCGGATGCCTGTCTAGATACGAAACTATGACATCAGTTGTCTGTTCCTCTGGCATCTGTATAAAGCGAGGAATCGCTGTCGCCTGTGTCTCCATCCATTTAAGACAGCTTTTCTGAGACTTAGAATAGAAGTAATCGTTGAACTCAGGCATCTTTCGTCCGACCATTTTCCTGTAATAGCTCTGAAGCTCATAGAACAGGTTATGAAGATAAAAATGAACGCACTCATGAATAATAGCGTTCTGCGCCTCGTCATTATCAACGATGTTATCTATAAAGATAGTTGGTCCTGTTACATGGAGCTTTTTAGCTCTTCCCTGCTCATTATACACCATTGTATCTCCTTTTTCAAGAATAAGCTTTGATCTTACGCTGCCATTCTTAGATAAACGGGCATATCTGATATCCAGTCCCATAGCTTTGGCAATAGCTGTAGTATTTACACGACATGGATAATTCGCCTTATACGGATAATACTTATCAACTATTTCATCCGCAATACTTTCAAAATCCTTCTTTGAAAGTATTGGCACAAGGTATTCATCCATCGGATTACACAGCCGTATATATTGGTCGTTATATAGCTCTGCATCAAGTAAAAAGTCTGATCTGCCTCCTGATACATATACACCGTGCACGATATATTTCTGGCAGCAACGATATGATCCTTCTGCAAAGACTACATTACAGATAACATACATAGAAAACGACTCTTGATCAATACGGTCATATCTGCCGTCCTCTATGATAACGGTTTCAATATCAGCCTTATCTGTTATACCCCATGGAAGAGAAAGCTGTCTGTAAAAATGCAGTTCACGTATAAAGCAACCATAGTCTGCAGTATAATTCCATCTGAGAAAATCTGTAAAAGATACTATCTCCGGTAGCTCACCGTTCCATTCTGGATTTCGTATAACCTTATACTGTCCCGGATGAACCTTATCCGGAATATGAAGAAAAGATCCTCTATTAATATATATTGTCATTTACGCCCTCCTATTTCGCAACTTGTATTCTGACTCCATTCTTTTGTTATTCCCTATATCTTTCTGTAGCGAATTGGGTTGATGGCGAAGTGTACCGGTATACTCCCCTGCCCTCTGCTGCACACACCCTACAGCAAAAGGCTCATTTATATATAGACAGAATACCAGCAACTATATTATATCACACTGAATTTTATTTTGCAAGCAATATTTTCTATTGACAAATCATTTTTAGTGTGTTATAGTATATATAAAGACAACGTAATAAGGAGTTTTTTAAGACTTAAACCATTATCAGTGTTGAAAATGGCTTGAAAAACTTTGTAGACATTCACAGTTTCTTATTTAACTATTTGTTATCCGAAAGGAGTCTGTTATGAAACAGGAGGACAAAAAGCCTAAAATATCAAAAAGCAACAATAAAAGCAATATCACGAATCCTGTACATCTGAAGGATGCGCACGCTGTCGGAAAGCGTATTAAATATTACAGAGAACGTCTCGGCCTTGAGCAGAAGGCTGTAGCCAGCGTAGTAGGTATAACTCCTAATGCTGTCAGCAACTGGGAAAGCGGAAGAACAAGGCCTGATTTCAGCGTCGTTCCCACATTATGTGACCTGCTCGGAATATCCCTTTATGAGTTATACGGCATCGATAATCCCACAAATATATATACTGAAAAAGAGCAGATGATGATAGAAGACTATCGTGGTATGACTCTTGGACATCAGCTTGCCGTTGACAATCTTATCTCTTCGCTAAAGACGGCAGAGTTTACAGGCAGATGCCCGGAAGTTATCAAACTCACATTCTGTGACAAGGGCCTCGCTGCAGGTTTTGACAGCGGCGTAGAATTTGAGGATGAAGGCGAGCCTATCTACCTCTACCCTCATACAAATACAGCTATACGTCAGGCTGATCTTGTATTTGCTGTAAACGGTGATAGTATGGAACCCGAGTATCATGACGGCGATATGGTTCTTGTTGAAAAGTACCCCGGTTGTCCCGAACTTCAATATGGTGAGGTCGGCGCTTTCATGGTCGGTAATAACACATATATTAAGGTATTAGAGGAAGACGGTCTTCATTCCTATAATAAAAAATACCCGCCCATGCATTTCAATGATGATGACAGCGTATACCTCATTGGTCGTGTACTGGGTATTCTGGATCCTGAATCTATCGCAAGTCAAGCAGATGCAGACAATTACGAGGCTTTACAAGGAGAATTGTAATATGGAAAAGTTAGACAATTCCTTTTTAACATACGCTTGCAGTATTCTTGCTGATACAAATAACGGATTAAGCGGCCATAAAATTGTTGAGCTTTGCAATTCATACGCCGTAGACTTTAATAAGATTATTCCTCATGCTTCTTATCCTTTTGAAGCAGCTAATAAACGTACCGCTTTGAAGGAAAATCTTCAAGTTTTTAGTGCTCCAGAACAATTTAGAATTATCAAAGAATTATGCGAAATATTTCCATCAGATTATAAAGAAATATCAGAATTAAAAAATAAACTATACTTAAGATATGGAATACTAGCTACAGAAAAAATCAGTGAAACAGAACTCATCCAAAAAACAAAGCACTGGCTATCTGGACATCCATTAGCATTAAAACAATATGACAGTGCTTTATCCAAGTATGAAGGTGGCATTTTTGAGAGAAATACCCTAGACGATTTACGTTTATCATTTGAACTGTTAGTTAAAGAGTTACTTTGTAACGACAAAAGCCTTGAAAACCAAATAAATGGTATATGTAGTATTCTTGATAAATCAGGTACTTCTACGGAACTGAAGAATATGGTTCCCAAAATAATCGACTATTATACAAAGTTTCAAAACAATCACGTTAAGCACAACGACAAAGTCAATAAAAATGAAATTGAGTATGTTATAGAACTTACTAGCATAATAATGAAGTTTTTAATAAAAGTTAATGAAAATCAGGCGTAAAGATTAACGCAAAAACATGATGATTATGTACATACTTTAATATTATCATAAAGAAGGAGGTCTGAAGTATGAAACAACCGGTAATAAGAATGGAACGTGTATATGTGAAGGTCAATTCTGATTTTGACTCTACAGGATATATGCAGCCAAGATCCATAACATGGAGTGACGGTCGTGTATTCCAAATTGAAGCCGTCAAGGATTTCAGACCTGCCGGCACTCATCATGACAGCCCAACCTGTGACTGCTATACTGTGGTAGTAAAAGGCGAAACAAAGTATCTGTACTTTCAGAAATCCAATAATCAGCATGCCAGCAGAGTCGGAAGATGGTATGTGGAGTGTCCGACTGTTATATAGCGGCACGTATTAGAAGGAGCGTGTTAATATGGACAAGGTATATATAGCTATCGACCTGAAAAGCTTCTATGCGTCGGTCGAATGCGTTGACCGTGAGCTTGATCCGCTTACCACAAACCTTGTCGTAGCAGATGAAACACGCACCGAGAAAACAATATGTCTGGCAGTTACACCATCACTGAAAGCTTATGGAATACCTGGTCGAGCCCGCTTGTTTGAAGTCATACAGGCAGTAAAGGAAATCAATCAGAAGCGCTTTAACTTGGCTTTTCGTAAAAGAATACTGCCAAAGAACGAGAAGGGACGTTATTGCTTCAGCTCATCATCATTTGATGCAGATGCTCTGGCAGCAGATCCGTCGCTGGAGCTTTCATATATAATAGCTCCTCCGCGAATGAGGCTGTATGAGGAGATAAGCACAAAGATATTCTCAATATATATGCGCTACATAAGCCCTGAAGATATACACGTTTATTCCATAGACGAATGCTTCATAGATGCTACAGGATATCTCAATACATATCGCATGACAGCCCACGAGCTTGCTATGACAATGATAAGAGAAGTCCTATATGAAACAGGTATTACTGCTACAGCAGGTATCGGAACTAACCTCTTCCTCGCAAAAGTCGCAATGGATATCGTTGCAAAGCATGTTCCTGCAGACAAGGACGGAGTCAGAATAGCGGAACTAAATGAGACCTCCTATCGTGAGATTCTCTGGTGCCACACTCCCATTACAGACTTCTGGGGTATTGGCGGAGGAACTGCAGCCAGTGTCGCTTCTCTCAACTGCTTTACTATGGGAGATATAGCGAGGCTGAGCACCATTAATGAAGACCTGTTATACAAATCACTTGGTGTAAAAGCTGAGATAGTAATTGATCACGCATGGGGCTGGGAACCGACTGAAATAAGTACTATAAAGTCATACAGGCCATACACAAACTCTCTTTCATCAGGACAGGTATTAAAAGAGCCGTATAACTGCAAATTAGCAAAACTGCTGGTTAGAGAAATGACAGAATTGCTTGTACTTGATATGGTAAGAAAGTATGTTGTCACAAAAAAGATTACTCTTACGATTGGTTATGATAGAAGCTCCCTACAACTTCTGATGCATGGAAAAACACCTAAAGAAGATGTCTACAAGATAACAACCACCGGAAATGTATATGAGGGTAAAGTCTCAAAGGACGGTTATGGTCGCATTATTCCGTACCACGCACATGGTACCGGAAACCTTGAGCAATGGACATCCTCAACAAATGAAATAGCAGACTGCATGATGCAGCTATATGACAGGATAATTAATCCGGATCTCTTGGTTCGCCGCATCAGCATATGTGCCTGCAATCTGATATATGAGAACAGTATTCCACAGGATGACGGTCCGGTTCAGCTTGAGCTGTTTGTAGACTATGAGGAAGAAGAACGAAAGAAAGCCCAAAAGAAGGAAAAAGCTGAAAAAGAACGGGCATTGCAGCGGGCAACGCTGCTCCTACAGGGCAAATACGGTAAGAATGCTGTTCTGAAAGGCATGAATCTTATTGAAGGCGGTACAACAATAGAACGTAATGGTCAGATCGGTGGCCATCGCGCAGCTGGTCCGGAGGTGAAGAAGAATGGTAAAAAATAACGACGCGAGAGTCGTTTATGCAGACATATTCGATCTTCCCCACTGGCGATCACATAAACACCCGCCGATGTCAGCATACGAAAGGGCAGCACAGTTTTCAGCCTTTAACGCTCTTGAGGGATATGAAGACATGGTAGGTGAAGAAGCACGTATTGTAGGAGAGCAAGAGAAACTTACGGAAATGGAGATGGAGATATTGAATCAGAAGATAAACCTTATTGCTGATGTACTAGAAGACGGACATCACCCTATACTGACATTTACATATTTTTTAAATGACAGAATGAAGCAGGGCGGCTCATATGTCACCATGACCGAGCGCGTCAGAAAAATAGATGCTGTAAACCGTAAGATTGTGCTATACAAGACCGTAGGTACCAGTCAAAGATACATGGAACTTGATATGGATAAAATAAAGGATATATCAGGTGATCTTGTAAGCCATATCTTTGAATCCGCATAATACGGAGGTGTATATATGACCAGCATTAATATACCCAGAGAATTACTGCCTGAGGGAATAAAGAATCCTGCTATATTTTTCGCTGAGAAACGCCCTAATCTCCCAGACTGTGGAATAGATACCGGAGATATTGTTGTAATCTGGAATTGTCAAGAAATGTGCAGTCGGAGAACACCCAAAATCTTGGATAGGCAGGAGTCAGGCAGCATGATGAGCCGACTTGGTTGAAGTTCTTAATGTCACAGGTGGGAGACCGCCTTCGTTGAAGCTGTTGATCCTTTGTGTGTTGTAATAGCCGAAGATATATCTGAAGATGACAGTTTTGACCTCTTCACGCTTCATTCTGTAGGTCGGTATCTGATACAGCTTTTCTTTTTTCAGTGTGGCAAAGAAGCTCTCCATACGAGCGTTGTCATAGCAATGAGCAGTGCCGCTGAGGCTTTGAATGAGCCC
>NZ_JHXF01000014.1 GCF_000621845.1 Ruminococcus flavefaciens MA2007 | reverse complement strand
GACTGGAAGGAAGTGTTCTCCACAGTGACCGTGGCTGCCAGTACACAAGCTACGCCTTCCGCAGGGAACTTGTAACAAATGGGCTCATTCAAAGCCTCAGCGGCACTGCTCATTGCTATGACAACGCTCGTATGGAGAGCTTCTTTGCCACACTGAAAAAAGAAAAGCTGTATCAGATACCGACCTACAGAATGAAGCGTGAAGAGGTCAAAACTGTCATCTTCAGATATATCTTCGGCTATTACAACACACAAAGGATCAACAGCTTCAACGAAGGCGGTCTCCCACCTGTGACATTAAGAACTTCAACCAAGTCGGCTCATCATGCTGCCTGACTCCTGCCTATCTAAGATTTTGAGTATTCTCTGACTGCACATTTCTTGACAATTCCAGCGTCTCAGGCGACGTCTACAAGCAAAGAAATGTCCTATTGGTATTCTTCAATGTTAGACTGGGACTGATGTATAACTAAGGGCGGTAAGTCGATTTGACCTACCGCCTTGTTTTTATAATAAAGCATTTATTTGATTATAATAGCCCTTTATTTTTTCATTATAACTGTTGATTGTATCTATATACCATTTTATTCTTTCAATATAAGAATCTGCAAATCCTTTATATGTTTCTAATCGTTTCTCGCAGTATGCTATTTCGTCTTTAGTCTCTTGAACTTTCTCTGCATCAGCTTCATATCGCCATCCGCGAGTCGCATCCATTATTCGTATTTTTGTGTTTTGTGCATTCTGCAATGCAACATTGGCATTTTTAATATCAATAAGAATATCATCTATGTCATTAATTATATCATTATAGCCCGTTATATTACTATTAAGTGAACTCAACAAACTCTCATTATATTTTGTATCGTTAATGATTTTTTCTGTTAAATCCGAAATTTTCTTTGCATTAGGATGAGATGAATCAACAGTTTGTAAATTTGAAACATAAATCTGAGGAATAACGAAAGACACTGTAGTGTAAATAGTCGTTGTAGTCTTTGTTGTAGTAGTTGTAGTAGTAGTTGTTGTTATTTTTTTAGTAGTAGTTCTCTTAGTAGTAGTTGTTGTTGTAGTCGTTGTAGTAGTTGTCGCCTTAGTAGTTGTCACAGGTGGATTAACAAGATACTCCTCAAACTCCATTTTACCACTTGTTGCTTTGTATGCATAATAAGAAAGTACCTGTGAAGCATCAACAGCGTTTATATTTCCATCTTTATCAACATCAGCAGCTTTTTTCTGCCAAGCTGAAAACTGTGAATCACTATTTGTGGATATACGTGCATATTCTGAAAGGATTTCAGAAGCATCAACCGCATTAATTACATTATCGTTATTAATATCTCCAAGATTGTATGTTACCTGTGTAGTTGTTGTTATTGGTATCATTGTAGTAGTTGTTGATGTGCTTGTTGTAGTTGCAATAGTGGTTGTGGTCGTTGTGGTAGTCGTTGGCTTTGTAGTAGTGGTAGATGTAGTAGTTGTCGTTGTAGTGGCTGTGGTAGTCGTAGTAGAAGTTGTTGTCGTTGTAGTTGTAATTACAGGCTCGTCTTTTATTTCCCATTTTAAAACAGGTAAATCATTCTCTCGATATGCAAATGCGCCACCCAATGATGATGCAAAGCTGTCTTTCATCATATTGGAAATAGGTTTAGGGGTAGCTAAATCTTTTGTACCATCCGTCCCTTTTGTAGCGAAAGTTGAAGAATAGTACATATTGCTCATTTTTCCTACATATTGAGACGTTCTATATACTCCATAAGTGCATTTACCTGTATTATAAACATTAGTTATTTCATAGTCGTATTTTTTTGTATCATAAATCACAAAGCCTCCAGCAATACCGTAAGAATCTGTGGATGATTCAATATCCGCTCTATTATATGAGTTTTTAATAGTTATTGGCTTAGAATTTGCCCAAACCAAACCGATTATTCCTGCTATTTCTACATACTTATTGTTTCCATCGTAAGATATTGCCCCATAGTTACAACATTCACTTATCTCGCCTTCACTCATAGAGCCACAAATTCCACCAATACAAACATAATTACCGTTATTACTGTAATCGGCTTTAGTAGCTATATTTACTGCTGATTTACAGCGAATAATACTTTTAGCGTGTGAAGCTATTCCGCCAATACTATACCCTTGACCTATAGTATTAACACATTCAATAGAGCCAGATACAAAACAGTCCTTAATTATACCACCACTTGCAGCAATTCCGCCAATTGAAAAACCGCCATCATCTTTCTCTAGTTTGATAGATATGTCTTCCAATTTCAAATCTTGAATCACCGCATTATCACTCATACCTGCAAATAGTGCAAAGCTATCTAATTCCGACTTTTCCTCTGATATTTGTGACATATTCATTTCATAAATAGTATGGTTGTTTCCATCAAATGTACCCGAAAACGGATTTCCTCCTAGACCAATAGGATTCCATTGATAATCTTTGAGTGATATATCATTATCAAGTATAATGGTTTGCCCTTCCATTTTCCTTCCTCCATTGACTAAAACTGCAAGTCCTGCCAACTGAGAAGGTGTACTGATATGCTGTTCTGTTTCTTCTCCATCATACCATGTTGTATCTGCTGTGCCGTCCCATTCAAGCGGACTATTTTCATCATCAACTGACGATGCATTAATCGGAATAGCTGTAATACAAATAAATGCAGAAAGAAGCATTGATAACATTTTTTCAGTTTCATAAATATTCCCCCTTTGCAGTATAAATCAAGCACTTTTAAAACACATCATCATTATATTTACAGCGATTCAGTAAAAAAATCTGAATCTATTCTCTTAACTTCATATGTATGTTCAACAGAGACACCCAAGTTATATTTTATCATCAAACGTGTCATTTGTTTACCATCAACCAAAACAATAGTTAAACCATGTAAACTATCTGCATAATTCTTAGCCCCCGAACTGAAACTGGCAGTTGTGATGAACAGTCCTTTAGTCGCCTTCTCCCCTTGCAAAGCTCCTGCAAACTTTTGCAATTCTGGTCTGCTCACAGTGCGGTCTGGAGACCATTGTTTTGCCTGAATATAGATATAACTAAATCCAAGTTGGTCTTCTTTAATAATACCATCAATTCCACCATCACTTGTAGGATGGGTAACTTTTCCAGCATCGTCAATTCCATCTCCATATCCCATTTTTAGGAGCAATTGAACTACAAGATGTTCAAATTCTACCGAAGAAAGCTTCATAACCTCTTTCATCAAATCATCTGCAAGTGCATCCATGACTTGTTTAAACGCGCCATCAAGTGATTCCATTGGTGATATAGCATCAGATGTATCATTGCCATCATACGCTACAGAATTGTTATTTTTCCCCTGAACCTTATGAAATTTTTTAAAACTATCAAATTGTTCCAGATATGATATATCAATCACATCACCTGAAGTTAAGGCTTTTTTACCATTATCGGTAATACGATATTGCCCGCGTGAAGGAGTCTCTACAAGACCAGCTTTATCCAGATAAGTACGTGCCCACGCTACCCTATTATTAAATACGCTTTGCTTTCCACTCGGGAGCATTTCCTGTAAATCAATATCTGTTAATTTCATTTTTTTCGCAAGGATTGATTGAACTTCTTTTGATTTATGAATCTCCCCATCTTTTAGAGTTATAAGAAATGGCTTCAAAAACTCATAAAATTTTGGAACAGCCATTAGAATAGTCCCCCTTTCATTCGAAATAAAGATAATAATTCCTATTACAACAACAATTTTCATCAATAATGTGCCTGTTGCATTGTTCATCCTTTTATAAAGTAATAAAGGCAAAACATTCAATGGCACATTTATACAATATTTAACTCTATATGTTAATTATAAACTATATTTACAACACATTCAACACATATATCTAAACGTTACAAACTCTTAATAATAAACGTAAAATAGCACAAAAGAAGCTTACTCCGATTATCTATAATGACAGTAAGCTCTGAGAATTATTGACAATCAAGTACAAGTGCGGTATAATATTGTTATGAAATAGTTGCTTAATGGACGGTTATTTGTTTTTATCGTCGCAAAAGGAGCTTGCTTCGGCAGGCTCTTTTTGTTTATAGCAATAAATGATTTGACAAAACTGCTCAAATAGTGTATTATGTTTGTACAAGGCGGTAAATAGCCTTGAATTTTATGTAAAGGATGTAAAACAAATGAAGAACGCAATCAAAAAAGTTGTAGCAGTTGCAATGGCATTTACTCTGCTTGGTACTGGTACAGCCGTAACAAAAAAAGTAAATCCTAATTCAATCACTACGTTGGGAGCTCATGCTGAATGTCAATACCACTACACACAACACCCCGAAAATATACGTATTGAGTCTCAATCATCAATAAAAGGCAACAAAAAATACGTTTATGAAGTTAAAAAGTGTGCATGTTGCGGACAAGTAATTAGTCAGAGATGCCTCACGGACTATCGGTGAAAATAACAGTATCTCTAAGCTGATACGCGTAAGAAAAAGCCCGAGTAAATTAATACCCGAGCTTTTCTTTCATTACAGTATTCTTGATACAGCTATACCGCAAATCATTGCAATATCAGCTGCGTGTGTGTGGTATGTAGTACAGTAGAAGCCGCGCACTGGTGCCATTGCTTCGCTCATACCTATGGCGCTTGACAAAGGAATACAAACGCGGTATAATGTGTGTGTGATTTAAAATCACATCCTAACGCAAATTCAGCTTGCTTCGGCAGGCTCTTTTTGTTTATAGCAATAAATGATTTGACAAAACTGCTCAAATAATGTATTATGTTTGTACAAGGCGGTAAATAGCCTTAGTTTTATGTAAAGGATGTAAGAAAAATGAAGAACATAATCAAAAAAGTTGCAGCAGTTGCAATGGCTTTCACTTTGCTTGGTACTGGTACTACTATTGCAAAAACTGTAAATCCAAAGTCAGTGACAACTTTGTCGGCTTATGCGGCTTGTAATCATGTAGTAGATTCATCGGCAAAAAGTAAAGACGACTGGGAAAAGATAGATTCAGAGAATCACACCAGCTATCACGTTAGTGTTTTCAAAAAGCCTGTTAAGTGCGCAAGATGTCGCAGAACAATTTGGTATAGTTATAAAAGGGAATACTGGTATTGGAAATATACGAGAATTGGCAGTAATGCTGTTGTTGCGTATCCCCATGTTTACTATACACAATATTGGACGAAAGAATTTTAAAACAAAGAGAGCTTGCTTCGGCAGGCTCTTTTTGTTTTGGTCTGACAGTCTGTTATTGTCAGAAAATAACGAACCGATTACTCAATACAAGAAAAATCCGCTATATTTCGTCAAATAGCCACATATACACTCATATTGCGTGTATATAAATAACATATAATGCAAGCGCTAAATGGCTATTTTACGTTGTTTTTTTGATTACAAACGGTAAATGCCTATAAATAGCCTTTTTCGGGGCAAAAAAATAACACTCCCCGATTACAGGGGAGCGCTATTGTCGATTTATTGAGCTTTCTTCTCATAGAGCTTTACAAGCTTATAGAACGTTGTCTTGGTCAGTGAGAGCTGCTTCATGGCTTCCATAGCTGTTATATCTCCCGATTTCCATGTATTATAGACCGTTTCCCATGACTCAGGATATATGGCGTTTGGTCTGCCTATTGGATTTCCTGTCTTGGAGCTGACCTTCTTTCCGTTCACTACTGGCATAACTGCGATTCCTTGGGCTTGACGTTTTCTTGTGTTCTCTCTTTCTTTTTCCGCTGTATAGCTTAATATCTGCAATACTAAGTCAGCTATGAAACGTCCGTCAAGGTTATCCTTGCTGATGCTTGTATCAAGTAAAATACCATATAGGTGACCAAAAATTCTCTCGCGCAGATTTTTCTTCATCGAAGCACTGAATACGCGGCAAATATGCTTTTCTATTGAGGCTCATTTTATGCTTTCTTTTAAACGAGACAACTCTGATTTTAGAGCTTTCATATGTTATATTGACAAACTTATTGTATTGAAGTATAATTATATAATAAAACGATATACGTCGTTGTGAAAGGGGTACAGAAATAAGAATGGAAAAAATAAAAATCGACCACACACCAAAGTGCATTTTTATAACTATGATTATCCTCATGATTATGGGACTAGGCGTAAATTACTCCCTTAAAACGGCAGAGGAAACTACAAAGTCTAATTTGATATATGGATTGATAATCTATTTATTATTCTTTGTTGTGTTCATTTCGATGGGATTTGTAAAGACAAGGGTTAAATTTGGAAATGGCAGTACAGTAAAATGTCAGTGGTTTTTTCTGTTTTGGAAAATCGATTTGAATAAAGTCAATGCAGTGACCTATACACTTAAATCGAATCGAACCAGAGGCGGCGGAACACACTACACTCTTCATATGATTTTTTATGTTGATGCAAACAATTTCAAAGTGCTGAAAGAGGAGCTTAAGCCACACATTGCAGAGGAGTGCATCCGTCACAGATTCAATCAAGTGGAGCTAATGAAGCTTTATCGGTATATAGAAAAGAACTACCCAGACTTAGCAAAAGGATTTGAATAAAAGAGCAGATAAAAATCTGCTCTTTTTCTTTTCTCACGCTATGCAATTCCGCTGTAAAATCAACGGCAAATTCTGCTTGCAACCATGACCATGGTGTACTTATGGAATTGTCAAGAAATGTGCAGTCAGAGAATACCCAAAATCTTAGATAGGCAGGAGTCAGGCGGCATGATGAGCCGACTTGGTTGAAGTTCTTAATGTCACAGGTGGGAGACCGCCTGCATTGAAGCTGTTGATCCTCTGGGTATTGTAGTAGCCGAAGATGTATCTGAAGATAACAGTTTTCATCATTGTAATCCTTTATAATTTTAAATCTGAGGCATAAGTTCTCCTTCGTAACAGCCTTACCAGTTGATCGTATCAGGATCTTTGGAAAGTCCGACACATCCTGTCAGATCAGCGATCAGTCTGACATCATCATCAGAGAGTTCAAAATCGAATACATCCATGTTTTCGCGAATTCTCCCTGCTGTAACAGACTTCGGAAGCGGCAGAAATCCTTTTTGTAAACTCCAGCGGATACAGATCTGTGCGATGGTTTTCTGATATTTTTCTGCAAGTACTTGCATCTCCGGAACTTTGAATATCTGTCCTGTGCCAAGCGGACTGTATGCTTCCAGCAGGATATTCCTTTCTTTGCAATATGAAACAAGCTCGTCCTGTGGCTCACCTGGGCAAAGACGTATCTGATTGACCATTGGCGGAATCTTAGCCGTTTTCATCAGTTCGTCTATATGATGTTGCCTGAAGTTGCTCACACCGATCGCTCTGATCTTTCCTGCATTATAGAGCTCTTCAAACGCCTTCCATGTTTCGGCGTTTGTCTGCTGCCATGTTTTACGGTATTGCAGAGGATTTGGCCAGTGAATAAGAAAGAGATCAACATAATTCGTTCCCAGTTGTTCAAGTGTTCCTTCAAAGGAACGCATTGTATTGTCATAGCCGTGATTTGGATTATCCAGCTTTGAAGTGATGAAGATTTCTTCACGGTTAATTCCGCTGTCATTGACTGCTCTGCCAACGATATCTTCGTTCCGATATCCCTGTGCTGTGTCAATATGCCGATAGCCTGACTGTAACGCAGAAAGCACAGCCTGATAGCCGATTTCGTCATCAGGTGTCTGCCATGTGCCGAGTCCGATTGCAGGGATTAGAACGCCATTCGCAAGTGTATACTGTTTCATGATAATACCTCCAATAAAATAAATGTGGATTTCTGTAATTCATTCAACGTCCTGTAATAATGTCGTTCTGTCGCTATTCAAATCTTTTAGTCTTCCGGGATCTCATATCGTGTAAAAACTGTATCTGTCACATATTCCTTTTTCAGTTCTCCAAGTTCCTTATAGTGCTTCGAACTCATATGAAGCTCCACTGCTTCAGCAGAACTCCACAACTCAATGAGCAGCAACTCATTTTTGTTCTCAGGGCTGAAATAGTATTCGTACTTCTCGTTGCCTTCCTCAGCACGTGAAGCATCAGCTATTCCTCTTTCCAGTATAGCATTATAGAATTCGTCACGTTTTCCTTCCTTGATATAATAATGAACTTCAACAAATCGTTTCATAGTAATGTTCCTTTCTTATTTCAAACCATCGTTATTCGCTTGCCTTCTAGCATGATCTCGCAGGTGCTGCACTTATCAGATACCAATGCTTCAAGCCATTCAGGGATAGGCTTATCTTTTGATAATTCACCGTATATTTCAATTTTCTCAATTGCATCGCAACCTTGCAGTGCATCTCTTCCAAATGATCTCAGACTGACGGGCATACGTAGTTTTTTCAGCGATGAACAGTTCAGAAATGCCTGGAACCATATCTCCTCAGCACTCTCAGGAACATTGATCTCAGTTAGCGATGAACAGCCTTGAAATGCATTATGTATTATTTTCTTCAAAGCAGACGGAAGCTCCACTGTATGAAGTGATTTACAGTCTGAAAATGTATATTCACCAATACTCGTTAATACTGACGAAAGCTTGACCGATTCCAGCGATGTACACCCTGCAAATATCATACGACGTATATCCTGCACGCTGTCGGGAAGTTCTATTGCACGAAGTGACTTGCAATCGCGGAATGCACCTTCATATATAGTCGTGACACCATCGGGAATACGTATTTCCTTTAAATTCTCACAGTCAAGAAATGCACAGTAGCCAATGGTTTTCAGACTTTGTGGCAGGGAAACAGTTTCAAGTTTCTTGTAATTTGATAATTCCAGATAGCCAATATCAGTTATACCTTCAGGAACATCAATATGGCTCGCCTCAGGAAATCTTCTGTTTATGTGTGTATCATAGCTGCGGTCGTCCCACATTGTTTATTTCCCCTTTACACATACTATTCTATATGAATGAACAGCAGCCCTTAACGGGCTGCCTGAGTTCTTTTATTCAGTCATATTTTAAAAGCTTTGAAAATAGCCCCATATCCGTACTCCTTGTTTTTTACAATTATATCACAGGATTCCGTATTTTTCAAGATATTGGATATTGCCATAAATACTAAAATATGATAAAATAAAAGTATCTAAACATAAGGAGGAGTACCCATGGCAAAATATGTTCTTTCTTTTTCTCCTGATTACTTCACAACAAGTCTATGGAGCAGCAATAAAGAAACGATGAACGTATTTGGTTGCGGTATTCAGTACGATATACTGCCTCTTTCAGAAGAACTTGTCAAAAAACTGGAAGAATTTGACGATGGTTGTATTGGAATACTTGATTGGGACGATCTTGGGAAAGGTGATGTTCGTCCGCTTGACGAACAGATAGCATACTACGAAACAGGCAAAAAGCTCCTTGAACTTGTACGTCAGGAACTTGGAGAAGAATTTGAAGTTGAAGACAACCTCGACTGGATCAAGCCAGAAGATAATGTAATTGACTGAAAATGAACTTACCACCAGCAAAAGTTGTTTTACTTCATGACCTAAAATATCCCCTTAGAGTTTTCATACTTTTTGTGTTTCTACTCTAAGGGGATTCGCTTTTTTCCTTTATTCAGACAGCAAAAGCTGTCTCATCATGACCATATCAAATACATCTATCCTGCCGTCTGTGCATAGGTCGCCTGCCTGCCAGTCTGCAAGCTGAGCATCGGACTTTGCGAGAAGCCAGCTCTGCATGGCCACTAGATCCGCGACATTGAACTCCTTGTCTGCATTTACGTCGCCGCGTAGGCTGTGATCATCAGGCTCTTCTATGCCGCTATAGCTGACCGCAGGCTCATCGACAGCACTGCTACTTATATGGATATAGTCTAAAGCGCCCTTGAAGCCCTTTCCAACCACTGCGCGATCATCGGCAGAAGCACTCATAACAGACTGCATATCAATGGCAACTGACTTGCTGTCTGCTTGTTTGCCGTTTATGAGCAGACTTCCCTTGCCATTAATGATACGAACAGTTATCTTGCTCCACTCCCCCTTCGCAAGTGATGACGCAGCCGTCATCTTTTCCGTAGTCTTGCCGTCAGTGACTATAAGCTCAGCCACGCCGTTTTCATTACTTGGAGTAAGTGAAATATATGCGTTATCATCGCCGAAGTGAAGTATCTCCTGATTTTGGCTTCCACCCTTCCAGAGAACTCCCATACTCAGCTGAATATCCCTTGTCTGTAACAACGAAGCATCAAGGAGAAGGCAGTCCTCCCCGCCGCTGAAGTTCATAACTCCCTTGGCAGAGGTACGCTCAGAAGCCCATTCTACACCGAGCTGACGGGCATTTGTAGCTGTATAGCCGTCCATAGCCCAATACTTAGAAGTACTATCGAAATCATAGCCTGCGATATAGCTTTTGGGAGCAGAATGATGTCCGAAGTCGTCCAGCCAGCCGAAATTCACACCATCGCTGACTGCCTTTTCATTGCTGTAGTCTCCGTCAAGAACAGCACTTCCCGTGTAAGCCGCGCCGCCGTAAAGATAAGCCATGCCTTTAGCAACAGCATTATCAGAAAGCTTCACTGCATCGGCAGCATAAGCCTTTTGGAGCACCTTTGCATTGCCCGAAACTGAGCAGGCACCTGTCACGACCGATCTGTCGCTGATGACAGCATTTCCGCTGAGAGCGATACTTCCCTGCTTCCAGCCGTTATCATAGTACCAGCCTCCCCCGTCAACTACCGCGTGACCGCTGATAATTGCATTGTCCTGCGCAGTTACGCTGTTTGCCACAACTGCGTAATCCTCAACACGAACATTTCCCGAAAGCTTCGCGCCTCCAAGCACCTTTGCATCAGGTCCAACATATACCGAATCAGCAACCTTTGCGCTGTCAGCTACCCAGCCTCCGCCGTTGGAGTGGATATGCCCCTTGCCCTTGGAATAGCCGCCCGACTGCTGGACTTCAGCACCGTCAAGCTTCACTTCATAAGGATAGCGCCTACGCTCTGCTCCTTCCCTGTAGGACGAGTCGTTTCCCTTATGGAAAGCGTTTACCCTTACCAGCTTTTCAGGCATTGCAGTAACCGTAAGATACGCTGATACAGTGTCCTTTGCAGATACGCTCACTTTTTGTCCGCTGCCGAAGAGCTCCGAATAGCTCTCCTTTCCGTTTGCGTCAACAGTAACGATACAAGCCTGCCAGCCTGCATTGCCGTCATCAGATATACCGCGAAGCTCCGCAGAAACAGTGTCTCCCGTAACAGTCAACGGCACGATATTGATACCGCCCTGCATGGGAGCTTCCTCCTGTGGCACTTGCAGCCAACCGCTGCCGTTATCCTGCAAAATGGTGTAATATAGATTCCAGAAGAATGGCGACTGCACCAGTTTCTTGCGGAATTCGTCCTGATAAGCCTCTTTGGCGCCGAAATCAAATGTCGCCATGCGCTTTGCATAGTTTCCGAATATGGTTTGTGCGTTTGCGCCGAAAAGCCGCGTGATAGTATCGAACGGGTACTCATTGATTTTGGCCTCGGAGATAATGCGCTTTACAGCCTTTACCCCCAGTCCTTCGATATTATCGGGATTATAGGACAGATAGACCAGAAACGGCCAGACCTCATAGTAGTTCCTGCCGTGTGGAAAAGCAAGGCTGAGATTGCGAAGATATGGCTCGAACCAGCATGTTTTTACATCGCCGCTGTAGTATTCACTGCCGATGTACATTTCGCGGAACCAGTTGGCAAGGGATTCCCACCATGCTCCTGTTATCTCCTGGTCGACCCAGGCTTTCTGCTGCATTGTCACAACATGGCCGAATTCATGGGCGATAGTCAGCTCGTCCAGCATTGCGTCAGGACTAATTATCTCAATGCCGTATCCGTCCTCAGAACTCATAAATGCCCAGCCCTCAGGGTATTTGTCAAGTCCTGTGTTTGTCAGATAAACGTTGGTCTTGTACTTCTGAGAGCTCTTGCCATAGATATCAACATTCATGTTCTCCATGCCAAGATATTCGCCGTAGCACTTCCAGAGCTGCTCATAATTGGCAAGATTGCGCTTAAGAAATGCATCGTTGACCTGTCCTGTAGTGTCACTGTTGCCGTAGAAGATGACAAAGTGCTCCGATTCTGCGTAATTTGCAGTCTTGCAGTAGCCCCACTTATCACGTATCATGTACTCTTCCGCAGCGACAGCGGTCGGCACATGGGGCAGAATAAAAGCTCCCACTATCAGGGCTGTCAGAAAAGATGTGAGCTTTCTCATTTTATCCCTCCTCTGTATGATATAACGTTCAGTGTTTTCTAAATTATATCATAACAGTCGCAAAATGACAATATATGCGGAATAAAGTTTTTCTTATTATAATATCTAAAGCGCGAAAGTGAATATTATAACGAAGAAACTATCTTGGGAAATAAAGCTTAAATCGAATTGCTTTTTAACCGGAATAATGAGAATTAATGAGTAGAAATAGAACAGCACTCTAAACTCAAACTCATACCCCTGCAGATTACTTTTGAATTCTTCTCTTTTATTGAGATCGGTAATAAACTTCTCTGCAATTCCGGCATCTTCATTTCGATTTTCAATATATTCAAGAGACCACAAGAAATCTTTCAGTTCTTCTGCTTTGGCTTGGTTTGTAACCTCGTAACCTTCCCACCACGAACAGCTTCTTTCCTCAGTCAGCTCTGAATCTGGCACACAGCATCTGCTGTATATATAGGAACAGATTTCACGCATGGCAGCTCTCGGCGCAAAGACAATGGAATTTCCTTCAGCGCCCTCTTCGATCGGATACTCCTTTCTGGTATACTTACTGCATATCTTGAAAAGAGCAAACGGAATATCCATGAACATACTGCTGTTCCACCAGCAGACTTCTTCATAGCCCGCATAATCACTTGCTGGAGCTAGAATAACTTTCGGACCGGAGATAATATCACCGGTCAGTTTATCTTTAATGCGTACACTTATATCGAAATCAAAGCTCATTGATCACACCTCCGTGCTTTCAAATAAATAGAAAAGCAGCTTTAATGAATCCAATTTTCACCGAACTGCTTATCATAAAACTGTCGCAGATCATCTATGTCATAATTACGGTTCAGGTATATTAATTCATCTGCAATATGCTTTATAAATTCATCGCTTCCGACAGGAAGAATAACCAGTGCACCGCTATTTGTAAGCTCCCTAAATGCCTTCAATAAGCAGGACTGACACATCTTATAGTAAAAGCTGCTTGTTTTATACGGAGCAAAATAGATCCTTTTATTCTGAGCATAGCCAAATGCAGCAGCTGCCCTCCAGCGTTCACCACTTAGATTGCTGAACTTCCTATCATATCTTTCGGGTGTCAAAAGAAATTTATCAGCGATTAATGAAAAATCACCTTTATCCGGGCTTGTTATAAGAGCACTTTCTATCGACTTTTTCACTTGCTTTTTTCCATACGGTTCACAAGAGGGTTCTAAATTAAATGCAACATCATTAAGATCATTCTGGGAAATCAAGTCGCCATTACAGTAAACCTTAACATTCTCAAACTGGACTCTGCCACCAAGTAAATATGATAGATACTCACAACCTTGACCATATTCACTTACTATTCCATATATTTTTCCGCTATCAAATACTTGATCGCTATAGTGCCAAGTGTCATTTAAGTTTATATCATGACCAGCAATTAATGATTTGCAAGCTGATGTATCGATTTTTATTGAAAAATCATTATTAAACTCTTTTATCATGCTATTCATAAATATATCCCCTATTTAAAACAGATCTGCTGCATTTCTTCATTCGGTTGAGGTATAAACTGATATTTCTTGCCGAAAGGCTTTGAAATAATTCCATGTCTTTCCTCATTATGTTTTTTACAATTATACCATAGGACGCTGTATATTTCAAGCTGTCAGATATTGCATACATCGAGAAAATATGATAAAATATCATTAAATCAATACATGGAGCGATATTATGAAAAAAGCAATATTTGCTGTTGGAGCTATTATTTCAGCAATTGCTCTTATTTTCAGGAAGAGTGATTTTGGAGTACTTCCAACTGCTTCCGATCGCAGAGAGTACAAAAAGCGCTGTTCTGAATATAATGGCAGACGTTTTAAATATCCAACTGAATGGGCAGAAAGAGGGCTTAACGAAGATCTCAGATTATCTGAAAAAGGATCAACTCCCAAAGATGAACTGCCTATATACACTCCCGACTTTTCTTCTATCGGAATCGACAAAATCAACGTCACCTGGATCGGACACTCTACTGTATTAATGCAGATGCACGGCATGAATATTTTGTTTGATCCTATGTTCTCAGAGCGTTCATCGCCTTTTCAGTGGATAGGACCGAAGCGTTTCACACGTCCCTCTGTAAATATTAAAGAATTACCGCATCTTGACATAGTCATGCTGTCCCATGACCATTACGATCACCTTGACCGATGCACCATTCAGCAGCTTGCAAACAAAACCGACCGATTTATCGTTTCACTGGGGCTTGAAAAACACCTTGAACATTGGAATATCCCATCAAGTAAAATAACTACTCTAGCATGGTGGGAACAGGTCAATATAAACGGTCTCGAAATAATATGCACTCCATCGCGCCATTTCTCAGGAAGAGGTCTTATTCGACAAAACCGTACACAGTGGTGTTCATGGGTGCTTAAAGACGAATTTCATAGTATATTCAATAGCTGTGACGGAAGTATCGGCAGACACTTCAAATCAATACACGGCAAATATGGAGACTTTGACCTTGCTCTTATGGAGTGCGGACAATATAACAAAAGCTGGCATTATAGTCATCTCTATCCAGAAGAAGCAGTAATGGCAGCAGAAATGATCGGCTCAAAAAAGGTTATGCCGATACACTGGGGAGCGTTCGTACTTTCAAGTCACGGCTGGGATGACTCTCCTGAACGTTTTGTTATTGAAGCTGAAAAGCAAAAAATGTGCGTTATAACGCCATATATCTGCGAAACGTTCAGTCTTGATGCTCCACCGGTATCAAATTATTGGTGGCGCAAATTTAACTAATCACAGCTTGTTTTACGCCGATTGTTGTTGTATAATGTTAATGTAAAAGCAAAAATAGTAAGACTGTATCTTATTCCCCGTTAATAAAAAAGGAGGCGATCTAAACGGATAAACTCACGGTATTAAAAGAATACTTCGGTCATAAAGAGTTCCGCAGCGGACAGGCTGAGCTTATAGAACATATCATGAGTAACTGTGACGTACTTGGTATTATGCCGACGGGAGCCGGAAAATCTCTGTGCTATCAGGTTCCTGCTTTAATGCTTGACGGTGTCACCATAGTAATCTCACCTCTTATATCTCTTATGAAGGATCAGGTCAGCTCGCTCGTAACAGCTGGAGTCAGCGCTGCCTGCATCCTTGCTCATGAGAAAAAGTATGCACTTAGTGAACAGCGTCATGAATTATCCATGAGAGTTGATGCCTCAGGAGTTATAACTTTTGAAAGCAAGGAAGGTTATGAAGGCAAAGATGTTATCAGAAATGATAGTATTTTGCTTGCGTACAGTGGTGGATACAAGAAGGATTTCTGGAATATATTGCCATCTATGAATATGTTATTAGGCTATGATGAGCTCAATGCTCTCAAGGAAGAAATAGCACTTTCAGAAGAATGTGACCCATCTGTTGTGACCGAAAATGATATTCAAAGATATTATGAGGAGAATTGTCCTAAAGATATCAAAGACTGGCTTGACGAATACTTATATTCCGAATATGTGCGTGAAGGCTTAGAACAATATATGGATAATTTGAGGGAACGAATCGAAGCTCAGATTGATGAACTCGAGGATGAAGAACTCGGAGACGAAGCATAAGTAAACAGAAAAGAGATATGAAAACTATAAGACTCAATTAAGCATCATAAAAACGTGATAAAACGTTTAAGATGAAAGAAAATAGGGACGGTTTTATAACATAACCGTCCCTATTTTCATACGGTGAAAACAAAACAGGCTCATTCTCAGCGTTTTCAAAAAACCGTGAAAAGCACTAAAATCGAGCTTGAATCTTTGTATACTATTTTTTGCGAATTTAACCGATACTTGGCATAAAATCGACCACACTGTGGGTGAGAAAGCGCTCCTGTGTGGGTTCAAATCCAGTCACACCACCGAAATAGACCAATGTCATCATTCGTTTTTCATATTTTTATCCCAAAAACAGGCATAAAAAAAGCCCGAAAATTCGGGCTTTTTCTGACGATTCATCATTTTCGTCAGTCATAGTTGGTTGCGGCGGCTGGATTTGAACCAACGACCTTCGGGTTATGAGTGCAATGTGTTGATTATTATTAGGAATTATGTAGTATTATATAATGCTGTTTAATCCGCTAAAAATAGCCAATTGCATAAGAAAAGCCTGTAATTCGATAAATTTTTAATCAGTAACTTTATTAGGAAAATATTAGGAAATCGTCTGCTGTAGTTAATATTAGTGTTAATAAGAGCATAACGGAATCAAGGAGCTCTAATGTTTTTAATGAGTTAATTCATATCTAACTGCTTCTATTATAAGGGCTTTATTAATTAATCATATTATCAATCCCAGTAAAATATGAATGTACCATTATCATATAATGTATTTTTTTTATATTTATTCCCTTTGGGAGTATCAGCTACATCTTCAAAATCCTTTTTTGACAATGGAGCACCACAACGGTCACAGAAAACATTATACTTTCTTACATATTTTGGGTCCCAAAAAGGCCATATAGATTGTTTATGCCATCTACCTTCTGTGTAATGTGCATGCCTTGTACAGTATTTATGATTACAATTTTGAGAAGGAATATACGCTTGAGCTACAAGAGTATTATCAGACTTAGGTGAAATTGTCTTTGTTACAGCTGTTCCTGTTCCAAGTAGAGTAAATGCCATAGCAATACTTGCTATCTTTTTTATTACGTTTTTCATTTTCATCAATCCTTTTTGTAATATTTAATAATGTTTTTACACACTCTTAATGTTATATTATACTGTCGTATAATGCTTATGTCATCTCGTTTATTGTCATTAAACTCACATAAATTCTACATTCTGTAAATAATTGAAATATAGTTGATTCCTGTGCACTATCTTATATCGATTTTGACTTACTCCTTTCTAATTTTTGTATTTACAGCAGAAATAATTATATTACATTTATAATATTTAATTTTTCACCTCCTCATATTTAGCTATACGGCAGTGTACATTTTCTATAATCTAATCCATGCACATCGCCATCATCTCAGAAACGGTGGTAATTACTTTCACCGTTGTCTATAGATTTATTCTCCTTCCAAAAGCTATTTCCTGAGCTTTCAATTATTAGACGACATCAGAATAAATAACTACGCACTTTTTTTGAATTATTTTTAAAAAAAAACCGATTTTGTGCAACGTGCTACATTCTGTTAGTGTATTTTGTGTAATTTAAATATAAAGCAGTTATATATAACTGCCAATATAAGGGTCGCCGCAAAAGTTAGAGCGCGGTAGAACGTGTTTTTAGCGTTTCTGTTCCAATCAATATCAGAATATGTCTCAGTGCCGTCAAAGCGTTTATAGCGCATTCTGGAGCGTCTCAGACAATAACAAATATCTTTAATTGATTAATATTCCAGTTTCATTCTGCAAGAAGCTTATTAATTACAAAATCTCTTATTACAATAGAGTTCCCTAAGACATAATTTTTAAGTGAATTATTATCATTCCCATTAGTAGTAGTTTCTTTTGAGAATACGACAAAAAGAGTCCGCTAAGAACAGCAGACTCTCTTTGCATTTTTATTTTTTTGAAGCTATCTTTCTTCCCGGTCTTATTGGCGTTGCATTCCACGATTTTGTATTGCGGTAATGCTTAAAGTAGAAGTCGTCAGCACCTGTGCCAAAGTTATCCAGCATTATTACATGAAGATTGCCTTCCATAGGTTTACCATCTTTGCCGGGAGCTCTCTTATCCTTATCGAGATCCCACCATGTTATTCCTTCAGGTTCATCACCTGTTCCATCGAACTGATAACGAAATCCGCTTTTCTGATTGGAAACATCACATCTGTATACATTTTCATTACTTCCCTTACTTGGATACGATAAATCAGCGTGTTATATACACGTCTTGCTTCATCAGTGCTGTTACCTGCAGAATGATTTAAAAGTATTGGCTTAGCATTCCCTCTGACGTTCGCCGCTTGCTCAGATTTTCAAATTGATAGTGTGCTTATTAAAAATCACAGCAAAGAATATAAATATCGAATTATAGCAATTTTTGAATACTATGTATTATTTTTATCCTTGACACAATCAAATGTATGTGATATTATGATATTCAAGGTTGTATAAAACACCATAAATATTACAGAAAGGAATGAGTGCTCAAAACAGAATACTATTATAATTATTTAAATCATCTGACATCTTAGCACTATTCAAAATTTATGTTTCATCAATTGCAGAATAACAAATACTTCTTTATTTATTAAGGAATATTTGTAAATTGCAAAAAGGAGGAGGTATAGTAATAAAATAATCAATTATCAACAAATATTAGTAAAGGAGAATTTCTATGAAAAAAATAATACACTCATTTTTCTTGATTATTACTTGTTGTTTTTTTATAGGTAATTTATCAGGATTAAATGTAAACGCAGCAGTAAAAGAAGAAGTTTCAGGAGTAGAGATTTCTATTTCTTCTGACAAAGATGAATACTCAGCAGGAGAAGATGTAAAAATAGAGTTTTCGATAAATAATAAAACGGAAAACGCTCTTGCTGATGTTAATTGGGAGCTGAATCTTCCAACTGGAGTCAAGTTGAAAAACGGCAACTCGTCAGGTAAAGACATTAAGATAAACGCAGGAGAGACATTTAACGGAAGTGCAGCTCTGGAAGGCACTACAACTGCACAGACTACAACGACTACCACAACCACTACAAAGGCAAAACAGAACAATGTGGACAGCGCAAAAACTGGTGACACTTTCAATGTATTTATTCCACTTACAATAATCGCAATTGCCTTTATAGTTGCAATGAGCACAAGAAAAAGGGACAAGCGTTTCTTTAAACTCTTTACATTCTTTGCTCTGTTTACGTTTGCTGCATCGTCGGCGTCGTTAAATGCCTTTGCAGCTGAGAACGGTGCAAAAACTTCTAAGGTCGATAAAACTATCAAGATAGGCGGTTCATCTTATACAATTGAACTTACAGTTTCTTTTGAGTTTGATACAGCAGGCAGCACTCCTGCTAATTTAGAAGACACCGACGGAGACGGCCTGAATGATAATGAGGAAACGACTAATTATCAAACCGATCCACAAAAGTACGACACCGATGATGATGGCATAGACGATCATACTGAAGTAAGATTTGGGTTGAATCCTCTTATCCCTGAAAAGAAGGCTGAGGATGGCACTATAAGCATAGCCTACAGCCCTTCTTCGGATAATTCAAAATTACAGGCAACAATAGATATCTCTATGCTTCCTGAACAGCTTAGAAGCTTTAAAATGGATAAGATACCTTCCAATGACATATTTATTTCCGATAAGATCCCAGGATATATGGGCGAAGGAAGTGCATATGATTTCTCACTTGACGGAAAATTCACAAAGGCTGTTTTGACCTATACACTCAGTGACGAACTGATATCAGACGCTGATTTCGTACCTGCAATATACTATTTTAATGAAGAAGATCAGTTCCTCGAAAAGCAAGAAAAAGCTATAATATCTAATAACAAAGTCTCATTGGAACTTGAGCATTTTTCAAGGTATGTCTTAGTAAATGAACCTCTGTATAATTCAGTGTGGGAATACGAATTTGAATTTCACCCTGAGTTTACAAGATTGAGCAGCCTTGATGTAGCTTTTGTTATTGATGTATCAGGAAGCATGTCACAGAATGATCCGAACGGAAAACGTAAAGAGGTAACGAATAACTTTATCGACAAGTTAACCTATAATGATAGAGCAGCAATAATCAGTTTTAATAGTTTCTCGAATACACTCAGCGGGTTTACAAGTGATAAAGATGTTTTGAAAAATGCAGTTTTGAGTTTAGGCAGCAGTGGCGGTACAAATCTTACTCTTGGCATTTCAACTGCTTTAGATCTGTTTAATAATCAAACTGATAACGATGAAAAGTTGAAAAGTATCGTTTTTTTAACTGACGGAAGTGGTTCGTATAATTCTACATATACGACAAATGCAATAAATAGCGGTGTAACGATCTATACTGTTGGACTTGGTTCAAGCGTTCAGGCAAACCTGTTAAGACAAATTGCGAACAGTACAGGTGGAGAATACTTCCATGCCGATGACGCTGATAACCTTTATCATATATTTGACAGTATTTTTGAATTGACTGATTCTATGAAAGACAGTGATAATGACGGTCTGACTGACTATCATGAAAAAGCTATGGCCAGAGGCGAGCTTCGTTTAGGGAACGGAACTACTATATATGATGCAGAAAAACTTACAAATATAGATTATCTGAACGATGATAGTGATGACGATCATGTAAAAGATGGAGACGAAATCAGTGTTGAACAGCATATTTTTACAGGAAAAGTATATGTGAAAATGATATCAAATCCAACAATTAAAGATACCGATGGCGATGGCATCAACGATGACACTGATACGCAGCCACTAGTCTATAATGGAACTGGTACTCCACCTTCTCTTCCAACTAATGGAAACGGAAATGGTAACGGTAATGGCAATAGCACAGGAAATGGTACCAGCACCGGAAATGGTACTGGTACTGGCACTGGAAATGGTACTGATACAAATACTGGTACTGATGATGATATTACAGTACCATATGATTTAAAACTAATAATTACAGTTAAAGTAAGAAGTACCCCAAATGCTATTAATGACGATAATATATTAAGGACTTTGTCATCGGGAAACACAGTTACAATATATGAGAGGCAAACTGACACAAATGGAGATTATTGGGGCAGAATATCGGAAGATGGGGATTCGGCTGAATGGATCTGGATTCAATATAGTGAATATGAAAGAAGAATATATAGATTTCTTATTGATGAAATGAATTATGATAGTACTGTAGCATGTGGTATACTTGGTAATATTTTTATTGAATCAAACAGAGAATTTGATCCAAGCACGATTGAAATAGGCTCACAAGAGGGACAAGGTATATGCCAGTGGAGCTACGACAGAAAAGTATATTTCATTAATGATTTTTGTCAGCAAAGAAACTTAACTCCAACAGATCTCGATTCACAATTACAGTTTTTAAAGTACGAACTTCAAGATAGTGACGATTCATATAAAGTTTTTGCTGATACTACTGATATAGATGATGAATTAAAAGCTGTTATTAATAATTATAGCACTGATGAAGATCGTGTTAAACAAGCAGCTGCTATATTCTGTAACGACTTTGAAAGACCTGATGATCCAGATGGAGCTTTAGTTGAAGAACGTAAAACCATTGCATATAATGATTTCTGGTTAAGATACTTGAACATGTGATCTGTTTATGACATACATTTGCAAATCTTAATCTGAGATTTGTATATCACATCTATAAAACGCAGACAACACAAACTTCTTGATGTTGAGGTGTCTGCTATAACAAAAGAGCAGTCCGTAGACTGCTCTTTTTATTTAAGGATTACATTTCTGACAAGGCGTATATCCTTGCCTTATCAATTCTTCTCGAGAACCATTAAAATACCATTTGTTACTTTCTTTCATTTTCTTTACTGAAGCACAAGAAGCGTAATGAAAAACATGAGAATTTGTATTCGCAACATATTGCGTTGAAGGTTTGACATATGCGGTAGTGACTACGATTTTTGCAGTTGTTGTTTTTGTGGTGGTTTTAATGGCTGTTGTCGTTTTTATAGGATTATCAATCCATGTGAATACCTTGTATATCTTTGCTTAGTTAGAAACTTGCAAAAGAATACAAAAGTCACTTATGAAGAAATAGCGGATAATCTTGGTAAACAAGTCAGTGATATTGGTGGATACATAAAAGGGCTACATGAAGCAGGTCTAATCAATGTAGATGTTAGCTATAATGAGCGTGGAGTATTATACAACACGTACAAAATATTTTATTAATCGCAGTTCGACGGTATATAGCTTCAAACTGTTTACAAGTGAAGAAATATTCTAAGTATAATTTTAAGTTAAGTCTTTTGATATATAGGTTAAAAGTAAGTATAAGAAGAGAAAAATTCTACATATTGTATACAAATGAATATATATCCGTAGGATAAAACTCCGTAGGACAAGTCTAATCTCTCTTTGGGATTAGAATCTACAAAAAATTCACAACCGTAAAGGAGAAAAAATCATGAAAAAAATTTCAATTTTGACAATCAAAATCTCTTTCTTGGACGTATTGAAGAACTTATTAACGATTCTTCTCTGACAAGCTATAGATTTATAAAGCAGTGGAGTACTGCAACAGAAACAATGATGCCTGCACATATGATTATGAAGTCTCTGACCGACCAGAACCACAGCTTTATGCTTGCTCTGAGGTTATCAGGGTATATATATGTTTTCATGCGGCCACCTCCTTACGTTGCTACCTTTGAAGCGTTCTTAATGAGTCCTACTGCTCTGGAGCCCATATTAACGGCATGACTTACTGCCATAACATTTACCTTTGTGCTGGTATCCAAGCCGTACATCTGAGCTATACGAGGCACCTCGTTTGCAGATAAGCATATACCAGCCGCCAGTATCGGGTGATCGGGACAGGTCAGCAGTCCGAGGAAGAGTATTGTTGTCTGCAGGAATGCCGTGAGGCAGGTCGCTATGACCTGCTTGCACCATGATACAAAGCCGTCGGTATATCCTCTCGGTACGCTGAACATATACAGGCTGCCTACCGCTATCTGACACAGCAGGATACCGCCTCTCTTTATATTTGCAAATACTATCTTGATAGTGCAGTATCCAAATAGTATTATGAAAAACAGGCTTGACAGAGACATATCTGCTCTGAGAGTTTCTAAAGCATCTAATCCTGCACTCGTCAGCGTAGCTGTTCTACCTTGTATCAAAGCTCCTACAAGATCATTTGAAAACGTGTGCTGCAGTGACACACAGAATGAGTATAGTCTCTGCGGTACTACCGTTATCAGGCTGCAGGCGAAGAATCCTTTCAGTATATTAAGGCAGGTATCCTTAATATTCCCATGACCTGATTCATAGGCTATTGCCGTATCGAATACCGCTACCACCATGCCTGTGATAAACAATATCCAGCCTATATTATGGAACAACGAAATAAACGCCTGTATCCAGCCAAGCTGAAACAGGTCTGTTGTTGACTCGTTGATGAAGTTAAAAATATCCGCTATGCCATCATATACAAGCATAAACAGCCAATCGAACATTACATCAAATATAGCTCTGGCTGCTTCACTTGTTACTACTCCCACCGTGTTATCCCACAGCGACGATATTCCATCACCTATCCAGTCAATGGCATCACCGATCCAATCAAACATTCTCATCCACCTCCTTTTGAACATCCGTCAGCCTATACAGATTCGAGCTCGAGCCTCCGTTATCACGCAGTCGTGGCTGTTTCTCTATTAGTCCTTTATCAAGTAGTTCATTGAGAGCTCTGAATACGGTCCTTCGGCTTATGCTCAGATCCATAGCTATGGTCTTGGCTGACGGGAAGCATTCTCCTTGTTTATTCGACCTGTCGCATAAGTAGCAGTATACCGTTACTGCTCTGTGCGGCAGACCTAAGCTAATCTTACATCTGAAACGCTCAGTATACTCAAGTCACTGAGAGACAGAGGCGAGCTTAATCCATGCGCATGGAACTAACAAAACAAAAGAAAGTCAAATATAACAATTTATAAAAAAGCGACAGTTTTTCCTGTCGCTTTTTCGTGGGCTCATAAATCGTTCACAGCGGCTTTAGTTGCTCTTGGTTGTGTAGTTTCCCGACCTGCCACCGATGCCGTCAAAAAAGGCTCACAAATCGCTGATAGATTTACTATCAATCGGTTTTCTGGAAAACAAAAAAGGACTCGATTCCAGTGTTTTCACATTTCGTGAAAACCACTAAAATCGAGTCTGAAACTTTGTGTACTATTTTTGTTTGAAAAAGCTGCTATTTGCTTGTATATCGACCTATTTCTACTCCAAAATCTGTTCTTGTGAGAGTTCAAATCCAGCCAGAGGCCTATAAAGCCCCAATGTCATACTTCATTTTTTAAGAAATCATCCGAAATTTGGGTAGCAAAAAAGCCCGAAACATCGGGCTTTTTCCTGCATATCATACTTTTAGTCATGCACATATGTGAATCATTGACGGAAATGATGACATACGTTAAATCGCTATTTTTCGCAACTTGCGTAAAAATCATTTCGTCTAAATGCGTATAAACCTGTCTATTACTTTAATATTGTAACATATTTCGATTAATTTGTCAATAGGGAAACAGAAATTATATTTTCTACTCTATGTATTTCTAATTTGATGCTATTCATGGTTTCTTATTGTGTTAAACTAGAATAATCAATCCAGATCATATACCTTTAATGTAATATTTTTTGTAAGTAAGACAGAATTAAACCCCTTATCTAACAACTTTTTTATATGTTGTGAATTAGGATGGCCATAAGAATTACCATTACCTACAGATATTATTGCTTCAGATCTGTCTGTTTGTTTTCCTTCAATCTTAACCGCATCCACTTTACATCCATGATGAGGTACAACTAAGTAATCACATTCCTCAGGAACATCTTTATTCCAATATTCATACAGGCAATCACCTGTTAATAATGCAGTTTTTCTTTTCCCTTCTACAGAAATCATTATTCCTGAACCATTTATGTATTTTCCATTATCAGTTACTGATTTAGGATCAGCAGTGCCTCTGAATACTTTTATTTTTTTATTGAACGTATAATAACTTGTTGAATCTTTGATTATCCTAAATTTTGCATTATTATGTAAAAACCATATAATACGGCGCGCACTTGTTGATAATTTTTTTATACTTGTTGGATCAGGTGCAATCCACAATTTGTTGCTTTGAAATTGGTCATCTTTTAAATAAATTATACCTAGAAAATGATCAGTATCGAAATGAGAAATAAAAAAGCAGTCAGCATTCAATTGCCCATATTCTTTTATTGCTAAATCATATGGGTTATGACTTTTGGTACATGTTATTCCCGGATCAAAGACTATCTTTCTTTGAAATCCTTTATTATCTATTAATTCCGTAAAGTTACCTTGTCCAACATTATAAACATTCAAAATTTGAGGTTCAATACTATTCAAAATACTAGTAACATCATTCGAATTTAGTTCAGACAGTGTAGGTAATGTTAAAGGCACATGATTGTCTGTTTGACAAACAAACTTAATGTAGGTGATATTTTGTCTAAATGGGCTTGCCGAGAAATAGATTCTCGATCTATATCCATCTCTACGATCTGAAAGAGAAATCAACAATAGATTGTTATACAATTCATCAGTCATCTGATCTAATTTTTGTTCAATATTTGTTTCAATTTTAATATCATGTTTATCAGAACCTTCAGTAGATACTATATTAATTTGATCTTGTAATTCTTTTTTTAAAGTCTCTGATAAATAATCTTTGGGTTCAATTATGGCTTTTAACGGAATTCTTGTTTCAAAAAAGCACACAACTGGTCTTGGTAGTCTTTGTTGCTCATTGAAGTAGTATTCATCATATTCTATTAAAGAATCAGTAAATAAATCCCCTGAAATATAGAAATTTTTTGAGTGATATACTATTTTATTAATCTGAGCATATATATTTTCCGACTCAAATGCTGAATCTTTATACTTGTCATACGTCAAATTCCTATCAAAACCAAGTATTTTTTTTAGTTCTGAAGCTGTATTTTTTCTAATACTCATTAATTCATTTGAATAAGGCATTTTTCTTTCTCCTACTTAAATAGCAATGAAAATATATAAATATTATAGCACATATTCCTATATGTATCAAGCCAAATAAAGGGCTTGGTACATTATTCGTCGAAGCTTTCATTTATAGTCTCGTCGTTATTCGATTATTTGTTTCTGTCGTAGTATTCTTCGATAGCTGTTTCTCTGATGTCCGGAAGCGGTTTATATCCTGCGTTCGGGAGTGCGTCGGTAATTTTCGGGTCAATAAAATATTCACCACTGTCGTCGTCCTTATATATCCAGTTAAATATATCGCCTAACTCAACGTAATAGCAGAAAAATCGTCCGAACAGAGGACCTCATCAAAGCGGCAAAGTACAGTACAGGCTTTGCCGATATCGTTCGGACTTTCAGTACTTTCCCAACCGTTCAGGAACATTTGCCACGGCTCGAAAACCGTAGTGAATGTATCGCCTATTTCCTCGTCAAAAGGCGCTGTTACCTTGAGTATACACTTTTCTCCAGTGATTGGAACCTGATTCGTGTGAAGCCATTGTCTTTTATCGATCGGCAGAGACAATTCTTCCTTTGAGCATTCCATCCATGCCAGATGATATCCTATATTATGTATACCTGCACCTTCGATCAGATGACGTTTCTGATTATCATTCGTGATACGACTTTTACAGCAAAAGCATAAAAAGTTCACATTATCATCTCCTCTACAGTTATAGAAGCCATAGGCGGTTAACTCCTAAGCATTTAACTATCAATTATTATTCTAATTTAAATCATTATTTCAGCTGTTTTAATATATCAACGATCTCTTTTATATCCTGATCAAACTCTTCATCAGGAATTGGGTGCCCACCAGCTTCCCTATTACTTATAGCATGCTTGATTTTTATAATTCGCCAAACATACCCAAAGTTTTTAGGCGAATCTTTTTCCTCACTGCTGATATTTTTATTGAGTGTCACTCTGTACCAATTGATGAGATTTCCGTATAACTTGGGATCTCTATGTCGATTGATAATCTCTGAGAGCATTTTACTTTCTTCGTCTTTACACTGCTCCCTAAGTATTCTTGACTTCAGACAATATGAATACTCTATTTGCCACCATATATTATAGTTACCGTTAAACTCAACTTCACTTAAAAGATCACATACCGATGCTGCCTCTTCATAATAACCATAAATATATAGCCATGTTGCCAAATCAGTAATATTCGCGAGATCATTTGCTGATTTAAAGCTGCACTTTTTCAGTGCCTTTTTACAGCAGCTCTGGACTTTTTTCCTGTCAACAGTATTCATGATTTTTTCAATTGTTTTCTGCATCTTCATTTCCCCTTTAATTTATTTACTCTCAGCCGTTCAATTGATAGTATAATCAGAAACATAATTGTTGCTATTATCGGCAGGTATTTCAACATATTTACAAATAGAAAATTATGAAAAACTGTATTAACAAAATTTGTAGCTATATGCATAAAAAGCGGATATTGCAGACAATTTGTTTTATAATATACTAATGCATATAAAACACCAGATATTAACAACGAAATAAAACGAGCAACATTAAAATCATCATATGCAAAATGAATCAAGGCGAAGCCAAATATTGAAAATATAAAGCCTAAAATCATATTTAATATTTTAAAGATATCGTGATATCCACTTTCAGATGTTTTTTTTGGTACTCCTAAAATGTGAGCTCTGAATAATAATTCTTCAAGCAAAGGAGCTAAAATAACCACTGAAATAAAGGATATAACTTTACCTCCTACATTCAACGTGAGTGAATTTTCATTTTTTACAGATTGCTTGAATATGACCGTAAAAAGAAGCCAGTTTCCGAATAGATAAACAACAAGTTTAAACAAAACTAATTCTAGTAATATTAGTAAGCTGATTCTATTTTTATTAGAATTAATACCGCTATCCATCCTAAATATTTTTGTATAAATAAACCAAATCAACAAGAACAGAAGTATTGTTACCAATTTACAAGCGAAGTTTAATATCATAATTGTGTTTACATCATTGTACTTATTAATGATACTACTGAAACAATGTAAAACTATCATATACGTAAATAAAGGAAAAAAGTATAGTAAAGAACTTTTGATGAATAATATAAAATTCTTTATCGTAAATCCTTTACTATTTGCTTCTATTAAATTGTATTTCAACATATATTGCTCCTTTTTCTTCATGGAATGGCGATAACATCTCGACGTTATCATTGCTTTCCAGACGCATATTAATCTCTTGCTTTTTCGATATCAAAAAGAAGACCATATGCAAGCTTTCCAAGCTTGTACTTATGCTCGTTAATGACTGATATCAGTTCGTCGGCGGTCTCGGCAGAAAGTCTTTTATAAACATTCTGAGAACATAACGAGTCAGCGACTTTTTCTTTCAGAATTTTATCAAGACTATCATCAACGTAAAGCTTCACAAGATACTTTATTCTTTCCCAGTCTGTCTGACTGCACAGCAGATGAACAAAACGTGCCCTGTGAGCTTGATTGACATGGCGCTGATATTCATTCCATAGGCTTTCGGGACTGTAAATTATGCGGTTCTCGGTAATAATACGGTAGGCTTCCTTGCTCACTCGGTTATCCTCGGAGCAGAGCTGCTCCCAGTAGGTATCTTCTCCCTCAGCGCCCATCAGCTTTCCGTAGGTATGGAGAGCTTTCCTCGCTATGGCAGTATTATCCGAAGAAATAAAGCTCTTTACGGCTTCTGCATCAGCCTTTGTGCCGTATGTTCCAAGGTCAGTAAGAGCTATCAATGTGTTTTCTGTGCCGAGAAGTCCGCGGTAGTATTCACGTGCGTCAAAGCCTTTATACTTTTTTAATATAAAAGCTGCCAACGTTCTTACCTTTGATGACTTGTCCGTAAGGAGTTCTTCAAGCCCGTCCCATGCACTGCCGAGCTCCTCATAATTTTTCAGCAGGGCAGTATACCTGACATTAGGACATTTGTGACGGATATACTTTTCATAATCGCTCTCGGAGCAGTCAAATCTGCTGAGCTTGTGCATGAGAACACGCTCCTTGCTGTTTCCGAATGGCTCATGTTCAATGATGAAATCAAGTATTTCCTTCCCGAAAAGCTCGTTCTGACAGCCAAACCTGTAGAAAGAATTCCTTACATAAGGCTCTTCTCCCAGTAAATGGCTTATGTGTTCAGCGTTGAGCTCGTTTTTTATTCTCCCGCATATTATTGAGAGTATATCCCCGAAATGCTTTTCGGATCGTCTGCGTGTAAAATGAAGCTTTTCAAGTATGGGAGTATCCTTTATTATATCATAAAGCGGACATTTCGGCAAAAGCTTATTCAGTAGCTCCGCGGAAGCATCACGTATTTCCTTAACCCAGTCGTTCATGCGGATATAGAAATAGCAAAGATGACCGTTATAATCAGCAAGCTTACGCAGGCATTCCTCACGAAAATATCCGTTGTAGTGAAATGTTCCGACACAAAGCAGAGCTGCGTACTCATCGTCCGACAAATGCGGATATTTAGCTCTTGAAATGTCAACCTGCGATATGTTTCTGGGCATAAGATAGTTTGAGCAAGAATAACCTCGGCATAAATCGGAAAAAGCATACCACTTCTTAGCCGAAAGGCTGTTCAGCATTTCAAGTAGAGACCGAGCTATTGTCTTCTGAAGTTTAGCATTTACATAGAAGAAGTTTTCAAGCAGAACCTGCGCATAGGTATATTTGCCGTCCAGAAGCTCATTCACTGAAAGTGTTATACGCTCCTCGCTTATTGTAGGGAGCTTTTTCTCATAAACTTTATCCGTATGGACTATCAGCTGCGATGCATGAGAAGCCTTTTCTTTTTTACCCTTAAAGAAGCTGAACATATCTTTCACCTCGGTCAATACTTATGTATTATATTAAACTTACAGCACTTATATCTTCCTTTATGAATATTTACATTATCTTCCGTTTCTAAGCTTTTTCATTTCTTCTCTTATCTTCAGCAAAGACTCTCTGGATACATCCATGCCTAAATCGCCCATTTCCTTCTTGAGCCTTTTCTCGTTCTTCTCATATTTTATAAGATACACAACGGATAATACCATTACGAACAAACAAATGCCTGTCAAAATATATTTCGCTTTTATGATGCCAAACACTATCCCTATTCTAACAGTTTAGATGCTTCATCTAAAGCTGAGTTATTATTAAAGAAAAAAAACATTGTTGTTACCTCCAAATAATTAGATTGCAGACGCTATGCTTTGAAATATCCCCCGAGGCTATCCAAGGAAGATCCATGCTTACAAGAAATATGTCATGTATTGTCTGCATAAGACTGATGTTCCGCCCACCCATTTTTCATTTATAGTGTTGCTGGTTTCTGAAGAATTAGCTCTGAAATTTCTGTGGCAATTTCATCCACAGTATTGATAGCAGTACTTCTTGCAAGTTTATCAGCTAAAGAGGGACTGAAGTCTATCACTTCCTTTTTTGTGATGTTGTGCCAGATTGGAAGAATGATTTGCTCACCTGATACTGCTTTAGTAATTATTCCATCAAGCTCATAATTAGTCCAGCCTTTTCTGATGAAGTCTTTTGAAATGACCACAATTCCAAAACGGCTATTGGCAAGCCCTTTATCAATTTTACGACGGAGACTATCGCCAATCTTCATCTCGAATTCATCGTACCAGACCTTAACACCCTTCTCCACAAGAGCTTTGGCAAGAGGACGTACAATTTCATCTTTATCTTCTGATGCATGAGAAATAAAAACATCATAATCAGGATCATTATCAATGTCAACATCAATACCAAAACCTCTATTATGTATCAGCGACGGCATTGTTGACAATGGTGCTTGCTTGATTTCAGGCAGCAACGGAGGGAGCACTTCTATTCTGCTTCTTACTTGCCCAGCATATCCACCTAAATCAATAGCAACATACCAGTGTCCTGAATGTGTTGTAGTTAGGCGGACGGGAGATTTTTTTGTATGCCCACCAATATAATGATGACTACGTCCATTCTTATAAAGATTAAAATTATTGCTATCCATTAATCTCACATTTGCTTCTGTGCCCTGTAAATAGACCAACACACTTTGTCCTCTTTCAAGATTCTTTAAATCATAGTATTGAAATTGCAATTAAAGCCCTCACTTTCTACGTTTTTAACTTATCAATGAGTAAGTATCCAAAAACCATCATTGTCTTCACACTTATATTGATGATTATGATATTACTAAATTTACACCAGTTTTTTGAAATTCATTTTGTACGCTCCATCAACACACTAAAAAATCGATCTTTAATAACGGTTTCTGAACCGATATTAGGACCATCAATAATAAATTGACACTTGTTATTTAAACCAAATAAATGTGAACATGCAGTTGCCGTTGTAATTTCTTTTTTTATAGGATATAAAAGACCAGCTAATTTAACATTTCCCAATTGTTGCATATAGGAAATATACGTATGAATTTGAAAAAAGTCTTCTCTATCTACATCATCATTTCTATATTCCATTTTTTTATATTTTGCATCGAACACACAGTATTCACCGTCTTTGAAAAGAACAATATCTGGAATTATTTTTCTCTGAAAGAAACTATTTTCGTAAACAGTAAATGTTGAGTCAATTAGATTCCAGCCAAACTCTTTCAATTGTTTTTGAACAAGACTACGCACATAACACTCCCACACTTCAGCCATATCAATCAAATATCCAGAAACATTCAAACCTTTGCTTTGATTATCAATTCTCGTTGACGATTTGATAATTTGCCATGAGAAATCTACAAGGTCTTTGAACGATTGATATATGGGATGATAAGAAATAGAATGGTAATCACTCTCTGTCATACATTGATATTTAAGTGCGTGTCCGAGCGACTCTATATCAGTTATTGTATTCATAATATTAGGTGAAACTGATAGCTGTTCAAAATCATATTCAGCCTTAAGAACCCTATAAGCAGAACTGATTATCGCAATCACTTTCTCATCATATGCCATTTCATAACTTCTTGAAATAACGGTTTGGTCTTTACAGTAAGAAAAAATAGATGGCTTTATCAACAACTTACCTTTTATTATATACCCTTTATTATCATTTGTCACACGTTTTCGCGGAAGGCCATGTCTACTAGCTTCCGCCAATTTTTGGGACCAAATAAGTGAAACCAACAGTTTTATATAAATGTTTTTTGTGTCATAATTGAAACGCGATCTACCTCCGGTAAGATTTATTTTAAATATCTCTCCAAACATTTCCATTAAAATTTTCTCACCAAAACGCGGCAGAATTGTAAGGGAATAATGTTTACGACCATCAGAGTAATGAATATCGCCAATATATCTCCCTGCTCTCCATTGTTTATCCTTATAATCATATACTACAATTGGTTCAGGCTCTTTATCCCGTTCACTTTTTGACATATTAAAACAATAAAGACTCTTCGTTGAGTCTCGCATATATGACAAAAAAACATCGTCAACTTTTTCAACTGGTTTCCCGTTTCTTGATACTGCCAAACAATCTTGCGCAGTATATTCTATTTCATTTGCCATAAAAAGTTCTCTCTAATTCTTTAATTATATCATTCTTAATGTCAACATCAATATTGTCTAAATAAGCTGCAAGCATGGGTTGAATGGAAATCCTCCAAAGGATATTAACTGGATCTTTTGGAGATTTTGTATTGCCCCAATATAGTCTTTTGCTTGACTGACATTTAAGAATGCTCTGTATTTCAGCAAAAAATACGTGCCCGATTTCATATTGTTCGCCTAATTCACGAGTTGAACATATTCTCTCATTTAAAGCGGTTGCTCTATCAATATAATAGTTTTTATCACTTTCATTATTAATATCAGTTAGCATTTCAAAAAGGGTATCTTTATTATATCCATGTTTGAACCATAGGAACCTTCTCCTAAGAGCAAAATCAAGCCTTTCCAATGAAAAATCTATTTCATTCATTGTGCCAATAATATAGATGTTTTCTGGAACGCACAAACGCAAAGTTTCACCATCTATCTTATATGGCAAATCAACAGGATCATTTCTATTTTCAATACATGAAAAAGCTTCTCCAAACAAACGTGCTAAATCAACGCGATTGATTTCATCAAGAATGAGAATATACGGATGATCTATATCAGCTGCTGCCTTTTCACACATATTTAAAAAATAGCCTTTTTCCAATTTGATTTTTCCATCGACCAATGTTTGTCCAACGATAAAATTCTCATAGCCATAATTTGCATGAAGCTGAAGTCGGTAAATGTATTTTTCAATATTGAAATTATCACTCAAATATTCTTTCATAGTAAGTTTACCACTCGATAAGAGTTCACGAGCGATAAAGGTTTTGGCAAGTTCCTTTGCCGAATATGTCTTGCTTGTTCCAGGAGGACCATAGAATACAATATTCTTCTTATACTTCAAACCGACAAATTCGTCATCATCTTCATTGCCCACACTTAAATTCCAAAGAGAATGTATTTTGGAATGATTATAAAAATCAAATGATTTGTCTCCTATTTCTTTCGAAAGCTTTTCGCGAATTTTATATATTTGATCATCAAGATATGTATCCTTATCTTTCTCATCCAATAAAGACTTGAAACAATTGACGATTTTCTGTTTGTGCCCGTTAGATACCATTCTTTCATAATGCTCCGGATCTGACAAATACAAGAGAATATTTATCATTGATACCGATTTTGAATATGTCTTAACAACTTCTAGTTCTTTGTACTGTTCATAATCATGTATCTGTTCACCATATGCACAACAAAGGCAGATATTTTCGATTAGTTTTTTTATTTTATCGGAATCGTTTTCTCCACTTGAAAGAATATAATCAAATAGACGAAGGCAAAAACTTACTTCTCCAAATTTATTAGTGGAATGATACAAACCTGCGTTTGCGAAGCCATATTTGGGCTTTTTTATATTTTCTATAAAAACTAAATCGCAGTTTTTACTTTCGTTTACGGAGAACCCCCAAAACCAGATAGCATGTGAAAACAATCTCTTAGCGTTTTCAGAGGCCTTCTCGAATTGCTTAATTGCTTTGTCTGTAAAATCGCAATCCTTGTCTTCGTTGGGATTTATTATAAAATTATCTATACAATCTTTAAGGTTAGTTTTTGTCAAAATATTACTAACATTCTCATCAAAGAAATCTTTCTTTTCTATGAATAGTTTTGTTATAAATTCATCATACAATTTATATATTTCTTCATCAGCTTTTCTATACATGTTATTTCCTCCTTGTAACGATATAATTCCAATATCATTTGTAATAAACTTCTTTAATCAATAAATTCAAATTCTTATCATTTTGAATTCCAAGTGATTGAAGGTACTCTATTTTCAAAATTTTCATGACTTCATTATACTCATTTACATCATGAATGTTATTTAATACTACAGGATTACATAATAGCTTATTTCTATCTATTGACCCTAAAGAATCACTATAATATCCATCTTCATTTGTCTGAGTAGGTAATCCTTTACAACCAATAATAGAAATACACATAAACAAACGCTCATCATTTATAATGTCTATAAAAATCGATCTATATCGACTTATTGTATAACTTATATCTCTCCAATAACTCGCATGTGCAAAAAATCCATTAGGAAACTGAGCTTTATTATTATAGATTCTTTCTGATAAAGGTTCAAAGCATTCAATTATACCATTATTATTAATATAGCATTCAGATTTCGAAATAAAATCATTATCTGGTAAAAACCTCAGTCCATCAACACATGGATTCATTCTTGTACTATGAGTAAACTCATGAAATATATATGGAAAATCGTTACGATTTTGTTTGGATAATACAAACATATTTTTATTAAAGCTTGAATCTGTAAATGTTTCTGGAATGATATGTAATAACAGGAACTTCGAGTATCTATCGCTTTTTTCTTCAGATTGTTCGGAGTAATATTGTATTCGTTCCTTACGATAATTAAATATTTCTTTATCCAGAGACATAGAGTGATTGAACATATTTCTCAACTCCGTATATGTCATTGAAGCCTTTTTATTCCCAGTACGCCTAAAAGCTTGAAAATTCTTCTCGTTTTCAATGTGAAGATAAGGAGCAAAATTATCATGCTTTATACACACAATTACAACATACCTTTTGTTTTCAAGCTTGATAAAATGAAAACTAAGCGAAGGTAATTTAGGCTGAATGCCAACAAGATCATTGCGCCTATCAAGTTCAAATATATCTGTATTATCATTAGGAATATCTATACCGCATATCTCAGAAGCACAACCATTTTCATCGCTTATACCAAAGATAAGATATCCACCTTCAGCGTTTGCAAATGCGCATATATCACTTTTAAATTCACTCTTTTTTTGTATTATTATATCTTTTTTATCCTTAGGGATCTCCAAGAATGAAAAGTTCTTTTTGTAGTCTATATATTCATTCTCACGATAGTCTGGATTCTCGATTAAAACTTTCAAGTCTTCCTCGTTACATTCAAGAAAAGATTTATTGTTGATAGTTGGAAGCATAATAATCTCCTTTTTACTTCATATCTCACCCTAAATATAGTAAATGCATATTATATGCTTGTCTCTTCCATGTCGATACTACATGGTGTGGAAATCGGAACACCAAAATAATATCAAAATTATTTAAAACGAAATGTTACTTTTTCGTGATTATCCCTTTCCTTACGCAGTCTTCTAATGGAAATTTATCTTTTTTATTCCGGAATTGAAGATGAACAAGTATAACTTCAGTATCCTCAATATATGTAAATGCAATGATTGTTCCTTCACCCATATAACAATGCATTACTCTTTCTCCAGTTTTAAAAGTAATTCCACCAATAACAGCTTCAATCAAGTAGCTTTCAGGTTTATCATCATCAATATTAGTATCTGTCATAACAGGAGTAGAGTGAATAGCACTATGAAACGGGAATTGAAGTGGTACTCCATTACTCCTTATTTCACTATTATATCGTAAGGGACAATGTTCTTTATGTTTAGTTCCGAAAAGCTCATCTACAAACGAACATCTTTCATTAGTTAACCTAACAATTGATAGCTTATCTTTGGCTCTAGTCATTGCAACATAGAAAAGACGACGTTCTTCTTGATAAAGGTCTTTTTTATCCTCATTTTCTTCTATTGCATCTATTGATGTTTTAGGCATTACTCCTTCATATGCATCCATTATTATTACATTTTTAAATTCCATTCCTTTGGCAGAATGGATAGTAGATAGGGTAAGTAATGCGTTATTTTTATTTTCATATGACGCTATTAAATCCCTAAGGTGACATATATAAGGCACATATTCATTTATATTTCCAACATTTTCACCTAATAGTGCTAGAACGTCGGAATACCGCCGTGTTATCTGATTTTTATCTTTTTTTATAACAAATGTTGCTGCCTGTTTAACAATATCATTTACTGTATCGTGTTTCAAAGAATTAAGAATAAATTGCATTTGATTGCTTGACGTTGCTTCGACTATAGACTTATGATTATACATACAATACTTTACAAGTCGCTCAGCAGCATCTTTTTTAAAACCGAATAGATAACAATTTTGTAGAAATGCTTGATAATTTGTCTGATCAAGATAAAACTCGATAAGTGCAAGAACATTTTTAACTTTCCTGTTAGAGAAAAATGTTGTTGAGTTCTGCAACAGATTGAAAGGTATATTATTCTTTATTAGTTTTGCAATAAGGTTTATAGCACAATCGCTATCTCGATACAATACAGCCGTTTCTTCTTGAATATTACTACATATTTCTGTAATCTTATCATATTCCTCAGCGCAGTTCTTGTACGAAACAACTTCAGTAATCCCACCTTTATTTCGACTCGCAAGCATTTGCTTTGGATGCCTGTTAAAGTTCCTTGCAATGAACTTATTAGCAAGATCAGTTATTTCCTTATATGATCGATAATTCGTTTCCATTCGCAGGATATAAGGATTAGGATAGTTTCGTTCAAAATTCGTTAAAGCACGTGGAAATGCACCTCTAAAACTGTAAATGCTTTGATCTTCATCTCCAACCATAAATATATTATCGCCAGCAAGTAGCTGTATTAGTTCATGTTGCTTCTGTGAAGTATCTTGTGCTTCATCAACACAGATATATTTGTATTTTTCCTTATAGTGTTCTTTAATATATGGAAACTTTTTTAGAAAAATTATCGAATAGAGAATCTGATCATCAAAATCCATTTTCTCATTTTCTTTTAATAGAGCATCATACCTTGCTTTTATCTTTTCGAAATCTGGAGTAAATGCATCCATATCTTGTAAGTCGGAGTTATTCTTAACTCTGGTTATCTCCGTACTGAGTTGTTTTATTTCTGCTTCTGTCGGATACTCATTAGTTACATCCTTATATGCCCTACGCAAATACTGTTGTTGCTCACCATCTACAAATAGCTCAAACCGTTTTCTTTTCTCTCTATGACAGTAAAACCTGATAATTGATTCCGCAATTGCATTTATAGTCTTAAAGGCAATACCGTCATTACCGAATTTTTCTTTGTATCGGTTATCCATTTCTTCAGCTGCTTTTGTGGTATATGTAAGTGCTAATATCGAATCCGGAGCAATATGCTTACAATGAACCATATATCCTATACGTGCAATCAAAACAGTGGTTTTTCCGCTTCCAGGAACAGCAAGCAATAAATTTGCTCCTGAAATCGACTGTACAGCACGCTCCTGTTGCTTATTAAGATTTATGTCGTATCTTTTCTTGAAATCTAAATAATCAAGATTATCAATAAGATCTTCTGGCTTTGGTTCAGGGAAACAACCATTCTGAAGTTTCATACTGTTAATAAAATCAGAAACAGAAACTTTATATCCTTGAAAACATTCAAAACCATCTGGAGATACATCCGTAACATGAATAAGTGTATTTTCATCAGTCTGGAAATATAGTTCAGTCTGATTAGCAACTGCTATGTCACTGTAGTTACGAAACGTTCGCTTTGGTCTTGTCCAATAATAGAAGTCTTCTCTCTGTGAAAACGTCACACCCATACAGTCGAATATCCATATTACTTTATGTCCAAGTCCTGCATAGAATGCATTTCTGTCAGAAAACTTCTCTGGTGATAGTTGACTATGCTGAAATTCCAGAACAGTCCTGTCTACCATAACATCGGCTCTATGTTTTATTTCACCAAGCTGCAAGGGTATTTCTTGATTATCAATCGGGAAACGTTCCTGCCATTGCTTATGCCATGTTGAATCATTCTCATTCCTATCTCTTGACCAAGTGTCAGTACATAAATGATACCTCGCATGAGCAAAATGATGTCTTCGGATATCGCCCCGACGTATGTCAAGAGGTGCTTTACAAAAAGGACAGAAATAATCATCATTTGCTGGTGCATCATCAATATGAGTGCGTTTAAAATTACTGTTTAATGCTATATACATCTCTGCTCCCCCCCTGATATTATTATAAGAAATCAAATAAACTCATTGAAATATCTTTTTAAGTAAAATTACTACGTTAAAGCATCAAAACACTAATTTCGTCTTATTAATAAGCTTTATTATGTTTTTAGGCGTGAGATAGTAATCTATATCTTCAGGCTTATTAATCTCAGCATTCTTCAACAAACGATGAATATAGTTTTCTTTCCTTAAGTCATCCTCCGAAGGATCAGGATTCGGATTAGTTACTTCATAATTATTCATTTTACTGAAGGACTTTATGATTTCATTCCATACATTATAAGTAAGCAGAGTTGCAAATGCTTCTTCCATCCAGTAATCTATCTTAGTTTTCCTAAAGCGACGACAAACCTCTTTCACAGCGAAATATGGTTCAATATGATCTATCCCTATCCAGATATCAGCAAAGTTATAATCATAATCACCGTCGTTGATATCTTTCATAAATTCGATAGCATCAGCTTTTATAACAGTTATCTTATCCTTATTCTCAAACTGAGGTAAAATACTATTCTCAAAAAGATCAATAACATCCTGCTCTAATTCAATTATGGTGATTGATTCAACCTCATCTTTCAACGAAGCCATATATGCAAAATAGCCCATTCCACAACCTAATGTAAGGACTTTACCTTTTGCATTGTCTATCGCAGGTTGAACAGTATATACCTCATTTGGAGTAACTGACATCCAGGTACGCTCGTTGTCAATTTGACGAATTCCTGGATATTCAAATTCTTCTTTAAAGCAACCCATTCTTGGAATATCGATATGTAATTTGTCGATATGTTTAGGAATATCATATATGCTGAATTCAAATGGCTGATAAGTCTGATAGCATAATTCGTAATTGCCTTGTTTTTTGTTATGGAAATCAATATTTTTAATATAGGGATTATTCTTAAACTCATCTATATCAAATATTTTGCATTCAGGATATAAAAGGTCCCCAAAAAAAGATATTAGCTTCGATTGTCCTGGTAAAAGCGATTCTATCAAAGATTCCATGTATAAACGAACCATTACTTGTTCAACAGTATGTTTTTCTCTGAAACTATCATCCATTTTGCTATAATACTCTTCTGAGTGTTTCCACATAACTTGAAGCATTTCAGGATCAATAGTTGAGTTGGAAACTTCATTTGTAGCTATAGCATTTATCATATCTAATGCCTGCTTTGTTTGAGCTATCTCCATTATCTTCTCTTTTATTCTTTTTGTATTTGCAAGCTTCATCTAATCAGCTCCTTGTTATTTCTCATAGATTCTGTCACAAATATACTTCACAGGCACTTCTTCGGTACACCAGACTTCATTCTCAGTAACTCCGAACTTATATCCTTCCTTGTACATCTCTGAAGCTGCTATTTCAAGCACAACAGGAGTCTTATGCCATCGTTCGGCTGATTGCCATGATTTATTAATATCAGCCTGCATATGTACAGCGTGACGCTTCATCTTCTTTATAGCTCCGCTCTCTTCAATAGCTTCAAGAGCCTTAGTAGTCGTTCCATGATACAGAAACTCAGGTGGCTCGCAATAGTTCAGTTCAGGTTCTACCCAAGACACAGAATGCCCCTGACAACATTTAATTTTGTCATGTTTATCATCGAACCTATAGCGTCCCTTATTATCTTCAAAGACAATCTTTTCAAGTAATTCACGATCCAGCTTGTAGCTGCTATACTTATTAACTCCGTTTATAAGCTGTTCTACTGATACCCAGCCATGCGAATCCATGTCAAGCTCAGCTTTCTCTGGTTGATGTCTAAGGAGTAAGCACAAATATTTAGACAATTCGTTCATTTTATCACCACGTAGTCTGTTATTTTATTTATTATATACTAAGTATATCATAAAAACGACTTAAAATCAATAGAAATCTCATATTATAAGTTACTCCCCGTGCTATTCACACAGGGAGTGTTGTTATTTAATAAACTTGTTAAAAGAATTCTGAGCTGAAACCATTTCTCTGGACGTATAAGCGCAAAGCTTAACCTCTATCTCATACTCAGGATAGTCGGAAGTGAACTTGTTATACGCTCTGCAGCATTGCTTTGTGGATTCACCTGCAGGATCTGAGAGATTTCCGCCAAAGATACCGGAGCTTATAAGCGGAAATGATATACTATGAAGGCCATTTTCCTTTAAAACACACAGAGAATTATAATACGCATTGAATAATTCCTCAAATGCCTTAGGAGTGTATGTAAAATCAGGCCCTACTGCATGGATTATATGCTTAGCGTTAGTCATTTTGAACGCAGGAGTTATGACTGCATCTCCATCATTTAAAGGAGTCTTGTACGCAGAACAAGCCGCAGAAAGCTCCTTCAAACCTGCTTTCTGGAATATAACACCGCAGATTCCACCTCCAGCCCATAATCCGCTGTTTGCAGCATTTACAACTGCATCTACGGTCTGATCCGCGCAAGAAGCGTTCAATAGCTCTATTTTACTCATAACAATCCACCTTTCTAAAGCACTTCTACGCCGTGGAACAAGAAGTGCATCTTATCTATACGCTTATCTGTATGCCAGTGTCCAAGATACCACGCTTCATATTCAAGTTTATCTTCGATGTTATCCAGCCATTCTTCTGTACTGTTATCGACTCTCGACTGATCTATACCTGAAAGAAAGCATTCGGTAGGTATATACTTGGCAGGACAGGTATGTGAGAATACAATGTCAACCTTGTTTTCGGATATCTGTTTTTCAACATATTCCTTTATTGAGGCAGAAGGCTGCTCATCAGGCCACCACTTATAACCGTTACGTAGTCGATAGAACTTATCAACACTGTACGCACCGCCTATAACTATGCACTTTTTCCCATCAATATCGAATATGTCGCCATCCACAGGGAAGAGAATGTTTTGAAAATCCTCTTCATACATCACTCTGCCGCCGTGCCATTCCTTCTCCTGATAAGATGCAATATTCTGAGGACGATTCTCATGGTTTCCATGAATACAGAAGAATATAGATTCAAGCTTATTCATAGCCCTTTTTATCCTGATGTCCTGGAGAGTTCCAGTGTAGTTGACACCGACATCGCCGAGAATAACTATTATATCGTCCTTTGTTGGACTATGTCGTGTGAATAAATCATATATAGGCTCCAACGAACCGTGAATATCTCCTGTTATATATACCATACTTTTCACCTGCCTTAAATTGCATAATTCGCCTTATTTTAGATAATGATATCACAAGCATTTCTGCTTGTCAATACGATATTTATGTTTTTCATTCGTCATATCAATCACCATAATCATTAGGATCGTTGGCAACGAATTTACCACCATGAAGAGCTCTGAGTGACAATCTCTGTTTATTTTTATTGTTATATGCTAATATCATAGCCTCAGCGTATCCTAAAGCACCAGGGCTTCTTTCCTTCGCTGTTCTGACTATAGATTTCACTGAGACTTTCCCCACGTGGTCTACAAACATATCCTCCTTAAGATCATCACCATAGGACACTATTATTTTAGCAATTCCCATAAGAACCGAACCTGATAAAGAATTAGTTTCGCCTTCCCAAGCTCCTACGGCAAGTCTCAGGACAGTATCCAGTACATTTATACCATACTTATCATATATCCTCTCTAACGTACCGATTGCACATATCGCATTTGGTTCTCTTTTCCCGGCTATTTTCAGCCCATAAGACTTGACGGTAGTATCAATTATCATTTGTTTATCATCACCTGCTTCAATGTGGGCAGAAAAGGTTTCAAATGGCAATAGTGTTTTGACATGCTTTTGCTGATCGGCAAATATATGCGCTTCTTCTTTATACTTTAAATCGTCATATATCATACACCACACAGGAGTATCACGACTTCCTGAGGCTGCAGCAACTATTTCAATTGTATGTTGTCCGTCAAACACATAATTAATACCATCGCGTCGACTTACCTTTACAGGATTTAGTTGATAAACATCAAACTCTTCAAGCGCATCTCGGATATGCTTTTCAGAGAGAGCACGTTGGTAATCCTGATTTGATACAAGATTCCGTATAGGAATCAATTCAAAGGATACTTCCGGAATACATCTTTGCTGTTGCTCTGTTAATATGCTTTCATCAGGCATTATAAAACCTCCAATGCTTTTTGTATTTGATCATCAAGTTTTATCAGCATCTCTCCAAGCTGCATCTTCGCGCTATCTGTTGCTTTGGTCATATCCGTTTGCTGCTCCGCTCTTTCAATAGCGGAGATCCACATTGGAATAGTTAGTGTTAAGCCTCTAATTGCCATATCCGGATCATAGACCGGCATTTTTTTAATTCCCGTTGAAATGGATATTGCATTGTTTTCTTTCATCTGCTTTTCTTCCTTATTGATACGTTTTTTGCATTCTCGGCTTCGCATCTTAATATCGCTGGATTCAACTTTTTTCTGCCGAATCCGTTCTATTCTCTTATTATCCATTTGAGCTATTTCAATGATCTCAGTATTCTTATAATTCAAACGTCCTTCCATTATTGACTTAAAAAGCATCGGCTCTACCTGGTCGATTTTGTCCATTGCCTCAGAAATACGTCGATACCGTTGAACAGTTGTCCGATGTAGTCCAATGATATTCCCTAGATGAAATGAAGTATAGTCTTCATATGCAGGCTTTCTTTCCTCTCCGTTTTTATGGTTCTCATGGTATCCGCTTTCTTTTCTTTGCTCTAATGTAACGACTTTCAAGTATGAATATAGTTTTCCAACAAGATAGCAATACTGAATTGAGAATTTATCATACTGTTTGATTCTTTGATAGCATACCCATATTGCTGCTTCATAAAGATTTTTAAACTTCTTTTCACGAATATCGAAATTGATTCCCTCATCACTGCACATCTTATATCTTTTATGACCGTCCAATATTATACCATTCCACACTACTATAGGCTCAAGACAGCCATTCTCGATTATACTTGACTCCAGTCTTTTCGATTGTTCCTGAGAAATCGGTATTGATAACCGCATTATTTCAGGATCTGTATGTAATAAATCATTCATTTCAGTTACCTCAATCAGTCGACTCAATTACTTTTTCCGCATTATCAAGAGAGAAATACGCGGCTGACAGCTGTTTATCCTTTTCTCCCTTCAACAAATATGTCCCATCCTCTTTAATAGCTTTGCTTAGCGGAGTAAAAGTAATCAAGGAATTCAGGGTTATCTTTGCCAATTACGTTTCGATAAAGACTTTGAACATAATAAAAAGTATAATGCAGATAGCTATGAACGCATTCATGTATTATTACATTATTGAGATTATTGGCATCTCGAAGAGATTTATCGACTAAAATGGTATTCGCAGGTATATGCATCGTTATAGCCGTACCATTTTTATCATATACAACAACGTCTTTTTTATCAAAAATGAGCTTGGATTTAATATTCCCATTGATAGACAGTCGTAAATACTGTACATCGAACCCCATTGCTTTTGCTAGTGTTTTGCCGTCAATCCTATACACATATCCTATTTCTTTTGGATAATACTTTTCCAGGATTTCAGCAGCAATACGGTCAAATCCTTTTTTCGATATAACAGGGACAAGGTATTCATCCAACGGCGAATAATAACGTATACGCTCTCCTTTGTACAGCTCAATGCTATCGAAAAAACATGAGCTGCCATATGTCCTGAAATACCCATTAACACAGTATTCCTGATGTATTAGATGTCCATCACAATTGAAAAAAACGTCACAAATAACGTATAAAAGAAATGATGAGCTATCTACTCGATCATATTTCCCAGTAACGATTGTGACGTTTAGTATTTCCGTATTAAGTTTAATATTAAATGGTATTGGCAGTTTTTGTTCCGCGTGTAATCTCCTTATGTACATTCCATAGTTTAGTGTATAATTCCATCGTAAATAATCAGTGAACGATATTATTTCCGGCATTCCATGCCAGTTTTCATTTTTGTACTGTTTGTATTGCCCCGGATGCAATGGATCCTGAATAGTAACTACAGGACCATTATTTAAATATCTGATCATAAAAATCCCCCAATCATTATGTCAATAAATATCACCTTTCTCATCTACACAGTTTTTCTTTGCTATATTCTAACATCAAAAGCACACCTTGTCAAGAGAACATTTTCGATTTGTTTATGTTGTCGAAAAATGTGTACTTTGATTGTCGTCAATGATGAAATTAAGAAAATTCGATAAAAAGCCATTGACAAAACAGATGTTCTGTGATATATTATGGTTACATTAAGATGTGAACAATACAAGTTAAAATAAACTATGAAAAGAGGAGATTACTATGACATTTGCCGAAAAATTGAGGCAGGTCCGAATAGGATGCCATTTAACACAGGAACAAGTTGCAGAACTTATCGGAGTAACCAGAAAAACTATTATTCTTTATGAAGCAGGTGAAAGGACTCCAAAACAGGAAAAAGTATATGAGAATCTGGCACAGAATTTTAAAACATCAGTTGATTTCTGGAAAATCGATAATAAATCAGATTTTGAAACGACTGCAACAATAGCATATGGTGCCGATGGAAAGCAACAGGCTCAGAAGCTCCTATCTGATGCAGCAGGATTATTTGCCGGTGGAGCTCTGTCAGAAGAGGACAAAGAAGCCGTATTCAATGCACTTCAAAAAGTATATTGGGAAATTAAGATGGAGAAGGCTAAGAACGGAAACGAATAACATGGAGGTGTTCGTATGACTATATTTGAAATAGTTGAAGAACTAAAAGAAAAATATGGCACGACGGATCCTTTTGTACTATGTGAATACCTTGGGGTAAAGGTATCAATTTCTGCTTTAGGCTCACTAAAGGGCTTATATACTTATATCGATGATGTACCTGTCATTCTAATATCTTCTACAATTAAACGCATACCTCAGCTTCTGGTCTGTGGTCATGAGCTCGGTCATCATGTCCTTCACTCTAATATCGCTATGCAAGGAGCATTACGCGAGTTCACCTTTTTTAATATGCGTGACAAGACTGAGGCTGAAGCCAATCGATTCCTTGCTAATCTTAATATTGATGATGACGAACTGGACGGACTTTTCCGTGAAGGACACAGTGTTTCTGAAGCTGCTCAGATACTGTGTTTTCCGGAAGAGTTGTTAAATATAAAGATAGCAGATATGGTACGAAGAGGATATAAATACGAGAATTATAGCGGTAATATAAAAATGTTTTAATATAAGGAGGCAGCGCTATGGGACGAGTCTATATGTGTATCGACTTAAAATCATTCTATGCAAGCGTTGAATGTGTTGCGCGAGGCTATGATCCTTTCGAAGTGCCATTAGTTGTAGCTGATCCGACCAGAGGAGAAGGTGCAATTACATTGGCTATCTCTCCTGCACTAAAAGAACTAGGCGTAAAGAATCGATGCCGAATCTTTGAAATTCCAAAACACATTCAATATGAGATTGCTATGCCGAGAATGAAGAAGTACATAGAGGTCTCCGCCCAGATCTATGGCATATATCTGCAATTTATCTCGCCTGATGACATCCACGTATATTCAATTGATGAGGTTTTTATCGATGCTACGCCTTATTTGAAAACATATAACTGTTCTGCTAAGGAATTTGCAAAGAAGCTTATGCAAGCTGTTATGGATAAAACCGGAATATGTGCAACTGCTGGCATAGGAACAAATCTTTACTTGGCAAAAATTGCAATGGATATAGTTGCAAAACACGTTTCAGAACATATCGGAGTACTGAATGAAGCTATGTATCGTAAATATCTATGGAAACATCAACCTTTGACTGATTTCTGGAATGTAGGTCGAGGAACTGCTACAAGATTGGCTAAGTATGGCGTGTATGATATGGAGGGTATCACAGAGCTTCCTGAGGAACTGCTATATAAGGAATTTGGCGTTAAAGCTGTCTTTCTTATTGACCATGCCTGGGGTAGGGAAACATGTACTATGGAGCAAATTCATAATTATAAGGGGAAAAGCCGTTCTTTATCTAATAGTCAGATATTATTTGAAGACTATGACGTTGACGGAGCTCATATTGTCATGAAAGAAATGGTTGAAAATCTAGTTCTTGAATTAGTAGAAAATAATTTGTATGCCAAAGGAATATCCTTATTTATGCGCTATTCTAAAGATTGTATTCCTTCAACCGGAGGAACTGTGAAACTTGAGCAGACGACTAACTCAATAAAAAAAATACAGGCTGCGTTTGACAACCTGTTTATGGATAAAGTTAAGATAGGTTACGGAATCCGCCAAATTGGTATTCAATTGACAGATTTAACATATGAACCTGATTTACAGTTAAGCTTCTTTGAGGACGTTGATGACGCTGAAAAGGAACAACAAATCGAAGTCGCTATGATTGGAATTCGCAACAGATACGGTAAAAACGCATTACTCAAGGGCTTCAATTTCCTTAACAAAGCGACAGGTATTAAACGTAATATGATGGTAGGTGGGCATAATGGTTAATGTATCAAATCACAAAGTTCCGGACAGAGCAATGCAATTTGCACCTTTTGCTGCTCTTAAAGGTTACTATGAATCTGTCAGAAAACAGGAACGCATAACTCAGCCTAAAATAGAACTCGGAGAAGAAGATGCCGAAGCAATATCCAATACATTAAATAATCTGAATGTCGGTGCCTTAGTAAAAATCAGGTATTACGATATTGACTCCTATACAACGATTGAAGGCGCGATTTGCGAGGTTAATTTGGCATACCATAGATTAAAAGTGAATAAAACTTCTATTCCTTTTGAAGATATTTACTCCATAAGTATTACTGGTAAAAATTATATTATGATATAATGTTTATAGTAGATTTGAAAGTCAATAAATAACAGGTCGTGTTTCAAATACACGACCTGTTCGCCTTTTAAAATATTAAACGAATTATGCTTAAATCTAAATGAATATTGTATTTTTTTCTAATAGTCATTTACAATTTCTACCATCGAAACGCGAGATAGCTTTATCTGGCAAATAATCTATATGCGAGGGATTTGATAAGAAAAATATACGTTTACCGCAATCTTCCTTTTTAACAATTTGCCATAGGACAAAGCCACAGCCGTCATTGTTTGGAACGATAAAATAGATTAATTTAGGAACTGACTCAGTTTTTACTGATTCAATATCTTCTTTTAGGCGATTTATAACAGACTCTTGCTTTCCTTCATGATCATAACAATATTCATCAATTCCAGATAGCGCCGATTGTTTAACTCTCTCAAGTAGATCATCAATATTAGTATAATGTGTATAATGATTAGATGAAAGATCTGTTTTAATCTTGATTACATCTTTCTTTTCGGGAGTATTACTACTTACAATATTGTTATAAACGTTATAATATATGTCTCCCTCTTTAAAAGGTCGCGTTACAAGCCGAATTCTGTCCATAATCTTTACATCATTTTTCTGGTGTATCATACGACCATTTAACAATTCTGTTTCGCTATTGATAGAATCCTGCTTAACAGTTACCCTGTAATTAATATTTGGTGGATCAATTTGAATTTGGGTGGATACAAATCCGAGCTGACGTTCAAGGAGATACTGAATGCATCCCTTGACACAAGCAAGCTTCATCTTTATTGATGATGTTTGCTCACCAGAGCTATCTCGTGTAATTCTTCCAGGAATGTATTCTTTCAACAAATCACGGAACAATTCAATTTTACAAGATTGACCGGAAAGACGCATTCTAGCATTCTGAATATCTGTTGAATCGAAAAAAAGCTCTGTGCCATTGGATTTTAACAGCATAATTGAAAGGATAAAATAAATCTGTGGACTAAGTAATGCAGTTAGTTCCTTAATATTAATGGCAATATCTGGTACAGAGGTTTGTTTCTTCAGTGGAAGCTTAGAAGGTGTTTCTTCTCCGGTTGGATCGGCATAGAAATACAATGCTTTATCAGTACAGATTAGCTTTTCTTCGGCAAATTTGAAATAAGCACGACTCTCTCCTGTATAAAATTCAATTTTAATGCGTTCTGCCCAACTCCAGAGATAATTGAAATTTCTCTGAGCCTGCGCTTTAAGATTCTTTCCTTGTACTATCTCATGATTTGCAAAATCAGTTGGAAGGACCCATTCAGCCGCGCGACTTGCATCGTCAAGCTTATCATAATAAGTGAATACTGGTTTTTCTCCAGCAATAACCTGTTGTATATACCTATCAACTGTACTCAAATACTCATTTGCGGAAGTACTAACCAGATCATCAATACTAGTAACCTGAATTGTGCCTTGCTGTCCCTCTGATTTATAATAGTCACTCAGCTTGATTTTCAAGAGTTGGAATATACGATATGTTAACTCATTTCCTCCGAAATTCTGCCCGTTGACAGATTGTACCCTAATAAGCGACTTAACGCCTGTGTCGGCCTGAGAAAATGAGTATTTACAACGAGCTACATCTGTTGTCCCACCTCCGCAGTCAATGATCATAACCTCACCGGTGGATTTGAGTGTGTTGTTTAAGTACTCTTCTCTCAATTCAGACAATCTCTCATAAATGATTGCGATTGCCTCATCCAAGGATTCATTAGGAGGTACAATTGTGAATCCGTCATCCGCTTTAAACGTTTTTGATACAATTTCAAAGAGTCGCGCTTTCAGCTTAACAGGAGATGAAAAGTGAAATTTTACAAAACGCTTCTTTAATTTTATCTCAGCCTGAGACACAACATACCTTAGATATTCAGAAATGATATCATGTACGTGTAATCTGATTGAATGGTTCTTTTCGTCATGACAGTCAATAGTATAATCTGAATCCAAAGATACCCACTGCTTGATATTGTAGAAAATACTTCCTTTAGGCTGATAATCCGTCTCCATAAGGCGTTTTTTTGCTTCATATCCGAATAAGAAGTGAACCTCCCTTTCCGATTCAGCACTTTCTACATAGGCTATCGTAGGCAAAAGAAAACTACTCGGCTTACTTGCATCTGAAACATCCTCAAATGTTACAAGTTCTGCCTCTTGTGTTTCTTTTAGCCATGTACCAGCAGTAGTATTACTGGTTCCAAAATCTATACAAAGGTAGTAATCGTCAGTTGCAAGTTCTTCAGTCTGAATAGATATCTCTACGGCATAATGCTTAGTATGATTTTTATTATCAAATATCAGATAATAAGCAAGATTGTTCGAAGAGAAATCCAAACGAATGTTTTGAGCTTTAGCCTCAAGATAATACATGCCATTTTCGCTGAGAAAAGAACCAAACATAATTACAGTTCCATGTAATTCGTTATCAGAAGCTACCAACATATATATGTCAGTGCTTATTTCCTCAGAAAAACGAAGCCATATATTATCGGCCTTTGTTACATCCACACCTTTATTTTGCGAAGTATGGTACACTGTATTTGGTTCACTTAGATCATACGGGGTTTCATCAGGATCAAGCATCTCGATAGTCCCCTCAAGTATCAACTGCTGATAAATCTCTTGTATTCTGTCAAAAGTTATGTCTATATTAGACTTATTTGATTCAACATGAATAATATCTTCCTCATTATTGTCATCTATTATTACTATTTCATTTTCGAATTTTTTTACCCATGATTCTCGAGTACTATTATCTGCTATACTTGAACTTGAAATTAGGCCAAGACGGTAAAATAATAATCCAATTTGTTTATGTGAAATATAATGGTTAGAAATAAGTGATTCAATTGATTCTTTATCAATCGAATCTGGAGGAGTAATGTATGCATACCTTAAAGCATCGATTATTTGCGATTTTGTTTTCTCTTTCATATCATAAATCTCCTCTGTCGTCTCTATTGTTACGTTATCATCATAACAAATATCTGCAGCATCTTCTATATCCTCTGCCATGTCCTCTTCTATGTTGTCAACGATTTTTAATCGATTCTTGATAAACGATAAACACTCATTTCGTATCCTTGCTGCTTGATTGGCATTTTGAAACAAAATGCTAGCTACAGCCCCTGCCCAAATACCTCCTCCCTTGAATTCATCATACTTAAGTTCAACATTTAATTGTTCCGTGAACTTACGGATTTGAGACAGCATAATAACATAGGTTCCATTTTCTTTTTTTTCTTTAAATAGATTTTCAAGTGAAGTGTTTGTTATGTTTTTGGGCTTTTTAATGTTTGCTGCATTTAACGCTACTATTATTTCACTTTTAGTTTTGATTATTTCGTTTTCCATATTTATCCCCCCTTGAATTCTCAACCTTTCAATTTTGTGATCCGTTTTATAAAATGATTAAAAGCAATCCCTAAAGAAACAAAACCTAATAATATAAAAAACATTTGCACTGTTGATAGTAAAATTAGATTTTTATTCAACTGTATGAGACTAACAGCCAATTCTGATTTAATTAAGAATATGATTCCTGCTACACTAACAATATATGATGCATAAAACACAATTTTTTGAATCTTTTCTTTAAATCTTGGCAGTACGGTAATTCCAATACTTATGCCCAACTGAATCATAGATAATATGAAAGCCCAATATGAAAATAACAAATGAAGTTTAATTGCAAATGACTTTAGGAATAAAAACTTATAAAGAATAGCTCCAGAAACACCTATTCCTATACAAGCTATCAATATGAGAATTTTGATAGAGAGTAATGCAATTGAATAAATCTTATTAGGGACTTGCCTCTCAACAGGTATGTTTATATCTGGTTTGCAAATCGCATGATAAAATGGCTTCATTGGCTTAAACACCAATAATACACAAATATAAACAGCGAATAAAAAATATCCATATGCTTTATTCGGCGGGAAAATTCGGCACAACATAAAGCTCACCAATAGCACCCAGCACCCATTGATTGCTGTTTTTACTGTAGATTTAAGCATAACTAAAAGAAAAAGCCCTCCGATGTTTCGGTATTTATTTCTTCTGTGTTGCTAACAGGCATATCATCTATTAATAGATCAAGCGAATCAATAAACACTTTGAAAAAAGCTCGTCTATCCTCAAATGTAGGTGCGGATTGACCAGATGCAATAATATAGTTCAGCATTGTTAATGGAGAAATATAACCACATCTGGAAATCTCACTAATAAGAACATAATCAAGTGTATGAGGTCTGCTTTTTTCTGCAGTCAAATATTGATAAACCAACCGGAACAGGTATTTAGAATAGGTTGGCTTCTTTCCATAACAAGACTGTTGGTACGGTAGAAAATCAAAATTCTCTGAAAAGATATCTTTACAGTATTTTGGCAATTGTGGAGTACCATAGAAGGAACAAATCAGATTCGAAGACGTGGTTGAGATACTATTGCTTATGGCTACAAGCATTTGTAACTGATTATCTATGATATCAGGTGCTATACTTTGCTCACAAGCAGATAGAATGATAGAGTAGTTCTGACCGCTTTCAAATGGTTGATTCTCTATTTGAACCACGAATGCCTCCTCTAGAAGATATAATATGCCATTGTATTTATACATTCCAGGTGTGATTATGAGTTTTCCATTGAATTCTTCCATTTCCATGCCTGAAATAACACCATCAGAATTATCAATATATTGATAGTTTAGATACTTTATAGGCTGATCATGCAATAATTGAAGCTGCTGACCAGTAATTATAGATCCTTTCGGAAAAGAAACATTGTAATTATGCAACATAGTTACGCCCTCATGACACAGTTTTTACCGTCAAATCTTGATATCACAGTGTCCTTTAAATAGTCAAACTGGGTAGGCTCAAATAAATAATACATCCTCTTTCCGTCAACAGAACGCTTGATAATCTGCCAAAGAATAAAACCACAGCCATCATTATTTGGGAGAATGAAGTATAATAACTTTCCATTTCCTCCGGATTCAATAGCTTGAAGATCAGTTTCCAAACGAGAAAGAACAGATTCGCTCTTCCCCTCATGCTCAAATTGATAACTTGAAAGATCCGCGATCGAGTGATTAGCAATTTCAGCGATAAGATCAGCCAATTTATCATATGGAGTGTTTGTATTGCTAGGTTCTATACGGACAGCTCCAGTGCTCACAGTATCATTACTACTTACGACATTGTTATAAACAGAATAGAGAATTTCTCCGGCAGCTACTGAGCGCTGAACTATCTCAATGCGGTTCATGCTTTTTACTTTATCTGTTTGTCTGATAGAACGACCATCAAGCAGGACTTTTTCAGCCTCAAGGGATTCGCTTTTAACTGCAACACGGTAGATTACGCTTGGAGCATCAGTTATTATCTGTGTTTCACCATTTAGTACTTCTTTTTCCATCAGATACTGAATACAACCTTTCACACAAGACAACTTCATTTCCGTAGCTGTTCTCTTAACATTTTTCCCGCTTCGTGTCCTTCTTCCAGGAATATATTCCTTCATAAGATCTCTGAACAAACTGATTTTACAAGATTGTCCTGAAAGAAGCATCCTCGTTTTTTGCATCTCTTTATCATCAAATATAAGCTCAGAGCCGTCTGCTTTAAGCAACATAATTGACAAAATATAGTATATTTGAGGACTGAGTAATGCAGTTAGCTCTTTAATGTTAATCGCAACATCCGGAACAGAATCTTGTTTCTTTAAGCTCATCTTTGGAACTATGTGTTCTCCTGAGGGATCAGCGTAGAAATATAGTGCTTTATCGGTTTGGATATCAGTTGAAAAGCTAAATGTAGCACGACTTTCGCCAGAGAAGAACTCTATCTTAATTCTTTCTGCCCAGTTCCAAAGATAGTTGAAGTTGCGCTTAGCTTGAGCAATCATTGCTGCACCGTTGACTATAGCCTTATTAGCATAATCGGTAGGGAGTACCCACTCAGCCTCCTGACTTGCTTTGTCTAATTGGTCATAATATGTAAATGGTGTGTCTTTTCTCTCAATAATCTGCGTGATATACTGATCCACTGCATTTAAATAGTCATCTGTAGCCGTACTGATAAGATCATCTATGCTCATTATCTGAATCTTTGAACTATGCATGCCAGATTTATAGTAATCGCTCAGCTTGATTTTTAACAATTGGAAAATTCTATAGGTAAGCTCGTTACCACCAAAATATTGCCCATTTACTGAACGAACTCTAATCTGTGTCTTCACTCCCACATCAGAGGAAGAAAAAGCATACCTACACCTTGCTACATCAGTTGTGCCACCACCGCAGTCGATTATCATGACATCGCCACGATTCTTCTGCGGATTCTTTCTGAACTCTTCTCTTAGTTCAGAGATTCGTTCATACATGATTGCGATACCTTCATCTAAGGAGCTTTGCACATCTGCAACAGTATATCCAGCTTCATTAAATGTATTTGAGGTGATAGCATAAAGCCTGTCTTTAAGCTTGATTGGTGCTGAAAAATGGAAATTCACAAAGTGCCGCTTGAGCTTTATTTCAGCTTGCTCAACTACGTATTTCAAGAACATAGAAATAATATCATGAACCTTGAGATCGATATTATGGTTGTTCTCATCATTACAGGAGACCGTATAATTTGGATCCGCTGAAATCCATTGCTTTATATTGTAAAAAATGCTCCCCTTCGGTTGATAATCAGTATCAATTAAACGTTTCTTAGCCTCAAATCCGAACAGCAGTTGGGCTGATTCTGCATTTGGGGCATTTAAAATATATGCAATCGTGGGCATTAAACAATTAGGATTTTTATCAGCTGAGGTAACATCATCGAAAGCAACGATTTCATGTGTTTGATCCTCTTTCCATGTGCCTACGGTTGTATTACTCGTTCCAAAATCTATACACAACCAATGGTAGTCTGTAGGAAGAACTTTAGAGAAAAAATCCATTCTAATAGCATAGAAGCGCGTAAGTGTTTCGTTTGCGAATACAAGATAATAGGCATAGTTTGTTGATTTAAAGTCTACTCTAATATTAGCAGAGGCGGCTTCCAAATAATATGTTCCATGATTGTCAGGCAAAAAAGTACCATATATAGCGAGTTCCTTGCTAACTATATTATTCTCAGCAGGAACTATCATGTAGAAATTAGAATTAATCTTTCCTGTAAACTGAAGCCAAATATCATCCGCCTGCGTTATATCAACGCCTTTTGAAATTCCATTAGAATCAGTATAATAAACTTTATTATCAGAACTTGGATTAAAAACTACTTCATCCTGTGGAATGATTTCAATGCAATCATTTTCAAAGAGCTTATTATAAAGGTTTTGTGCGGACTCAAATGAATCTGGTATGATAACTTTGAAAGGGATACCAGACTTGCCTTTTCCGGCAAAAAGATCAGAAATACCATCTAAAGCCTTTCTAAATTTAGATTTTTCCGGTTCATCGTCTATCTTGAGATTATTCTCAAGCATCTTATTCAATTCTGTACGGTCACAGTCCAAAAATTTACTGTATGAAAAGCCAAGGGATAAAAGAAACTTCACCATTTTAGCAGTTGAAACCGTGTAGATTTCGCCCTTCAGTTCATGAAATAGCTTGATAACTTCCTTGCTGCTAACTTCACTGGGAGGATTAATACCCGCTATTTTTAAAGCTTTAGTTACATCTTTAATTGTCATTTGATGCCTCCATATTTATATAAGTTGCGTCTGCCCTACGATTGGAACTGTTGAGTGTGTTAAATCCTCATTTCCTACAATGCCAAAATCATATTTTCCCCATACAGGCACGATTAATCGAGTGCAGTCTGCGAAGAGATTCTTGATTAACCGGAATAGTGTTGTATTATATGCGCTTTCGGGGGCTGCGCAATAATAGTAATATGCATTCCTTGATCTGTTGTAAATAATCTCCGCACTATGACTTGTGTATTTATCATCAAAATGTTCATCACCAGAGATTGTTTGATACAATCTTCCGAAAAATGACATGAATGCTTCATTGAATAATTCTGTACGTTCTCCATTCTGTTGGTATTCCAAAAGATAATGAACTATCATTTTTTGATGTTGAATTGTTAGTGACAAATAATCCATTCTTATCGTCTCTCCAAAATGATTATTTACGATATCTTTTTCAATGCAACATACCCTTGTATTTTTCAAAATATCACCATAAAGTCTTTCTGAAAGTGCAAGATAATGAGTAACGGCATTGAGTGTTTCATTATCTAAATGCACACCTGAGAAGAAAACATCACTAAAGACATCAGAAAAGCGCAGAAATGGATTAACATATACTGGTAGATTATCGTCTGCTGCCATCTGCGCCTCAATAGCACCACCCATGCTTCGTGAATCTATAATAAATTGGCGCTGAGTATTGTTGTTCTCCCAAATATAACTCATTACTCACACCTTCCTACCCAGTGAAATTCAGGATAATATTCATTCATAAAAGACAGGACATATCGTGCAAAATCTTCTTTAAAGGGATTATTTCCTTTAAATGTCAAACAACAAAATAATGCCCTTGTATTTAGGATACTTCGTTCTATTTCTCCGTAGCAATATTGTTCTGCCTGATATTTATAATATCGATGTGCATTCTGATATTCTGAAATGCATTCAGACGGGCATTCTTCAAAAATATTGAACTCATCAGCTATAGAGATATTGTACTCATTCTGTTGAAAAGCACTTAGTGAATAAATTATATCTGCATTGGAGCGCAACCGTCTTTTAATAAATGTTGTTGCTTTAAATGAATTGATATGAGCAGCATTCTGCTTAACTAATACATCAATATCATACATTATATCATGAACAGGATTTACTTTTATACGCTTTATAGGTTCGATTTTAATCTGCCCATCATACATAATATATAGACAGGACTCTTTAATATCACGTGCAATAGCAAGCCGTCTTGTTCCAACTCCGTCAAATATTATATACTCATTAGGATAACAAGCGTATTTGGATTTGTAGCTGGGAGTTGAACCTGCCACAACATACTCATTTGCTGTAAATGTATCTGATGATAATGCTTTTTGTTTCAGCATTTCAGGAGAAAACGCTTGCGATACGGGCAACTCAGGTGAACGACGATTAGTTACTTCAATATTCCACATTAACTTGTGGTCAATTGTTGTGGCGGCAAGATCTTGAGAAAGACAAGGAATATGTATTGCCTGTATTTGTGATATAGAGATATCCTCAGAAAAAACAATTTTAGCAAATTTTCTTGAATACGGAGAATATATCAAAGGTGTCTCTAACCCATATTGAGAAGCAGCTACTTGCAACAGCTTTTCTTGATATACATATGAGTAATTCAATCGAAAAGAACACTTACATTTAATTATACTACCATTTATAAGTTCTACAGTGGTATCATAATCATGCGGAATGCCTGAGTCGGTAATTTCTAAAAAGCGATCATAGCTACACTTAAAGTATGCACCTATAAATTCATTGTATGAGATTAAATCGTCCAAATCATCATCAGGAAAAGATACTTGTGAAAAATCAAACATTGGAAAAAAGCCACGAAGGTTATGCTTTATAGGCAGCAAGGCTACAACTATGTGACCAATAGATTCAGAAGTATGTTCTGCCTCGTATATTGAGGATTGAACCATACTAAACAAGTCGTCAAGTTTTTTGTTTTGGTGAAGTGCCAAATTTTGAAACAATTCTCTAAGCAACTGCTTTTGCTCTCTTGACATATCAGAATCATCGACAATGCTCATTATCTGATTTGCAAGCTCATTTGAGCTTCCCGAATTCTGTGACATAGTACTCCTCATTTCAGAAAAATTTTAGATCCTCTTATTTTAACATCTCCAGAGGTCTTGATGGTGGCATCGCTACCTTGAATACTAAACGAATCTGTTTGTAATGCGAAGTCACGGTCAATTTGAATTTGAGTTCCTTTTATCTTTAAATTTATTGCGCTTTCCGAGATGTTAATAGAATTTTCTCCAACCAAAAGCGAAATATCATCATCGCTAATAACAATCCTACTTTTGTCAGCATGAATCTCTATAGAATTTTCGTGGAACACTAATTGTTTTCCGAATATTGATGAAATATAATGATTTTGTTTTTCACGAAAATCATTATTGAGTGTGTATTCATCACAACACGCTTTGGCGGTCAGCTTATTCTCACTAAATATCAAGGTAACATGATCATTTGTGTTTGGCAAAAACACAGCTCCTGCCTGATCAGAAAGATATGGCACCTGATATGGCATCCACATTAAGTTGTCAGGCATCGCATCAATATAATCACCTGTAACTTTAGCTTTAATGAAGCATTTTCCATCAGGATTCTGACTATCTTCTACGACTGCCTCCATTTCAATATAAGGAAGCACCTTTAATTCTGGAGAAGAAGGCATTTGCCCCAATTCATATGATGTATATTTGTACTGAATAACATTACGTTCAAGAATAATTTCGCATTTTGATATATATCCGGTAAGACAAGCCTGCTTAAGATTGATTCGTTTTCCAATCTCAAAATACTGATCATGAAGAACGAATTCTGCGATAGTTTGTTTTGAGGTTGTGTGTTCAGGGATGATATTTTGAATGGAAAGTTTATCCGGAATGCAATCAATGCTTGCAGTATTGTTGTCATATGAATCAGTAATTTTCAGTATTATTGTATCTGGCGATTCGCTGTCATTGATGATTAATTGCTGTTTAGTATACGCAGCCATACGTAACAGGAAGTTGAAATCCGTTTCGTTGGACTGTACTATAGGCTCAAGTAATACAGAATCATCTTTGCATGAAATCTGAATGTGCGCCTCATTTTTAACATATTTAAGAATATCTGATAATTTCTTATTAGGATCTTGATAGACACGGTTCTTTGGTTCATTATCTATTCGAGCCGAATGCGAACTTGCACATACATGAAGGATAGTTTTAGAATGCATAATTTCCGCAGTTATTGATCGAATAAAACCAAAGAATAAATAATCCCGCCCATTATTGATAGAAATACTCTTATCCACCAAATCAATAAAGCGTGAATGATCTGTATTTCCGATAATAACATCAAAAGTGCATATAGAGTGTGCATTAACTTCTTTTACAAGTCTAAAAGAAATGATATTTTGGTCCTCAAATTCAGAAATACAGATCATATTAAACTCCTTTTTACAGTCTTGCTACATCATGTAAGAAGTCTTTTGAATTATTAGCTTGCTGAATCAGTTTCAGTTCCGCTGTAGTAACTTCTTTCCCAATGAATGACTCCTTATAATCTTCGACAAACACCTTCTGAATGTCAAAAGATCGAATAACCTGTGGCTTTGTATCGTAAACATCAATATGAACAAGGCGGTAAACATCGTCACCTGATGATGCCAATGCCCAATCCATGAAGTCTTTGCAGATACTATTTGTTGCTTCAGTTAGTTTGAGCTTTAAATTGATTCTGTTCACAATATTCGATGCACGGTCATTAACATTTTCATCCACTGTATCAATAAAAATTTCAAGTGACTCTAAAGCATTCTGAAGCTTTTCTTTATCCCGACCATCGATTTCAATAGTCTTGCCTGTATCAGAAGTGATCTTAATGTAATAAAACATACGTTATAACCCCTTTCTATTAGTTCGATGACTCCCTGAATTCCAGATTAAATCCATCACTATCACGGTCATATGTAATATTGATTCTGTTTTCATTAAAAGTAATTGTTTCTTCAGACTGAACTCCACTGGAATTAGGCGAATAAACCGCATTATTAATGTTCATTTTACTCTTTCCACCAGTATATTCATCACAGATTCGCTTGATTTGATCCGCATCTGTTTTCTTAGCAATCGCTCTTAAATACGTCTCAACCATAGTCTTAAAAATTGGACGGAATCTTTCTTCATTTGTAGTATTACCGTCTTTATCTATAATTCGATCTTTCGCAAGCGTTCTTGCACGGAATACATAAGCGTTTGATTGCTTTGTTGTCTGACCTCTATAAGTGAACCATTTTTCATCACCACAGAAGCAGAAGCCAAATCCTCCTGATTTTGATATTTCGTCAATCAGTCCACTATTCCATGAAAGAATTAATTCTCTATTCATTTTTGTTGCAAATACTTGTGAGAGTAAGACCTTTTTATCCCCAGTATTAGTGTCGAAACTGCCCTCAAAGTCAAATCTGACAGGCTGACCAAGAGCATCAGAAACTGGGAAATCCTTAGAGCTAAGAGTATCAAGATGCTGCGTTGATACACACAAAGAAGCAGCAATATATGAGGCATCTACAAACACAGGTGGCAGTTTGATATATTCCTTTCCAATCTTAACACTGCTTTCTCTTCGAGGAAGAATAGTGAAGTTCGGATAACAGAACACTGCATAGTCGCGATATTTTACATTTTCAAGAGCATTCTTATACGCCACAACGGTCTCGCTTGTTAATTCAGAAGAACTTGTCCTTGAACAGCCCTTAAAGTTAAAGAACGTGATTATATTATTTTTACCGAGTAGTTCTAACGCTGTAAGAAGATGAGTAAATGGTGTTAAGCTATAACTGCTAACTGTAGGAGCCGTCTCATTATCTAAATCATCATCTGGATCATCCGGGGAAACAATTATAGGTGCGCCTTCAATTGTAACGAAGTCTTTATGGTCTACAGCTGGTATAATAGCAAACCAGATTTTTTCGTCTGTTTTCTCATTTCCCAGTGCTTCGACGAATTGAATGAAGTTAGCACGATTAGACTCCTTAATTAATTCAGAAATGCTGCAGTTTGTAACTATCAGTTCTGCATTAGTACCAGCATGATCGAAAAATGCCATAACATTGATGATTTTTTCTACCAGTGATACCACATTTTGCGCAAAACTTTCTTGCGACTTCTTATACATAGTCTCATAAAGCGCAAGATTTGTACGCAGTTCATCAACGCTGGCATCATCATCTTCAAATGCCTGTCCACCGAATACCGAAAGGAGCATTTTCTTCATAAATCCAGTGCTTTGAGGATCATCTACTATGCGGAGCTGATTCTTTCCTGTTTCAGCTGCACGGTCAAAATCATTCGAAATTGTCGTGCAAAGCCGTTTCGTAGCCGACTCAACCGATGAAGTCCCAATCATAAGCGTATCAGAATTGCCAGTTACAGGCTTATCATGATACTGAAGTCTGCCTTTTTCGTCAAAGGTAATTTCTACATGTCTCTGAACAGTATCACCATTTGCCAGATTTTGATCTGAGTCGCCGCGATACTCTAAGCGTTCACGCGTATCCTGAATAATAAGTGGTATCAGATTGAACTGACTTCTGGACATGTATTCATCCCTAATACGTCGACGAAGCCGTTTTATCTCAATGGCGATTTCTGATAACTCATCTGGTGCAGCACCGCGTTGCTCCATGCGTAAGTATTCACTAAAATTATAAGTTAACCGTCCACGAATATCACGAGCTTCATCCATAGCATGACTTGGTGCAAATACACGATCAATCAATGTAGAAAACTCAAATGTTGCATCAGATTCACCTGCTATGCCCTTATTTCGGTATATATCTACCATAGCCTTATAAAATGGTTGATCAATCAATTTGCATTCAGTTGCGTTGCCACGTAACGGTTTTTTCAAGCTATAAGTAAATATCGGTACCTCTTCTCTTGTTTGAGGATCAATTTCAACAGTAACATACTCATAGTATTTAGGTTCAAACTTCTCCATGAACTCTTTAAAACTATGAACAATTAGTTTATCCTTTACTTCCAAAAAAGTCTTCTGTGCTTTGCGATCCAGTAAGAAATCCATTCGATCAACAGGAACAGACAGACCATTATCATCGATTCTCTCCGCTCTACTGAATTCCTCAAAAAGGATAGTTCTGCTGGTTTGTTTAATGTATTGTGGCATAATAAACCTCCTCAAGTTAGATTTGGATCATCAACAAAGAAAAGCCCTGAATCCGCTTTAGCCTTTTCAATGGCGTTTTTCAATTGTTCTGTTATAATAATTTCTTGATTTGATACTCCTGATATTTTGAAAATATCATAGTTTCCTGTTTTTTTTGAATCTATCGTAATCTTTGTTGCCTTGTTCCATAGCGAATCAATGCAACTTTCCTCCATTTGTAAGCAATCGATTCGCGGAGGAATAGCTAACCAGTATCTTTCAGAAAGGCCATCTTTCTTTCTGACAAGTTTAATGCGTTGATAAAATAAATAACGGATATCAAAATCATCAAATACACGCTTCAGTTTATCCGATATAATGGGAACGTTACTGTGTAAATCGCAGATAAAATCAGGTAATCGTTGTCCACTTCTATCGTCTAGCAAGAGTTCATGTAAATCACGTTCTACAAACTGAAAAGCACTTTGCTTTGCGGCCCTTTTAACCCCCATGGGGATTTCATCTATGTCTAGATAAATATAATCTGATCCAAGGGTATCAGCGGCTATCAAAAAATAATACTTCATTTTCACTCAACCATGTACCTTTCGATATATTCTTCTATGGATATATCCACATCATATAGCAAAGCCGGAAAAGAAACAAGGACGCGCTTGTTGAGCCAGCTGAGTTTCATTCCATGATGTGGGAAAGCACAGATTTTCTGCCGAAGTGCATCGCTTATGGCATTCATCCGTTGAAAATAGTTTTTCTTTTGTTGATCATAATCACGCATAAAACATGTTTTTTCATACGTTTCAAGATAATACTCTTCAAAAGTGTCGAGATATTCTAATACAATATCTTCATAGCACCGATACGATGTTAATTCTGGATGCTTAGCACGCAATAACTTTAATCTTCCTTCATAACTATGTTGTCCTACATGTAATTGCGATCCTATGAAACCACGTTTTGAGCTATCTAATAGTACTATTTGCTCAGAATTCGCTATATCCTTGTCCATAACATAGTAGAATAATCGTGGCTTCTCTTGTGCCATTATTCTACTTAACTGTACATTTGTAAATGAAGGAAGGAGTATACCGTTTTCAGCACAGTTGATATCGTATTTAAATAAGTTTCCTAATTTGATTAAAAGCGGATAACGCATCCCTCCGTCTTTCTTTTTACTTCCATAGCACTCATTTCCTGGGATTAAATGATGATGTGCTACTGAAGTATCAACCCTATATGCATCTTCCATCTTATATTGAACACCTGATAAGGCTGAAGCAAAATGTGGGTATATATCTGGAAACGCCTTTTCAAGGTTCGCTTTCAATTTAGCGGCATCACTTGCAATCAACATTTTACTGTCTGGCGATTCACAAAATTCACATTTCCCTTTGAATTCTTCTGGACATTTACCGGAACACCAACAATTGGTTCGGCACTGTGTTGAATTGATGGTGTTCTGTTCGGATTTTTCACTTTGATCACTCTCATATTTATCCGAATTAGACTCCGAGTATGTTGAAATCTTGTTTTCTTCAGCCATGCCTGCGATTATGGTAGGTGCAACGATACTAGATGAAGCAGAACTATTTGATGAATTATCTATATTAGGAGCAAAAATTCCTTGAAAAACCTGATTGTTTTGATGCCGTATCTTTATTATGCCTCCTCCTGCTAAACATGGAATAGTAGATGAAGATAAAAGGGCAGGCTGACCTGATACCAATACAGTTGAAGCTGCTCCTATCCATATTGAAGGAGCGGGTGAACACAGAGCACCTTCATGCGCTGAACAGACACTAGCACCATCAGCGATAGGTTTATCGGAAGTCGTTAACATACCATCAACCCTTGATTTAACATCAGAATTATTTCTAATAACACCTTTGCCGCCAAATGTACAAATCCATTCTGCTCCTGAAAACACATAATTGCTAATAGAATCACTCCCTTATCCCACCTAAATGCTTCCGAAACTGTAAATCAGATTATTGTCCCGTATAACAACATGCTTTATATTTTGTGCTAACAAATACTACTTACCATTAATAACTACACTATATTAAAATAATATCAGTCAATAGTATTTACATTAAGTATATCATATAAACATCAAATTTGTCAAGCGATTTGCTCATGTTTATTTAATATTGTTTAATTTTATTAGTGCATAATATACAAAACGGAGAAGAAACTGTATTCTATACTAAATAGCATATTGCTGTATTGATGTTCGATTATATCAAGTAAAAAAAACAGTGTCTATAAACAATTGTTCTTTATCAATATTATTTCGTTTTAAACAATATTTTTTGACTTCATATATGATTTGGACGAAATGAATATGTATATAATTTAGGCGACAGTGGATATCGTTAAGATAGATTCAGACATTTGAATGATAATGAAGATGATTAATAATTACGTGAATGGTGTTATTAAAGTAAAAACATCAAGTGAAGTTGGTTTTATTTACACGTTGAACAAAATTATCTATAACTTTTTGAGCATGATAATGGTATTACCCCAATTTAGTAAAGTTCATATATAATATGTTTATCCATAACCTTTACCAAATGTAATACAGCACAATAATATAATTATAAATGTAATTATTTTGTTAATTTTACTGCAAGCATATTGACTGATTGTAAATATATGTTAAAATATAAGTGTAAACATATCATGGTAAACTTTAATTTGAGTGCTTGTTTTTATTTAAGAGGTGAGTTTATGAAAAAGATTATTTCAATATTTACGTTAATATGCTTATTAGTATCTCTATGTGGATGTGGTAAGAATAAAGATGAATCAAATACAGCCTCAAATATACCACAAAACAAATCAGAAGAAACCAATACTTTTGGCGATGAGATTTTTGTTGATCAAGATAATATTAAAATATCGTTTGATGAGAAGCAGTTTAGAGGAACGGGTATTGCTTTAGAATTTCTAATTGATAATAAATCAGAAAGGGATATTACTGTAATAACAGATAGTTATACTGCAAATGATTATATGCTTAATAGCTCTGATTCTGAATCTGTTTTATCAGGGAAAAAAACCTATTTAGAAATATTTATTTTTAACTCTGATCTTAGGGACCTAAAAATCGATGAGGATGGTCCGTATGAATTTGATTTTAAAATGAAAGTTATCGACAAAAATGATAGTGAATGGTCAATAAAAACAGAAGAAATAACACTCAATATAAGTGATCGTCAAATATACCGCGTCAAATAAGATACAATAATTACCCTTGCCAGGTCAGTTTGGCGAGGGTATACTTTATCAATTAAAATAAGGAGGCTTTTCTTATGCTCGGAGCAATATTAGGTGATATGATTGGCGCACCATATGAATTTGACAGAGGTGACAAAACAAAGGATTTTCCATTGTTTAGCGAAAAATCCGAGTTTACAGATGATTCTGTTATGACTATTGCCGTAGCAGAAGCGTTGCTTGCTACTATTGGCAAGTCAGATGATGAAATAAAGACAGCACTGGTCGATTCCATGCAGAAATGGGGCAAAAAGTATCCTCACGCTGGATATGGATGTATGTTTAGTCAATGGCTTGGAACTCCTGATCCTAAACCTTATGGCAGTTTCGGTAATGGCTCTGCTATGAGAGTGGCAGCTGCCGGTTGGTTGTTTGATGATATTGAGACCACAAGGCATATTGCTGCACTTACATCGGAAGTAACTCATAATCATCCAGAAGGTATAAAAGGTGCAGAAGCAACGGCAAGTGCTATTTTTCTTTCCAGAAACGGCAAAAGCAAAACTGAAATCAAAGATTATATAATAAAAGAGTTCAATTATGACCTTTCCAGAACCTGTGACGAAATTAGACCTAAATACCACCATGTGGAGACTTGTCAGGAAACGGTACCAGAAGCAATTACTACTTTTTTGGAAGGACAGAGCTTTGAAGATGTAATACGCACGGCAGTTTCTCTCGGTGGTGACTGTGACACGCTTACTTGTATTTCTGGAAGTATTGCAGAAGCATTCTATGAAATACCTAAAGAGATAGCCGACGAAGGTTTACATCGCTTGAGCAGTGATTTGCGAGCTGTTTTAAGGAATTTTTATGAACACATACGTAAGGAGATTTGACTATGATCAGTTATAATGAAGCATTAAAGATAGCTCTTCAGCTTAAAAGCAGAATAGATAAATGCGTAGAAACACCTAATGCATATCTTTTTAAGAATGTAGATGATGAATATTCTATAGGTGGAGAAGGGATATGTTGCATTCTTAAAGAGAACGGAAAAGCAATAGGAACTACAGAATATTATGAGAACTATGCAAACTATTCTGACGATGAAGTAAAAGAATTTGATGTTAATCTTAAAGTATAGACTATCATAACTTTAAAAAATGCAGATACATATATGATTTATAATTATATAGAAGTGAATAATACAGTGATGATTTTTCATTGCTTTAATGGTTGAGGTGCATTTATATGATTAATTACGACGAAGCCTTAGAAATTGCTCAAAAGTACAAGAAAAACATAAACATCTGTATTGAATATGAAAAAGGATTTGCGTTTGGTAGCTCAGAAGATACTGGATATGAAGGTGGATATGGTCATACAACAGTTGTTATTCTTAAAGAGACAGGTAAAGTTACAAAAATGCCAGAATTTGTTATGAATGGTACAGGTAAAGAAATAGGACAATATCAAATTGATTGTGGTGGTGTAGAGATTCCACCTATACCATAACAACAGAAAAACTTAGTATAAACGAGAATAGTAAGGGAGTTTGTTTATGACGTACAAAAAAGGCTATGCTTAAGTCATAGCCTTTTTGTATGTATTCGGAAATAGTGTTAGAGATTTCTTGTTAATTTATAGTATAAATCACATTATGCAAAATACCGCGCCCACAAAGAGATCATTATGTGAAATAGAACACTTTACCTCTTGGTCTGAAAGGTAGCCTTCTGCCCTCAGGAATAAGAAAAGCGTGTTCATGATGTATCTTAAGATTATCTTCAATTTGTGCATCGGTAATGATAAGGATTGGTCCATCTTTCGGAAAATCCTTGGCCTGTTCAAGAAGATCAACAGCAGGCTGTAGTATCGTACCTCCTCGTCCCTTTACCATAACACGTCCCGCGATGTCCTCGGGAGCAATATATCCTATGTCGTAAGCATTCGCATCGCAAAATACTACACGGACTAATGGAACATCTTTTGATACAGAGTAGCTTGCTGCAGCACCAAGAGCTTTACCTATCAGCTCCGGAGTCATTGAACCAGATGTATCGATAATAACTCCGTATGTCCGGCTGAATTCCGGTATTTCAGGCTTTATCCAGTTTGGGCGTGGGATATCGGGGGTGCTGCTCTGACGCCGGCTGGGTCTGGCATATGTCCTGTGCTTTTCAAGCGGCTGAAACCATGTGTCGAACCACTTGGCGAGTTCAACATCCCAAGGAACGGGCGGCATAGAAAGTGCCTTTATCTCCTCAATGAGACCAGCAGGGATATATCCTCTGCCAGTCGAGGTGTGGTATTCCAGACCGCCACGCAATGCGCTTTTGCAGAAATCATCCAGTGTGGTAGCACTGTTATTGCTCTCTGACCATCCTTTGTCGATAATATCTCCTTTACCGTAGCCTCTGAATGTTTCATACTTGGAGTTTTTGCGGATATTCTCGATAAGCTTGTCATATATTTCTTCGGCAGACAAATTATTCAGTGTTTCATCGTACAGGAGCCCTTTCTGAGGCATTGCTCCTATCTGCATTTCGTTCAGCCAGCCGTTGATAATAAAATCACATGCAACATTCCACAAATAGTGATCTCTGCCGTTCCGCCTTGCATGATGCTGAAGACCAGCATGAAGATATTCATGCGCAAGAACAAATTTCCACTCTTCAAGTGTAAGCCCAGTTGTAGGATTGACATATATTTCTCCATTCATGACATCTACAGCAGCGATTTCAACATCATTCAAGTCATTTCTATTGAGAGTTTCAACTATCTTAAAGCCTGTAGCGATACCTCCCAATAGCGGATAATGGTTGATGAACCACTCTGCTGCCTTCTCCATAGTGCTCTTTCGCTTTCTGGTCATTACCTGACTATCATTTGCCTTATCTATGACCGAACGCACTGAACTAGCAAGAGCATAGGCAAAGCGGCTTATATATTCATTCTTGCCGTAACGGTATTCGAGCGGAGATTCTGTTCCTATCATATCAGGGAACTCACCAGCAGTTCCGAAAACGTTCCTGTCTGTGCTAATATTAAGTTCAACAAGCTTATCATATATCTTTAGTTCGCTTGATGCAGTACCATAGTTGGTTAGTTGAGCAGTATCGATGTCAGTAGAGCCAAATTTTATGTCAGCAAGAAAACGTGATATATAAATATCACAAGCCATATTCCACAGCTCAGGATCATATTTGTTAACCCATTTCTGCTGCTTTTCGGTTATCTGCTGCCAGTAGCCAGGCATACGTTCGGAGTCAAAATGTCCGAAGCACAAGTGGAGCAGGCAGTGAGCTATTATATATGCCCATTCTTTCGGAGTCCTATCACAGTCCTTATTAAGATATATGCGTCCTGACGATGATACTTTGGCAGGAACATTTTTGCCTAATCTGCTTTTAGGAACGATCTCCGGGTTTATTCGAAGGAGTCCGAATAGTGGGTGTTTCTGTGTAATATCAATACCGTCAAGGAGCTGTTGCTCATTTGGGGTTATCTTTTCCTCTTTTTTCTTTTTCATGATTATTTATCGTTTTTTATAAGTCTCGGCAGATCGCGGACAATCTCGACCATAAACCATTCAGGAAGTACCTTTCCGTCATCGGAAGAAACTATCATCTGCGCAAGTTCAAGGTTAATGTGGGCAAGGTCTTTTATTAGTGCTTTTGCCCTGTGAGTAAGGTACTGGGTATTCTTGTCCATTTTCTGCTTTTCTTCAGGAAGCTCCATGAGCAGTTTGGCACGGAAGCTCTGAGATACAAAATACAGAACATCTCTGTCCTTGGGATCAGACGGAAATCTTGCATCTCCCTTGATTATCTGACTAAGAAGGTTTTTATTGCTCAGATTCTTCACGAATGCTAAGAACAGACCAGCGTGACTTGCAGAAACAGAACCGTATGCAAGCACACGGAGAATGCTTTCGGGAACTTCTTTTTCCCCTGCCCCGTACTCTTTTAATGCGTCACTGAGCATATGCCATGAACGCGGTGTAGAATACGGTTCTTCCGTTTTAGGAGGTTCTGAGAAAAGATGGTCGGGGCGCTGTGTTATATAATCGATCACCCATTGGTGAAGCTCATTCTCGTATGCCCAGTTGAGCCACTGCTGTGGATCTGCCACAAGCTGAACATGAAACATACGGTTTATAAGAGCAGTGGACATAGTTTTTACTATCGCACCGTCCTGAGAACGGTTGCCAGCTCCGATGACTACACTTCCTTTAGGAAGATGATATTCGCCTATGCGTTTCTCATGAATAAGGCTGTAGAAAGCCTTCTGCACCTCCTGTGTGCAGGCGTTCAGCTCGTCAAGGAACAGGACATACGGCTCTTTCCTTGCTATCATTTTAGGTGGCATAAACTGCGAGGTATCGCCTTTTATCTGAGGTATTCCGATTATATCCTCGGGTGCAAGCTGGCTTCCGAGAAGTGAAACACACGGTAAACCAACATCATCGGCGAATTTCTGAACTAAAGCAGATTTGCCGATTCCAGGAGCTCCCCATATAAAAACTGGTCTTGACGGGGAGATATTAAGTAGAATATCAGATAATTCATTTTGTGTAACTGTAAAAGATAGATTCATTTTACCTCCAATTATTATTCATCAAAGCTTACAGGATGCTTAGATTTGCGCCTGTAAGCTTTTTTATTCTCATCTGCAACGCGCGTGACAGGATTCATGCCGTTCCAGTCGCGGCGTTTTGCAGAATCGAGCTTCTTTTTCTCCTTTTTGCTAAGCTTGTGATAAGGTATAAAATCTGTCATCATTCTTCACCCGCCTTGAAGTTGTAGATAGGCTTTATAACTTCGTTTATCTCAACAGTATCGCCAATATTGTCAACGATATCGTCAATTGACTTATACGCCATCGGACATTCATCAAGCGTTCCTGCGTTGACAGAAGTTGTGTAGATGCCATCCATCTGCTTCTTGAATTCTGAAACTGTGAAGCTCTGCTTGGCTTCAGAACGGGACATGAGACGACCCGCACCGTGGGGAGCAGAGAAGTTCCAGTCGGGATTACCCTTTCCCGTACAGATAAGGCTGCCATCTCTCATATTTATCGGTATGAGCAGTTTTTCACCTGCCTGAGCTGAAACAGCGCCCTTGCGAAGAATCATGGTATCAGTGTCGATGTAATTATGAATGGTAGTGAACTGCTCCTCAACGTGGAGGTGCATACCCTTGATTATCTCGTCCATCATTGCCTGACGGTTTATCATTGCAAACTGCTGAACAATCTTCATATCGTGAATATACTGATCGAACAGTTCGCCCTCACAGTAGGAAAGATTCTTTGGAATGCCTATCCTTCCAGTGTTTTTGAGACGCTTGATAGCTTCTTCAATTTTCTTTTCCTTGCCCATTTCCTTATACATCTCTATCAGCTTCTTAACATCTTCTCTGTTCCTTGCAAGATTGGCAAAAGCTTTTTCCTGATAGTATGTAGCAGTCTCAACGCCGAGATGACGCGAACCTGAATGTATCACGATGTAAATGCTACCGTCTTCTCCTTTGTCTGCTTCTATAAAGTGATTACCGCCTCCAAGAGTTCCGATACTAAGCTCTGCACGGACAGACTTTATCTTTTCGTAGCAGTACAGCTCCGAGAGATCAATCTGCTCACTATAACGGTGTGCTTCCTTGCGTATGTTGAAGCCCGAAGGAATTTTTTCACGGATAAGCTTGTCGAGCTTCTGGAGCTCAATATGCTTCTCCTTGATGCGGATTGTCTCCATTCCGCAGCCAATGTCAACGCCTACGAAATTGGGAACGAGTTTGTCCTTGACAGTCATAGTAGTACCAATAGTACAGCCTGCACCTGCGTGAACATCTGGCATTATACGGATAGCGAGTCCTTCGCTCATTGGCTGGTTGCAGATCTCGGTTATCTGAGACATTGCAGTCTTCTCGATAACATCGGTAAAAACTTTAGCTGTGTTGTATTTTCCTGTTAATTCAATCATAGTTTTTCCTTTCCGCCTGCAACAAAAAAGCGCCCCTGTTTGACGCAGGAGCGCAGAAATGTATACCGAAAACAATACACCTATCTCAGTGCATTATGCGGCTGTGCAGGCAAACTCCATGCATATAATATTTTATTTTCTTAAAACTTTTGTATGAGTCTGAATATGTCATAGAGCTCACCGTCCTTTCTTAGAATATGGCTTTATTATAGCCGTGTACAATTCAGATGTCAAGTATATTTGAAAAATGTAACTGAACTGTAACTGAATGGACGGTATCTATCCCATTTCAATTTATAAAATGAATAGATACATAAACATCCGCGTCTCCATCACTAAGTCCTCCATCAGCATTAACGAAAAAGTGTAATTCATATTGCTTCATTTTTCCGCTTTTCTTCTCACACAAAAAATATCTTTCAGAATCGTGAAAAACAAGGATACAGTTATCCTTCGAATAGTCCTTGATATGCCGATATATCGCTATTGGGCAACAAAGGCGTATCTCGTTCAAGTGAGAATCTAGAAATTGTTCATAAATGTTTTTGGCCTGTGGTACATACTGAGCGTATCGTGTATAACTGCTACCTTCAGACTCTATAACTATACCATCACCAAAATCAATATCATAGAGGAGAATACAGTGATACATATTCTCCTTGTTGTCATAGTACATGAAATCCTTGTTTCTTTCTATAAAAGCCACATTCATAAAAGGAAACCGTGAGATATGCTCAAAGTTTTTATGAGTTACGGCAATCGCCTTTTCGATTACACATTTTTTTACATCAAAACTGACAGGTTTCTCCTCAAGATTTGTGTTCAATACCAGCTTATCAGAAAACTCCATAAAGTGATCAGCAAACAGCTTTTTGATGCCGTTTATACATCTAGCATCACTATATAAGATGGTTTTAAAGATAACATCATGATCTGCAACGTTATCGAGAATCTCGCACAAATTATTTAGTTCGAATAGGTTATCATTTTTGCACAACCTATCTATAATGAGATCATCAAGTGGGTTATTAGTATAAAGGCCAACAAGATACTGATCATTTGCATTGTTTCTGAGCTTTAGTTTTTCAGCTGGCAGATTAATTCCTGATTTTTTTATGTCTTCTGCCAACTCCTGTCTTCTTTTGGGAATAATCGTTGACAGTTCCTTTCCCTTATATCGGATATTAACATTTATCATAGAGTATCTCACCTTACATTCTTAATTCGACATCTTCTGACGGCAACACAGGAGCCGCCTTTACTTCTTTCTCTGTCATAAGCTCCCATGCACCGTTAGTATCATAGAAACTGACGTGGATATCTCCCTCGGGAGTATGAATCTCATGCTGCTCAAAACCCTCACCCCAGCCGTCTGATGCCTGTCCAGAGAGCTCCTGAAGAAGCTCGTCATACTCGTAGCTGTCAAGTTCGCCACAGATCTGGCATATAAACACGCCTAAGAGTCTGTCTCCGACCTTTTCAACAGAGGGGAATATGGAGTAGACCTTATCGGCGAAGCGTTTTCTATCTCCGAGATACGCCATAATACCACAGTTTTCTTCTTCATCGCACTGATACGCCTCGATAGCACTGCTGATCTCACTCTCATATTCAAGAGACTCATAATCGGAAAGTTCCTCGGTATCATCAAGGAATTCGTCCTCGTCCTCATCGAATGAAGGTCTGATCTCTCGCTGGATATTCAGTGGACAATAGAATTTCAGTTCAGTGAGTTCCTTTGCCTCAACATGGATATCCGACTGAAATTCAACTCCGATATCGGTATTCTCAGCAATTTTGATGTCATCTCTCTGAGCGAGCTGCTGTACGATAGCATTTTTGACAAGGCTCTCGACCTCGTCCATATTGATCATATCAGCCGATGTGAAGTCTGTCTTGTCTGTGTGAGCAAGCTCAGCGATCTTTTCGACTGTATCCTTGATCATGTCGTGAAGTTTTATCTCAGGTTCTGAAGTCTGGTATCTGTCGTAGATTGACTTAGCATCAGGTACGAACATGGAAAGGCGAGGATAATCAAATCCTTCCGCCTCGATGAGCAGTCCGTCGTCACCGTACTCGTCAAGCAACATTATGCAGTGGTAGGCATTCTTGTCCTCGTACATAAGGTCCCTGGCGGCAGTGATCGCCTCATGCTCTTGATATGGGTTTGCTTTCAGCTTTTCAAAGTCGGAATGAGGAAGGAATACCCATTTCTCAACCTCACAGCGTTTGGTGTTATGATCAGAAGCCTTGTGCGTCAGCTTTCCGTTCATGAAGAATTTTTTCATCTGTTTTCCTCCTGACAGTTTATTCATAGACAGCAGGCGTGATCTGCTTTCTATGTATCTGCCACAGGAGACTCACAAATCGCTGATATCGCTTCTACACATGTTTTGAAAACAAAAAGAAAGGCTCGGTTTCGATGCTTTCACAATTCGTGATAAGCACCAAAACCGAGCCTGAAACTTTGTATACTATTTTGGGATGATAACCTCAAGATTTGCCTGTATTTTGACCTTTATTGAGTCGAAAACTTGCTCTTGTGAGGGTTCAAATCCAGCCAAGAGCCTAAAATGCCCCAATGTCAACATTCATTTTTTCAAGTTTTACCCAGACATCTGAGCAGCAAAAAAGCCCGATAAATCGGGCTTTTTCTGACGTGTCATCTTTTTCGTCAATCATACTTGGTTGCGGCGGCTGGATTTGAACCAACGACCTTCGGGTTATGAGTGTTGAACATTAGAAGATGTGACTTGCACCTACCGTTCATAATTGCCGATATTTAGCCATTTTCAAATATCAACCGATCCATGATTTGTATTAAATACATACCTATTTTTCATACAATAACGGAAAAATAACGGAAACGATTTATCATTCAGAATTTCTAAACTTACTCGTTACCTACACATTTTCATCGATAGCATCTGGCTCTCACAGTTTTTGGCTGTGAGAGCTTTTATTGTTCTAGAAAAATACTTTTGCGTGAAAAAAGTGGTATAAGTGGTAAAATACTTCGTGCAGCCGTGGCATTGAACGGTATAAACAGCTGTCAGTTTTGAAGTTTATTTTTGTTTTGCTTCACGCTCTTTTTTCAAGATAAGAGCAAGTACACCTGTCATAGCAATAAGTGAAACAAAGCCATTTGAAGATAAGCTGCAATAGGTAGCTGTTGGGCTGATGAAGTCCATAATGCGGCTGTCTTACCCATGTCAGAAGATACTGGGTAAACGCACTGCCAAAGGAAAATTCAGCATACGAAACATCTGCGGCAGCCAAAGGTGTAGAGTTCTGCAACAGGATCTATCATGAGGAAAAACTGCTGACAGAACTTACTGCTGAAGAAAGATATGAGCAGCGTCTTGTAAAGATCAAGCCTTTACTTGATGCTTTTTTTGCATGGGCTGAAGAGCTTCAGCTCAGTGGTAAGAACAAGCTTGTTGACGCAGTCAGATATACTCTCAATGAAAAGAAATATCTGTATACGTTCATTGAAGACGGCGATGTTCCTATCGACAACAACAGAGCAGAAAATGCTATCAGACCTTTCACAGTAGGTCGTAAGAACTGGCTGTTCAATAATACAGAGCGCGGTGCAAAATGCAGTGCACTTTTGTATTCGATAATTTCAACAGCACAGGCTAACGGTATGGACGTTGAAAAGTATCTGACTGACCTGTTTTCAACCACGTCAGGTACGATACTTCTACCGTGGAATAATTGATAAAGTTTATCCTCGCCATAGGCGAGGATATTTTTATATCTTATTTGACGCTTACCATTATTCTTCAATTATGAGTCCACTAAACTCATATGGTCTGAATACTACATCTCTATCCCGGCAGTGTATTATAAGCGTTGTATCCATAGTAATATCTTCAAGCGGATAATCAAAGTCCATAGTTTTGTCCTCACGCTGTATCACCTGTTGTATATCCTGTCTGAACGGCAGACAAGGACGAAATTCAACTTCATAATTTAATGAATAAGCGCTTTCACTTGTTATTTTTGCCTTTACAGCGTTGAATGGAGTATCAACATGAACTCCGACACGTATTTTACCCCATGGGACAACTTTTCCGTTTGCGGGAACAGGCTTGCCGTTTTCGTCAAGCAGTTTTTCATCGTCTACGTATACACAGTTGTTTTCTTTATCTATTTTGATATCTTTTTCTTCCTTGTTGCTTATCGGAACAATAAATGGGTGCTTTTCATCTTCATCGGGATTGGGATATTGATATTGTACACCTTTATTCGTTACTTCAGGTATAAATGATATCTGGTCGGACTTTGCAAGTCTCGGATGTACGCAAAGAAGCTCATAGGCTGTTCCGAGAAGTATTGCGAAAGCAAGTATTATCCCGAACAGTATTTTTGTAAGCCGCATTTTTTTCTTAACCTTTTTCATTGGCTCGATATTTTTTTGATCCGGATTTATTTTTATATCACCTTTTTCCATATCCTCATACTCCTTTCTGCATTCACTGCATTCAGCAATGTGTTTTTCAACTTCTTCCTTGCTGACTTCAGATAGTGCATCGTCACAGTATAGAGGAAGCAGATCTCTTATAATTTCACATCTCATAATATTACTCCTTTCTGAGTTTTTGCTTGGCACGATAGTACGTTACTCTTGCCCAGCTTGCATTCTTTCCGAAAAGCTGACCTATCTCCTCAAATGACATAGCCCCTGTTGCTCTGAGAAGCAGTATTTCTTTTTCACGTTCGGGCAGTTCGTGTATCTGCCTGAGTATGTACATCTTGGTATCAGTACTCTCTGTCTGGTCGTCAGGTGGTATTATGCTGATATCTAGTTCCTCAATATCAGGTTCCTTTGATACAGACGGATGATATTTTCGTCTTTTCAGCTCCTTGAGCCAGAGAAACTTTGCAATCTGGCAAAGCCAAGTACAGACCGAACATTTGTTGTCGAACTTGTTAAGGGAGCGCAAAGCCTGAAGAAATGTTTCTTGCGTCAAGTCCTGTGCTGTATCAGGTTCACGGCATATACTTATAAGATATGCATACACCTTCTGCCCGTATTTCTGATAATAGTCTTCAATCTCTTTATTCATCCGCCGTCCTCCTTTCATTGATTTCAGAAGCTTCTGTATATTAGTACCCTGAAAATGAAAAGCGTTACATTTTTTTGTAACATACTCCCACCAAAATATCAATTCCTTTTTATCGCAGATTACCAAAGTTGTAAAAAAGGCAATTCAAGATGTTCAACCTCAGACCACCTTTGCAAAAATTTTAATTATTTTTGCTGTTAAACCACCTTTATATCACTTCATTGCTCATAAAAACATTGATCAATATTATTTCTAAACAAACCATGTCCTATCCAACTGTCGGGTGAGAGTAAAAGAAGTTTTAACTGCCTCATTTGCAGGTCTGGTCTGGTTTTATCTTTTATATTCTACCAGATTTTTTGGCGTTTGTCGACTATTCTTTCAGTATAACACATCAATTTTTCTGTTTTTGCATTATCTTTACAAAAATGATGCCCACATACTATGCATTCCTCTGGCAGATTTTCCATGCCATTTTAAAACATAGTACGTAGGCATTATGTTTCTGTTATTCAACAGGCAGCGTGAACATAAACGATGTTCCCTTGCCCACTTCGCTTTCAGCCCATATTTTTCCACCGTGGGACTCGATTATGAACTTGCAGATAAACAAGCCTAGTCCCGTGCCTGTTTCGGATTGCTTGCCCTTGTAGTAGCGCTCCCAGATGTGGGGCATATCCTCTTCCGAGATACCGCTTTTGTACCTCATTTTCAAGAGCCCAGTAAGTTTTTTTCGTTAGGCGGCACAAAGCCGCCTACGGGTACTGTATCAATTAATTGTATTATCGAGAAGCTTCACAGCTTCATACGCCCCAGAGAGATTCTCATGAGCATACATATTCAATGTCGTAGAATTCTGAGCGTGCCGGAGTATACGAGCTGTTGCTACTGGAGATGCTCCGCTTCTTATTAGCGAACTTGCCGCATAGTGTCTCAAACAGTGCAGGACTACATCCTTCGGTAAACCTGCTTGCTCCCTGAGCTTTGCCCAGAAGGCACGATACCTGTCGGGACTGATCATATCACCTGTATCCGGATCTCCGCAGATGAAAGGGTCATTTATGTACACCGGGCATTTCTTAGCCTGCTCTGTCTGAGCCTTCATAGAGACCTGTATCTCCCGATATAAAGATTCAGGTATAGGCACAAGCGCCTTTGATGCAGCCGTTTTCGGTTCAGATAGAACCCATCTAGTTTTAGAAGTACCTGCAACAGGCTCACGCTTCACGGCGTACTCCACATTGAGACAATTATGTTATCTTTATCCAGTATTAGCGGCATTCTGTCATGAATATCTCTAACAGTGCCTGCTGCTTCTCGCGTCAGTATTGAAAACATAGGTATCTGCATGCCATCATGCTCCTCATATCGATAAATTCCTGCGATATATGTGATATCCGAGCCTTCCGTCTGTATGGCAAACTTAATCTTCTTAGTATTGCGGTGCTCAATCATGCTACGGTTATCGTCCTCATATACTGGATATCCCCATTCATAATACCATGATGCAGGAATAACACACCTTCTCCTGTACCATGAATCTTTCCACAGAGGCTTGCTGTCAGCAGTCTCTATACGGCAATTTGCAAGAGGCTTGGTAGTAGCTTGATGTGTAAATCCCCATGCCATAGGGAATATTGCCATATTCCCATACTTGTTCGGTGCAAGAACAGGAGCTATATCTGCTGGATATAAGTCACCGGACATGATAAGGCTCTTACCGAGCTTAATGGACATATCTTGGGCTAAAGCCATTTTCCTTAGCTTTATGAGTACTTCAGCCATTTCTCTCGGCTCGATTCGTAAGGACATACACATGAAGACCACCTCCCATCAACACAACAGCAGAATATATGTTCTGTTATGATTATAACACAGATGATCTGAAAAGTCAATATGGATTAAGAACCGCCCACATGGGGCGGTTTTCTGTATATGTCATGTATTTGTCTTGTAATGAAGAAGCAACTATGTTACCCCCACATCTGTGGGAGTATATTTTGTTAAATTTTGTACTACAGTATAATGGGAGCGCAGCGGCTTGCTAATTTAGAAAGTAATCTGGTATACCGACAATGTGGAATCACTGATAATGTTACATGGTTAGGTAGTAAAGGTATACGGTACTATCAAGGATCTGACCATCTAGTATCATTCAATCTATTACACTACTATTCCCCGTCAATACCACTTGAGTCATACTGACGATACTGAGTCTGATGATATTCCCACTATCATACACAAGTTGCTTCGTTCTTATAAACTATTACAAAGGAGTTAGTAATATGAGCTATTACAAACACAAGAAGAAAGCACATACCCGCGATGAATCCGAGCGCAGAGATAATGTCTCCGCTATACGCTATTCGGATGCTGAAGGTAAAAAGATCAAGGAGAATGCAAAAGAGGCTGGAATGTCTGTAAACAGCTATCTGGTAATGATGGGTGTTAACCGTAGAAACGCTCTTACACCGGCGTTGTTAGTTTTCCTTCAGAATCATACTAACTTTGTATGCTCTCTGGTTGAATTAACTGCTATTGACGAAGTTGTGACTATGCAGGAAGGAATGAATGAAATATGGCAAAAATTATCATAATTCGTAACACATACGGTGGAACCGAATACTTGCTTAATGCTCTGGAATATGTATCTGACGCACGCGCTCTCTACCGTCGTGGTTTCGGTGTTAACCCTTATAACTACAAACAGGCATATGACCAGATGCTTATAGTTAGAGAATACTTTGGAAAAACCAGCGGCAATCCACTTGTGCATATAGTGATTGCTTTTAACGATGAAGTGAAAGACCTTGAAACTGCTGCGGAATATACCCAAAAGTGTGCGTCTTATTTTTCCTCAATGTATCAAGTCTTATACTGTACTCACATGAAAGACACTCATTGTGGTAGTATGCATGCTCATTTAGTCATTAACTCCGTCAGCTACCTCAACGGTAAGATGATAACAACCGGATATGAAGAAATGTATTTCTTCAATGAATATGTTTCTGAAGTTACTGGTCAGAAGTGTACTTTTGAATTCGATAACAAAGCATTGTATTAAACGCTTATAATCCCCTCAATTATGCTTAAGACAGAAAATCCAAACATGCACATTATCAAACAGCTGTACTTATGTATATTATGGTCTCCCCGCAAGGGGAGATCGCTGTTTGATGCTGTTTACGGTCAATGGAAATGTCAATATCCTGAAATGAACTGCTGCTGTGACCAACTATACGTGAACATGAAAAACGCCCTCTGTACACGAAGGCGTTTGCTATGTATTATTCTAATGAATCCAATATTGTTGAAATATCCTGATTAAGAATCTCATCAAGATTCCAACGCTTGTAAAATTCTTTGTAAGCGCTTTTTACATATTCCTCCGTAGGTGCTATCCAAAATACAGGCTCATAACCTCCGTCATCATCTGGACTTTTTCGCCAGTTCACGATATATGGGAATAACACTTCACACATTGCTTCAACATCAAAGTCCAATACAACTGGCTCTTTTTTAGCGTAGTAGTAGTAAACCATCATTAAAGCATTATATGTATACTTTAGCTTGTATTCAGGTCGCATCATTCTCATAGATGGTGATGCGTTAAAAGTAATTTTTTCTCCCTGCTCTTCGTGCTTCATATCCATGTGATAGTCTTTTATAAAAGCCTCGTTTTCAGACAGAAACAAATCAGCACCGCAGTAATGATAGATAGGTATATGCTGCTTTTTTAGTGAACCGCGTATATCTCTTGCGTTGACAGTTATGGTTTTTGTATTGATATTAAGAGTATCGCTGAAGCTTAAAACATAATAGTCTACTCTCTTGTCAGCTTTTTCAAGGAGCTGAATGAACTCGTCAAGTACAAGCATTACAGGCGTATTCTCATAATGTATCTTTCTATTGTGATGAAAGAAAAGGTTCTGAAACGCAGAATGCACTTCAATGAGAATGATAAGCATGTGGTCAGCATTCCTTTTATCTGCTTCAAATCTAATAGCACTTTCATATTCATCAATACTTTCCATGTGCGTATCTATATCCTGTTTGAAGCTCGAAATGAAGGTATGTATCGTTGCATAAGCAGCATTGTTAGAATGATGGCTTAATACATCGCACATTTCAGATATTGATTCTTCGGGAATTCCTTCGGAATTGAGAATTGTTTCACGCCACTTATTATAGTAAGCTTCCGTGCGTTTTTGATGTATTATTCCCAGGGATTGATACCTGTCATTCTTTGTCAAGTTCGAGATATGATCAACTCTGAACTGCTCAATACCAACTACAATACCTCTTTCATTTGGGCTTTTAGGAACTAAATAACGTATAAAGTCAGGTCTTTCTCCTGAGTCGCGTTCAACATCAATACCTGACATCAGTTTGCCAATACGCTTACTATCACCCTTTTGAGACAGGAGATTATTGATTGCTGTGTTTAAGCATTTTGATTCTCGTTCCTTCTTTTCTCTTTCCTGCTTATTCATATCATATACCTATGACTCAATAAACACCCTTACAAGACCTTGATGTTTTTCCTCAAGGTCTTTCTTTATTCCAGCAGGATTTCTTAGTTTTCTATCAGGATCATACACAAAGCAGTATATTTTCTCACAGCCTTGATGCTTCTGATACTGTTCAATATCAATAATAAGCTGATCCCTTAACTCTTTATCCTTCAATCCCGAACGTGTCTTTTTCACTTCGATAAATGTTTTTATATCGGGAATATAGAAGTCTGTACGGGATGAACCGCCTGCATATGAAGGTACAGGTTCTTCATCACGCACATCATCAAAATACATCTTCAAAAGGCTATGTAACAAATCCTGTACATCGTATTCATCATTAATTATTAAAGTCTCACGTTTGGCATGTCTTCTTGTCAGTTGCAAAGCAACTTCCTTAAAACGTGTAAAGATACGCTCTATTTCCTTTTCAGAATCAAATGTATCTGATTCACTATCAGATAACTCAGTAAGGTAGTTTTGCAGGCCTAGTTTTGCCGTATCAAGACCTTTCTTGCAACTCTCAATATATATACTATCCGGAGTATGCTTCATTAGATTTCCGCGAAATGAAAAACGAATGCTACAAAAATCATCATATTCAGGGCTATCAGAACCGAAATGATGATACATAAAGCTTTTAGCTTTGTTATGCCAAGCTTTAAACTCAGGAGTACTGTCTTTTACTTTATGCTCAATAAGCACATCAATCTCATCGATTATTTCCTTGAGCTTTTCAATATCAGTCATAATGCCTCCTTTAATCCAGCGCCCCCAACGCCCTCTCCAGCACATCAGCAATACGTTTCTGCTCGGCGAGTGGTGGGAGTGGGATTATCATTTTAGAGAGTGTTTGACCGTTACAGTTAGGCTGTGCGGTTGCAGTTGTTCCTTGACGCAACTGCTTCCAATAAAAATCGCTTTCCATAAATAGTTTTAAGTATTTTCCGCATAGATTAGAACTGTATCTCGTTCTAATCAAGTATCCTGCATATACTGCTTCTTCAGAGATATTATCAACTATGAACGATTTTCCTACTGTTCCTCCTGTTCTTGCAAACAGAATATCATTGTTTTTAAGAATGTAATTATTGATACTCTCTTCATCAATATCGCAATATGGTACACTATTCCACTGCACCTTATTGTCTTGAATATCGGTTATTCTCACCATTTTAATTCTTCCACTTTGTTTTGCGGGGGCGTTATAGCCATACTGTATAGACTCTGATAAATTGCCCCAACGAACCCACATCCAATTCTCCGGAATCTCGAAAGGCACTTCCTCAGGTGAGACAGGCGGCAGGGGCTTTTCCTTTTTGAGCTTGCCTTCCTTGATGAGCTTTTGTTTCTCCGCCTGTATCTGCTGATAGAGTTCCTCGGCAGTTCCGTCGGAGGGGAGCTGTTTTGTGAGCTTGCCCTGAATGCCTGCGGTAATGAGTTTGGCTTTGAGTATCTGCGAATCTGCGGAGTATTTCTCCTGTGCCTTGTCAATGGTATCGAGTAAACGGAATATCTCCTCAACCCGCTCAACTATACGCTTTTGTTCGGCGAGGGGCGGGAGTGGGACAGGGATTTTGTTCATTCTATCTTGATTTAGCTTAGGCTGTGCAGACCCAGTTACATAGGGAACAAGGCTAATTGCATTTATGTAATACAATACAAAATCCAAATAGTTCTCAATATAACAGTCTAAAACATGAGCATGATTATTTACCCAATATTTGCCTTCAGCCATAAAAGCTATAGGAGTGCTCCTACTTAATAAGTTGGCTCCGTCCTCACCAATAAGCAACAATCTTTTGTCAAAAAGATAATCTTCAACTTTATCAATTATTCCCGATGCTCCATAGTAATCATAGACTTTTTTAAGTTTCTTTCTATCTGCAACTGATACAGGAATACGTTCTGAATCACGATTCCACATAATATCGCCAAAATTAACCAATTTCCAATTGCTCGGAATCTCAAAAGGTATTTCATCCGCCGATATTTCTGGCAAAGGCTTTTCCTTTTTTATCTTGCCCTCATTGATAAGAGCCTGCTTTTCAGCCTGTATCTGCTGATATAATTCCTCCGCAGTGCCGTCACTCGGAAGCTGCTCTGTCAGCTTGCCCTGAATGGCGAGGTCAAGGATACGGCTTCTCAGTGCTTTTGTATCTATCACAGGCTTATCCCTCCAAGTATCTCCCTCAGAGAAGCCAGAGCGTCATTGATAACATCAGCCTGCGCCTGCATATCGCCGATTATCTCGTCAACAGAGCGCTCGTCCTCCTCGGTAAAGTCTATCCACTTGAAGTTCAGGTCCTCACGCTGACTTACTTCCTCAGCGCTGAAACGTCTCCACCTGCCGTTGGGATTCTCCTCGGAGCAGGTAGGCTTTCTGTCCTGCATATGACCTGCACAGTAGCACTCTACAAATTCATCAAGGTGAGCCCTTGTCATAGGCTTTGTAGCCATAGTGTGCTTGACATCTGTGCGGTAGTCGTATACCCATATATCCTGCGTAGGCTTGCCTTTTTCAAAGAACAGCACGTTTGTCTTTACGCCGTTTGCGTAGAATATGCCTGTGGGAAGTCTCAGGATAGTATGCAGGTTGTAATTCTTCATCAGCTTGTCACGGACCTTCTTCGTAGCGCCACCGTCCGTGAGAACGCTGTCAGGCAGAACAACGCCAACACGTCCGCCTGTCTTTACGATAGACATGATGTGCTGTAAGAAGTTTACCTGATTATCGGAAGTCTCTATGAATCCACGTCCGTCGAAGTCAATGGCAACACTGCCCTGAGGACGGGTTCCGAAAGGCGGATTAGTGATGATAACGTCATAAAGCTTGTCCGAGGTATCAAGCAGGGAGTCCTGATATACTATCGGACTTTTCTTTGTGCCTATATCGTGCAGATACAGGTTCATCGAAGCTAACGTCACAACGAGAGAGGTATTATCCGCACCGAAAAGAGCGTCATTCTTGAGGAACTTCTGCTTTTCGGAGTCCTTGCTCTGCTTCTTCATATGGTCATAAGCTGCCAGCAGGAATCCGCCCGTACCACAGCACGGATCGGCAACAGTCTCGGTTATCTTCGGATCAACAACGTCCACAATAGCGGAGATAAGCGCTCTTGGCGTGAAGTACTGACCTGCTCCGCTCTTCTTGTCCTGTCCGTTCTTTTCAAGTATGCCCTCATAGATAGCTCCCTTGAAGTCGCCGTCCATAAGGTACCAGTTCTCCTCAGATACCATATCAAGCACCTTTTTGAGCATAACGGGACGGTCTATCTTGTTTGTAGCTCTTGTGAAGATAGTACCGATAAGACCTTTCTCATCGGAGAGAATTTTCAGTATCTCCTCATACTTCTTAACGAGATCGTCGCCGTTCTCCTTGATAAGAGCCTTCCACTTGCAGTCCTCGGGAATAGAACTGCCGAGACCGAATTCTTCCTTTTCATCGTCCATTTTCAGGAACAGGATATATGTGAGCTGGGTGATATAGTCCGTAAAGCCAACGCCTGCCGCTGACAGTACATTTGCTATATCCCATACTTTTTTCAGAAGTGCAGATTCGGTTTTCTGATTTGCCATAAATTAAGCCGCCTTTAGTAATATTCTTGATAATGCAGTGATCTCTTCACTGAACTTCGGAACCTGTCCGAATGTACGGATACCCTGTCTCCATAGGTCAGTGTTGATCTCGTTGAGGTCAGTAACGGTGATAGCTCCGTCATTGACGATGAATTCAGCTATCTGCTTCATAACATCGATCTGGTCAGGAGTAAGATCACGCTGCGTCTGACCGCAGTACAGGTTGAAACGCTGAACAAAGCCGTTCATAAGGCTTGTCAGCTTGAGGTTCTTGTTATATGCGTACCTGACAAGCTGTATCAGGTTAGTGAGTGCCTTTACATTAGCTCTTGTATCAAGGTCGTCAACGCTGCCCGGATCGAGTGTCTTATAGTACTTCCACAGCTGCGGAGCACTGAAATGACTGCTCTCAGACAGAAGCCTGTCTCTTAGGTCTATAAGCATAGAGTGTGTTATCAGCGTATCTTCCGAGTTGTATATGATACGCAGAGCCTCGATACTGTCCTTGTTGTCGTTTATGTATTTCTCAAAGTTCTCGGTATATGTCTTGGCAGTCTCCTTGGAGAATCCTGCGCTTATAAGCGTATCGGGATCCTCGTCAGTTGTGAGGATATATCCCTGTCTCATTTCAAGGAGCTTCTTCCTTGCAGGTATATTGCTGATGAGCCTGTCGATTAGAGTCATACGGATATGGTTGTCATCCGAAGGACTTACATAAGGCGGAAGCTGTCCGTCGTCAAAAGCTTCCTGTATAGAAGCTGCAAGGTCTTTCGGGGAGTAGCCATAGTTGTCAATGAAGTATTGCAAATGATGTCCGAAGAAGCGGTTATCCTCATAACGCCTGTTTATCATAGCACAATAGTCACGGAGCAGGAACAGGTTATCGTCACTTAGTTCATTATGTGACAGACGCTCAAGCAGCTGTTCAAGCGTTAATCTTCGTATAACAGGACCTGGACCGGGGCCTGGCCCCGGCATATCCTTTTCATGTTCTGTTACGCCGATAGCATCGACAATGTAGTAGCATTCTTTGACATCAGCATTGGGCGTTACTTCACGTAGTTTATCTTCATTGATAACACGGCAGCCGCGGCCTTTCATCTGTGTATAAAGTACCTCAGACATAACGTCCTTCATGAAGAGTACTATCTCAAGAGGTTTTACGTCAGTACCTGTAGCTACAAGAGTTACTGTTACTGCAATACGGAAGTCCTTCTCATTACGCAGATCACGGATAAGTCCGTTTGAATCATCGGATGAATAAGTGATCTTCTGAACAAAATGCTCAGGTACTTCATTGTCAGGGAATTCACGCTTGAATACGTCCTTGACAGCCTCTACTATCTCCGTTGCATGATTATCGTTCTTGGCGAAGATAAGAGTCTTGGGGATATATTCCCATGACTTTTCACGCTCAGGGTAAAGATCTTCATATATAGACTTCTTGAAAACTTCCAGTACTTCGCGTATCTGCTGGCGGTTTACAATGGACCTGTCCAGCAGGTTGTTTTCATATTCTTTATCCTTATCAATGATATAGGTTGTATCAGCGCCTGTTCTTCTGGCTTTTTCAGTTACTGATGTGCCTTTATCAAGAGAACCACCGTACTCGGTAACCTCCGTCATGATACGGTATACACGAGCGGGTACGTTTACGCCGTCAACTACCGAGTGTTCATAGGTGTAGTTTTCAATGATATTATTATTGAAATAAGCGTATGCTTCCGACGTAGGAGTAGCTGTAAGACCAAGTATATTGGCTCCCTTGAAGTAATCAAGCACAGCCTTCCACTTTCCATATATTGAGCGATGGCACTCGTCGACTATTATGAACTGGAAATAGTCTGGAGGAATAGTAAGGTCGTCTCCGAGCTGGATAACAGTATCGTCGTTCTTTTCCTCACTCTCGGTGATACGCTCATCCTCAGCATCCTCACTGTCGTCGCTGACAGCTTGTCCTGTCATAATAGCAAAGAGCTTTTGAATTGTAGATATGACAATATCGCCCTTTAGATCCCCTTCGCGTTTAAGGCGCTTTATATCATAAAGGACGTTCATTTCCTTTTTATTCTCAGTCATATTGAACTGACTGAACTCACTCTCGGTCTGCCTTGCGAGGTTATTTCTATCAACAAGGAACAGTATACGCTTTGTGGAAGTATAGTTCAGCAGACGATAGCTTGCGAGACAGGCAAGGTAGGTCTTGCCACTACCTGTAGCTAATACTGCCAGGTTCTTTTTCTTTCCGTTCTTAATGGACTTCTCAAAGTTAAGTTCTGCGTTATACTGGCAATCTCTGAGAGATTGCTTCTCAAGTTTTGGCAAAGCTCCATACTCAGAAGAACGCTTAATCAGGCGTAGCATCTCCTTGGGAGTATGCATCGTATCAATTTCAACGTAGTCCTCATCCTCAGATAGCAGGTTCTTGAACAGTATCTTCTCACCGTTTGACATATATACAAGCGGAATAAAACCATTCTCCCATAAGCCATACCATGAGAGTGGAGTACGGGCGTAGTTCTCTGCCTGTGATTCAACATCTTCTCCGAGAGGATTATCAGCTCTTTTTGCCTCCAGAACGGCAATTGCCTTATTATCTACGAAAAGCAGATAGTCGCTCTCTTTATTGCCCTGAGTCAATGCTTCTCTGATAGCAGAAGTAGTCTGTGGGACATACTCGTCCCTGTCAACAACATACCAGCCGGCTCTGTTGAGCTTATCGTCTATTTTAACACGAGCTTTCTCTTCTGGGAGCATAACTATACCACCTTTCGGAAGATATCATATATGTATATTATAGCTTATTTCAACAGAAAAGGCAATAGATATCCGCTGAATTAAGTAATCATTTAAACAAGCAAGGTATGCTGCCCATTGTTGCGGTTCTGCTATATGTATTTACATATTACCTGCGATGTGCTATAATTGGTGATAAGAGAAATGATAAAGGAGTTACATATGGCAAATCAAGAGATTATTGACAGAGACACGTATAAGAAAATCAAGAAAATGAACCGAGAGGAGCTTACAAAATTCATTCTTCAGTATGGAGACGAGCTTCTCGGAGAACAAGGCAAAACCATTGATCTCCCGGCTCTTGAGGCTGAACTCAGTAAGATCAAAGGTATCGGTGGTAAGCGCCTTGAGAAGATAATGACTGTTGTCGAGAAATTTTTGGATGTTGAATAGAGGAAAATATGAAGCTAATATTGAAAATGTTGCAAAAGGCAGTCATTGTAGTAACAGTACTGTCGCTTACCATAGGCACATCGGTCACTGCATATGCAGCAGATGTAGACTCAGTTCTGAATGACGCCGAATGGACTTCTTACGTTGAGCGTTCCATTGAAATAGATAAAACTCCCGGACTCTCCGTTGTAGCAGTCAAAGGATCAGATGTAGGATTCAAGACCTGGGGATATGCCAATATTAAGGATAAAACTCCCATGACCGAAGATACTCTCGTACATATCGGCTCATGTTCAAAAGCGTTTACGGCATTGGCTGTACTGCTATTACAAGAAGAAGGAAAACTCTCTATAGATGATAGTGTTTCTGAGTATATCCCCTGGTGGCACGTTACATATAAGGGAAAAGATGCGGATATAAAGATATGGCACCTTTTGAATCATTGTTCAGGCATACCTAATGCAGCGACAATGGCTGAATATCCTATCAGGACTGATGCAGATGAAGAAGAAATAGCTCATATTGCTGAAAACCTTGAACTGAAGTATGCTCCCGGGGAAACTTTTGAATATTGTAATCTTGGTTATTGCATCCTTGCGTATCTTGTTGAAACTGTAAGCGGCATTTCATTTGACGAATATGTTGTAAAAGAGATAATGCAGCCTATAGGTATGACACACAGCGGTTATGATCTGCCCGTAGCACAGGGATATTTATACTTCTGGAATACACTTAAACCTTACAATGATCCTCATGCAAAAGGTATTGAAGGCGAAGGGTATGCAGTAACAACTGCTTCAGACATGGCTTTATGGCTGAAGGCGCAGATGGGAAAGCTTGATCTTCCCGATAAGCTGGCAAACGCTATTGCTGCATCTCACGAAATAATCGAAGCGCATTATCCAAGTGACGGAATAAGAAGTGACTCATCTGACAGCAGTTATTTCAACGGCTGGTATATCTCAGATGACGGGATAATTGAACACGGAGGCTGGAATCCGACTTATAAGGCTCAGGTAATAATAGATCCAGCCAAAGAAACAGCCGTTTTTACAGATTGCAATTCTACGGCAAATACTCAATGGTATGCAATGAGAAGCTGCTTTGGAAAGCTTACCGGTCACAACGAATATACCGAAATAGTGAAGTGCGATATGTTGATAATCGACATCATTGCCTCTGTTATCTCAATCGCAGTTTCCTTAATAATACTCTTTGTGCTGATAATGCTTCTTACGCAGAAAAAGCGGCTAATGAAGAAAACAAGTTCTCCGAAAAAGGAAAAAGCCCTGCTTTGTGCAAGGCTTGTATTATTGATACCTCTGCTTTCCCTTTCAGTATCACTGCCATATATCCTTGGTGCCGTGATGGGATATCCTGGGTTTGGATATCAAAAGGTCTGGGCATGGGGCGGTCAGTCGGCTGTCGTTATGGGACTGTTTCTCGATGTATTGTTCATATTACTGATCATTACAAGTATTAAGCGATATATCATCAAAAGGCGCAACAGCTGAATTATCAGACTTGGAGACCGTCCGTTTAAGAATACTCGAATCAGTTTTCTCCGTTTTTCTTATTTTCTTTCATAGTGATTTCATTCATTACATTGTCCTGATGTGCTTCTATGGCTAATAAAATCAGTAGGATGGCAAAAATAATTCCTGATACCGCCCATACGCAAAAAGCTATTATCCTAAACTGAAAGACGTATAACAGTATGCCTATAAGGCTCAGGATGCCAATGCATTTAAGCATCTTTGTACCCGGCTCCAGCATATTCAATTTATGCTTATATCTTTTTTCTTCGCCCAGTTTTTTCATTGTCATCTCCTGTAAATCAGAATATATCTATTTATGCAGAACGCAGTTATATCGAACAGCTGCCCCATCGGGGTATTCAACGACGATTCTCTCATCTGAAAAGCCGCATTTTCGGTAGAAACCGATTGAATCGTCATCCGTTTGAGCTTTGACGCTTTCCAGATTCTCCGATTTCATTACACATTGTATCAGTTGTTTTCCAATTCCTTTACGGCGTGCGTTATCGGATACGGCTATTCCGATGATTTCAGCAGTATCTTCTAAAAGCATTAGGACCATCATGCCCATTTTCATGCCGCGATTCTCACATACAAATACTTTCACTGATGAATCGAGCAAATAGTCTTCCATCTGTGCTTTATAGTCCTCGTATTTCGGACGATACATACAGGAAGCATAGATCGCGAACGCTTCTTCTGACCGCAGCCAATTTGCATTCTCGCATAACATAATTCTCATAACCATCCTCACAAATTTCGATTTATCGTTGTAGGTATTATAACATTCAGCTTAAGGATTTGTCAATAGAAATACCAAAGTGCTTCCAAGCTGACAGCAAAAATACTATGTCTTAAAACTTCAATTCATTGCCGCCCTTCACGGGCGGTTTTCATTTTGTTGATATGGCTGTTCAGGGGTATGGTTGGATATCAACAGTAGCGTGAGAACTGATTATAGATAATGGTGGGGCGTTTGCCCCCACCTAAACTATTATTATATCAAATCAGAACGCCAAACTTTCACTTCTGCTCAGAAAACCAAAATTTTATTATTTCATAACAGATATTCAAAAATTCATTTCTGCATCGTTTCAAAAAGAAAAAGAGCCATTGCTATGTCAGCAACAGCTCTGTATACTTGTTTATGGTGACAGAACGAACTTCTTTACATACCCACTCACATCGACACCGCTTTCCATGTACCTGAGCAGAATCTCCGCACAAGCGTGAGCATCGCTGTCCGCCTTGTGATGGTCGAGGGCGATGCCGTAGTGATCGCACATCACATTGAGGTTATGCTTTATATCGGGAAGGATGCGCCTGCCGATCTGGACTGTACAAAGGTATTCCGCACTCGGTTTCCATGTAATACCGTAGTTCCGCAGGCAGGAGCGCAGGACACTCATATCAAAGACAGCGTTATGGGCAACGAGGATACCCTTGCTCATAATTGGCTCTATCTTCTTCCAAAGCTCCGCAAAGTTCGGAGCACCTTTGACCTTATCAGCATCTATACCCGTGAGCTGTGTATTGAAGCTATCGAAATGCGTTTCGGGATCAACAAGCGAAAAGTAGTTCGCAACGATCTTGTTATCCTTTATCGCTGTTATTCCTATCGCACTCATACGGTCGTTCACATGATTAGGTGTTTCAACGTCAAACACGATATAGACTGCCATTTCACATTACTCCTCTTGCAGTGGCTCTCAGGATAATTATACCATACCACGGGCGAAAGGTCAATCGGCAGGAAAAGAAAAGCCCTCATTGCTGAGAGCTTTTCTATCATCTACTTTGAACCCATTGGATTCAAAGTCAGAATTATTTTACAGGCTTTCTTTTACCTGTTATGCTTTCGACCTCAAGGGCATATACAAGCGTTCTCGGTATCGCCGCCGTGCTGAACGGCATATCTTTTCCGTCATGATAATGTGCCATGAGCAGTTTCAGCGCAGGCAGTTTTTCTTCTTCCGACAGGATACGGATATGCCCTCTGCCGATCACACTTTCGTATGCCATCGTGCAGTAGCCCTTATCCTCAAAGTATTGCAGCTCATGCTTGCAGTCCATTTCAAATGATGCTCTATTATCCTTCCGGATAAGCCCGACCTTGTAGCCCTCCAAAGCACTATGAAAATAGAGAGTGATCTTATCTCCGTTCACCGCCATACCGAAATTCAGCGGCAGAATGTACGGAAAGCCGTCATCATTCAGAGCCAGTCTGCATCCATCGCAGTTTTTCATGATCTCTATGATCTCGCTGAGATCGGTCACTTCACGGTCTTTTCTTCTCATAAGCCGAAAATCCTCATATCCTCGTCAACGGTTGTAATTCCTGCAATGCCGAAGCTGTCTACAAGAACCTTTGCCACATTCGGAGACAGGAACGCAGGCAGTGTCGGTCCGAGGTGAATATTCTTCACTCCGAGATACAGCAGCGCAAGGAGAACGATGACTGCTTTCTGCTCATACCAAGCGATATTATAAACAATAGGCAGATCATTTACATCATCAAGCCCGAATACCTCTTTCAGCTTCAGAGCAATCAACGCCAGAGAATAAGAATCATTACACTGTCCTGCATCGAGAACTCTCGGAATACCGCCGATGTCGCCTAAGTCGAGCTTGTTATACTTGTACTTCGCACAGCCTGCGGTGAGAATAACTGTATCTTTTGGCAGCTTCTCAGCAAATTCCTGATAGTAGCTTCTGGACTTCGCTCTGCCGTCACAGCCTGCCATGACTACGAATTTGCGGATAGCCCCCGATTTTACAGCTTCTACAACTGTATCGGCAAGTGAAAATACCTGTTCATGGGCAAAGCCGCCGATAACAGAGCCTGTTTCGATCTCGGTAGGCGGAGGACATTTCTTAGCCTGTTCGATGATCGGCGAGAAATCCTTTACTTCGCCGTAGGGTACGTCAATATGCTTACAGCCCGGATAGCCGGCGGCACCTGTTGTCCAAAGCCTGTCCTTGTAGCTGTCCTTCGGCGGAACGATGCAGTTTGTGGTCATCAGCACCGGACCGTTAAAGCTCTCAAATTCCTCTTTCTGCTTCCACCACGCATTGCCGTAGTTTCCTGCGAAATGCGGATACTTTTTGAAGAACGGATAATAATGCGCAGGTAGCATTTCCGAGTGCGTATAAACATCAACTCCCGTATCCTTTGTCTGCTCAAGGAGCATTTCAAGGTCTTTCAGGTCGTGACCTGAGATCAGTATTGCAGGATTTTTGCGGACACCGATATCAACTGTCGTGATCTCAGGATTGCCGTATGCTGTAGTATTTGCAGCATCAAGGTCAGCCATACCCTGAACGCCGTACTTGCCGACTTCCAGCGTGAGAGCCACAAGGTCATCGACCGACAGACTGTCATCAAGTGTTTTAGCAAGAGCCGACTGTAAGAAAGCATCAAGCTCCTCATCATCATTCAGCAGAGCGTTTGCGTGTTTTGTATATGCCGCAAGACCTTTCAGACCGTAGGTTATCAACTCACGCAGAGAGCGTATATCCTCATTCTCTGTTGCAAGTACGCCGACAGTCTTTGCTTTCTCGGCATGGTCCGAACCGTTCCAAAGAGCTGCTTCGGGAAGGGATTCTTTATTCTGCACCTGTCCGAGCAATTCTTCTTTGACTGCAAGTGTTTCAGTAACCTTAGTGGTAATGCTGTCAAGATCGAAATTGGCATTGGTGATCGTGATAAACAGGTTCACGCTGATAAGATGATTAACAGTCTTATCGACAGTCTTTCCCTCTGCACGGAGCTGAGTTGTCAACGCAGACAGCCCCTTTGTAACGTACACAAGCAAGTCCTGCATTGCTGCGACTTCAGGCTGTTTACCGCAGACACCGCAAGCGGTACAACCCTTACAGCCTGCTGTTTCCTGACACTGATAGCAAAACATTTTCTGTTCCATGATATATTCCTCCATTATTTTCTTATCTCAACGATACTGCCGTCCGGCGAAATGACTGCAACTTCAAGCGGAATATCCTTACCGCTTGCTTCTATCGCACGTTTTATCGCATACTCCATACCTCCACAGCATGGTACGGTCATTCTTGTGAGGGTAATACTCTTTATATCGTTATTTCTGAATATCTCCGTCAGCTTTTCGGAGTAATCAACAGCATCGAGCTTCGGACAGCCGATGAGCGTAATCTTCCCACGGATAAAATCATGGTGGAAGTTCCCGTAGGCGTAAGCTGTGCAATCGGCAGCGATAAGCAGATCAGCACCGTTGAAGTATGGTGCATTTGTAGGCAGGAGCTTTATCTGTATCGGGAATTGTCTCAGACAGCTTGAAACACTAACATTGCTGTCAGTTTCTTTCGGTGTGAAGCTCTGCAAAGCCGAGCCCGGACAGGTGAAACCGCTGCACGCAGACTTTTTCTGCTTGTTTTCTTTCACCGCCTTTTCATCATAAGCCGCCGCTTCACGCTCGGTAAAGTGAATAGCGTCCATAGGACAGGCTGGGAGACAGTCCCCGAAGCCGTCACAGAAATCGTCACGCATGAGCTTTGCCTTGCCGTTCACGATAGCGATCGCACCCTCATGACAAGCCTTTGCACACAGACCGCAGCCGTTGCATTTTTCTTCGTTTATCTCAATTATTTTCCGTATCATAGCCATACCTCCTTGACTTTCTGTATCCATTATAGTATAATCAGAGAAGAAAGTATGTTGTAATTACAACATTTTGGGAGAAAAATATGGATATTTCAGTTTTGCATAATTCGATACTGTTCAAGGGCTTTGATGATACCGAAATATCTGAGCTTCTGAAAGCCCTTAATGTAGCCGAAAAGAAATACAATAAAGGTGAGATGATATTTTCATCGGGAGAGATCACCGATAAGCTCTGCTTTGTCACGGCAGGTAGCGTTACCGTGGAGAGCAACGATATGTGGGGAAACCGCACGATTCTCAACCTTGTGGGCGAAGGGCAGTTCTTTGCGGAGAGCTATGCACTCCTGCCTGATGTGCCTATGCTGGTCGATGTCTGCGCCGCTGAGGATTGCACTGTTGTTTTTCTGAGCATGAAGTCGCTCGCTGACCTCAACGATACGATAAGGGCGAGACTTCTTGCAAATCTTCTCACTATCACCACAAGAAAAAATCTGCATCTATCGAGCCGGAGCTTTCATACTGCTCCAAGACAGGTGCGTGGACGTATTATGGCGTATCTTAATACCGTATCGGTTCAAAAGCATTCCCGTGCGTTTGATATACCCTTTGACCGTCAGCAGCTTGCGGACTACCTCAATGTGGAACGCTCTGTGCTATCAAATGAATTGAGCAAGATGCAGAGGGACGGACTGATACGATGCAGGAAGAACCATTTTGAGATCATATAACAGAAGCGCAGATGACCAATTTTAGCCATCTGCGCTTTTTTATGCTCCTGTTTTTTCAAAGCCTTTCAAGACCTGTTTATCCGAGAACGAGGACAGCTTCCCGTCCGACCATGATATGAAAACATTGTACATTTCGTCTATGTAAATAATCGTTGCCGTAGAGCCGATCTCCGATGGAGTTCATTACAATGTAAGGTAAATAGAGGGCCGCCCTTCATCAGGGCGGCATTCAGATATTTTACACTAAGGCACATCATTACGACTTTTTCGTATAGCAAATAGAATACACGCTCCGATCAAAACACCGCTTGTATTTAGTATCACGTCATCAATATCTGTATGCCTTTCTGTACATAACAACTGGGAAAGCTCAATAAAGATAATAAAAAAAATACCGGCAAACACAGTTTTTTTGATACTATCGAGCTTTCTAAAACAGATAGGCCATACTATTCCTACTGGTATAAACATTGCTATGTTCCCTATAATATTGATAAGCCATCCATCATATCTGTCAAAGAGAAAAAAGAACGGGATTAAACTTATCATGTCAGACAATGTAGTTGAAAATTCAATCGTTAGAGTACCTATTTTCCCGTCAACAAAATGTAACGGGAAGTATACAAATCTTGCAATAACTACAAGGCATATGTATACAAGAAGCATCTGAAGTTCGCGTTTTACTGAAAACTTCTTGAATCTGATCGCAATTATGAATCGCACAAGTATCCAAATGAGAGTTATAAAAATAAACATCTGTAGATAGGAAATCTCGATCATAGTCACTACCGCATCCTTCCTTTAGCAGATAGCTGATAAATCCCATGTTTATCATATTAACCTGCTTACTATCCATATTATACACTGCACAGTAGCCCAAAGTCAAGGAAGCAAGTGTTTTCAAGCATCTTTGGAATAACACTAGGTACTATAGGCAAATTAGCTCTCACAACAATCCCTTCATGATACCAAAATTCCTATTATTTTGATTTTGTAAATATATATAATTATTGTGTAACAATAATTGTTGTTACTTTTTCTCCGTAACAACTAACACTCCCGCTGAACCAATACCCAATATCGACATTACAAAAGCCAGTTCCGAAGAACTGGCTTATTTTTTGCATCATTGAGCTTATATTCACATCCTGTAGCTTCTATCATCTTGAAAGAAGCCTAGAAATATCATCAATTGTTTGGGGCGAAAGCATTTTCCTCCCTGGAGTATGGATAACATGCTCAATATCATAGATGTTATTTAGTATATAATCACTTACAACCGGACTGTTTCCCTGAATAAGTATTGCATACCCGTTAACCCAGACTTTTGTTCCATAGTATTCTAGATAACGGGCAAGTAGATAGCATTGTCTTTTTACCTGTTTTATGGGATTTTTTACAGTTTTAACGTACGTATTCCCAGCATCAGTGGTTTTGTATTTCTGCCACTCAAAATCATCTTCATTACCGTAAATAGCTCCAGCGTAATTTTTGACCTCGATAACAAAAACTCCGTATTTATTTACGATCACATTATCAAGCTCTGCTGGTCTTCCGTCGTAATTGATACTTACATTCGTAAATAAGCGATCATCAGGACGCATAACAGATGAAATAGCGTTCGAAGCTTTTATTTCACCACGAATACCAACTCGTTTATACTCCGGAGTCATCATCCATTCAAATAATCCCGGAGATTTGTGATCTTCTGAATAGTCGTGCCTGTTATTGCTACCGGAATTATCAAGATACATGACAAGACCAATGACAGCAGCAACTATCAAAAGGACCAATAATACCAAATAGAACAACGTAATCTCTTCTTTCCACTAAATAACTACTCTGCTTAAGTTGGCAGAAGCTGAAATCAATTCACAGAATCAATAGCTTTTATACAATATCCGGTTATGGTATCTATAATCTTCTAAGATTTCTGTCTTCTTAACATGACTGATTGCAGCATTAGTGGAAAAGCCAATACGATTTCGCTATTTCAACATTATCAGTTTATCATAAATCCATGCTGGTGTCAAGACTATGACTTTATGCTGTAGCAAGTAAAGCATACATGGTACATTGAGACTCGTTTTTTCTATTTTTCTTGAATTTCAAATGTATATTATTAGGGTGAAAGTAACTGAGATGACGTTACAATCACTATATTTTCAAGGGAAGGAGGAACTGAAGCCGTGTTCGACAACAGCCGATATCTCACTTGTGGTGTAGACAGCACTATCCCATTGGAACTGCAGCTGTTTCTATGGGAATGCGTAGAGCATATGCCTGCTCCGAAGGACTACTTACAGGTTTTTGAGCTGAGTCCATCGGGTTCTATGCAGTCGATTGTCCATAGCTCAGAAGAACCCGAATATCGACAGGTATACATGATACCGTCAGATGCACCTATTACTGAAAAGCTGTATATCATCGACGATGGTGATCACAGCACCATGCTGCTTTCAAGTGAATATTAAAATTAATGCCAGCCCTTCGGGGCTGGCTCTTCTCATTTTACGGAGGTTATAAACAATGGAAGAAAACAAGGATAATGTGCTCTATTGCTCCCACTGTGGAGCAATCATTGATGAAGACGAAGACTACGAAACTGTTGATGGAGATATAGTCTGCACTGACTGTATTGAGAATCATACTACTACCTGTGACAGGTGTGGACGGATAATCTGGACCAGTGAGTCCTATGGTGATGATTACACTACGCTTTGCAGTAGCTGCTATCATAATCACTACACTCGTTGTTCATGCTGCGACACCCTACTCCACGAGGACGATGCATACCACATCGACGGATATGATTACTGCTCAGACTGCTACCATGACGAGGTAGACAAGAACCGAAGTATCCATGACTACGGCTATAAACCCGAGCCTATCTTCTATGGTGATAGTTCCCGATATTTCGGTGTTGAATTGGAGATAGACGGAGCAGGTAAAGACAGTGATAACGCAGACGAGATACTTGCTGTCGCCAATAAGGATGAAGAACATGTATACATCAAAGGCGACGGCAGCTTAGACGATGGTATGGAAATCGTAACTCATCCAATGTCCCTTGAATATCACAAGAACTATTGTTGGGATGATATCATGAAAAAGGCTATATACCTAGGATACAGAAGTCATCAGACAAGCACCTGCGGTTTACACATTCATGTCAATAGAAACTGTTTTGGTGAAGACAGAGATACTCAGGACGATGTTATTGGCAGGATCCTCTACTTTGTGGAGCATCATTGGAACGAGATGCTGAAATTCTCTCGTCGTTCAGAGTATGCAATGAACCGGTGGGCAGCTCGTTATGGCTTTGAGAAGACCGGACGTGAGATATTGGACAAGGCTAAGAAAGGCAACTTGGGCAGATATGCAGCAGTTAATCTCATGAACTATATGACCATCGAGTTCAGACTGTTCAGAGGTACGCTCAAGTACAATACTTTCATCGCAGCTCTGGAGCTTGTTGATGCTATATGTGATCTTGCTATCAATCTATCAGATGAGGGAATATCGAAGATGTCTTGGTCGGAGTTCGTAGATACAATAACCGAACCAGAGCTGATACAGTATCTGAAGGAACGAAGATTGTATATCAACGAGAATATCAACACTGAGGAGGATATGTAATATGGGAATTTTAGCAGATATATTTGATATTGAACCTGACACAGAGCAGGACATAAAAGATGTTCTTAAGACGGTTGGAACGATTGCAACAATCCTGATTGCAGGCGGGGTTATTGGCTGTGATGATGACAAGAAGGAGGAATAATCATGTGCGCTTTATTCGGTTGGTTAGATTATAAAGGTATAGTGCCATATAGGGTACTTAAGAAGCTTACCCAGGCTTTGGCTAATGCTGCTGAAGAAAGAGGCACGGATGCAGCAGGTATCAGCTACGTAAAAGATGGCAAAGTTACTATCTTCAAACGTCCTAAGCCTGCTCACAAGATACACTTCAATGCTCCTGACGGTACAAAGGCGATTATGGGACATACGCGACTGGCTACACAGGGTGACAGAAAGCAGAATTACAACAACCATCCCTTTGCAGGTCATGCTGATAAGGAATTCGCTTTCGCACATAACGGAGTTCTTTGGAACGATAGAGAGTTACGGAAGGATGGAACTATTCCGGCTACCTATATTGATACTGACAGCTACATAGGCGTACAGCTTATTGAGAAACAGGGAAAGCTAGACTTTGAAAGCTTACAATACATGGCCGAGACTGTTGAGGGTAACTTCTGCTTCACCATACTGGATCAATATAACAGCTTATATATTATAAAAGGAAGTAATCCCATGTACCTGCTCCACTTTGAGACCATAGGCTTATATGTCTACGCTTCAACAGAAACTATTATGCGAAAGGCACTGAAACAGCTGGGACTTCATAAGTTCGAGAGTAAACGTGTAGATACTGAGGAGGGTGATATTCTGCGTATTGACAGGAACGGTAAAATCACACGTTCTCAGTTTGAGCCTAAGATATATCGTTCGAAATACAGTAGTTGGTATACCGATGACTTTCCATACTATAGCGCTCAAGAAGAAATTCTTCTCGCATATTGCGGCTGCTATGGAGTGGACTCGTCTGATGTGGAGCTTTTACTAGACTATGGTTATACCTGCGATGAGGTTGAAGAGATGCTTGTAGACCATAGCCTGCTCCGTGATGCACTACGTGATGTGAAGTATATGTACGGCGCGGACATTTATGAAGGGTGCTACGGAGGTGCATTCTGATGGGCAAGATAGGATATATCCGTGTATCGACAGAGCATCAGGAGACTGCTCGTCAGGAAGCAATCATGCAGCAGTATCAGGTTGAGCGGGTATTTGCTGAGAAGATGTCAGGTAAGAACGCTAACCGTCCCGAACTGAAAGCTATGCTTGAATATGTTCGTGAGGGCGATACACTATACATTGAGAGTATAAGCAGACTCGGAAGATCCACCAGAGACCTGCTCAATATAATAGACGTACTCCAAAAGAAAGGCGTTACCCTTGTCAGCAACAAGGAGAATATCGACACCAATACTCCCCAGGGGCGCTTCGTTCTGTCAATATTCGCAGCGCTGTCTGAACTGGAGCGTGAGCAGACATTGCAGCGTCAACGCGAGGGTATCGCTATTGCCAAGACGCAGGGAAAATACAAAGGTCGGCAGCCTATCGATATAGACTGGGTAAAGTTCGGGCAGCTGTATGAACAATGGCAGTCTGGGAATATTACGGCAGTATGGTTTCAGAAAGAAATGGGACTCAGGGCCAACACATTCTATCGCCGCATCAGAGAGTACGAAGAGAAGTATATATAAATGAGACGGAGCCGGTTCCCCGGCTCCAATCATATTTCAATAAGGTGTTGTTTTTGTTTGCAATATTTCAAAAGCCCCAAAACGACTTATATGACACAGTTTTTCGATGTGTCAATAGGCTACAGTCAAATGAAATAGTATTTTACCAACCTTACTCAATTTTTCAATAGAAATGGAATTATATACTGTAAGAAGCTCAATACGGAAGTTAATTACTATAGAAGCTTTTCAGGAGCTTGGAATAGTCCGCTTAGTTACTACCAGCTGTATAACAAATTTTAATTTCAACTAAAGACTTGTTAATGCCATGCTCTAGACTAAGTATTACAAAAAAACAAAAAATATTTTTCAATTACGTTTTTCAAAAAAACATCTCTCTCTAAAATGAGTAAAAATGACTTTATAAGCATCTTTTTAGTGCCCATCATTTTCAAAAAACGTAATCACGAAGATTTTTTGGATTTTTTAAATAGATTTTTGTAGTTACTTATGCTGCTCAGCAGATCAGCAAGTTCATTACTTGAAGTATAGTAATAACATTCGTAGAGACTGTGAGGGCCTTCTGTAGGAGTCTCTTTTAGCTTTTCAGATAACTCATTTAACTCTTTGAAACTCTTTCCGTATACTCTGCCTTTTACATATTTTATGTGGTTTTCGCAATTGTGAGTAATAGCATACTTGGAAATATCCTTGCCATTATTGTTAATAAACTGGGTTATTTCTACTATAGCATGATGGAGAATGGTCAGTAGTTGTTTCCGTATAATTTTGTCAGAGCAGCCGTCAATATATGAATACACTTCCGGATAGCCTATGAGTACTATCTCTATCTCTTCTCTGCACTTCTCAATCTTCTTTTCAGAATTATTATACAGCCACTTCAGGTCTAAGCTCAATACTCGCCTTATCAAGTCTTCCATGTAATCCACAAGGCTTTTTTCATATTCAGCTATTGAAGGTGCCATATAATCGGTATACTGTTTTACAGCTTTTTCAATGACAAACTGATTCAGAACATATTTATTTGCACACTTATAATTGTTTAAAATTGTAGCATCATCAAGATGGGTTACATAATCGAATAATAGCGGAAAGTATCTAATACCCACTAACGACAAAGGCTTGCTTAACAAGAATTCGTCGGTAGTCACCATTTGTGCATTACCCTTGTTAAAAGGAGCAAATGAGGATGTTGTAAGATTAAAAAAGTATTGACTATTATCATCATATCTTTTGCTTGGATCTATGTATATTCCTAATGATATCGGATATATAATCCTTGATACTTTGGGAATAACACTAAATTCCACAACATGAATGCTATAATTATACTGACTATTGTCATTTGAGTAATCTGTATCGTAAAAGTAATTCTTAGACTTAGCTACGTCAACCGCATTAGAAACAGCCTTGATATCTCTTGCAACCGAGTTAGCCTTTATATAATCTAATGCTTTTCTGAATATTCCACTTATATCTTCATTTTCAACTTTGAATTTGTTCGTACTATCTGACTTTGAAAATATAGCATCAAGAATCGTGATAGCTGCTTTGAATGCAAATATGTTTGCATATGAATCATTTACATCAGGAAGAGTTAGTGTACTGTTATATGCTTTCAAATAAGCAAAAAAGCGTTGAATGCTTTCAGTTCTATGAAAGGCTTCAGGTGGATAATTAGGACGTTGAATTTTGGAGTCTCTATTTGAATAGGCGATTTTAAGCAAGTTTACATATTCTTCAAGTGCTTTATCTCCATAGTCACATGTGCTGAATAAATTACCGCTTCTATATATCTTTCCACCTGTTGCTTTCACTGTTGTTGAACCGAAAATAGTTATGAGGAATTCCTTGAAAGTGTCAATTCTTCTCATCGTTATACTCCCTTACCCAAATTTTATAGGCTTTTAAAAAATACTGTTGTTTTTCATGAAATTATGTCCTTGAATGCTGTTTTCTCTACCTAAAACAAGCAATTTCGCTCAAATCGTAAAACTGATAAAATGTACTCAGCAAATGCCTTATACTAATTCAAGGAGGTTTTTAAAAATGGATAATTTGCTGAATTATAATGGTGCATACAGCAACGGCTGTATGCCGAGTACAGGATACGGTTATTCACTGAATCCGCTTTATCAGTCTTACACATATGATCAGCTTTGGATGAACAGTTGCTTGTATCGTCCTAGTAATGTTATTTATAACATCTATGCTGAGACAGAGAAGACATTTGAGGCGAAAAAATTGCGTAAGAATGACGGTACGTACTATATGACTGAACGCAACGGACGCGAGGTTAAAGTCGGAAGGTTGAAAGTGAAAGACAAGTTCATTGTTAACCAGCATTCAGACGGTACATTCGATGCATTCTACTGCGCGGTTGAATGCGAAGATAATGAGGTTATAGATATCTCTATTCCTTATAAGGATTTCGTAAAGCGTAATATTCTGTCGCACATTCCGTTCTTTAGGCGTAATGCGGATTGTCCTGATAAGTACATTGTTATGGCTTTCTATCACGAGATATTGAACGGCGATGATATAAAATTCCTTCAGCTTCCACAGCATTCCGGCTGGCAGAAGGCACAGGACGGCAAAACAACCTTTGCATCCGCAGAGATAGTCATACCTAAGCTCAGGATGTATTACTCAGACGACATCCTTGAACGTAAGATGCTCCACACAGAAAAAACGCTTACAGAAGCCGGTGAGGCATTGGCTAAGGCGTTGCCAGCACATTGGAAATATAAGCTGTTGGTAGCATTGCGTGTTACCTCAGTACTCTTGTACTTATACAGACTGACGGGATTGATACCTGATCAGATGTTTGTAATTGAACCTAAGAGCGAATCAAATGCACACACCGCTTCGGCTATTCTCAATAACTCCCAAAGACCAATATGCCGCTTGACTGATTGTAAAACTGCTATTCAGCATGAGCTTGCTCTTATGAACGATGGTATAGCTTTATATCGTGATTCATCTTACTCTGAGGAGAAAAAACGCCGCGATGTGGGACTGGATACCTTGTTAAACTCTCTTCTTGAACAGTCGAGGAGCAATGCTGTAAATAGAAATCTTTCTGTTGTTATTGAGGATAATCTCAATAATATATCTTCTGAGATACCGGCGTATTTCATTAGTTTGGATGATTGCCCAGATGTCAAGAATAACGAAGAAATATCAGAGAATATCGGCGAATTTATATCTGCATTGGTAAAGCTTCTCAGCAATTCTGATGTTACGGATAATCTTATAACGCACAAGCTGAAAACTACAGAGTTTTTGAAGAAAAATGCTGATAATGAGGATTACTATACTACCTTAAGGATGTTATGGGCAACATCTGAGCTTCTTTGTGATTATAAAGTAATTTCAGGTGATGACATGAGTAAACTCCTCTTATATCTCAGAGACCACAGCAACGAAATGCCTGGCACTGAACAAACTATAGCAAATGAGTTCAGAAGAATCCTTTCGAAAAAAATAGGAAATGGTGATATTGAAGTTGCTACTGCAGAGAGCTCAATATTCTTTAATCTTAATAAGAATATGGTCTATGTTGATGATGCGTATATCAATATTTTGGCAAAAACTCTCAATGAAAAGGTCTTGCCCGTTATGAAAACAACAAAGAGGAGAAATAAGCTGCTTTCGGCTTTAAAAGTCTGTGGGAAGCTTTATTCCAACAACCACTTCAAACGCAACATTGATATTGAAACCTCGTCTGGAATATCTGAATCATTTAGTGTTTATTCCTTTACGAAGGATATCCTCGATGTTGAGAGTAGATTAAAAATAGATACACTTGCGTATGATGAGTTTTTGTTTGCTAAAGGACAGGAACCTTCAGGCTTCATACCCATAATAAAACTTAATGGCAGCGACAAAATGTGTGGCTGTGTAATTAATGAATCTACTGACGAGGACGAAAGCTTGGATGTGTCGGGGATATCACGTAGCGGAAAGACTCGCTTCCTTGTGGAGCAGGCGGTTATAAGGTACAACTCAGGCAAAAAAGTTGTGATCTTCGACCAGACAGGATCGTTCTCTCCCGAAGAGCTTGAAAAGCACGGGGTAGACAAAAACATGTTTGTTCATTGGGATATCGGGAAGTATGGGCTTCCGGTTGATTTATTATCGCTTGAAAATTGCTCTACACTCCCTGAAAAAAAGAATAAGTTGTTCAGTATCTTCTCGGTAGCCGCAAGTGTTACCGGAGAGATACAGGGAAAAACTTTAAAGAAAATACTTCCAGCTATAGCGAGAGCAATAGATGCAGGAACAATCCATTCCTTGCCTGAGACGTTAAGGTTTTTCGATGAGGACGCTCCTGAAGAAGCAATAATCAAGGAGAGACTTGAAGAGGTCTTCTGTGAACTTGAAGGCTTGAATACATATAAGCAGAACTGGGGACAATTCATTGATTCTCAGAACGGAATAGTTGTTATATCAACATCAGCTGACGGTATCCGCAAGAGTAGCCCTCTTGTTGACATGCTTCTGGCTAGCTTATATGAGTACAAGCAGCATGATAGAAGCCCGAGATATACCATTGTACTTGACGAGATTGAAGACCTTTGTCTCGAGAAAGATGGCCCTATCAGTACTATACTGAGGAAGGGCGCAAAGCATCATCTTTCAATGATGCTTGCTACACAGGAATACTCTGTTGAAAAAGATAAGCTCGGAAAGCTTATCGGAAACTGTGCTACCCATGTAATCTTTCGTCCGAAAGAAGCAAATATAAAGGATATTGCGAAGCATATAGGTGTGGATGCGTCAACACTTGCTAGCCTTCAGCAGGGACAGTGCATTGTCTCTGGCTTGCTTTATAGTAAAAAAGCTGAAAAAAACAAGCACTTTGTTATCATAGGCTGGACCTGTATGCACGATGATTAATATTCAAAATGAGGTGCCCCCCCTTCGGGGGGCTCCCTATAAAATAATTATAGGCTAAATGACCTGTCAGGTCAAGCGGAAGGAGAAAAAAATGTCAGAATTAAAATGTAAGAAAATCAACAAATATGAAAAAGGCAATATGATTAAGTTGAATCCACCAGTAGAGATTAGTCGTTATTTAATACAGGATGGCACAATAACACTTGATACTGGTTTCTACTTGAAGAGTGGGGAAAAAATAATTAGGAAGTTAACGAAAGAGTTTTGGGTTAAGAAAGTTATTCGCTATATTGATCCAAATGAAATTCTGGAAATTGTCAAGCTGGTTTATACCGTATACGGTGGCGAAACATATGTTGCTGTTATGCCGTTTAACGACTTCTTGAATTGCAGGTATCACAAATACTGCAGAAATATCGAACGTTATCCTCGTTGCAGTGACAACGATTTTAACAAAATATTTGATTATGAGATTAAGTGTGCATTTAACACTATTGAGGAATTGAGCTTTGACGAGATAGTTGAACTCAAAGCTAGTTTTGGTACTCACTTAAAACAAGATTAAATTAAATGTTGATACTCAAAATTAGGAGTCCGCATTAATTACCTATGACATTAACAGAGCTGAACAAACTTTTGCCCAGAAAGGAGGAAAAATTATGAAAAAAATGAACAGCATCAACGAGACCTTTAAGCTCTGTAACGAGCACAATATCGGTATCAGTCGCAGATTATTGCTGACTCTCGTAAACAGCGGAGAGATTCCATCTGTTAAAGCTGGACGTTCAATACTTGTTAACTGGGAAGCACTTATGAAGTATCTTGATACGCATACGCTTACTCAGGACGAGCCTGTGACAAGAATCAGAAAAATCACTGCTTAAGAGTCAACCATGGGGCGTTTTACAGAACGCCCCATACTCATAGAAAGGAGTCTAAAATATGCCTAAACCGAAGAAGCGTGTTTCCAAGAATGGAAAAATATCTTATCAATTCCGTGTCTATGCCGGGTATGACCGTAACGGCAAGCAGATCGAGCACTCCACAACTTGGAGACCACCTGATACAATGTCTGAGAGGGCAGCTGACCGTGAAGCATTACGGCAAGCTATAAAGTTTGAGGAGACCGTGAAGAATGGGACTTGCTTTGATAGTAAGACCAGCTTCAGGGAGTATTCTGAAAACCTGCTTGAAAACAACAAGTATATGTTCGCACCCAAGACGATTGAGCGATACAGAGCGCTATTGAATGATATAAATATAGCGATCGGTGATATGCCACTGACAAAGCTCCAGTCACATCACTTACAAGAGTTCTATAACAATCTAAGAGAGAACGGAACCAAGCAGACTGGTGCATATGCCTTTTCTGACAAACTTAGACCGCTGATCTCAGAAAAGGGACTTACAATAAAGGCGGCAGCCCAAAAATCAGGGCTTTCTGCTGCAACTGTCTCTGCTGCCTGTAGATCAGAGCACATTAGCATAGAATCAGCAAAGAAGATAGCAACTGCGTTTGATAGGCAGGTTGAAAAGCTCTTTGAAATCCACTCAGAGACAACGGGACTCTCAGCCAAAACTATTCTTCATTATCATAGGCTCATAAGTTCAATTCTTGCACAAGCTACACGGGACAGGCTCGTTCCGTTCAATATAGCAGATCACAACTATATGAAAGCACCTAAGCTGGAACAATCAGAAGCTGCTTTTCTTGATGAAGAGCAGGCAAGACACGTTTTAGAACTGCTCAATGACGAACCGCTCAAATGGAAAACAGCTATGTACCTGCTGATGTTCAGCGGTGTGCGTCGTGGTGAGCTTCTCGGACTTGAGTGGCAAGATATTGACTTCGATAAACGAATTATACATATCAAGAGAACCAGTCAGTACGTTCAGCACATGGGCATTATTACAAAATCCCCCAAGAACGCCACTTCATATCGCACCGTTAAGCTTCCGGAGTTTGTATTTGATCTTCTTCGTGAGTATCAGGCCTACTGGAATAAATTGCGTAACGATATGCTCGATCGCTGGGAGCACTTCATCACAATTACTCTTGCAGACGGAAGTACACAGACAGTCAGAAACGACAGACTATTCATAAAGGATGATACTACACCTATGAACCCCGACAGTCTGACTGACTGGACAAGTAATTTTGTAAAACGTAATAAGCTGCCCCATTTTACTCCTCATTCGCTCAGACACACACACGCTACTCTTCTCATTGCTGAAGGAGTATCTATACCCACTGTTTCAAGACGTCTTGGACATTCTTCTATAACTACAACGAGCAAGATATATGTCCATGCAATACAGTCAGCTGATGAAGTAGCCTCAGATGTGATAGACGGAAAACTCAATCCCTTTCATCATGACAATGGCAAGGAAGAGGCAAAGTAACAAGAAGCTCCTTCTCCACAAAGACATATCCCCATATAGAATTTTTGCCCCTGAGTGTTACAAAGAGCTCAGGGGCATTATGTTTATTATGTTACTAAGATAAATCAGAATTTATATGGTTACTCATTGCACAAGAACAGCTCTTATTTTTTCGCAGTATAAATCGAACTCAATATCTTGTTCAATAGAATAGAGATGGAAATTATTATCGCTTCCTGAATCTAAATATTCATCTATTGTAAAACCGCTGAAAAATCCGTTCGCCATATCAATATTCAAATTTCCTCTTATGTTGTATAATGAGAGCTCAATTTTGTACTGCTGGTCATAATCTGTAAGCAGTAAAGTAATCATATTGGTATAATCACAATAATATTCATCAATTGCTTTTGAGTTATAATTTAGCTCCAATATAGTTCCGAATTGCCACCAATATTGAAGCTCTGACGGAATCTTCTCCTTAAGAATGTCTATGCCGTCTATATTCCTATACTCAAACATATTATCACCTTTATAAATTCCGATTTATGTTAGTTGCAATTATACCACAGATAGGAGAAAAAGTCAATCGTACTGACTGTATAGTTCATAATTGATCGTCATCTTTCATAGCTTTGCACCATCATATGAACGAAGAAGTCCCCTCGCTTGGACTCTCTGTATCATTTTTCATAAATTTTGAATCTATCACGGAACTAAGCTAAATCAGAATTTATAGGGAGTAGGGATAATCCATGTCCAACAACTGGATGCTATCTGCTTTCCCCGTTTCATTATCAAACAGAACACTCAGTACGATATTTCCCCAGGTGTGATCATAAAGATACTCCGATTTTGTTTCAGATTCCCCGAATATTGATTTGAAATCTTCAGGATTGTCATCTTTTAAACCGTTCAGAGTGAATATTTCGTTCGACGGATCGTCAATGGTGATTTGCGTTACAAGGGTTTCCGCTGTATGTTCAGAAACATTTCCGGTAACAAAAAGAGTGCAGATACGATTCATTCCCTGATAGACGTTACATACTGAGAACCCTTTTTCTTCAAAATATACATTCTGACAATCAGATAGATCAAGCAGTTTCTCAAGTTCTTCATATTTGAACGGGAATGTCAGAAATTCGCCTGAAACACCAATTTCTATAACCGAAACTGACACTTCTGCGTTAATGGAAGATGTAGTTGAATCAGTTGTGTATGTTTCTACAACAGTATCACTTGTATTCACATTTGGCTCTCCGCAGCTGCTTAACAAAATAGCAGCCGTCAGCAAGCCAGCTAACACGATGATTGATTTATGGTACATACAAGCATTCTCCTCTGTAAATTCCGATTTATCATAGTAACCTACTTACTATCCATATTATACACCGCAATATAGCCCAAAGTCAAGAATGCATATATGAACGAAGAAGTCCCCTTGCGGGGACTTTCTGCATAATTATTTCATAAGTTGTTGCTCTATCAGGTACTAAGACAAATCATAATTTACGTTGTTGTGTTTAGTTCCTGAATAATTCTTGAGTATGTTTTGTTCCAGTTTTCATTGGGATTATTGATAATCATATATTGTACATTCAAGCCACGCAGTATTTCTGTTTCTCTGCGCTGACGTTCTTCCAGTGCTTTTATATAGCCATCAAGACCGATCAGTTTTTCAGCTTTGCCGTAAGCCCCATTGCAATGATAGTCTATCACACTGTTCAGCCAATCCGTTCCACGTTCAGAAACAGTATTTTCTATTGAATCTCTTATATTGTCATTATGAAGATAGACAATAAACGGATCCAGTGGTCTTATGATTTCACAGATGCTGTTGATATACTCTGACGACTTTTGAATATCAAATCCGAAACGCATCATGGTTTCACACATTGGGTTTTGCAATAATACGCAGTTAAACACATATCGTTCATTCGGTTTAACCGCACTAATAAATTCTTTCCATTTGTCAAGCATTATGGGACTCTCAGTTTCCCACCGCAGAAAATCATAGATCTTATGCTGTAAAAGTTTGTCAAACAATTCTCCGCTGAATAAGCTCAGAGAAATAATATATCCATCAGCTTTGGAAACAGCATTCTGTTTTATAAGTACTTGTTCTTCCGGTGAAAAGCTGCATAATTCCTTGATTTTTATAAACGAATGAAATTCATAATCAGCAGGGTGATTTCCACTACCTTCATCATAGAATTTTGCCCCGATACTGTCTGCAATATATTTTGAAGTTGTGCTTTTGCCTGAGCAGGGCAAGCCTTCCACTATTATAAGTCTGTGCATAACATCATACCTCCGGTAAATTCCGATTTATCCTAGTAACCTGCTTACTATCCATATTATACACTGCACTGTCGCTAAAAGTCAAGAAAACATATCTGAACGAAGAAGTCCCCTCGCGGGGACTTTCTGCATCATTTTTCATTAGTTTGGGTTTTATCATGTAAATATCGAAACAGTAAAGACATTATCATTCAAATCAGCCTTGACCGACCAACCGAGCCTGTCGCAGAGGAGCTTCACAACGTAGAGCCCAAGTCCCGAGCCGCATGCTGTTCTTGAATCCATGCGGTAGAATGGCTCGAAAACTCTGCTGATATCTACATTTGAGCTATCTGCAAGAGTGTTGGATACGGATAATGTAATTCGTTTATCATCGCGCTTCAGCGAAACTCCGAAGCTGTCCGCGGTGTACTTTTGCGCATTGGACATGAGATTGCTGAGTATCCTCGACAGGCAGTGCATGTCAGCCTGCACTATGATACCGTCGGGAACATCAAAGTTCGCGGTGATGTTCCTTTCGGATATCCAGCCATGCTGTTCAAGCAATGCTTCTGTGAGAACATTGCTGAGATTGATATCTTCAAGGCTGAGATTTTCATTACTGTTTTCGGTCTTAGTGACCTCAAAAAACTCGTCTGAGAGCTCTTTAAGGTACTTGTTTTTCTGCATGGCAACAGTGAGGTATTCCGCATTTTTCTCCGACAGTTCGCCGCTCTTTTCTATCATTTGCAAGTATCCAAGCGAAGCCGTCAGCGGAGTGCGGAAATCGTGGGAGATGCCCGAAATGACCGTGCCGAGCTGTTGTTTACGCTGCTCATATTCCACGCCGAGCTGCCGCTGTATGTCGGTATGCTCGTTGACCTTGACTGCAAGTTCATCTAAATCCTTATCAAAATCAGTTACTTTCATAGGCTGTCTGTAATCGGTGCTTTTCAGCTTGTCAAGTTCCTGCGAAAAGTGACGGATATTGCGTTTCAGCGAGATATATTTCCATAACAGGACACACAAAATGACAAGAAGGCACACACAGATTGTTCCGAGCAGAATTTTCATAGCGTGTACCTCCTTTTTAGTTCATATTATTATACGTGACCGCCGATGGTAGTCCTTACGTACCACTTTTTCTTATATGATGTATAGGCGAGCCAGTACATCAGCGCCGCTTCGATGACAAAGCCGATGAGCGCCTTTATTATCAGGTCGCTGTCGAGCATACCGTTTGCCACAAGGGTGCATTCCGTTGACGGGAACCATTTGA
>NZ_JHXF01000013.1 GCF_000621845.1 Ruminococcus flavefaciens MA2007 | reverse complement strand
ATATTTGAGCGACATGCAAATCTGAAGTATAAGTACGGTAACAGACATTTCTGGTGTACAGGATATTATGTTGATACAGTAGGAAAGAATGCTAAGAAAATTGAAGAGTATATAAAGAACCAGCTGCAAGAAGATATTATGACAGACCAGTTAAGTTTGTTTGAAACAACAGACCCGTTCACTGGAGAAAAGTATAAGAAGAAGTAAAAACCCCTTAAGGGGTAGCTGAGAATGAAATGCAGTTGGCAGACCTTTCTCAGCCCACTTAAGGGGCAGTGTCCGTATCAAGCCCTTCTAGGGCTTCCTCAAACCACCCGTTTTACGGGTGGTTTTGATTAATTCGCGCAGTACGCCCATTCTACAGATACGCCCTTACGTCAGTACAGAGCTTGTCCTCGGCACTGATTATGCGTTTTGCGATATCCTTTGAGCGCTCGTCGGCAGCCTGATACTTGTTGAGATAGCGGCTAAGGGACTTTACTCCCATATTGCAGCCGTCTGTGATAAGGTCCGCAACGGTGCTGTCGGACTCGTTCATTTTCAGCTTCACGTTGGTCTTTACCCACGACATACCCTTAGCCATAGCCGCAGGCTCCTTGCCCTCGTCGTGATACTCCCCGAGAAGCCCCTGCAAGTCCGCTTTCAAGCCGTCGTGCTCCTCAGAGCTGTCCTGCAATACTCTTTTCAGGTCGTGGCTGCTGACGTAGCCGAGGACGTCCCCGATAGAGGATATACCCATTTTTACACCTGCGTCGCACTCACGAAGCAGCTTTATAGTGTCCTGTTCTACCATAAAAACACCTCCCTTTGCGGATATTATGTCCGCTTCGGGAGGTTTTATACTTATTTGCTGACTTTTTCCTCTTCTTTTCCGAAATAAAGCTCCGTCATCTGCTCCAGACCGAATTTTTCGGCAAAGCTTTCAAAATCCTCACGCGCCTTTACGAGGCTGTATCCATTTTCGATGAAGAAGTCCTCGTCCAGTTCGCAGAGCTGGTTGTAAAACTCAAGACCTACCATAAGATTTTCCTTGGTGTTGTTGTCGGCAAGTCTGTTCAGTTCGTCGACAGCGTCCTGTATCTCGCCGTCTTTTACCTTGTCGGCAAGGTACTCGACTTTCTGTCTTTCGCGCTGATGAAGCATCAGCGTCATGGAGTCAGCCTTTTTTCCAAAAAGCACCTTTGCAATGACTGCGGTTATTTCCCTTATCTGCCGCATAATGAAATCCTCTTCATACATAAATAAGCCTCCTTTCGGTATAAAAACAGACCTGCTGCGCTGTTTGCAACAGGTCTGTATCTGTTGTCAAAAATCCAGCTTTGAGCGGAGCTTTTCAAAGAAGCTCTGGCGCTTAGCGTAGTTTTTCTCTGTAAGTGAAGCCTCGAACTCCTTCAGCAGGTCTTTCTGCTTCTTGGAAAGGTTCTTGGGGACCTCAACGTATATCTTTACGTACTGATTGCCGCGGTCTGTGCGGTGAAGTCTCTGAACGCCCTTGCCCTTTAAGCGGAAGATAGTGCCTGTCTGAGTGCCCTCGGCTATGGTGTACTTAACGTCGCCGTCGATAGTAGGTACGGTTATCTCAGCGCCGAGAACAGCTTCCATGTAAGTAACAGGGATATCGCAGTGTATGTCGAAGCCCTCGCGTCTGAAGATAGGGTGGGACTTTACGTTGATACCAACGAGGAGGTCGCCGTTAGGACCGCCGTTTACGCCGCAGTCGCCCTGACCGCCTACGCGGAGCGTCTGTCCGTCGTCGATACCTGCAGGGATATCAATGGAAACGTTCTTCTGTACTCTGATACGTCCTACTCCGCGGCACTTGCTGCATGGGCTCTTGATTATCTTGCCCTTTCCGCCGCAGTGCGGACATGGTTTTGTTGAGGATATAGCACCGAACGGAGTACGCTGAGTAGCCTTGATAGAGCCTCTGCCCTGACAGTCGGGACAGATATCGGGCTGAGTACCGGGTTCTGCGCCCGAGCCCTTACAGCTGTCGCATACACACATACGGTTTACCTTGATATCCTGCTTTTTGCCTGTGCAGGCTTCCATAAAGGTGATGGAAACAGTATCCTGTATATCCGCACCTCTTCTGGGAGCGTTTGCGTTGGAGCGCTTTGAGCCGCCGCCGAAACCAAAGCCGCCGAAAATACTGCCGAGGATATCGTCCATATCAGCAAAGCCGCCGAATCCCTCCATGCCGCCTGCGCCGCCGCCGTAGCTGGGATCAACGCCTGCATGACCGAACTGGTCGTAGCGGGCACGTTTTTCCGGATCGGAGAGGACCTCGTTAGCCTCGTTTATCTCCTGAAACTTCTCGACGTAAGACGGATCGTCGGGGTGAAGGTCGGGGTGGTTTTCTCTTGCCTTTTTACGGAAGGCTTTTTTTATCTCGTCCTCGGAAGCGCCTTTTTGCAGACCAAGGACTTCATAGTAATCTCTTTTCTCAGCCATATATTTATTCTCCTTATTAGTGAGTAGTGAGTAGAGAGTAGAGAGTAGTGTGCAGAAGTTTGAATAATTACTACTTTCTACTTACTACTTTCTACTTACTAATTTACCGCGCCTGTAAATACACCTTTAGGGCGGAATGATTTTCCGCCCTAAAAACCTTATCAACCGTTTTCTATCGAATCCTCATATTTACCCCTGCCGCCGTCGTAATCGCCAAGGTCGTCGTTGGCAAAGCCTGCGAACCACTTTAGTCCGAAATACGCCAAAGCAGCCAGAGCAGCTATGATGATTATAGTTTTTACAGTTTTATTGATCTTCATCATCAAACCTCAGTGAAGTCTGCGTCAACTACTCCGTCGTCGTTTCCGCCCTGTGAAGCGCCTGCGTCAGCAGCACCGCCCATGTTAGCGAACTGTGAAGGATCAATACCCTGTGCGCCTGCTGCACCGTTAGGAGCTGCCTGCTGGTAGATCTTTGCAGAGAGGTCGTAGAATGCCTTCTGGAGGTCTTCCTTGAGAGTCTTTATCTCGGAATCGTTGTTTGCTTCGATAGCAGACTTGAGTGCAGCGCACTTGGACTCGATATTTGACTTTTCGTCAGCAGATACCTTGTCGCCGAAGTCTGTGAGAGCCTTCTCGCACTGGAATACAAGGTTCTCAGCCTCGTTCTTGTTGTCAACAGCCTCACGGCGCTTCTTATCCTCAGCAGCGTACTGCTCAGCTTCCTTGACAGCCTTGTCGATGTCGTCCTTGGACATATTTGTGGAAGAAGTGATAGTGATGTTCTGCTCCTTGCCTGTGCCGAGATCCTTAGCGGATACGTGAACGATACCGTTCTGGTCGATATCGAATGTTACTTCGATCTGAGGGATTCCTCTTGGAGCAGGAGCGATACCGTCGAGACGGAAGGTACCCAGCTGCTTGTTGTCGCGTGCGAACTCACGCTCACCCTGAAGTACGTTGATATCAACAGCAGGCTGATTGTCTGCGTATGTTGAGAATACCTGTGACTTCTTTGTAGGGATAGTTGTATTTCTTTCGATCATTCTTGTGCAAACGCCGCCTGCTGTCTCAATACCGAGTGAAAGCGGTGTAACATCGAGGAGGAGGAGACCGTTCTTAACGTCGCCGCCGAGAACGCCGCCCTGATATGCAGCACCGAGAGCTACGCACTCGTCAGGGTTGATGCCCTTGAATGGCTCCTTGCCGATGAGCTTCTTAACAGCTTCCTGTACAGCAGGGATTCTTGAAGAACCGCCGACCATGAGCACCTTGTTGATCTCTGAGATGTTGAGACCGCTGTCGCTGAGAGCCTGTCTTACAGGTCCCATTGTAGCTTCAACGAGGTCAGCTGTGAGCTCGTTGAACTTAGCCTGTGTAAGTGTGAGGTCGAGGTGCTTAGGTGTGCCCGAAGCGTCAACAGTGATGAAAGGAATGTTGATATTTGATGTTGTTGTAGATGAAAGCTCTATCTTGGACTTTTCAGCTGCGTCCTTGAGTCTCTGGGCAGCCATCTTGTCAGCTGAAAGGTCGATGCCCTCAGTCTTCTTGAACTCCTCAACTATCCAGTTGATGATACGCTGGTCGAAGTCGTCGCCGCCGAGACGGTTGTTACCTGCTGTAGCAAGTACCTGCTGAACGTCCTCGCCCATTTCGATGATAGATACATCGAATGTACCGCCGCCGAGGTCGTAAACCATAACGGTCTGCTCCTCTTCCTTGTCGATACCGTATGAGAGAGCAGCTGCTGTAGGCTCGTTGATGATACGCTTAACGGTAAGACCAGCGATCTGACCTGCGTCCTTAGTAGCCTGTCTCTGTGAGTCTGTGAAGTAAGCAGGAACTGTGATAACAGCCTCTGTTACAGGCTCGCCGAGGTAAGCCTCTGCGTCAGCCTTGAGCTTCTGGAGGATCATTGCTGATATCTCCTGAGGAGTATAGTTCTTGCCGTCGATAGCAACTTTATAATCAGAACCCATGTGTCTCTTGATAGAAGAAACTGTTCTGTCGTGGTTTGTGATAGCCTGTCTCTTAGCCACCTGACCTACGAGACGCTCGCCGTTGTTTGTGAAAGCTACAACGGAAGGAGTTGTTCTTGCACCTTCGCTGTTGGGGATAACTACAGCGTTACCGCCCTCCATAACAGCTACGCAAGAGTTAGTTGTACCAAGATCGATACCAATGATTTTTCCCATAATAAATTCCTCCTAATTTCTAATTCATAATTCACAATGCATAATTGAATTATGAATGTAGTTTACTTGTGTTGATCGCATAATTATGAATTATGCATTATGAATTGTTTAGCGCTTTGCGCTAAACTGCCACTGCCACCATAGCAGGTCTTACAAGCTTATCCCCGAGCATATAGCCCTTCTGGAATACAGAGCAGACGTGATTGCTTGCGTAATCCGTTCCGTCAAGCTGCTGTATCGCGTTGTGTACGTTTGGATCGAATTCCGCCCCGAGAGCTTCTATCTCGGTAACGTTCATCTGTGTAAGGAAGTTCTTGAACTGATTGTATATCATCGCCATTCCGTTCTTGAAGTTCTCGTCTGCACATTCGGCTTCAAGAGACCTCTCAAAGCTGTCAAGCACGGGGAGAAGCTTCTCAACACACTGAACGGAAGCGTTCTGATATGTCTCTGTCTTTTCCTTGGCTGTTCTCTTGCGGTAGTTGTCGTACTCCGCAAATAACCTCAGGTACTTGTCGTTTGCCTCTGCGAGAGCCTCCTCCATATCCGCGAACTGTGCGGCGGAGTCGTTGTACTCGCTGGCTGCGTCAGCTTCATCGAGCTCGTCGGAGTTTTCCGCAGCTTCTTCTGCCATATCCTCTTCCAGCTCTTCAAGAAGCTCCGTTTCCTTCTCGTTCTCTTCCATCGGTCATTGCTCCTTTCTATGGCTCCTGTGTATCTGACGGAGCGCTTATAATGTCATCGTCGCCGTCCATGAGAGCAGATATCTTCTGCGTCAGGTACTCGACGTAAGGGATTATCTTTTTGTAATCGACTCTCATAGGACCTATTATTCCGAGAGAGCCTGCCTCCTTGCCGCCCTTGCGGTACTTTGAGACTATAAGGCTTGAATTGCCTATTGCGAAGCTGTCGTTTTCAGAGCTGAACTTTACCTGTATTCCGCTGAATGCGTTTTCAAGGAGCTCTGAAAGACCGTCCTTGTGTTCGATGAATCTCACGACTTCCATTTTGTCAAGCTCCTCGCAGGACAGAAGCTTTTCGCTTCCGCTGACTGTGAGCTCCTGCTGACGCAGGTCCTCAGAGAGCTCGCATATGCCCTTTACCAGCGGTGAAAGGGACACCATGTAGGCGCTTACCGCCGCTACCATTTTGTCGAACATTTCCTCAGAGAGGTCGTCAACTGAGACGCCGCTGAGGTTTTCCTCTATATAATGTGTAAAGAAATCCAGCTGTTCATGGCTGAGGTCGAATTCCAGTCTGCAAGCCTTGTTTTTAATGCTTCCGTTTGAGGTTATGAGGAGTATCACATACAGGCGCTTTCCTGTAGGTATTACCTCTACCTTTGAGATAACCGAGAATCTCGGAACAGCGTTGGTAACTACTGCGGCGCAGTGAGTTATCTCCGTGAGGGCTGTTGCGGCGTTCTGTACAAGGAGCTCCTCGGGAGTATCCTTGTCGCCCAGCATTTCGTCCAGCATTCTCTTCTCTTCTTCGGGAAGATCGTGAGGAGTCATAAGCTCGTCGATGTACAGCCTGTAGCCTTTGAATGTAGGAACTCGTCCTGCCGAGGTGTGAGGCTGTTCAAGATAGCCCATCTGTTCCAGAGCAGCCATATCATTTCTGATAGTAGCGGAGGAAACATTTATATTTTCAAGCTTCGAGATCGATTTCGAGCCGACGGGTTCGCCCGTTCTGACATATTCGTCAACCACAGCAGCAAGTATTCTGAGCTTTCTGTCGTCCACGATACTCACTCCCTTCAATCTCGTTAGCACTCTAACTCTTTGAGTGCTAACTATAATTTATCACTATTATGGTAATTTGTCAAGGGCTTTATACATTTTCGGCTTTTTGACCTATTTTTACCACCTGTGTATGTGCATTTAGAGCAAATTGACAAAGAGTATAAACGGGTGTTTTTTCGTGTGTTATTCTATTGACAAACGCTATTCTCTGCTGTATAATGATAGTGCAGTAAGGTACTGCGATATTTTGAAGAGTAAAAATGTGTTCGTTATACCATTCGGTATTCCAGTGTTGACTGAACGGGGAGTTGTCAGTCAAACGAAAAGCTAAGGCTTACGGTTCACATTTTGCATCCCGCTTCATAGGACAATATAAGAGACTATGCCTTCTTTTCTTGTCGTATGAGTGAGGAAAAGGAGGATTTTTTTATGGCTGCAAACAACAAAACAGCTGCAATGAAGTCTGGTATCAGACTTTTCGGCAGCACAAAGGTACTGGTGCTGGCTGCGCTTCTCATCGCTATCAGCATCGTGGGCAAATCACTGAGAGTAGACTTTTTCAGCGTTATCCGCATAAGCGCCGAGACTCTGCCTATCCTTATGGCAGGTATCTTCTTCGGACCGTTCATCGGTGCGGCAGTAGGTGCAGGCGCTGACCTCATCGGCTGCTTCGTAACAGGTATGACTCCGATGCCCCTTATCACAGTAGGCGCTGCTGCTACAGGCTTTTTCGCAGGACTTTCCTACAATTATATATTCAAGAGCAAGCAGCTCCCGAGAATTGCCTGCGCAGTAGGTATCGCAAGACTTATCGGCTCGCTGGCTATAAACACAACAGGTCTTTACTTCCTGTTCCCTGCAATGAGACCGCAGCTTGTCTGGAGACCTTTGACCAACCTTATCATGGGAATCATCGAGACATTCATCATCTATATGCTCATGAGCAACAAGGCTTTCACAGCGCAGCTTGAGAAGATAAAGAGAAAATGAACTTCACGGAAGCGCTGGGATACATGAAAAAGGCTGCCGAAAGAGGCAGCGTACTGGGACTTAGCCGTATAACGGAGCTTCTCCGCCTTATGGATAATCCGCAGGACAAGGTAAAGACTGTCCACATTGCAGGCACCAACGGCAAGGGCTCTTTCGGTGCCATGCTCACATCTGTGCTGAAAAGCGCAGGCTATAAAGTCGGCGGTTTCTCTTCTCCTGCCATAACCAAGGTCACGGACAGCTTCCGCATTGACGGTGAGGAGATAGGGGAGCAGGACTTTGCAGACCTTATCGGCGATATAGCTCCCATATGCGAGAGCATGACCGAAAAGCCCACGGAGTTTGAAGTCCTTACGGCGGCGGCTTTTGAGCTTTTTGTGCGGAAGGGCTGCGATATAGCCGTAGTCGAATGCGGCATGGGCGGAGATACCGACTCCACCAATGTTATCAAAGCTCCCGTATTATCGGTAATAACCAATGTCCAGAAAGACCACGGAGCTTTTCTCGGCGACACTATTGCGGAGATAGCCTCCCATAAATGCGGCATTATCAAACAGGGCAGACCTGTTTATTTTGGCGGAAACAGCGAGGAAGTCTACGAGATAGCTGCCGATACCGCAAAAAAGCTTGGCTGCGAGCTGTTTATCCCCGATTATTCGCAGTTCTCATGGTCTGAGGACAGCTGTACCATAAACGGAACGGAGCTGACCTATAAGGGCGAAAAGCTCCATATACCGCTTCTCGGCACCTATCAGCGCGAAAACGCCGTGAATGTGCTGAGCTGTATAGAGATACTCTGCAGGGAGGGCATTGATATCCCCGAAAGCGCAGTCCGTCAGGGACTTGCAGATGTGAAATGGCACGGACGCTTCGAGGTCATCAGCAGAGAGCCTCTTATTATATATGACGGTGCTCACAATCCCGACGGCATACGCTGTGCGACGGACAGTATCCGCCGATACTTCGGCGATAAAAAGGTCGTACTGCTCATCGGCGTAATGGCTGACAAGGAGTACGGTCTGTATGCGGATATGCTGGGAGAGCTTACCGATACCGCCTTTGCGGTAAAGCCCGATAATCCGAGGGCTCTTGACAGCAAAGCCCTTGCGCAGGCGCTTACGGAGCGTGGTATGCGTACACTGCCCTTTGAGGAATATGCCGAGGGTGTAAGAGCTGCCCTTGACTACGCAAAGAAGCAGGGTATGCCTCTTATCGCACTGGGTTCGCTGTATATGTATCAGCAGTTCACGGACGCATCAAAAGATATTATAATATGATACAAAGCCGCAAAGCTGAAAAGTTTTGCGGCTTTTTTTGCAGCTGTCCGCATAAAAATGGATATATGATATATAATTGTTTTACTTGTTGATATTATAAAGGTGAAATTTATACCGAGAATATTGACTTTTTGCTAATTTGTGATATAATTAAACTGATTAGTAATTCGTGTATGGGATATAGGATATAGAGATGGACAAATTAATAGATTCTATCATGGAAAAGCTTCTCAGCGGCGGTTACGTCAGGGAAGACGAGGCAGATATAGTCCGTTTCGGGCTTGAGCTGAACATCATGAAGGTGCTCATATCTGCTGCTATGCTGGTTACTGCCATTATATTCGGCAGTGCACCTTCGGCACTCGTTTTCATGGCGGTATATCCGCCTCTGCGCTCATGCTGCGGCGGTTATCATGCTAAAACGCGGACTGCCTGCTTTATATTGTCCATGGCTGTGATGAGCTCTGTCATTGCGGCTTCTCAGCTTATGCCTTCTCGGGCTTTGCTGCCTGTCGGGGCAGCTATGGGCTTAACGGGCTTACTGCTCATTATCCTGTTAGCACCTGTGGAATCCCGTAACAAGCCCTTTGATGACAAGGAGCGCAGGGTATTCCGCAGACGTTCCCTTATAGCAGCCGCAATATCTGCGGCAGTAATAGCTTTACTGGCTGTTTTACAGGCACACCGACTTATGACAGCTTCTGCAATGGCGGTATTCTTCACAGGGATAATGCTTGCGGCAGGCTTATTCTCCAACAGGAAAGGAGCATTGAAATGATATCCATTGCTATATGCGATGATGACAAGGAAGTTATCGACCAGATAAAGGAGCGTATCTCAAAATACAGCACCGCTCATTCTGTAGAGTTTGATGTCCACAGCTTCCGCTGCGGCGAAAAGCTCCTTGAAACGGATATGAACTACGACCTTATCTTTCTTGACATCGAAATGAGCGGTATCGACGGACTCAAGACCGCTCAGGCGATACGTCAGATAGACCGCCGTTCAAGGATAGTCTACGTTACAAGCCACTCCGAGTTCGCTCTGAGGAGCTATTCCGTACACCCCTTTGACTTTGTGCTGAAGCCCTTTGAGGACGAGAGGATAGACAATGTTCTTGACGAGCTGATGCGCTATCTTGCGGAAAACTCCGAAAAGGACGTAGTGATACAGCTGAAGGGCGAGGACGGACCTCTGCTGCTGACGCTGAAAAACATCTATGTCTTTGAATACACGGGAAACCGCCGTATAACGGTCTATACAAAATCGGAGACGTACCGCATAAGGGGCAGCCTTTCCGACGTTTTTGCGCTGATAAACTCAGAGAGCTTCGTTTCTCCCCATAAAAGCTTCATAATAAACATGGAACACATAGATAAACTCAATAATTTCACGCTATACACCACGAACGGTCTTGAAATACCCGTTGCTCAGAAAAAGCTGAAGGAGTTCCAGAAAGAATTCAGCCGTTTCATAAAACACTATATCAGACAGGAGTAAGCTATGTTTTTTGCAGCTAATTTTATTTCAGCGTTAGCTCTGTACATATTTGCATTCGTAACATTCGTAAAGATATATGAATCCAGAAGGAATTCAGTCGTGTTCAAGGCGGCGTTTGCAGTTGTTGCCGCACTGCTCCACGCAGCAGTCAATTCCTTTGGAATGCCTGTTTTTAATGTTACTTATTCATATGTTTCACTGCTTGTACTGACTATACTGTTCTTTAAGCCGAAATATCTCAATTTCCTGATATATAACGCCATATTCCTGGTGATAATGGCAATAATAGAGATGCTGTCGGGAATACTTCTTTCGTTCCTGATAGGCATAGAGTCGCAGGACATACAGAATACGATAGAGCTTTATATCGCAGGCAATCTGCTTAGCTGGCTGTTTATGATAGCCGCTGCCAAGTGCTTTATAATGTATATTTCCGAAAACGGCTTCAGCTCCATACGATTGCAGGAGATAATAATGTTCTTCGTGCTTATAGTCGGAGAGATAGTCATTTTCCAGTACATATACAATACCATTATGGACGGCAAGGCAGGCTACGGCATCGTTATCATCCTGCTGATATTCTTTGCTCTGGACCTTTATCTTACCTATCTTCTGCGAACTCTCTCAAAGGCGTACAAGACGGAACGAGAACTGGAGCTGGTATCTCAGCAGTCTGTTTTACAGCTTAAAGCCTATAACGAGCTCAACGAGAAGTATAATGCTTCAAGACGTGTTATCCACGATGTAAAGAAGCACATTGCCTCTCTGGAGGGACTTATAAACGCCAATAAGGCAGAGGAAGCAGGACACTACAAGGACCTGCTCAACGCCGAGCTGGACAAGCTCATGCCCCGATTTGAGTGCGACGATCCCATTCTCACGGTAGTTATCAACAATAAGCTCGATACTGCGGAGGCTATGAACGTTGATTTCCGCGTGGACGCAGAGTTCACGGATATCGGCTTTATCTCGAACCTTGACGTTACGGCGATATTCTCGAATCTGCTGGACAACGCCTTTGAGGCCTGCAGCGAGCTTCCCGAGGACAAGCGCCGCGTGTGGCTGTCCATAACACGCCGGAACTACTTTGTTTTCATCTATCTTGAAAACAGCTTCGACAAGGTCTCGACCACAGCCAAGAACGAATTCAGGAGCACGAAAAAGAATCACCACGGCATAGGTCTTTCCAATATCCGCAATGCCTGTGCCAAGTACAACGGCAGCTTCAACGCCCATGTTGAGGACAATCTCTTCATTACAGAGCTCCTTATCCCTATCCCCGATGACAAGGAAAAGCAGCAGTCTGAAAAAGTCACGGAAAAGACCGCAGTATGACCTTTTGACGGCTTAAAATATAATATAACGTTAAATCTTAACAAAAATATTATTACTGTAAGAAAATTACCGTTAAACATGAACTATGAGGATAAAAATGCAAATAAACGGCGTTTAGTGCAAAGGTATTGACTTTTTGGCGTTCAGAAATATAATAATATACATAGGCGTCGCCCCAAAGGTGCCTGCACTATCATTATTCAGGAGGGAATTCATTATGAAGAAAACTCGGAATACTGTCAGATCAATAATAATGAAGACAATCGTTTCAAAATCTGTAAAGGCAGCAGAGCAGAATGCAAATTCCGCCTGCATATGGATGTTTAATCAACCAGAGCCCCCCAAGGAACTCAAGAAACTCAGAAAATTTTAACCATCACTTTACATAAAACATCGATCCCCTTAAAAAATTTTCCATCTAATCCTAAATACTTCATTAAATTTTCCTGATAATAATAATGCATCTTTACCGTTCAGAAAACGCCATCTAATCCAATCAACTGATTTATATCCAACATTCCATCACACAAAAAACTCACACAGAAAACTACGCACTACTAATCCATAATGACAGGCAATGAGAGCGTAGTCACTTTTCGGGCGGCTAACCTTAAAACGCAGGCGAAGGTCATAATAAAAACAAAGTGACTGTTTCAAAGCTTGTCGGATCCTTTATAAGACTATACCATTCATATCCCTGAACGGAAAAATGTGAGCTGTCGCCCCCCGATAGCGGTGCATTTTTCCGTCCACCCCCCTTTTTTAACGGTGATTTATCATTGGTATGCCGTTACTTATTCGGAACAAACAATGAACACATAACGCTTTCAGATCTCTCTTAAAAAAACCATCTCTATAAAACACTTGAAAGAAAAAACAAATTTCAGAATTTCCTTTTCAATTGCTTGTTTCGCAGTAAATCATACAGTGATTTTTCATACATCGGGAGTTCCGCTTCAGCTCCCGGCAGAAAAGCTCGTTCCTATGGGACGGGCTTTTTTGTTCCCGTCGGCGATTTTACAGTTTAGTCACAGATACATCTTGACTTTTTTGAAAGTAAATGATAAAATATTATCTGTTTAGTACAGTAATAAAGTGGATTTCACCGCTTTATACTTTAGTGCTGAAGGATATTGGAGGAAAAACATGAAACATTATCTCGAAACCACAGAAAATGTCCTTAAAGAAGTCGAAAGCTCGGCTTCGGGACTTACAGCCGAAGAAGCTGCAAAGCGCCTTGAAAAGGTAGGTCAGAACAAGCTTGACGAAGCTCCCAAGCCTACGCTTCTGGCAAGGTTCATTGAACAGTTCAAGAACCCCATGATACTTGTGCTCCTTGCAGCAGCGGTCATATCCGCAGTTACGGGTATCATCTCTGAGGGAAAGCTTGACGCGGACGTATTCATTATCCTGTTCGTTGTCATCGCAAACGCAGTTCTCGGCGTATATCAGGAAAACAAGGCAGAATCCGCTATCGAAGCATTGCAGGCTATGAGTGCCGCTCAGAGCAAGGTATACCGCTCGGGAGAGCTGGTAGTCATTCCGAGCTCGGAGCTGGTGCCCGGTGATGTCATAGCTCTTGAAGCAGGCGACAATGTCCCTGCGGACTGCCGTATAATAGAAGCTGCCGCATTAAAGGCAGAGGAATCCGCCCTCACAGGCGAGAGCGTTCCCTCGGACAAGGAAAGCGGCGTACTCAGCGGCGAGGAAGTACCTCTCGGCGACAGAAAGAATATGCTCTACATGGGCAGCAGTATCGCTTACGGACGTGCAGAAGCAGTTGTAGTCGCTACAGGCATGAAGACCGAAATGGGCAAGATAGCAGGTGCTATCGCCAATGCCGACGACGATGAGACTCCTCTTCAGAAGAGCCTCGACCAGCTCAGCAAGATACTCTCTATTGCGGTTCTCGTTATCTGCGTTATCATACTCGGTCTGAACATCGTTCAGATGCTTGTAAGAAACGGCTCTGTCACTCTCCCCGGATTCCTTGATTCCTTTATGATAGCTGTCAGCCTTGCAGTTGCGGCTATCCCTGAGGGACTTGCAGCCGTTGTAACAGTCGTTCTCTCTATCGGCGTTACCAATATGTCAAAGCGCGGAGCTATTATCCGCAGACTTACCGCTGTTGAGGCTTTAGGCTGTGCCGAGGTCATCTGCTCCGATAAGACAGGTACTCTCACACAGAACAAGATGACAGTAGTCCACGAAAACACAGATGATAAGGAGCTCCTTGCAAAGGCTATGGCTCTTTGCTGCGACGCTCAGCTCAACTCCGACGATACCGTTGCAGGCGAGCCTACAGAGGCTGCTCTGGTAGCTTACGCCCACAAGTGCGGACTTAAAAAATACGAGCTGGAGGCTGCGACTCCGAGAGTTGCAGAGGCTCCATTTGATTCACTGAGAAAGATGATGTCCACAGTCCACAAGACTGAAAAGGGCTATGTACAGTACACAAAGGGCGCTCCCGACGAGGTGCTGAAAAACTGCACTCATATGTTCAAGGAGGGCGGCGTCCGCATAATGACCGAGTCCGACAGGCTTGAGATACTCCGCCGCAACAAGGAAATGGCAGACCAGGCGCTGAGAGTTCTCCTTGCGGCTTACCGCGAGTATGATGAGCTCCCAAGCGATATCTCTCCCGAGGGACTTGAACACGACCTTATCTACATCGGCATGACAGGCATGATAGATCCTGTCCGTCCCGAGGTAAAGGACGCTATCGGGCTCTGCCGCACAGCAGGCATACGTCCCGTTATGATAACAGGTGACCACAGGGATACAGCCGTTGCTATCGCCAAGGAGCTTGGTATCCTCGGCGAGGGACAGCAGGCTCTCACAGGCGCGGAGCTCTCTAAGATACCCGATGACGAGTTCAACGCACACGTTCAGGACTACAGCGTATATGCCCGTGTTCAGCCTGAGCACAAGGTACGTATAGTAAACGCATGGCGCAAGAAGGGCATGACCACAGCTATGACAGGCGACGGCGTAAATGACGCTCCGTCTATCAAGAGCGCTGATATCGGCGTCGGCATGGGTATCACAGGTACAGACGTTACAAAGAACGTCGCTGATATGGTGCTCACCGACGACAACTTCGCAACTATCGTAGGAGCTGTTGAAGAGGGCAGACGTATCTATGACAATATCCGCAAGGCTATACAGTTCCTGCTTTCCAGCAACCTCAGCGAGGTCCTCTGCATACTTGCGGCAACACTGTTCATCGGCGGCGGCAAGAGCATATTCAGCCCGGTGCACCTGCTCTGGATAAACCTTATCTCGGACTGCTTCCCTGCAATAGCTCTCGGTATGGAGCCTGCTGAGCAGGGTATCATGTCACGTAAGCCAAGAAGCAGCAATTCACACATCTTCTCCGACGGTCTCGGAATTAATCTGCTGTGGCAGGGCGCAGTTATTGCGGCACTTACCTTTGTTTCATATCTTATCGGCTCAAAGACCTCTCCCGAGGCAGGCACAACAATGGCATTCATCACACTCTGCGTATGCGAAATGCTCCACGCATGGAACATGAGAAGCCTCAAGGGCTCTATATTCACAATGAAGAAGCACAACAAGGTACTTATCGGAGCTATCCTGCTCTCAGCAATACTGACCGTACCCGTACTCTTTATCCCTGCACTGAGAAATATGTTCTCACTGGTTTCTCTTTCGGGTATGAATTATCTCTGGGCATTCATTGCAGGCGCCTGCATAGTGCCTGTCGTTGAGATAGTAAAGTGCTTCCAGAGAGCAGCTGATAAGAAGTGAGCAGAACTAAGAGCTAAGAACTAAGATTGTAGGGGCTGATGCCTACATCAGCCCACCAAATATTCAAAACCAACGGGGCGATGTGGGCATCGCCCCCTACATTTTTAATTTCGCATTACGAATATTTTTATTCGGGCGAACGTAACTCGCCCCTACAATTACGCATTGAATAAAGAGGAGTTAACATGAGACTAAGACCATACATACCGAGCCACGACTTCGACGCAATAAAAAACTGGGTGACAGACGAAAGAACAAATGCAATGTGGAGCGCAAATCATGCTCCATATCCTCTTGAAAAGACCGCTTTTGACCAATTTCTTGCGGATATGTACGAAAAACACGGGGACTGCCCTTTTGTTGCCACAACAGACGACGGGATTGTGGTCGGTTTCTTATGCTGCGGCGTATGCTCAAAGACCAATGAAGCTATGCTGGCATTCGTTATCATTGATCCTGCACAGCGCGGAATGGGCTATGGCAGGGAAATGATACAGCTTGCCTCGGAATACTGCATAGATATACTGAAAGCGGACGCGGTACAGCTCAATGTGTTCAGCGTAAACGAAAGGGCACGGAAGTGCTACGAGAGCGCAGGCTTTGCCGAGAGGATAACAACTCCCGAGGCGTTTGCCTTCAGTGGCGAAAAATGGGGCAGGACAAATATGCTTTTCAGCCGTTAGCTTTTGAGGACGTACATGGTGCGTCCTTTTTTGTTTTATAAACAGCCGACAGTCAAAGTTCAACAGTGGGATTTTTGCAGTTTTCCTAAAATTATTCCGCACATCAAGGGGATTTTCTGTATTGCATTTTTCCGTGGATTATGATATTATATAAGGTAAGAAGTTGCGCCATGACGTTTCATGGCAAATATATCAACGTACATTTTCCGTGTACGAGTCAGGAGAATAATATGCCAAAAAGACAGGATATTAACAAGATCATGATAATCGGTTCAGGTCCTATCATCATCGGACAGGCTTGCGAATTCGACTACTCAGGTACTCAGGCTTGCAAGGCTCTGCGCAAGCTGGGCTATGAGATAGTTCTCGTAAACTCAAACCCTGCTACTATCATGACAGATCCCGATGTTGCTGATATTACTTACATCGAGCCCCTCAACCTCGAAAGACTTACTCAGATAATCGAAAAGGAACGTCCTGACGCTCTCCTCCCTAACCTCGGCGGTCAGTCCGGTCTTAACCTCTGCTCAGAGCTGGATCAGGCAGGCGTGCTCAAAAAGTACGGCGTACAGGTAATCGGCGTTCAGGTAGACGCTATCGAGCGCGGTGAGGACCGTATCGAATTCAAGAACGCTATGAGCGCTCTCGGTATCGGTATGCCAAAGAGCGAGGTAGCTTACTCTGTTGACGAGGCTGTAAAGATAGCTGAAAAGCTGAAATATCCTGTAGTTCTCCGTCCTGCCTATACCATGGGCGGCGCAGGCGGCGGAATGGTTTACAATGTAGATGAATTAAAGGTAGTCTGTGAAAGAGGCTTACAGGCTTCTCTCGTTGGACAGGTACTTGTCGAGGAGTGTATCTTCGGCTGGGAAGAGCTGGAGCTCGAGGTTGTCCGCGACGCTGAGAACAACAAGATAACTGTATGCTTCATCGAGAACATTGATCCTATCGGTGTTCACACAGGCGATTCGTTCTGTTCAGCACCTATGCTCACTATCCCCGAGGACGTTCAGAAGACTCTTCAGGAGATGTCATACAAGATAATCGAGTCCATCGAGGTAATCGGCGGCTGTAACTGTCAGTTCGCACGCGATCCTGAGACAGGACGCATCGTTGTTATCGAGATAAACCCAAGAACCTCACGTTCTTCGGCTCTCGCTTCAAAGGCTACAGGCTTCCCGATAGCTCTCGTATCGGCTATGCTTGCCTGCGGTCTTACACTTAAAGACATCGAGTGCGGCAAGTACGGCACTCTTGACAAGTATGTTCCCGACGGTGACTACATCGTTATCAAGTTCGCTCGCTGGGCTTTCGAGAAGTTCAAGGGCGCTGAGGACAAGCTTGGCACTCAGATGAGAGCTGTCGGCGAGGTAATGAGCATCGGCAAGACCTACAAGGAGGCTTTCCAGAAGGCTATCCGTTCACTGGAGACAGGAAGATACGGTCTCGGCTTTGCTAAGAACTTCAACAGCATGACTAAGGAGGAGCTCCTTGCACAGCTCCGTTACCCAACAAGCGAGAGACAGTTCGTTATGTACGAGGCTCTCCGCAAGGGCGCTACAATAGATGAGCTCCACGACCTCACAAAGATAAAGAAGTACTTCATCGAGCAGATGAAGGAGCTTGTTGACGAGGAGGAGGCTCTCCTCAAGAACAAGGGCGCTGTTCCTGCAAACGACGTTCTGAAGCAGGCTAAGCTTGACGGCTTCTCAGACCGTTACCTCAGCTCTCTCCTTGAAGTTTCCGAGGAGGAGATAAGAAACGCTCGTATGGCTATCGGCGTAAAGGAAGCATGGGAGGGCATTCACGTAAGCGGTACAAAGGACGCTGCTTACTACTACTCCACATATCACCTTGACGAGGACAAGAGCCCTGTAAGCACAGAAAAGCCAAAGATAATGATCCTCGGCGGCGGTCCTAACAGAATCGGTCAGGGTATCGAGTTCGACTACTGCTGCGTTCACGCTGCACTTGCTCTTAAAAAGCTGGGATTCGAGTCGATAATCGTAAACTGCAACCCTGAGACAGTTTCAACCGACTATGATACATCTGACAAGCTCTATTTCGAGCCTCTTACACTTGAAGATGTTCTCGCTATACACGAAAAGGAGAAGCCTGTAGGCGTTATCGCTCAGTTCGGCGGACAGACTCCTCTCAACCTTGCAAACGACCTCAAAAAGTACGGCGTAAATATCCTCGGTACAACTCCCGAGACTATCGACCTTGCTGAGGACAGAGACCACTTCCGCGCTATGATGGACAAGCTGGGCATTCCTATGCCTGAGGCTGGTATGGCTGTAAACGCTGACGAGGCTATCGCTATCGCAAACAAGATAGGCTATCCTGTAATGGTTCGTCCTTCCTACGTTCTCGGCGGACGCGGAATGGAGATAGTTCACGACGACGAGATGATGAGAGTTTACATGAATGCGGCTGTAGGCGTAACTCCTGACAGACCTATCCTCATCGACCGTTTCCTCAACCACGCTACAGAGTGCGAGGCTGACGCTATTTCCGACGGCACACACTGCTTCGTTCCATGCGTTATGGAGCATATCGAGCTTGCAGGCGTTCATTCGGGCGACTCCGCTTGTATCCTGCCTTCAAAGAACCTCACAGAGAAGCAGGTAGCTACTATCAAGGAGTACACCAAGAAGATAGCTGTAGAAATGAACGTTTGCGGTCTTATGAATATGCAGTACGCTATCGAGGGCGATACAGTTTACGTTCTCGAAGCTAATCCCCGTGCTTCAAGAACAGTTCCGCTGGTATCAAAGGTTTGCGATATCAACATGGTAAAGATAGCTACAGATATCATCACATCTTCCATCACAGGCAGACCTTCTCCTGTTCCTGAGCTCAAGGACAAGCAGATAGGTCACTACGGCGTAAAGGAAGCTGTATTCCCGTTCAATATGTTCCAGGAGGTAGATCCTCTCCTCGGACCTGAGATGCGTTCAACAGGTGAAGTTCTCGGTATCTCACCTTCATTCGGCGAGGCTTACTACAAGGCTCAGGAGGCTACAAAGAACAAGCTTCCTCTCGAGGGAACAGTTCTCCTCAGCGTATGCGAGAGAGATAAGCCCGAGCTTATCGACATCGCTAAGTCATTCAACGAGCTTGGCTTCCACATCATCGCTACAGGCAGAAGCTATGAGATGATAAAGGAAGCAGGTATCCCATGCGACAAGATATTCAAGATCTACGAGGGACGTCCGAATATCGCTGACGAGATAGCAAACGGCGAGATACAGATGATAATCAATACTCCCGCAGGCAAGACCAGCGTTCACGACGACAGCTATATCCGTAAGGCTGCTATCAAGCACAGAGTTCCTTACATGACAACTATGGCTGCTGCAAAGGCAAGCGCAGAGGGTATCAAGGCTATCAAGAACAATACTCACCTCGGAGTAAAGTCGCTTCAGGCTCATCACGCTGATATCAAGTAATAATTATAAGATCCGCTTCAAACGAAGCGGATTTTTTTATGTGTATTACAAGGGCGGATATTATCCGCCCGTTTTTTGTATCCGATACTTATGCGGTCGGCGGAACTCCCAACAGGAGCCGCGCCCCTCTGTCCTTCGGACATCTCCCCACACTGTGGGGAGTCACCGCCCCTACAGCTAACGGCTCGATTGGTAGGATAACTTTAGTTTAAAGAAGTGACATATGTCATTTTTTTAGTGACAAATGTCATTCAGAAAGTGACAAATGACACCTTTTCAGGCTCCGATGAACGTGATATAATAAGACCATACCACACAGGGGGAACAAAGTTCAGGCGCCGAACTTGTTTATAAAAAAATATCAGGTTTATTTTAAAAATGGAGGTTGTCATATATGAAACAATTATCAAAAAAAGCGTTATGCTTACTTTCCACTGCCGTACTGTTCTGCGGCGCCAGTGCTATCCCTGCAAGTGCAGCAGAGACAGCTGAACCAACAACAGCAGCTTTTACTCAGATAACAAGAGAAAAAGACATTTTAAAGGAATTTGAGCTGGCGAAGGAGAATGATACCGCAAATGAGCTTGAGTTTGAAAAGGCTTTTAAAGGAAATGAGCTCAAGCCGATCGTTACTACTACCACTGCTCCCGTAAAGGAAATTGTGACTTTGCAAACTCTTCCTTCGGATGAATTCAGACCACAAAAGACTGGGCTTACAGGTTTAAGACCGCGCAGGACTACAACTACCACAACGACTACAACTACCACTACGACTACAACACAGAAGGCAACAACTACGACTGAGCCGAAGTGCAATCTCTCTTATACTCTTAATCTTAAAAGTTCTGTAATAAGCGGTTCTTCAGGCGTGTGTATGTGGGTAATGAAGAAGTCTGACTGCGTGATACCTGCAAATGCTACTGTCAAATATCAGTGGTACAACGGAAATACAGCTATCAGCGGAGCAACTTCAAGCGAATATACTACTTATGCAGCAGGAAGCTTCTGGTGCAAGATAACCGTTACATACAAAAACGGCACAAATACTATCACTAAGGTATTTAACACAGATAAATGCACAGTTACCGAAAAACTTGCCATAAAGACACAGCCAAAGGGCGGTACATTAACAAACAGCAGTCCCTCTTATACACTTTCTGTTACAGCTAAGGGCGGCACAACACCTTATAAGTATGAGTGGATAAAGAGCGGCACTGTAGTAGGCAGAAATCAGACCTATAAAGCTACATCAGGCGGCATATACAGGTGCAGGATAACAGACAGCAATGGCAATGTTGTAACCAGCATGAGTGCAACAGTTACAGATAATATCTTAAAGATATCCAAGCAGCCTCAGGACGCGCATATCTATACTAAAGGTGCAAGCTGTACTCTTTCTGTAGCAGCTACAGGCGGAAAGGCTCCTTATAAGTATAAGTGGTTACGTAATGGCGCTGATATTTCAAAGACTACATCTTCTATAACTGTTACTGATTATGGTAATTACAGATGTGAAATTACTGACGCTCTGGGCAACAAGGTCACATCAAATACAGCAACTGTATATTATGAGTATTTAAGAATAGATGGTCAGTTATTAAGAGCATGGGTATACTCATACAGCAAGCCGGCTGAGCTTTATGCTACACCAAAAGGCGGAACAGCTCCTTACAGATACCAGTGGACTCACGACGGTTATATCATGCCGAATACTACAGCTACAATAAAAGTCACAGAGCCGGGTTCATATTACCTTACAGTTTACGACGCTAAGAATGCAAAGGTCACTTCACAGGAAATTGTAGTAATTCAGAAAATACTCAGATTCACAACACAGCCTAAGTCATATAAATCAGATGAATACGGTGATTCCGCAACGCTTTCAGTAGGAGTTACAGGCGGTACAGGCACAACTTCATATGAGTGGCAGAAGTACAGCGGCGGTCAGTGGGTAACAGTTGGCTATAGACCTACACTTAAAGTCAACAGAAGCGATGCACACGAATATTACACAAGAGACAGTGACGTTTACTTACACGACGGTCACGGCTATTATAATCCGATACATTATTATACCCAGTATAGATGTGTAGTCAAGACATTATCATATTATGGCGATGTTGAAGCAGAGATAATAAGCAATACAGTAACTGTACGCGACGAGCAGAAGAGCGAGTACCTGAATTTCCAGTGGGCATTCTGGTAATACCTGAATAAACAAAAATATTTGTAATAATTCTTAATAAGGGTTCAATGAGATAAACAGAGCCTCCGCAATAGCGGAGGCTTTGTGCTGTGTTCGGACGATTCAGATGATAAATTGTAGGGGCTGGCGTCCCCGACAAAAAATTAGCATTCCGAAATGAAAAAGGGCGGATATTATCCGCCCCTTTACTGATCACTTCTTCTCGTTCTGTGCCTTGAGAAGGTCTCTTATCTCGGTGAGAAGAACCTCTTCCTTCGGAGGCTCAGCAGGCTTTTCTGCTTCCTTCTTCTTGCCGATGGACATTACCTTGTTTACTGCCTTGACCATGAGGAAAATGCAGAATGCCATGATGAGGAAGTTGATGATAGCTGTGATGAAGTGTCCCCAGTTGAGGTACTGACCTGTATCGCCAAGCTTAATTCTTCCTGCTACCTCTGCGCCGCCGATACAAGCGATGAGAGGATTGATGAAGTCCTCAGTAAGGGCTGTTACAATGTTTCCGAATGCGGCACCGATGATAACACCGACAGCCATATCCATTACGTTTCCTTTGAGTGCGAATTCCTTGAATTCCTGTAAAAACTTCTTCATTTTTTACAACATCTCCTTGATAGAATATAAAATAAAATTTATTTAATTTCCGGCAAGCCGGGAATTTCCGCTAAGTTAGTCTTTTTAGCCTTCATTTTTTCGGGAAGTTCTATAGCGTCTATTTCGTCGTTATAGGTCTTGGCTTTTTTAGGCATAGCCTCTACAGCGTGGTCAGGCTGAGCCATGAGAGACTCTTTGCGCGTTACCGTGTTCATTTCAAGGTCTGCGGCGTTAGCCTGCTTGGTTCCGCCCATGAGGTTCCATGACTTGTTGTCCTCTTTAGCGCGGAGCTGATTTGCGTCAACGTTTTTGGTCCCACCCATATAGTTAAGGTGGAGGGAATCCTGCTTTGCTTTCAGTTCGTCGGCGTTTGCAGTGCCTGCGGAGCGCATGAAATACTTGCTGTACTTGTCAGACTCGTTCTTCTTGAGGTCTCTTGCGTCAACAAGGGGAGTATCGCTCATATACGCCTGATTCTTCTTCTCGAAGCGCTTCATGCCCTCTATCTCGTCGCCGCGCTTTCCGAAGAAATCGTCCGCGGAGTCCATTTCGGCGTGTTCTGTAGCCTTGCCGCCGTCGAAAAACTCCCAGAAATCGTCGGGAACTTCGACCTTTTCCTTGTCCTCGACAGGAGGCGCAACGGGCTCGGGCTCAGGCTGTTCCATCTGAGGCTGAGCGAATACCATAGGCTGACCATAAACGGGCATACCGTTCTGGTCATAGCCGATTATCTGAGGCTGACCGTACATCATAGGCTGACCGTAAAGGGGCATACCATTCTGGTCATAGCCGATTATCTGAGGCTGAGCGTACATGACGGGCTGACCGTAAACGGGATTGCCGCTCTGGTCGTATCCGATGAGCTGAGGCTGAGCGTACATCATGGGCTGACTGAATACGGGCATACCGTTCATCTGAGCGCCGCCGTTCTGCGGTGGGATACCCTGCATAGCGCCCTGCGGAGCAGGTATTCCTGCCATAGTTCCTCCCTGTGGTGGAAGTCCCTGCATAGCGCCCTGCGGAGCAGGTATGCCAGCCATAGCTCCTCCCTGCGGAGGAAGTCCCTGCATAGCGCCTTGTGGAGCAGGTATGCCAGCCATAGCTCCTCCCTGCGGAGGAAGCCCCTGCATAGCGCCCTGAGGAGCAGGTATGCCTGCTATAGCTCCCTGTGATGGAAGCCCCTGCATCATGCCCTGAGGCGGTATGCCAGCCATTCCGCCCTGTGGACGGAAGCCTGCATTCTGCATCTGTGCCTGTCTTACTGCCTTTGTTTGTTCGGGGAGTGTGACTCTTCCTGTGTCAAGGTGTGGTATAAATGGCTCGTCAATACTGCTGAAATCAAATTCCTCGTCGGAATCGTTCAGTTCGGCTGCGGTATATAAGTCGGAGGACGAATCTCTCGAAGGTTTGTCGCTGATAGTGAAGGTCCCGCTGCCGAGGGTAAAACCGCCGTTTGCAGAATCCTCTTCAGAATGATAGCCGCCCATATCGACCTGTTCAATATTAATATCCTGCGGATTTTCAAGATTGACGCCGCATTTCACGCAGAACCTGAAACCCGCTTCGTTTGCTGTTCCGCACTGTGGACATTTCATAAACATCACTCCTTACAGCGAAAATACAGAAAAAACACAGAGCCATCATAGCTTGGAGCGGTGGTTTGTAAAGCCGCTCATATACGGCTCTGCCTATACTTTCACAAATATATTATAGCATTAATTTAATTCATTTTCAAGGGCTTTATAAAAGATTGTGCAATACGGTGATGAACGCAGGCTTTTTTTGTATACAATAACTCTATATGAGGATTTTATGAGATATTTTGACTTTTGACAGGCTTTTTGTGAGAACGCAGGTTGTTGAAAGAGTACAGTTTTTGCATTCATATATTTGGGCATATACCGCAATTTTACAAATATAACCCCGAAAGACTATATTTTTGCCGCGAAATATGATATAATACAATTAAACGTCCCGATATTCGTAAAAAGAGAGATAGAAAGAACAAAAGGCACGGCAGTATCAGGACTGCCGAAAAAGAGCTGCAAATGGCAGCGGAATGGAGAAGACGTATGTCTAAAAATAAAAAGATAAGCAAGGAAAAAAGCATAAGACGTGCAAAGACCATGACAGAAATAGTCATCAGCCTTGTTCTTGTCGGAGCAGGCGGATTTTTTGTCAGAAATGCAATGAAAGAAGCCAAGGAGGTACAGACCTCCCCTTATTTTGACGATAAGGATATAGAGGTAACGGATAGCGAGAGCACTACTGCTCCCGATCCGAACCAGATAATATTTGAATCAAAGTCAGTTGATACCAAGGACAAGTTCCGCGGAGACCTTATCCTTGTAAATGAAGACCACGAGTATTACAGCGGCGACGAGGATCTCGTCAGCATTATAGAGATGAACGAGAAAAATGAGTGCACCTGCTTCTCGGCAGTAGACTCTACCTATACCATACTCAGTCAGGTCTATGAGCCAATGGCACGTATGATACAGGATTTCTCGGACCAGTACAACAATGACAAGCTCATAATCTACGGCTCATACCGTACCAAGGAGTTCCAGCAGCAGCTCTATGACGACGATGTTGCCCAGTCCGAGGACGGAAAGTCCACAAAGGTGGCAAAGCCGGGCTTCAGCGAGCATGAATCGGGACTTGCTTTCGATTTCACAGAGGCTGACAACTACGATTACGACGGTACAGGCGATTATGCGTGGCTCAACGCAAACTGCTATAAATACGGCTTTATCGTCCGCTACAGAAAGGCTAAGGAAAAGATAACCAAGATAGAGGACGAGCCGTGGCATTTCCGCTATGTAGGCGTTCCCCATGCCTATTATATGGACTCAAACGACCTCTGCCTTGAGGAGTACATCGACCTTGTCCGCAATCACCCGTATGACGGCGAGCACCTTGAATTCAAGGACGACAAGGACGTGGAATACGAGGTATACTTCGTTAAGTCAGACGACGGCGCAGAAAAGACCACAGTTCCTGTGCCGAACGGTTTAAGATACGAGATATCGGGAAATAACGTTGACGGCTTTATCGTTACGGTGTACAAGAACAAGAAACCGCTTGTTGAGGAAGTTTCTACCAAGTCCTTTGAGGACGTATCCGTGACAAGTACCGAGAACGACACCGACAGCGAAGAGACCTCTGGTGAAACAGAAGAATAACATGACGGGCGTGACTTGTGTCACGCCCGCTTTTACGTAATAAGTACCCAACGGGACGCCGAGGGCGGCGTCCCCTACATCATAGTTCTCCTCACTACTTACTATTCACTACTCACTACTCACTAAAAACAGCCTTAGAGTTCATCTCTAAGGCTGTTTTGTCAGTTCTTCTTACTCTTTTTGTCCTTATCCTTGCTGTCCTTTTTGTCTCTGTCGTCGTTGAAGCTGTCAACAGTGTTCAGATACAGCGCAGGATCAAGGCATATACCCTCGTGGCGCACCTCAAAGTGACAGTGCGAGCCGTCGGAGTTACCTGTGTTTCCGACCTCTCCGATAAGCTGACCGCGTGCCACGAACTGTCCCTCAGTTACCAGAACAGCGCTCATATGACCGTATACCGTCTGATAGCCGTCGGTATGACCTATCTGTACGAAATAGCCGTAGCCGCCTGTATTCCAGCCTGCGGAAACTACCTCGCCGTCGGCTGCCGCATATATCTCTGTACCTGTGCTTGCGGCGATATCCATACCCTTGTGGTTTCTTGTGCCGCCGAATATATCGCTTACCCAGCCGCCGTCTACAGGCCAGCCGAATTCTCCCGAGCCCGTAAGAACAGTGCTTGAGCTGTCAGGTCTTGCGGCGTAAATGCCGATTCCTATCTTTTCTACAACAGGTTCACGGGTTATCTTTGTGCTTATGGTCTTGCGCGAGTACTCCTTGCCGTCGATGTAAGTTACCTCGATGTGGCTGGTTTTCTCGCCGCGTCTGCCCTTTACGAGGACATCTCTGATGCCTGCGTTAAGGGAGCTGGTCTCCACCTCGATAGTCTCATAATCGAGGAATGATATAGGATCAATTTCACGGACGTACTGTATAGGCAGGTAGCTCTCGGTCTCGACAACGTTTACGAAAGTGCCCTTGCGGCAGTTGTTCTTGATATCGGGATTGAGCTCTATGAGCTTGTCGTAGTCCATGTTGTATTTCTGAGCTATGGTAGCTGCTGTATCACCGCGCTTTGCGATATAAACGGCTTTTTTCTCCTTTGAGGAGGTCAGCAGGTCGATAGCCTCCTGTTTTTCCATGACGCTGTCCACAAGGTAGATACCGTGGGAGTACTCGATACTGTTCTTGTACTCGATATCCTTGACTATGCCGTCAACACGGAAGTTGAGTATCCTCTCGTTAAGGGCGTCCTGTATGGGCTCCTTGTCCTTGACAGCGCCTATGAACTTTCCGTCGATATAGATGCCGTAGGCTTCTGTAAGGGCGTGGTCTGAGGCTTCAAGCATTTCGTTGGCAAGCTGAGCCGAGGAAACTATGGTATCGTTTTCGTTTATGATCTTCAGCGAATACTTAGCCGAAAGGTCTATGGGCTCGTCGCTGTCGTGGTAGGCGATTCTCTGCTGGACTTCGCGCTCGGCTTCCTCAAAGTCAGCCTCCGCGGTTATCATGCCTATCTCTCTGCCGTTGTACTCAACGCTGAGACCGTATTCAAGTCCCGAGCCGTAGCGGATAATGCCCACAAGGAACACTATGGAAAGAGTAGGCAGGATATAGTTGAAGGCGGTGTAGAAAACTCCGTCCTCGCCGAAAAGATATGAGCACCAGAACTCAAAGAGAGCCTTTTTGTACTCCTCTTCGCCCTCTTTTTTGGCTTTGTTGACCTTTCTGGTCATATCCTTGTTTATATTGAAGCGCTCGCGGAAGGGCGCTGTAAGCTCCTTTATAACCCAAAGGAAGAATTTCAGTATAGAAACGCCAAGGCTGAGAAGCTCAGAAAGAATGAACTTAACGCTTTTCAGCAGTCCTGTGAAAACAGCTGTGATAGTTTTTGCGGCAAAGCGTCCGAATTTTTCAAAAAAGCCCGAATTACTGCGGGAATATGACTTCTGCGGATCGCCGTAGCGCCTGTAGAATTCCTCGCGGCTTTTTCTGTCCATTGCACCGTCTCCTTTCTTCCTTTTTACGTAAGCAAATTATATTATAACACATTTTATTTGAAATATCAAGAAATATGCTGAAAAATACTAATCCTACAAAACATATCGGAAAAGTTTCTGCATTTCTATTGACAGGGAAAAAGGGGTATGATATAATGTAAATGTTGAAAAAACAATGTTTTTCATTTGAAAGGAGATATAAATATGGACCTTATACCCAGCTTTTCCGTTGACCACACTAAGATAATCCCGGGTATCTATGTCAGCAGAGTGGATACTCTTGGAGATAATATGATAACTACTTATGATGTGAGAGTCACAAGACCAAATATCGAGCCTCCCGTTGATGTGGCAGCAATGCACACTCTGGAGCACCTCATCGCTACTTACCTGAGAAACGACGACGAATGGAAGGATCAGGTAATATATTGGGGACCTATGGGCTGTCTGACAGGCTTTTATCTTATTCTTAAAGGCAATCACAAGCCAAGTGAGGTATGCGGACTGCTCATCAAGGCGTTCAGATCAGTCGAGGACGCAGAGGACGTTCCGGGTTCATCAGCAGTAAACTGCGGCAATTACCTTATGCATAACCTTGTTTTTGCTAAATGGTATGCACGTAAATTCGCTGATTACCTGACCGAGAATGCAAACGATCCTAAGATATTCGAGTATCCCAAGTCCGAAAGACTTGTTACCGACGACGGCCGCAATTTCTACGATTCATGATATAAACTATCCCCGAAGCGCTAACCGTGATACCCATATAGAAGTTTATAGTTATTTATCGGGGGAAACCTTTCTGAGGAAAGGTTCTCCCCCGAACCCCTTTCCAAAGACTTTTAGCTGATTTTTTCTATAATAGAGCCCCCTATAGTAATATAGGGGGGCAAGTTTTTATATGGGCTCTATTATAGAAAAAATGAAATAACGGTCTTGAAAAGATACGAGAAAAGCCTTTTATCAAAAGAGTTCTCTCAATAATAAGCATAAAATTTCTGTGTAAGTACTATGTTTACCGCTTCGGGGATAGTTTTATGTATGGTCAAACAGTCTTTTTATATCCTCGGGCAGTTCTGAGGTAACGGTAACAGGTTCACCTGTCAGCGGCTCGCGGAAGCTTAGCTGACCGCAGTGGAGCGCCTGTCTCGGTATATCGCCGCGGAGTCCGCCGTAGAGGTCATCGCCAGCGAGGGGAGCTCCGATATGAGCGAAATGTACCCTTATCTGGTGAGTACGTCCTGTTTCGAGGTGTATCTCCGCAAGGGAGTACCTCTCGTTCATCATCAGCCTCTTGTAATGGGTAACGGCTCGCTGTCCGTCCTCGCGGACGCAGCGCAGTATTATGGACTCGCGCTCTCTGGCTATGGGAGCGTCTATAGTGCCGCTTTCGGGGATAGCTCCGTGTACGGCGGCGTAGTAGACCTTCTCGCAGCAGCCCTGCAAAAGCTTTGCTGCGTGGGCGTCTTTGGCGATAATGCAGAGTCCCGAGGTGTCGCGGTCAAGCCTGTTCACCGAGCGGAATGTGAGCTCGGGATAGAGAGAAGCGAAGTAATTCCCGAGAGTGTCGCCCTGATGACGAATGGACGGGTGAACGGGCATACCGCTGGGCTTGTTGAACACCACAAGGCTGTCGTTTTCATAGGCTATCGGCACATTAAGGCTTGGATTCGGCTCTAAGAAGCTGTCGTCCTCCAGATTCAGGACTATTACCTCGCCTTTTTGAACCATATCTATGCTGCGGACAAGCTGACCGTTTCGGGTAATGCCGCCTTCCTGCCGTTTAAGCTTCGTCAGCAGCCGCCTTGATACGCCTTTTTTTGCCAAAAGGAATTTTTCCAGAGTTATGGGACTTTCGGCGTCTACCGTAAGCTCTATCTGCTTCAAGGTATTCGTCCTCCTTGATAAAAATGTCGATACTGAGTGAAAAAGCGGTCATCAGCTTTGTAAGTGCGTAGGGAAGTCCTGCAATTGTCAGCATTTGGGGCAGATACACCGCCAGAAGCCGCAGTAATACGCTTTTTCTGCCGCGCATGAAGCCTACCGAGAATATCATAGCCCTAAAAGCTGTCATCTTCGGGAATCGCACTAAAATGTAAGGCACAGCGGCAAAGCTGAGCTTCAGCGAAAGCCATAAAATGACCGATACTCCTGTGAGAAACAGGGCGTTTGCCGCAAGAAAAGCCTCCCGAGGGCTCAGCTTTTCGCCTGTTAGTCCGTATGCGGCAGTTCCGAAGAACACCGCAGGAGCAAGTGCAAGAAGTCCCACGGCTTTTGTCCACAGCGCCGCGGAAATGCTGCGCTTGAAGGTGCATTTTCTCAGCAGTATCCGCGAAAAGGCTTCACAGCGCTTTTGCGGCAGCTCCGAGGTCATTCCGTAAAGGCGGTACGCCGCCGCATACATAAGGGGAGCTGTAGTCAGCAGCCGCAGAAGCGTGCTCGCCGCTGTTACTCCCAGCTGTACGGGACTGCTGCCGCCGAAGAGCCGTATAGGCTCGATATTGCCGAAATACAGCAGCATACTGTACACCGCCGCCTCTGCGAAGCGGAAGAAGAGCTCCGCGCCGAGAGGGAGAATGCATATCATCATAGTCCGTGCCCGTCTGCCTTTGAGCAAGCCCCGTGAAAAGCGGATAAGCTCCCGAATTTTCATATCTGCGCCTCCGAAAAATGGTTTTGCAGATATTATTGCCAAAGCATGGCATATTATTCAGGGGCGTTTATATTTGTTTTTCGGCTTGCGGACTGCCAAAAGCAGCCACCCACAGATTTATCAATACTCGTCGTCGGCTTCGTCAAGCTTCTCGTAGGGGCAGTAGCCAAGTATCTCGAATGCCTGTGAATTCAGCCACATCTGAGCTGTTACCATGAGCTCGAAGCCCATGCCGAAGTCGCAGCTGAGCGTTTTCGGATCATATTTGGGCAGTCCGAAGCAGCTGAGCATATTTGAGATGATACCACCGTGAGTGATAACGGCGCAGTGGGTGAGCCCCGACTCCATCATGTCCATGATTATGGCGTGGAGCGCTTTATAGCAGCGGGCGGTCATTTCCTCAAGACTTTCGCCGTTCGGGGGACGGTTGTCCTTGCCGCCGCGGAGCCACTTGTTGTAGTCCTCGCGCTTTGCAAGCTCGTCAATGCTCTTGTTCTCGAAATCGCCGAAATTCAGCTCTCTCAGGTCGTCTACGGGGACTACCTCTGTGTAGGGAAAGAGTATATCGGCGGTCTCGGTACATCGTTTGAGGGGCGAGGTGTATACCCTGTGAACGGTGGGGTAGTCAAATTCGTCCATTTTTGCAGCAAGGTCTGCCGCGCCCTTATTTGACAGGGGCACATCAGTCCTGCCGATGTAAACGCCCTTTTCGTTTGCCTCCGTCATGCCGTGACGGAGAATACTTATCCTGTAACCTTTCATGACTTCTCCTTTGCGTTGAATATATCGGCAATCATACCGATAGGATAATATGCACAAAAATACTGCTCGTTTTTTTAACTGTTAGTAAAATTCACGAAAAATACTACAAATTTCCACAAATAGTTTCACGTTTTTGTGTATTTACAAATTATACATTTTGTATTATAATAATAGTAACAGATTTTAAAATAATCTTTTAGGAGGAATTTCAATGAACTCGGATTTCGCAAGAATAATAACACTGCAGCGTAAGGAAAGACACATCAGTCAGAAGCAGGCTGCTACAGATCTGGGCATATCTCAGGCACTGCTCTCTCACTATGAAAAGGGTATCAGAGAATGTGGTCTGAATTTCCTTGTTAAGATCGCTGATTACTATAATGTTTCCTGTGACTATCTCCTTGGAAGAACTCCCGAGCCAGAGGGCAAGACTATCACTATCGAGGATATCCCTGATGACGACGGAAACAACAGCATGAAGATGCCTTCTCCCGAGATCATCAACTTCAACAGACGTATCATCAACAACTCTATCAGTCTGCTTTTCAGCCTTGCGCAGAAGGCAAACAGCATTACCCTCATCAAGGAGGTATCATCGTACCTCATGCTGTCTGTTTATAAGCTCTTCCGTATCGTTTACAATGCGAATCCACATAACGACCAGAAGCTCTTCCGCATACCCAAGGTGATCGCAAACGACAGTGCAAATGCTATCGTATCCATGAGTGAAGCCAACATCAAAGCCGCGTCCAGCGGAATCGCCCTTGACGGCAACGACTGCGTCGATAATTTCGATACCCTCTATGTTACTACTGCGACCTTGCAGAAGGACTACGCCCAGTACTCGTCATCGCTCCTTAACCTTATCAAGCGAAGCGAGGAAAGTATCTCGCGTACCCGTGCAAAGTACAGAAGCGATATCAAGTAACTGCGTATCCGCAGGGACTGTTATACTATTATAGCACGTTTGCAGGCAGTTGAAAAGTCCTTTTTTGATATTTGATATACCGTTTTCTATGGATATTTATCTGAAAAGGCTATATAATGCGTGATATTTTGAAGTTTCACAACAGTTTTTTTCTGCTCATTGCTTAAATATTCGGCGCTTTTGGAGAATTTGGACCTATCCCCTTGACATCATAGCTCTGCTGTGTTACAATTTACTATAGTAAACCAATGAAGAAGTGTAAGTAGCTCTTGTGTGAGCATTTCAGAGAGCCTGCGGCTGGTGCGAGCAGGTATGCGAAACAGGTGTGAATGGGCTTCCGAGGGCGAGCTGAAGAGGGGGACTTCAATAGGGGGAAACTCTTGTGTAGGCAAGACGCAGAGGTCTGCGTTATCAAAACCTTTGTATTTGTGTACATGATGAGAGGACGCTGAAAGCGTCAAGCAGGGTGGCACCGCAGAAGTAGTTATGCTTCTGTCCCAGCATTTTTGCAGGGACAGAAGCTTTTTTGTGTCCTTGTATCTCGTTGTTATAAGCCGACAAATCTTTATTATTACAGAAAAGGAGATATTATTATGTCAATGTCAGATGAAAAGATCCCTTACAAAATTTATCTTGAGGAGAACGAGCTTCCAAAGCAGTGGTACAATGTACGCGCTGATATGAAGAAGAAGCCTGCTCCTCTCCTTAATCCTGCTACAGGCAAGCCCTGTACTTTAGAGGACCTCAGCCACGTTTTCTGTGAGGAACTGGCTAAGCAGGAGCTTGACGAGAATACACCTTATATCGATATCCCACAGGAGATCCAGGACTTCTACAAGATGTTCCGTCCGTCTCCTCTCGTAAGAGCTTACTTCCTTGAGAAGAAGCTTGGCACACCTGCTAAGATCTACTACAAGTTCGAGGGCAACAACACCAGCGGAAGCCACAAGCTCAACTCTGCTATCGCTCAGGCTTACTACGCTAAGAAGCAGGGCCTCAAGGGCGTTACTACAGAGACAGGTGCTGGTCAGTGGGGTACAGCTCTTTCAATGGCTTGCTCATACTTCGACCTCGACTGCAACGTTTACATGGTTAAGGTAAGCTTCGAGCAGAAGCCTTTCCGCCGCGAGGTTATGCGTACATACGGCGCAAAAGTAACTCCTTCTCCTTCAAACACAACTGAGGTAGGAAGAAAGATACTTGAGGAATTCCCCGGTACAGGCGGAAGCCTTGGCTGCGCTATCTCTGAGGCTGTTGAGGCTGCTACAACAAAGGAAGGCTACCGTTACGTTCTCGGAAGCGTTCTTGCACAGGTACTCCTCCACCAGTCAATCATCGGTCTTGAAGCAAAGGCTGCTATGGACAAGTACAACATCAAGCCCGATATCATCATCGGCTGTGCAGGCGGCGGTTCAAACCTCGGCGGACTTATCTCACCATTCATGGGCGAAAAGCTCCGCGGCGAAGCTGATTACCGCTTCATCGCTGTTGAGCCTGCTTCATGCCCGAGCCTTACAAGAGGTACATACGCTTACGACTTCTGCGACACAGGTAAGGTTTGCCCGCTCCAGAAGATGTATACACTGGGCAGCGGCTTCATGCCTTCACCAAACCACGCAGGCGGTCTCCGTTACCACGGCATGAGCGCTACACTCTCAGAGCTCTACGATCAGGGACTCATGGAGGCTACTTCCGTTGAGCAGACAGCTGTATTCGCGGCTGCTGAGATGTTCGCAAGAGTTGAGGGTATCCTTCCTGCTCCTGAGAGCAGCCACGCTATTCGCGTTGCTATCGACGAGGCTCTCAAGTGCAAGGAGACAGGCGAGGAGAAGACTATCCTCTTTGGTCTTACAGGTACAGGCTACTTTGATATGTACGCTTACGGCGCATACAACGACGGCAAGATGAGCGACTATATCCCGACTGACGAGGAAATTGCAAAGTCAATTGCAAACCTCCCCAAGATCGAGGGCTGATATTGAAAAAGGGACTTCCGCAGGGAAGTCCTTTTTTAGCCGTTAACCTGTAGGGGGCGATGCCTAACAGGCACCCGTACCCTCTGTCCTGCGGACATCTCCCTGTACTACAGGGAGTCACCCACATCGCCCCGTGAGTTGCGAATCAATATGACGGGCTGATGTGGGCATCAGCCCCTACAAAAAAAGCTCCGCGTTTGCGGAGCTTTTTGCGATTATTATTCAACTGCAAAAAATTCGACTAATTTAAGGTCGATATTCTTTTCTTTAAGGAAGTTTTCCAGCTGTGTGCGAGTTTTTTCGGAATCAGCGTACTTTACAAGAACAGTCTTGTTTTTTCAAGATTTTATGTGTCAGCTGCCGTTATGCTGAATTTCTCGCCGTCCTTGACTTCCATATATCGCAAGCCGTCAGAGCCGTCTGCTATATAGACAATGTCATTTCCTGCGATTTTAAAGCGGTTGGTGATAGTTTTTCCTTCGCCCTCGTTTTTCTCGGTAAGGATAACAGTATCTCCCGATATTTTCCATGTTCCTCCGCCGAGATAGCTGCTCAGAACTCCCGGAGAATATAAAAATGTACCGTCTTCATTGAATTCGATATTGCAGTAGCCACCGAAGCCCTCTTTTTCATAATAAAACTTCTTTCCTGCCAGTGAAGCGCTGCCAGCCTTTTTGAATGTGACCGATAAAACTCCCTTGGTATTCTTATCGGTTTTGGTGATGACCAGAGTTCCGAGGTCTACGGTCTTGCCGTTTTCCTCGCCTGTTATCTTTACCTCGGCTTTATAGTCGTCGGAGAGTCTTCCATTTTCGGGAGCAAAGCATACCTTGCCGATCCTGCCCACAGTGTAGGTCTTGCCCACGTCGTTGATAGAGCCTAAACCGCCGCCTTGATAGTTATATATTCTGAATTTGCCGTTTTCAGTGCTGACAGTAACGGGATACTTTGGCGACTCAAACTTGAACCACACGCCCATTCCGGTAAGGGCGCTGCTTGCCTGATCGTAGCTGCTCACCATAGCCTCATCGGCTTTCATTTCAACATAGTCTGAGCCGTATTCGGGGATAGTGGTATTGATCTTTACCTTAGTTTCGTCGCTTTCTGCGATATCTGTGCGCTTGAAGCGGATAACGCCGTATTCGTAGACTATCTCGCCTATCTTTTCCTTAGGCTCTGTTTTGATATGTACAAAGCTGCCTGAATCTTTATAAGCAGCCTTGTATACGCACAGCTTGCCGTTTTCTACAGCCAAGGTCATGTCATCATTAAAATAATCAGAACAGAAATAGAACTCGGTATCTTCCGATGTGTCGAAGCAGCTAACCTCTGCATGATTCATTCCCGAACCGTATGAGAATGTAAAATAGAGCTCGTAGTTTCCGTCCTTGTTGAGGTCGGCAACAGCAAAGGAAATTGTTCCCGGACCGCCGAAGCTTGATTCGAGAAGATATGTCTTGTCCTTGTAAACAACGTAGCTTTCGCATGACTTTGTGAACTTGAATACTGTAAAGCCGAACTTTTCCGTTATTTTAGACGGAGTTACGTTATAAAGCTCGTCTTCTTTATAGTCATTCGCTATTTTGGTATTGTTTGCAAGGAACTCCTCGACGCCTGTCTTTGTGGGTTCCATTTCAAAGGTAACGATACCAGAAGCGTCAAAGCCGTTTTCGTCATCAAGTCCGAGAAGCTTTCTCTGGATAGCCAGAGCGTCATTCACAGTCATGCCGAAGCCGTCCATATCCGCGTTTATATTGCCCTGTGGGGTAAGGTGAACGTATGCAGTGCCGTTTATGCCATATCTGTTGGGATTTGCCAGAGCCTGCATAATGAGAACAACGTCTGCCATATCGACCTGACCGTCACAGTTTGCGTCGCCCTTTACCGTGGCAAGAAGTGTTGTAACACTTGTAGTCACAGTTGTGGTTTTAGCAGCTGTGGTTGTTGTTTTGGCTGTTGTCGTTGTTGTTTTGGCAGTTGTCGTTGTTGTTTTAGCAGTTGTGGTTGTTGTTTTGGCTGTTGTAGTTGTTGTTTTGGCTGTTGTAGTTGTTGTTTTGGCTGTTGTAGTTGTTGTTTTTGCTGTTGTAGTTGTTGTTTTAGCTGTTGTAGTTGTTGTTTTAGCTGTTGTAGTTGTCGTTTTTGCAGTTGTTGTCGTTGTTGTTGCGGCTGTGGTTGTGGTAACGGTGTCTGTTTTTGCATATTTGCTTATGAATGCACTGACATCGCCTGTTTTCACATCGACGTATGTCTCGGTGTCTTTGTAGCAAAGCCATACCGCATCGGGACGAAGATCCGGCTCGCCGCATATCACAAGGAAGAGGTCGTTTCCAAAATCTATTTTGGCAAATCGGGTGAAGGCTATGGTGCTGCGCCAGTTTATGTCATATCCTGAAAAGTCCGTCCATGTTAAGTTCTTGCCCTTTTTTGCGAGCTCCTTTACATCGTCGAGAGTCATAGCCTTTGCGGTCTGCTCTGTATCGCTGTCAGCGGCGATGACCGTTGCAGGCATAACATTGGCGGATACCGCGCTTCCGAAGCACATAGCCGCCAGCGCCAATGCCAGAATTTTATTTTTCATAGTATCAGCTCCTTTTCTTGTTTTTTATTCCCCGTTTCTGTATTTATTCATATCTTTCTTTTATAATACAATATAAATGCCGTGAAATCAAGAGTTTTTTGTTAATTACAGATAAAAACAATGCATAAGCTATATGCAAAAAGCTCCGCCCGCATTTGGGCTGAGAGCTTTTTCACGGCTATTTTACACTAAAAAACACTTACTCATAAATAAAGTTTGTGAATTATTTGACTTGAATATTTTGCGAAAAACGTGTATCATATATTTTGTATTCGTATAAACAAGCTTTTTTATTGAAAGAAAGAGGTAACATTATGAAAAAAAGAATTATAATGTGCATCATAGCTTCTGCAATGATATGCGGCAGCCTTGCTTCATGCGGCGACAGCGTAGGCACAGGCAGCAGCAAAAAGACAGAGACAACAACAGCTGCTTCAACTACAGAGGCGCCCACAGAGGCTGCGTCTGAGGAGAGCAAAGAGGCAGCAGAAACTACAGCTGCACCTGAAAGTCAGGCAGAAACATCGGCAGTTTCAGACGAGCTTATCGCAGAGGCTGCAAAGGTGCTCAACAACCTTAATGCTGTTGACTACATCGGCGGCGGCTCAAGCGTTGAGGTAGATGAGAGCGCAGTTCTAAACGTTGATAATAAGTACCCATATACAAAGGTAACAGATTCACGCTTCAGCAGCGTTGAAGAGGTAAAGAAGTATGTTACGGACGCAGTTTGCGGAAGTCTTCTTGAATCAAGATATAAGTGCATTTATGAGGGCGAGCCTGCAATGTTCACAGACAGCGACGGTTCACTTTGGTTCTTGCAGGGCGCAAGAGGCTGCGGATTTTCGTTCAACAGCGATCCTGTAGTTTCCGATGTTACAGAGGATTCATTCACTATTACGGCAAAATTCGACGATTTCGGAGCTGATTCCACAATGGTCGTAAAGGCTGTAAAGGAGAACGGTCTCTGGAAGGCAAGCTCATTCAGTGTAAACGGCGGCGAAGAAAACAGAAGATAATAAAAAAGCTCCCACCGGGAGCTTTTTTTACTTTATTTTCTTGATATGTCTGTACTTGAAGCGTCTCACCATGTAGTATATCATGGAGAAGAAGTCCTTGCCAAAGAATATTATGATGTTTATTATCGAGAGTATGATAAATATTCTGGTAGTGCCGTTTCCCTTAACGAAGTCGTACAGCAGCACGATACCGTCAACAAGCGCTAGCCATTTTGCCTTTATCGGCAGAACAAAGAACGCCAGAAGCTGTTCGTTAGGGAAGAGTATTGCGAATGCAAGGAAGAGGCTCAGGTCAAGATAATAGTTGGTGGCATAGCCTAATATGAAGCCTGCGGCGATACAGCCCAAGATTCCCGTAAAATAGAATATGTTGAACTTTAACGCGCCCCATTTGTATTCCAGCGACGAACCCATGAACCAGTAGAAATAAAGTATTATGGGGATAAATATCCACAGAGTCGGCGGCGGCAGGAATACAAACGATATCACTCGCCATACCTCGCCGTGGAGTATCTTGTATCGGTTAAAAGACAGAAGCTCCAGCAGATTTACGGTGTTATTCGGATTTGTCACAAGGATAAAGTCTGCAATAGTCACAACAGCCATGCCAAGAACTATATAGAGCATTAGATTTGATATTGCGAATTTCCTGCATTTTCGTTCGATTTTATTAAGATATTGATTCAGCATGATAGCTCCTCAGTTTCAATGATTTTTTTTAGTATATCACGGATACAGTGCTTTTGTCAAGGCGAAAAATGCGTTTTGATACCTTATTTGCCGCGGCTTCGCCGATAAGCTCCGAATACAAACGGAGCGGCGCTCATATGCATATATATATAGGCGCTTAAATGTAAAATATAACTGTTTGAACATATATCAGTGTTTTTGCTCAGTCATGAGCAAAGGTTTTGAATGTTTTATACAAATCATCAGTCTTTAACTTGACATATTGTGTTTTATATAGTAAAATTAATGTAAGAAGGCATAGTGAAAATGATTTTTAGGGGTATTAAAGTTTAAGGAGGATTTCTCTATGAAAAAATTATTGGCTGCTGCGGCTGCACTGGCTATCTGCTGCTCAGTTGCTTCATGCGGCGAAAAGAAAAACGATTCTCAGACAACAACAAGCAACACAAAGAAAACTATCGGCATTGCAATGCCTTCCAAGGAGCTTGAGCGCTGGAATAACGATGGCGAATCACTGAAGTCTCAGTTTGAAAAGGCAGGATATAAGGTTGACCTCAGATTCTCGGAGAATAACGCTGATAAGCAGAATGAGGATATCGGCGGTATGCTCAGTGACGGCGTTGACCTTCTCCTTATCGCCGCAGTTGACGGAAATACCCTTTCCGATACTCTTGCAGGCGCAAAGGACAAGAATATTCCTGTAGTCGCTTATGACCGCCTTATCATGAACACCGACGCTCTTACATATTATGTTTCCTTCGATAACCTTACCGTTGGTAAGCTTCAGGGCGAATATGTAAAGAATCAGCTCCACCTTACGAGCACTACTTCAGAGTACAATATCGAGTTCGTTGCAGGCGACGAAGGCGATAATAACGCACGTTACTTCTATAACGGCGCTTATGACGTTCTGAAGCCTTTCATTGATAACGGAACTCTCCACATCCAGTCGGGCAAGAATACCTTTGAACAGGTTGCTACCCTTGGCTGGACTACAGAAAATGCAGAGAAGAATATGAAGGCTACTCTTGCTTCAAGCTATACAGGCGATACTCCTATTGATATAGTTCTCTGTGCTAACGATTCAACTGCTCTTGGCGTTGCTAATGCTCTGGCTTCTGATTATAAGGGCAGCAATACTCCTATAATCACAGGTCAGGACGGCGATATCGCTAACCTTAAAAATATCGTCGACGGAAAGCAGTCAATGACAGTTTATAAGAACGTTCACGACGAAGCAGCCGTTGCTTTCGGTGTGTGCAAGCAGCTCCTCGACGGAGAGATACCAACATCTAAGCTGGCAGCAAGCTTTGGCGATATCAAGGTCAATTATGACAGCGAGTCCTACAATAACGGCGTAAGATACGTACAGTCTTATCTGCTGGTTCCTTATGTTATCACTAAGGATAATTTACAGCTTCTTGTAGATACAGGCTTCTTTAAGTGGGACGGCGAGAATAAATACCTCGAAGCTGCTGAATAAGCATTATACGAAAGGACTTCCGATAGGAAGTCCTTTTTTATGCCTGTTATAAATAAGAGGGAAGTACTTGACTTTTAACAGGCTTTAGTGTATAATATTAATGTTGTGAATGTATGATTGGCTGGATATTTGCTTGTGCAGCACAGCTGGCAGTGCAGCGAATTTGCTGAGCAGACGACCGCTGCCAGTGGCAGATGAAGGGAGTTTGCGAAGGGAAGAAATATGGAGCAATGAGAGCGAAAGCGAAGCAGTGCGACTTATTTCTGACCGACAATATTCAGGTCTACCTCTAAAATTTAATAGTCGCTTGTGTAGCACAGCTGGTAGTGCAGCGCATTCGTAATGCGCAGGTCGCAGAGTGATTTTAAAGAGACAGCCGTGCAGACCTTACAAAATATAATAGATATGCTAGTGTGGCGCAGCTGGTAGCGCAATTGATTCGTAATCAATAGGCCGTCGGTTCAAATCCGATCACTAGCTCCAAAGAACCGCTTAGGAATTCGCCTGAGCGGCTTTTTGTTATTGTTTTATTCAGTATTTTATAGAATAATAAAATTATCGTAATATGAGATGGAGGGGTTAAAATGCAGAATAATTTGTTAGTGGGAAATGGGCTTGACATTCAACTTGGCGGTTTTGATTATTTAAATAAGTGGATAATAGCGCGGATGCTTGCCAAAGCCAAAATGGGTAAGTATGATAGCCTATTTAATGGAATAATAAGTGGTGATGAAATTGTTGAGCTGTTTTGTAATATGCCATCAATAGCAAGAGATGTTCAGAATAAAAAATATGATACTGTGCCTGATAAATCTTCTGATAAAAAAATTGCAGAATTATTAAAATCAGCAATTATGGATTTTCGCAATACCTATTCAGATGATATAACAAGTATAGAGCAATTAGGAATGGAAGATATTATTTTGATGTTTCAAATATATTTGCTTGATAATAATGAGTTGTTACCATATTACAAAGCAGCAAAACAGGGGTATTGCCAAATGCTCCTTGATGCGATATACTGTGAAGGTAAAATACAGACACTAAGCATTCCTAAGGCGGCAAAATGTTATTTCTTAAATTTTGATAACATTTTTTCTTTAAACTATGACAACTCTTTAGAGAAAAGCCTTAATAGAAAAGTACTGCATTTACATGGGGATTATAAGACCATATACCATTCCGAAAATCATAAAAACGCTCTTGGTTATTTTCGTCACAAGAATAAAACTGCAAACAAGTATCTTTCAACATTAAAACAGTGTAATTGCAATGGTATTCTTGATTTTAGCGGAGATATGAAGTACTCATTTGCGACAACTTGCACTCAAGATTTTAAATGGTTTGAAAATGTAAAAAAAGAGATTAATAGTGGAAAATTAAACATAGATGATTTGATGCGTACACTACAACCTGATCAACGCGAAATGCTAACTATAGGCATAGAGAAAGATTTATATTGGGGCGACAATTATTACTTTGATGTTTTTGAAAACATGACAGGCAAATTGACTATTATAGGATTAGCACCAAACAATGATAGCCATATTTTCAAGTGCATAAACAAAAGCAATGTGGAAAATGTTATTTTTTATCGTTTTGGCAACGAAAGTGAGGCTGACTTCAAATCAAAACTTAAGATCACAAAACCAGTTGAGATACGTGATGTAAAACAATTGTGGGTTGATTTACATATTTCTCAACCAGATGTAAAAAAAATCACTTTATCAAGCCAACAATATGAGCTTGTAAATGCATTTTGTCCGCAATCGAAAATCTCTTTTGATGATCTATTGAAACAAATAAATTCAATTCCGACAACCACGAGAAGAATTATATTTGAAATGATGAAATATGAAATCAGTAAAGAAAAGTATCATGTTACTCCTGCAACTAAAGAAGAACAGTTCAAACAGTTCATTAGTTTCGGAAAAACATTAGAAGTATCATCACTGTCGCCACAAGCGTTATGCGTATTATATCTTAACTATTTAAGCAAATGAATGTTATAAACAGCCAAGGCAGTTTTTATAAACTCAAAACGGCAGGAAGATTTCTTCCTGCCGTTAATCTGACTGTATCATTTTTATTGTATAAAAACAAGAAATCCCTTGGTAAACGCATCAGGCAGCAAGAACTGCTTCTCGCCTTCCTTGAAGTGAACTATAACATACTTATTAGACTTATACTTTTTGACAACAGTGCCGACGCCGAACATTTTATGTGACACCTTTACGCCGACTTTGACTTTTGAAACGTCAAAGGATTCGGCTTTAGGTTTCGCAGGAGAAGAAGGCTTCTTTGGCTTATTATCAGGAGTAGGTATGCCATACTGTGCAGTAACAAGTTCCTGTTTGGGAGCAGCTTTTGTAACAGCAGCGGCAATAGTGTCTGTTGGAGACTCATCGCTCTCAGGAGTATCCATAGTAGCCTGCTGATTATAAAACAGTTTCTCGTATTCCTCACGGCGGATAACAGTATCCCAGCCGCCGATTTCATCGCTTTCGTGCTTGTCGATACCCGTGTAAACAAGGCTTGCGTCCTCATAACGCTTGAACTTGAATATAGCATCGTTCATAAGGCTCGCATTGAATACGCCTATTGAGCACAGCAGCTCAAAGTCCTTAACATCAAGACCTGTGAACTTCTTGAAAAGTCCAGGCTCAAGCTGAGTGATAACATCTTTTAGTGAACGCTCACGGTAGTCGGTGAGGTACATAAATACAGGCACACGAGTGGCGAATTTGATAAGTTTCTCCTGTATCTGCTTACGGAGTGACTTGTACTCTTTTTCCTCTTCGGTAAGCTCTTTTTTCTCCTTGGGAGTAAGCTTGTCCGTGCCTTCCTTTTTAGCTTTCTTAACAGCCTCGGACTTATTGATAATGGTTTCGATATCTTGATTAAGGCTTCTGAATCCCTCGATACGCATAAGTGCGTCGAGGGCGTCTTTATTATTAATAAGTCTTTGCAGCGTATCATTATCAACATTTACAAGTAACGCCGACTCCCAACGCTTTGCGAGAAGTGTAGCAGATGTTCCTGCCATTGCAATATCAAGCACGTCCTGCGCATTGATAGCTTTCATAGTTGAGCCGTCATAAGCCAGAACAGGCAGGAAGCTGATGAACTCAGCTACCTTCTTTTCGGGATTGGACTCGTCAACATTCAGACGGCAGGAGTAGTCGAATATCTGACGGAGAGCACGATCAAGAGCAAAGTCGAAAACGTAGCACTCGCTCAGTATCTTGAGAAGTATCCTCATGTTGATATAAGACTTATGGGATTTCCAGATAATTGGAAGGGTTACTTATAAGCCTATGTAAAGTAAAATTTGAAAAAGCAGCCTATTTTTAATGAAATAAGCTGCTTTTGTTATAATGATCAAAGGTTTTACTTATTTTAGAGATTAAGGCACTTGTTACCGCAGGTTTTATACGGTAAGTCGAATAAACTGCGAACTACTACATTGTTGCACATTTTCTGTACAATACCGCGACAATGCGTGAAGTTTCTCTTGTATTAAAGCGAAAAAATGCAAAAAAACGCAAAAATCGACATTAACTCTTGACAAAGCGATGTAGATAGTGTATAATATAATGCGTGGAGGTGGCCGCTATGAAAAATGCCATTCTTAAGTCAATATCTGCAACCAATTTCGGACCATTTAACAGTACAATAACTTTTGATATGGAGACGTCAGTTCCTAAGGGGCAGGTTATTAATAATCATACTTTTATTGCTGGTGACAATCAGCGTTTTAACAAAATCGCATATATTTATGGTGCAAACGGCTCTGGTAAGTCTAATTTCTGCAAAATTATTTTGCAGATACAGAGGGCTATCATGCTGTCGCCGATAAGAGCTTCAAACAATCTTCAACTTCTCGATATGCTTCCACTCAAGGATGAGTTAGCTGTTCAGAGGAATCATTTTAAGTTTGATGTATCCGGCAAGGGCCGAGCCACATCATATTTAGTACAAATCCTTATCAAAGATGTGCTATATACCTATTCTTTTTCAATAGCAGAAAACCATGATGTTATTTCAGAGAAGCTTACGAAAAAGAAGCGGCGCACAGAAATCATATTGGAGCGTACATCTCCAAAGTATGAAAGTATAACGCTAAAGTCAGAGCTAAAATCTTTTGAGAATAATGTTCATGTTGTTAAAGACAATGCGCTATGCCTCTCTATGGCTTCGTTTTTAAATAATGAACTGGCAACCATAATAGTATCAACTATCACAAATATTCAGGTTGTTAATATGGCAGCTTTGAGAGGACTTTCAAATCTAAGTGAAGAATCATTTTCTGATGAACAAAAAGAGAAATATCTTAAAATTTTAAAAAGTGCCGACCCCACTCTTGAAGATATTCAAGTTGAATTTAACGAAGAAAAAGTTGAAAAACGAGCACTTGATTCAGAGGACTTTGAAAATCGAGCAGTAGTGTTGAAAAGCGTTAGAGTGGATGTTAAATCAACACATAATATCTATGATAATCATAAGGCAGTAGAGAGAAGCGTTCTTCCGTTTTTACAAATAGAGTCTAATGGAACTATAAAACTACTAAATATATTGCCAACTATTTTTGATGCTCTTAGTACGGGTAATATTCTTATAGTTGATGAGATTGAAAATGGACTTCATCCTACTGTAGTGAAAAAAATGATAGAGCTGTTTTATAATCCGGAAACTAATCCATATAACGCCCAATTGATCTGTACAACGCATAACTTATTGTTGATAAATGATGCTGTTCAGCGAGATGAAGTATGGCTAATGGACAAGAACGAATTCGGTGAAAGCACAATGAAACACATTAGTGATTTCACTGGAATAAGAAGTCATGACAGATTAGGCCAGAAAATGATTGAAGGCGCTTTTGGGGCAATGCCAAGCATCATTGACAATACGCAATAAAGCGGTCACATGAAAAAAGATGCCCGTGTGAGGGGCATCTCTTAAGTTGACAAAAGCATATCACATACGAAATGAGGTACTAATGTCAGTCTGAACATCTGTAATTATACCACATTTTCTCACAGAATGCAATAGTTTTTTGTCGACAGAAAGTAAAATTTAAGCGTGTGATCTCTTTAAATATATTTTAAGGAGAGTGGTCTTAATGGCTACAAAGACAAAAACCCCTGTTTCGGGTCAGTATAAACCCGTTGGCTGCAAGGCGGAGATTACGCTTATTAAGGGCAAAACCGTTCCTCCAACGCCCAAGGGTGCGACTACATTCGTACTCGTCGATAAGACTAAGCATGGAAAGTGAGGCAGTAAAGGCATTGAAACTTAAATCAGTCAAAAAAGAAAAATATAACGGCGATTTTGAGTGTGCTGTTCTTGAACAATGGAAAACATGTGTGGATATGGCGAATAACAACACCGAAAAACGCAGTAATTCTAATAATATCTACATTACGATTAATGCGGCTCTCTTGGCAGTTATTTCATTTTCGCTTGATTTAAAGAGCATAATTCTTGCTGTCGTAGGTATTGTTATTTGTGTTTTGTGGATTAAAACAATCAAGAGCTATACAATACTGAGTACCGTTAAATATGGTATTGTGAATGAAATTGAAAGGAAGCTTCCGTTGCGACCATATACATATGAGTGGGACAAATTGGAAAATGAATATAAATATCCTAAGCTCACCTCAATAGAAAAAGCTATACCATGGCTATTTATTATCCTATTTTCTGTTTCATTTCTTATTCCCGTGGTTAAGTTTATCATAGACAAAATATGAGGAGGTCAAAATGAAAGTTTTTATTTCTCATAAAGACGCAGATAGCGCACAGGCGCTTCTATTAAAGAAAGAATTTGAAAAATATGATGTGTCAGCATATTTGGATGTACTTGATAATGATATTAAAGTCGGCGGAAAGCAATTAACAGATCATATTAGGAAAAATCTCAATGCCTGTAGCGATCTCATTGTTGTAATGTCCGAAAAAACAAAGTCTTCTTGGTGGGTTCCATTTGAAATTGGGATGTCTGCTCAAGTTGATATGCCTACGGCAACTTTTTTAAGTCATATGGTTGCTTTACCGGATTACCTTACCTACTGGCCAAGATTGAGATCACTTAATGATATTGCTTTATATGTTAGAACACGAAATAAAGTCTCAGAAGAATCAAGAGTGTATTTTGAGCAATATTCAGTTGAAAATCGTCAAAGGTACGAAACTGAACGATTCTATGCAAAGTTAAAAGAAGAAATGAGGAGATAATTATGATTTATAATATTTTTATTAGCCATTCATGGTCATATAGTGATGCTTATGAAAAATTAATATCCTTATTAGATGATGCGCCTAATTTTTCATATAGGGATTATTCAGTTCCGAAAGATGATCCTATCCATAACGCAAATAATGAACGTGAATTACGAGCTGCAATAAGAAATCAAATGCAACACGCTTCATATGTCCTTATTCTCGCAGGTGTTTATTCTACTTATAGTAAGTGGATTAATATAGAAATTGAGTTGGCGCAGGAAATGGGAAAGCGAATAATAGCTATTGAACCTTGGGGCTCAGAACGTACTTCCACAGTTGTAAAAAGCAACGCTAATAAAATAGTAAAATGGAATTCGGCCTCAATTGTCAGTGCTATAAAAGGGAATTAATAACCGCTATAATCTGCCTTTTAATGAACAGGAATCAAGAGCGCATTGTTTTCACAAGTCGTACGGGTTATACCTATCGCACCATTTCCGTCTCAATGGGAGATTTGAAAAACATTGTATGAACTATATTCTAATCAGCTTCTGATACTCCTCAATCTCCAACTCACCGTCAGCAGCCTGCTGCCTTAGCTGTATAGCGTACTCTCCCCACTCAGAAAACTCAGCCTTTGTCATTTTACCTTTCATGAAGCGAGCGTAGTGCTGTTTGTAGCCACGGTTATAGATCTCCCAGATAGGATCGCTCTTGAGTTTTTCCTTGAAGTTGTGGCTCATAGCGTGATCGCGACAGGTCTTAGGAGGATTGCTGCTGATAAGACGTTTGCAGAAGTGAGAGAACGTGGTATTCTTCATAATGAACCAGCGACCACAGTTCTTGCAACGGACAGGCATGAATTTCTCCTCGATACACTTGAACAATTCAAAATACAGAAAGGCTCCCAGCGATGTGAAACGATAGGTCTCACAGAGTATGGGACCTTTTTTCGTATCAATTATCGTGTGTCCCATGCACATACTTCCACTTGAAACAACACCTGTGTATCGCTGGAAAGTGTCAATAACTTTCTGAGTTGTCGGATAGCTATTGTGGTCACAGAGCTCGTCCGCGAACGGCATAAAAATATTCTTGACTCGAATAATATCTTCGATAAAAGTTGCGAATTCGTTCGTCATCTGCTCGATACAGGTCGCGTGTTCAAGTCACGTTTCCAGCTCCACAAGAAAACCGCTTAGAATAGCCTTCTAAGCGGTTTTTGCTTTGCTTGGATTGTTAATGCTCGAAGGAGCACTGTTTACGTTATAAATGATTTTTGCTGTATCTGAGGTGGTATGCAGACAACATCTCTTTCCTGTACTTACAACAAATAATACTCGATATATAATTGTAGTATTATGTACTATAATACATAAAATTAGTTTAAATGATGAAGAACGATCACAGGATGTCACATGCCCCGAAATTCTGGCAGTATATTGCGATATTCTCGGCAGAGATGACCTGACTCTTGCTGATAACTTCTTCCGCTGTGGCGGAGATTCTATTAAAGCTATACGGCTTTTGTATGAACTCAACGATAGAACAGGAACATTACTGCAGCTGGCAGATATATTTGAATTCCCTGTTATATACGACATGCAGAATCACATTGCAGCTGTAAAAAAATAGTATCAAATTAATTAAAATTACGAAGGCAGCAACAGTTACTGTGCTGTTTCCGTAATTTTGTCCTTATATAAAGATATTATGACAGAAATAAAACAACAAGAGTTACGCCTCTTTTTTATGCTTCATATTGACAATACGAATGTTTAGTGATATAATCTTAATATAAAGTTATTACGTACTAACTATTATTATACAATTAAAGAAGGTGTTTTAGTGCTCGGTAAGGAAAAAACGGAAAATTATCTTAGAACTATACTCAAAATTCAGGAATCGTGCGGCAGTGCCAGAGGCATTGATATAGTCGGAGAACTTGGCGTTTCAAAGCCAACGGTCAGTATAGCTGTTCATGAACTTGAGAAAGAAGGATACATTGAAGGCATAAACGGTTCTCATATTATTCTGACAAGAAAAGGAATGAAACTTGCCAGAAAGATAAAAGGAAGGTATTATTTTTTCTTTTATATGTTAAGATATCTTGGCGTAGGAGAAGAAAATGCAAAAATCGATGCGTGTAAAATGGAGCACAGTATGTGCGACGAGTCATATAAAGCGCTTTTTGATTTTTTCTTTCAGAAGCATCCTGAGATAGTATCGCAAGAAAATAACAGATTGAAGGATTTATTTTTTTGATATCAAGTTTGCGAAGACTAACAAATTGGAGGGATATATATGAAAACAGTTGAATTCGAGAACGTAGTAAAAATTTATGGTAAAGGTGAGGGAAAGCAGGTAGCGGTTGACCATGTGAGCTTTACCATAGAAAAAGGAGAATTTGTAGTCATACTCGGACAGTCGGGCGCAGGAAAGTCCACTGTGCTGAATATGCTGGGTGGAATGGACGTACCGACTGAGGGCAAAGTGATCGTTGATGGCAAGGATATATCTTCATATAGCGATAAACAGCTTTCGGAATACCGTGCTGATACTATCGGTTTCATATTCCAGTTCTATAATCTTCTGCCAGGACTTACCGCTTACGAAAATGTAGCACTTGTCAAGGACATAAAGAAATCTGCGCTGAGTGCGGATGAAATGCTTGAGCGCGTGGGGCTTGCTGACCAGAAGAATAAGTTTCCGACACAGATGTCAGGCGGTCAGCAGCAGAGAGTATCTATTGCAAGAGCTCTTGCCAAAGATCCGAAGATAATCCTCGGCGATGAGCCTACTGGCGCACTTGATTCGGAAACGGGAAAGCTGGTCATAGACCTGCTGCAAAAGCTTTCTACCGAGCATGGAAATACCGTCATTCTTGTTACCCATAATGCGGATATCGCAAAGTGTGCGAACCGCATAATCCACATGAGGAACGGTAAGATAAAGTCTGTAAAGACCAATGAGAATCCGCTGTCTGTAAACGATATCGACTGGTGAGGTGACAGCAATGCTCAGAAAGAAAATGCTTCGTGACATCAAGGCTAACTTTGCACAGTTCTTTTCAATAATGATACTGTCTCTGATAGCAATGTGGTGCTATACGGGATTTCAGGCAAATGTCATCGGAGGCAACAAAGCAAGAAACGATTTTGAAAACAGTTCAAACTTTGCTGACGGCTGGATATACGGTGCGGATTTCAGTGAGGAACAGGCAAAGAAAATTGCAGATATCAGCGGCGTCAAAGACGTGCAGCGACGAACCGAGGTGCTCGGAAAAGCTGATGAAAAATACAATACTGCGGAAATGTACTGCTATTTTCAGAACAGTGCTGATGTTACGATACCGCGCACGATTGAGGGTGATGACTTCAATGCGGATGATACAGACGGGCTTTGGCTTTTCAGCCGCTTTGCCGAGACATGGGGAATAAAAGTCGGTGACAAATTCACAGTTCATGTTATGGGACTTGACATCGAAAAAGAAGTCAAGGGACTTATCGTTACTCCCGAATATGAATTCGCCTGCGCCTCGACTGATACTGATACGGACTTTCATAACATAGGATTTGCTTATTTATCGCAGAAAGTCCTGCCTGAGGAAATGCGTATAAATAACGAGATAATTTTTACCTGCGACGGCAAGGCGCTTAGCTACGAAAAGGATATCGCAAATGCTCTTGGCGATAATTACGCATATTTTGCCGACAGAAACAGCATTCGCGGCTGGTATCAGCTTTCGGACGAGCTTGCACAGCACGACAGCTTTTCGTACATATTCTCTTTTGTATTCGTAGCTATTGCACTGCTCGTTATTATCACCACTATGAAACGTATGATAGCACAGCAGAGAACACAGATAGGCACGCTCAACGCTCTCGGAATGAAAAAGCGAAAGATACTTGCTCACTACCTTAGCTACAGCTTTGTACTGTCGACGATTGGCTGTATCCTTGGAATAATACTCGGCATACTGACATTCGGCAGACTTATGGTGAATATGTTCAGTCAGTTCTACACTCTTCCGAACTGGCAGCCCGGATTCAGCTACAAGAGTATCATAGTTGCGGCGGTTCTTATGTTTATATGTACGGGAACGTCTTATCTTAGCTGCAAGCAGATACTGAAGATACACCCGTCGGAAGCTCTCAGACCTGCGGCTGCCAAGACTGCAAAGCCCTGCATTTTTGAGAAGCTGCCGTTCTGGAAAAAGCTCAGTTTCAATGTAAGGTACAATCTCCGCGATATATCACGTTCTAAAATGAGGGCGTTTATGGGAGTTTTCGGCACCTGCATGGGTATGATGATAATGGAGCTTGGACTTGGTGCCTATGACACAGTAGATTATGTCCGTGACTGGTATTTCCATGATATCCAGAATTATGAGTATCAGGTGCTGCTCAATGACAGCTGCACTCCCGAACAGGCTGAAGAGTTAAAAATCGAGACAGGCGGTGAGCTTATAGCTATGGAAGCGATATCCATAGCTGCAAAGGAACACCCGACTTCCGATGGTATCATAAGCTGTAAACTGGCAGTTACCGAGGGAGAGCAGCTCTACTGCGTATCGGATACAGAGCTCAGAACAACTCCCATAAGGAAAGGCACTGTTGCTCTGACTATGAAACAGGCAAAAAAGCTGGGACTTTCAGAGGGAGACAAGGTTTACTGGAAAACAGCGACAGGTTCTGAATGGAACGAGAGTAAAATAGGACTTATATCGCGCCACCCGAATATTACGGGAATAACAATGCTGCGTGAGGATTACGAGGCAGTAGGAATGGACTTCCGACCTGTAATGCTGGTATCGAAGAACAACTGTGAAAATACTGCCGATAACGACTGTGTTTCCGCAGTTCACAGTATGAAAGATCTTATCGCTGCCTTTGACAAGATGATGGAGATAATGAATCTGCTGGTATATTTCATGGTGATATTCTCAGTCCTGCTGATAGTCATAGTTCTCTATAATTCGGGTAATCTTTCATTCAATGAGCGCGAAAAGGAATTTGCAACTCTTAAAGTTCTTGGCTTTAAGAGCAGCGCTATACGTCGACTACTCTCTACACAAAACCTGTGGCTGTCCATTATCGGCTGCATATTGGGGCTCCCCCTCGGACGTGTACCATTGCAGGCAATGATGGACTCCAACGGCGACGCAGTTGACTGGCCGTGCTATATTGCACCGACAACATATATAATTGCGGCAATATTTGTAATGACTGTATCTGTACTTGTCAGCTTTATGTTCTCGCGCAGGATAAAGAAGATAGACATGGTCGAAGTGCTGAAAGGTATGGAATAAATATTAAAGGAGTAATTATTATGGAATTAAGATTAGGCGATGTGCAGACTACTGCACTTATCCCTCTTGCTGTAAAGGCAAATGAAACACTCAGAAAAAACGCTCGTGTCAAAGACAGGAAAGCAGTGGAGATCATAAAGACACTGAATATTGATACCACTCCGTATGATAAGTTCATGTCTCATGAAGGAGTAATTGCGCGAACAATAATGCTTGACCGTCAGCTGAAAGGAATAATCAGGAAAGCCCCTGATACTGTAATTGTAAATGTAGGTGCAGGCTTTGACAACAGATTTGAAAGAGTAGATAACGGCAGGATAGAGTGGTTCGATCTTGACCTTCCGGATTCTATCGCTGCAAGAAGAAAGGCTTTTACTGAACGTGAACGTGTAACGATGATTGCAGGAAATGCACTGGAAAGCGACTGGTGTAAAACGGTACAGGAAGCGCTTGCCGGCAGAAGATCCAAACCTGTTTTTATTGCTGAGGGCTTATTTATGTACCTGACACTTGATCAGATACGTACTTTTCTTGAAGTTCTGAAAAATAACTTTCCTGACGGCGGTATACTGATCGCTGAGCAGAACTGCAAGGCAATGCAGAAAAGCGAAAAGCATCACGATACAGTAAAAAATACAAATGCGCACTTCATGTCCGGCACTGATTCGGGACAGGAGATCGCTGATCTGACAGACGGTATACGGTTTGTGGAAGAACACAGCTTCAATGAAGAGATGAAGAAATACAGCATACGAGCAAAGCTTTTTGCACTGTTATTGCCTAAGATGAATGATCGCTGGGCGACTTTCAGATGGTAACGTTACGATTATTTCAGAGAATGACCATGCACAGAGGAAAGGAACAGCAATGAAAAAAGTACGCTCATTATCAAAAGAGAAAATAGATGAAATATCCGCACTAATCGGTGCGTCGTTCTGGGATTTCCCATATGAACCAAATGAAGGCGGATTGAAGCCGTTCTTTCCGTCAAAATCGGCTATGACCGAATACATGAAATCCTTTGTTATTGCAGGCATCGAAAGCGGAACGTTTTACTGCACCGATAACAGTGAGGGCTATATTCTCATCACTGATACAAAAGGAAATCATCCGAATTTCCGAAGCATTGTCAAAATGGCACGGCGAATGAAAAATGCGCTTGGCGGCTGGGGCAAACTGTTTCCATTTCTGAAACAGGCAAACAGCGGCTGTGACATCAAGCCACTTGAGATACAGATGAAAAAGCAGAAGAAGCCCTATGTCAAGGTTGAAATGCTGATTGTTACAGAACAGTATCAAGGACAGGGATATATGCGGAAGTTGATGGAGTTTGCTTATAAAATGGCAGACAAAAACGGCTGTCCCTGCATACTTGATACAGATGCCAAGGGCAAATGCGACCGCTATGTACATCTCGGAATGAAGCTCGTTCAGACACGAACTGCGGCAGGCTGTAAGATATATGATCTGATGTACAACAAGGAAGGAATGAATTGATATGAGCATCCTTGTCATTATCATATGCACACAAGCATATAGCGTTCCCATATTTAAGCCATGTAATGATAACAAAAAACTCTCCGCTATACAGGTTGCTTTTCAAGATTGAAAAGCAGTATCCGAAACACTGTGCTGCAGAGCGTGAAAAATTAAAAAAGTTGCTGCTTGACTGGATCAATCATGTCTGGTAAACAGCGTTCTAAATCGATGGAGGTAATATAATGACACCAAGAGAATATAAAGACTTATCAATAAAGGAGTTCACCAAAGCTGCCGAGATATATGAATCTGACAATGCCGGCGTATATAATATGTGCAAAAAGGATTATCCCGATGTGCTGGCAGAGCTTGAAAAAGAGCCATTTACCGACCTTCTGGACTGCGGCTGTGGAACTGGTCCTATGCTGACGCTGTTGCATAAGAAATATCCTGACAAGCATTACACAGGTATTGACCTGACACCGAAAATGATAGAAGTTGCAAAAAGAAAAAATATAAAGAATGTAGAACTCATAGTCGGTGATTGTGAGAATATGCCATTTGCTGATAATTCCTTTGATGTGATGATCTGCTGTGAGAGCTTTCATCATTACCCGAATCCGCAGGATTTTTTCAATAGTGTTTACCGTGTTCTTCGACCTAATGGCAGATTTATTCTGCGTGATATTACAGTTGAGCCGTCAGTTAAACGCTGGCTGTTTAATCACATCGGTGTAAAGCTCGTGAACCTGACAGGCAAGGGCGATGTTCGGATATACGGCAGAGATGATATCAAAAAGCTGTGTGACGGCGCAGGACTTCAAATGGAATCCTTTGAAAAGAGAGGCTTCTGCCGTCTGCATTGTGTTGCAAGGAAGGCTGGATAATGTTAAAACAATATGATGATATCAAAAGCTCCTACAAGAAGTCGCGTGATATCTATGATGATGTTCTGACAAAAGGTAAATGGTGGAGCAAGCTGTATATCCGTTTGTTCTGGAGCAATGTGGACGATAATGAAATTGCGGAAAAAGTGCTTTCATATATTCCTGATGAATTTTCAGGCAGACTGCTTGATGTGCCTGTGGGGACAGCTGTTTTTACACACAACAAATATTCAGTTCTGGGAAATGCTGATATTATTTGCCTTGATTACAGTGACGATATGCTTTCTAAAGCTCGTGAACGTATGAAAAGACTTGAAAACGTCAATCTTGTTCAGGGGGATGTCGGACAGCTTCCGTACAAGAATGAATCATTTGATATTGTGCTCAGCATGAATGGTTTTCATGCTTTTCCTGATAAAAAGGCGGCATTTCGTGAAACTTACCGTGTACTGAAAAAAGGCGGAAGTTTTATAGCCTGCTTTTATATCAAGGGCGAGTCAAAGATAACTGACAGCCTTGTACGATATTTCTTGGCTAAAAAAGGCTGGTTTACGCCGCCGTTTGATACTGCTGATAAATTGAAAAAGCGTTTACATAAGGTTTATGATCTGACTGATTTTAATGTTGAAGGTTCTATGGTGTATTTCTGTGCAGTAAAACAATGAATTTAGGAGTTTAGAGCAATGGAAAAATATGATATATCTCAGAAAAACGTATTCAAAACAGGCACATACGAGCTGAACAGTGTTGCATTGAATAATTACAAAGGAGAATCATAGTTATGGGACTAATGAAGAAGTTTTTTAGTCAGACAAGAAAACCAGAAGGTACACTCGGAAAGATGATGCTTAAAGGTATGAACTCAGGTCACGCAAAGCTTGCGGACTGGGGATTTGAGCATCTGCCGAAGCTCTCTCCAAAAAAGGCAGCCGATCTTGGCTGCGGTGCAGGCAGAAATGCAGGAGAGCTTCTGAAAAAATATCCGCAGGCAAATGTTACCGCAATGGACTACTCTGCACTTTCTGTCCAGAAGGCAAAGGAATACAATCAGGCAATGATCGACGCAGGTAGATGCAGAGTAATTCAGGGTGATGTTTCGAAGCTGCCACTTGACGTCGACAGCTTTGAGCTTGTAACAGCATTTGAAACGATCTACTTCTGGCCGGGACTTGAAAAATGCTTTTCGCAGGTCGCAAATATTCTGAAAGACGACGGATATTTTATGATTTGCAACGAGTCTGACGGTACAGACCAGACGAGCAAGAAGTTTGAATCCATTATTGACGGTATGCGCTGCTATACTCCTGCTGAGATCACAGCAGCTTTAAAAGCAGCTGGTTTCACAAGTGTGAAATCCGATCATCATCCTTCAAAGCCATGGATCACCGTAATTGCTAAGAAATAGTTCTAGGTAAAAAACGTCCTGTACTTATTCTTTTCAAAGAATTTAAAGTACTATTAGTGAAGAGATGGTATAAATGTTATTAAATCTAGTATATGGTGTGATCGGCATAATCCTTCTCACTGCATTTTGTCTGATTGGTGCTTTCGCGGCACCTCAGGTTGCTTATTGGTGTATGACTCCAAATGCGAAAAAAATATTGGAGGATCATGGGATAAGCAGAAAATTCAGCTTGAAAGGAAAAATCTCGCTTTCTATACTGACATTGGTCATTGGTGTCCTGTATATTATCACGATTATATCTGCAGGAAAACAAGGCGTGACCTCCGGTATGAATTTCTGGCAGCTTACTCTCCGTTTTGTGATCTTCTTCTGGATGATCTCAATCTTCGATGCTGTTGTTCTTGATTGGTGGATGTTCACCAAAACAAAGATTTTTGGTATATTGATAAAGCAAAAAACAGGAAAAACTCCCGAAGTATGGAATGTTGAGCCACAATGGGACGGTAAAGAGTTGCATAAACTAATTATTGAAATATTTGCTTCAGCAATGTTGGCATGGATTTTTCTGAAATTACTGAATTAAAGGGTGAAATATGTTTTGGAATATGGCGCAGATTCTGTGTTCTGATGCTTACTGGACTGTTTGTTGCTGTCATGACAAGCTAATAAATCTGTTGCGTTAAGGTGGTTATAATATGAAATTCGATAAACATGATAAGGTAGTAAAAGCTCCCGATGCTTTGAATAATCCGCTGTATAAGCTGATAAAAGTAGTGGTGAAGGCTGCAAAGATCAGGAACAGCCTTGTAGGTACAAAAGAAGAAGTCCTTGCAAAATCGGCGAAAATGAATGCAAAAAACCGACATTTCATCATGCCCGATGACAGCAAGGCACATTACACTGATCATCTGATATATGGAAATTATCACTGCCTTGAAATTGATATAGAAAAGAAACGGCGGAAGAAAGCGGTGCTGTTCGTATTTGGCGGTGGAATGATACTCGGCTCGGATAAGGGCGATGTGGGACTTTCGAGAAAAATTTCAGAAACTGCAAATGCTGATGTGTGGTTTCCGTATTATCCCCTCTGCCATGAACATGATATGCTTGAAAATGTGCAGATGATATTTGAATGCTATGCGAAAATGCTTAAGTTTTATAAAGCTGAAAATATTGTATTTCTTGGTTTTTCATCGGGCGGAGCACTGATACTCGACCTTATCACATATATCAATGAGCTGAATGACAGCGGAAGCAGTATTCCAATGCCGGGAATGCTTATACCTATTTCGCCCGGGAGCATTCCCATTACAGAAACGGAGAAAGCAGAAATACAAGTGCTCGATAAAAGGGATATCATGATACCTGCCGAGTATATGTATACTGCCCATGATATAATGTGTCACGGCAGAGATATTCCTGAAATATACCTTGCAACGGCACACGGAGATTTCCGCAATGCTCCCATGACGCATTTTTATTACGGAAGTGCTGAAACGCTGTATGCCTTTGCACCGAGCTATGCAGAGAGCTACCGAAAAGCAGGTGCAAAGTGTATTATTCATGTTGGAAAAGGTATGCATCACTGCTATGCACTGCAATACTTTATTCCAGGCTGCAAGCCTGCATTTAATGAAGTGATGAGGCTGATACAAAACTACTTTAATAAGGAGAAATGAGAATGAAATCTGAAAAGAAATGGAGCACGAAGAACGCTTTATGGGTGCTGCTTTATGTTGTTCTTTACGTTGTGATGTCAGTGATCGTCTGCGTATTTGGGGCGATACATCCGTTTTTCTTCGTTTGCTATCAGATAACCGCCGGATTGCTTGTAACTGGAGTAGCAGCGAAAGCATTTGATAAAATAAGGGCTTTTGGAGTTGCGGCGTGTTTATCATGTGGTATGCTTCTTGCTTTCTTTGCAATGCAGGACGCGAATTTGTGGCACTGTGTACCTGTCATAGTTATTGCGGTGCTTGCGGAAATCGTTCGCATGATATTTAAGTATGGCTCAGCAGGCAACCTGATCGCTTCAGTCATTATGACATTTTCTACATTTGGATACTACGGACAGATATGGTTCAATCGTGATTATACATACAAGTGTGCTGTTGAGGAGATGCCGGGCGGTTATGCGGACACACTTATGAATTGCAGCCCTGCATGGGCATTTTCTGTTGTATTGATAATCGGAATAGCTGTTGCTGTTGTAATTTACGCTATAACGAAAAAGCTGTTCAGATTTGAACAGCAATAAGGAGTAAATTATGAGTTTTACAGATAATTTTGGAAATCCAAAAGGACTTCTCGGACGAGTGATGCTTGTCAGTATGGACAAGGAGCATTTGCCAATGGCACAGTGGGCGCTGGAACGCATAAAAATACCAGAGAACGGCAAGGTCGCAGATTTAGGCTGCGGCGGAGGATATAATATAAAGCGTATGCTTGGAATGAGTGCAAAAGCGAAGTTTATCGGGCTGGATATATCAGATGAAAGCGTAAAAAAGGCACAGAAAGTCAATAAAGACGAGCTCGGCAAACGTGTCAAAATAATCAAAGGCAGCGCTGAAAAGCTCCCGTTCAAGGATAACAGCATAGAACTTATCACCGCTTTTGAGACAGTTTTCTTCTGGAAAAAACTTGAAAAAGCGTTCAGGGAGATATACCGTTCGCTTGTAAAGAACGGCTGTTTTGCAGTTATCAATAATTACGGTGATCCGAATGTGGATTGGGAAAAGAAAGTCCCCTGCATGACCAGATATACTGCGGAGCAGATTGCAAATATGCTTAAAACAGCAGGATTTACTGATATTTCAATAAATAAAAAGGAAAATCTGTTTTTAGTTATGGGATATAAAAGGTAAAGGAGTATAATCATGAGTGCAAATTATAAGAACTGGGTGCCAAACGGAATGATAACTGCATTGACTGCAGGAACGGCTATTCTCGGCGCAGGAACAGCAGCGCTTATGTGTGCTAAGATGAGTCCAAAGCTGAAAATGGCTCTTGTCGGAACGGCAGGCGCAGGCACACTTGCCTGCGGTGCGATGACAGCATGGAGCATTTATGCACACTGTAAATTCTCATATAACGGCAACCGACAGCTATCCAAAGCGATTGTCGAGGGTACTGCGAAATATATTACGCTGCCCGAAGGCGGTATCGGACTTGACGTTGGCTGCGGAAGCGGTGCGCTGACCATTGCTTGTGCAAAGCGAAATCCTCAGGGCAGAATGGTCGGCATAGACCGCTGGGGCATGGAGTATGCGTCGTTCAGTCAGCAGCTTTGCGAGGATAATTCTGATTCTGAGGGTGTTCAGAATACGGAATTTCATCAGGGTGACGCCTGCAAGCTTGATTATCCTGATGAATATTTTGACGCAGTTACGAGCAATTATGTTTACCATAATATCACAGGAGTAAATAAACAGGAGCTTCTCCGTGAAACTATGCGTGTGCTGAAAAAAGGCGGCACATTTGCAATACATGACATTATGTCAAAGGCTCGTTACGGCGATATGCAGCAGTTTATCAGTGAACTGTATAACGAGGGCTATGAAGTCGTTGAGCTGATTGACACTACAAACGGTATGTTCATGTCAAAGGGAGAAGCAAAAGTTCTTGGACTGAGCGGCTCGTCGTTGCTTGTGGGCAGAAAATGAAAACAGAAATATTATCTGGACTTCTGATTCCTTTTCTCGGCACCGCACTTGGCGCAGGCTGTGTGCTTTTCATGAAGCACAACCTAAGCAGATGTGTTCAGCGGGCGTTGACAGGATTTGCAGCAGGCGTGATGACAGCCGCTTCGATATGGAGTCTTATAATTCCGGCAATGAATATGTCAGAGAATATGGGAAAACTCGCTTTTCTTCCTGCGGTTGTCGGATTTTGGTGCGGCATTCTTTTCCTTTTGCTGCTTGATAGTCTGATACCACATCTGCACATGAATGAAGAAAAAGCGGAGGGATTGCCGTCAAAGCTGGCACGTACAACAATGATGGTGCTTGCAGTTACGCTACATAATATCCCCGAAGGTATGGCTGTTGGTATCGTATATGCAGGCTTTATATCAGGCTCTGCTGATATGACCGCAGGCGGAGCGCTCGCTCTGGCTCTCGGAATTGCAATACAGAATTTTCCTGAAGGAGCTATCATTTCAATGCCGCTTCATGTGGAGGGAAAAAGCAAATGGAAGGCGTTTGCGGGCGGTGTATTATCAGGAGCAGTTGAACCGGTCGGCGCACTCCTCACGATACTATTTGCAAGTCAATTACTGCCTATAATGCCGTATCTGCTGAGCTTTGCCGCAGGAGCAATGATATATGTGGTGGTAGAGGAACTGATTCCCGAAATGTCTGAAGGAGAGCATTCAAACATCGGTGTTATCCTGTTTTCTGTCGGCTTTACTCTGATGATGATATTGGATGTTGCACTTGGATAGGAGAGAAAAATGAAGAATAAAGAGCATTTACCGATTTTTGGTATCGGACCGTTTCTTGTAGTCGGAATGGCAGTTGTTGCTGCCATTGCGATTGCTGTATTCAGTTATGTTTTACATCTTGGAACCGTCAGTGGATTTCCTGCGGCGATGTTGATAGCCATTGGAATTGCACTTATTATCGCAGGTCTGATCGTCTGGTTTATTGGTGCTGTACGGTCTGGAATGGACGATAATATAAAAGAAAATCATCTGAAAACAGACGGAATATATGCGTGGGTAAGAAATCCAATGTACAGCGGCTGGTGGATGTTGATTACAGGTATCAGCCTGATGTGGCATAATATATTTCTGATTCCCGTGATCGTTATTAATTGTGGCATTATGACCGTTGTGCTGAAAGTAACGGAAGAAAAATGGCTGCATGAGCTTTACGGGCAGGAGTACAAAGAATACTGCAAATGCGTAAACAGATGCATACCATTTAAAAGAAAGTAAAGGAGTATGCTATGTATTTGGGTTTTTCAATATTAGGTCTGATTGGCGGTCTGCTTTGTTGCACGGGAGATATTCTCTTTGATTTGAAAGGTAAAGGAAATGAAAAGCTTGGAACTTCAAAGAATATTGACAGCAACTGGATCAAAATGGCAGATTGGAGATTTGGACTTTCAATCGCTCTTGCTATGATAGGTGATGCGTTAGTAGGGCTTGGTTTTTATTCTATCGGTATGCAGATAGCTGAAACACATTCGCTGCTCGGTTATATGACAATCGGTTTCGGATATTTCGGAGCAATGGCAGGTATTTTTATTCATGCTTTTGTTTGCCTGCAGGCGCTTATTTACAAAGGTGCAATGATACACGGTAATCTGCAAATCGCCGATGATATTCTTGAAAAGCTCTATAAACAGATAACACCTACATTCTTCACAGGCTATATTTCACTGTTAGTACCGACAGTTCTTGTGATAATCGCTATTCTGAACGGCGCACTTGATGTACCAAAGATATGTGTACTGCTGAATCCAATTGTATTCCTGATATTTGGCGTGACCTGCCGAAAAATTGATCCGATAAAATTTCAAGATCTCCCCGGAATCATCATGCCGAGCTTAGGACTTTCTATGTTCGGACTAATCGGGATACTTAATCTAATCTGATAAAAGGGGCAGATTACGATGAAAAAAAGATATATATCAAAAAAATCAGATTCAAAACAGGCACATACGAGTTGGACATAGTTTTATCCATTTGTCATAAGCAATTTGAATATAATTTTTCGAATGAAAATGATTAAACTGGTTCTGCATACAAAGATTTAAGATAATAAATGACTTTTTATTGACAAATCAGGTTTTTAATGTTAGTATATGCTTACTAAGTTTGCTTTAACAGCAAACTTATATTTTTGATATTTAGTTAGCAATATATAACAAGAAGGGTGTTAAATGAGAAAAATAGCAATATATGGAAAAGGCGGTATAGGAAAGTCTACAACGACTTCAAACCTGTCCGCAGCTTTTTCTGCTCTCGGATATAGCGTTTTGCAGATAGGGTGCGATCCGAAAGCAGATTCCACCAAAAACCTCACCGACGGAAAAAGGATAAGCTCTGTACTCGACGCTATTCGTGAAAAAGGTGAGAACAATATCACCGCCGAGGATGTTCTTTTCCGCAGTCCAAGCGGAGTATGGTGTGTTGAGGCAGGTGGTCCGACTCCCGGTATCGGCTGTGCAGGACGCGGTATAATAACGGCTCTTGAAAAGCTTGAAGAACTTGGTGCTTATGATATATGCAAGCCTGATATAATTCTCTATGATGTTCTCGGAGATGTAGTCTGCGGTGGTTTCGCAATGCCTATACGTGACGGCTATGCAAAAAATGTTTTTATCGTCACTTCAGGGGAGATGATGTCGTTGTATGCGGCTTCAAATATTGCTTCTGCTGTGAGAAATTTCGGCAAGCGCGGCTATGCAAGCTATTCGGGAGTTATACTGAATTCGAGAAATGTTCCTGATGAAGTTGAGATAGTTCAAAAAGCACTTGACGAGATAGGCGGGGATATAGTATCGGTGATACCGCGTGACAGCGCGGTACAGGAAGCTGAAAATCAGGGCAAAACAGTCATTGAAGCCCTTCCGCATTCAGAAATGGCGTCATGCTACAGGGAACTTGCAAGTCGGATAATCAAACTTACGGAGGACGAACAATGAGCAAATGCAGTAAAATAAACTTTAACTGTCCTTCTGCGCCGAGTCTTCATTATGTTTCTCCTGCGCACGGCGGTTGGGGAGTTGTAAGGATAGCCGCACTTGTCCCTGAAAGCCACCAGCTTTTTGTATGTCCCTTTGCCTGCGGCAGACATGGAGCGCTCGGAGGCGCTCAGAACGGTATAAAGGACCGTATCTCCTATCTTTTTATTAACGAAGCAGATATAGTTTCGGGCGATTTCGAGCAGCTTATAATCAACAGTGTAGGAGAACTTTTTGAAGCTCTTTCGAAAGTACCAAAGGTTCTGTTTATATTTACATCGTGCCTTGACGATCTTCTCGGCACAGACCATGAAGCCATACTCGCAGAGCTTGACAGTAAGTATCCAGACGTTAAGTTCAGGCACTGCACCATGAACCCGATATCCCTTGATACTCCCTATCCGCCGGGCGTTACTATTGAGATGAATATGTACGGACTTCTTGAAAAAAGCAATGTCAAGCGCAGTCAGATCAATATTCTCGGCAGCAATGTTTCATTCAGCGAGGAGTGCGAGCTGAAAAAGCTTCTTCATTCAAAGGGATGGAGCGTCTCTCACATTTCCGACCACAAGGACTTTAAGAGCTTTCAGACCATGTCGGAAGCAAGGCTTAATATCGTGATAGCTCCCATAGCGCTCAAAGCGGCGCAGCAAATGGAAAAAGAGCTTGGCATACCGTACATGACAGCCTACGTAAACCACACTCCCGAAGTGATAGAGCGGTTTTACGAAGACCTGTCGGAATTTATAGGAGAGGATATTGTTACGCCTTCAAAGGAATACCGTATAAAAGCCGAAGAAAAGCTGGAACAGGCTCGTTCTTTGATAGGAGATTATCCCATAGCAGTGGACTTTCAGGCTGTAATAAAGCCCTTTTCTCTTGCGCTTACCCTTTCGGAATACGGCTTCAATATTGGCATGATAGCTTCTGACGGGATACCGGCACATGAAAAAGGAGCTTTTGAGCTTCTTTCAAAAAAATACCCTGATATACTTGTGGAGGATCCGCTCTGCCACGAAGCTGTTACTTTTCCGTTTGAGGGCAGGCAGTACCTTTGCATAGGATTTGACTGCGGCTATATGACAGGTTCTGACAAGGTCGTGAATATCATGGAAGACGAAGGCCTTTTCGGCTACGACGGCATAGTCCGCCTCATGGATATGCTTGTTGAAGCATACACGGAAAAAGCAGATGTACAGGAAATGATAAAGGAGGCAGGACTTATAATATGAGCAGACTTTGTATCGATCTTCCCCCTCTTGCACCTGATTATTCGGGAGCTGCTTCCGCGTTGTTCGACCTCGGCGGAATTGTTGTAATGCATGACGCTTCAGGCTGTACAGGCAATTACACAAGCTACGACGAACCGCGCTGGCTGGGCTCACGCTCGGCTGTGTTCTGCTCGGGACTTCGCCGTATGGACGCTGTCATGGGCAATGACGATAAGTATATAAATAAGACGATAGCCGCTGCAAAGGACCTTTCCCCTACTGTCATTGCATATCTCGGAAGTCCTGTACCAATGGTGATAGGCACCGACCTGAAAGGCATGGCAGCCGAAACAGAATACTCCACAGGAATACCGTCATTCGGCTTCAACACTACGGGACAGCGCTTCTATGACAGAGGTGCCTCCGATGTATTCACAGCACTGATAAAGCGCTTTACAAAGGAACGCAGCAAGGAGTGCACTTTGGGGAAAAGAGTGAACATACTCGGACTTCTTCCAATAGACTTTGGCAGCAAAGGAAACTGTGAAATGATATGCGAACACATCGTATCGCTGGGATATGAAATAGTATCCCGCTTTGCCGTCGGACTTACAGTTGAACAGGTCGAAGACTGTTCTGATGCCGACCTGAGCATAGTGGTATCGCGTTCGGGTCTTGCCGCCGCAAAACTTCTTCATAAGCTGTACGGAATACCATATATCTGCGGAGTTCCCATAAAAGGCGCTGACGGCTTTGAAAAGAAGCTCAACAGGGAATATGTTTCTGTCGGTTGTCCGTATTCCGATGGCGGTATACTCATCATACACGAACAGATATTTGCAAATTCGCTTCGTGACATGATACATCAAAGCATAGATATATCCGTAACCGTTGGCAGTATGTTCGGGCTAGAAAAAGAACTGGCTCTCCCCTATGATAAGGAGCTCCCCGACGAGAGTGAGGTCAGAAGAGAAGTAAACAGCGGCAGATACTCTGTCATTATTGCTGATCCTATGGTGAAAAAACTGATAAAGAACGAAAATGTCAGATTTATCGGTCTTCCGCACCCTGCCGTATCAAGCAAGCTTCACTGGGATGAGGTACCTGATTATCTCAGTGATGATATAAAAAACATAATATCCTGTCTGTGACAGGGAAACGAAAGGACTAAAAATATGAGTTTAAAAAAGATACTGACAAGTACGCTGTCGGCAATGCTGATGCTGTCATGCTTTACAGGCTGCGGAAGCACAGCTGGCAACGGATCAGAAAACAGTGACGGCAAGCAGGAAGCAACAACTGTAAATGTCACCGACGCAACTTACAACGAAGCTGTGAAAGACGAAAAAACAGATACCGAAAGTGATGAAACAAGAACTATCATCGACCATACAGGCGTCGAGGTTACTCTGCCGAAAGAGATGCATCGAATCGTTATTTCCTCCATACTTCCACTGCCGTCAGTATACTGTCTGTTCAGAGGATCAGCTGAGGATATAATCGGTATTCATCCAAGTTCTATGGCTGCTGCAAAGAATTCATACCTTATAAACGTATTCCCTGAGCTCGCAAACGCTGATACAAGCTTTGTTGAGAACGGCGAGGTAAATGTAGAACAGCTTCTCTCGATGAAGCCCGATGTAGTGTTTTATTCTGCCGCTAACACAGAGGAACGCGCTATGTATGACAATGCAGGTATTCCTGCAGTGGGCTTTTCCACAACTATCGCAGACTACGACTGCGTTGAGACCTATGCTGCATGGATCAAACTTTTCGGTGAGATATACGGCGAGAGCGAGACTGCAAACGAGATAATTGCCGACGGAAGGAAAACAGCCGAGGAGATAAAGGCTGTAACAGATAAGATACCCACAGACGAGCGTCCGGACGTGCTGATACTGTTCAGCTACGATGACGGAGTAATAAAGGCAGGCGGCTCTGATTTCTTTGCTAAGTACTGGATAGAAACAGCAGGCGGAAACAATGTTGCTGCTGCGCTCAAAGGCAGTGCGGAAGTAAATATGGAACAGATATACGAATGGGATCCCGATATCATACTCATCACGAATTTCAGCTCACATCTGCCTGAAGATCTCATAAATAACACTGTCGAGGGCAATGACTGGAGCAATGTCAAGGCTGTAAAGGAAGGTAAGGTCTACAAGTACCCTCTTGGTATGTACCGCTGGTTCCCGCCTGCGTCTGATACTCCTCTTGTGCTGAAATGGCTTGCCAAGACCATACAGCCTGAGCTTTTTGCTGATATGGACATGGACAATGAGCTGAGGAGCTTCTATAGTGAGCACTATGGCGTAGAGCTTACAGATGAGGAGATACAGAAAATATATCACCCTGCACGGGCAGCTTCGGGCAAGAAATCGTAATATGACAAGTGAAAAAAAGCGGCTGCCGTCATTTCTGGCGGCAGTCATACTGATAATACTTCCTGTTATCGCAGCCATAGTATGCCTCGGAATAGGACGCTATTCCCTGAGCGTAAAAGAAACGGTCGATATACTTTTTTCGGGATTTACAGGCAAAACAGTTGACAAAACGGGATATACCGTAATTTTCAGCGTAAGACTGCCGCGTATAATACTTGCGGCAGTTGTAGGTGCAGGACTTTCCTGTGCAGGTGCTGCCTTTCAGGGGCTTTTTTCCAATCCGCTGGCAACTCCCGATACTCTCGGAGTAGCAAGCGGAGCTTCATTCGGTGCAGTTCTGGCGCTTCTTATAGGCGGAGGACTTATAAGCGTACAGCTTTCGGCTCTTGCATTCGGACTTCTGTCATGCTTCATAACCTATTCTCTCAGCCGACGCAACGGCAAGAACAGTATCGTTATGATAGTTCTTGCAGGTATGGTCATATCAGCAGTATTTGAAGCACTTGTCTCGCTGCTGAAATACATCGCGGATCCTGAAGAAGAGCTGCCTGTAATAACTTACTGGCTCATGGGAAGTATGTCAAGAGCAACATACAATAATCTCATAATGGGAGTACCTTTCATCCTTGTGGGGACAATTGTGATCTATGCACTTCGCTGGAGACTTAATATACTTTCACTGAACGATGATGAAGCAAGCTCTCTTGGTATGAACGTGCAGATAATGCGTATCGTATTTATTGCGGCGGCTTCTATGATAACTGCCTCATGCGTATCAATGTGCGGACAGGTTGGCTGGATGGGGCTTCTTGTTCCTCATATAGCACGAATGATAGGAGGAAACAACAACCGCTCCGTCATACCGATAAGCGCAGGTGCAGGAGCATTTCTGATGATAGTTATGGACACCTTTGCAAGAAGTGCGACTTCCGCAGAGATACCTATATCCATACTTACCGCAATAATCGGTGCTCCCGTATTTATAATACTTCTTAGAAAAACAGGAGGTTCCTGGACATGAAATTCGAGGTAAAAAACGGCTGCTTCGGCTATAAAAATACAAAAATACTCAGGAATATCAATTTTGAAGTCAGGGATGGTGAAGTTTTATCCGTACTTGGTTCAAACGGTGTCGGAAAGACTACTCTGCTGAAATGCATGATGGGACTTTTAAAATGGGAAAGCGGAAAATCACTCATAGACGGCACAGACATAAAAAATATTAAAAGCCGTGATTTCTGGCAGAAAATAGCTTATGTTCCGCAGGCGAAGGGCTCTGCTTTCGGATATTCCGCAATAGACATGGTAACGCTTGGAAGGAGTGCTCACCTCGGTACGTTCTCACAACCCAAAGCTGAGGACCGCGATGCAGCTGAACGTGCAATGGAGGATATGGGAATAACCTATCTTGCAGACAAACTCTGCACTGAAATGAGCGGCGGTGAGCTGCAGATGGTACTTATTGCAAGAGCTCTTACCATAGATCCTTCTATGCTTGTTCTTGATGAACCTGAGTCAAATCTTGACTTCAAAAATCAGTTGATAATACTGGAAACTATAAGAAAGTTATCAGAAAAAAGAAGTATATCTGCAATTGTTAACACTCATTATCCCGAACACGCCTTGAAAATATCAGATAAAGCACTCATCCTTAACAGGGACGGCACAAATATTTTCGGTAACGCTGAAGATATTGTAAACGAGGACAATATGAAAAGATCGTTTTCTGTTCAGGTATTCATTGATAATTTCAGTTATATGGGAAAGGAATATAAAAGCGTTACACCGCTTTATCTTGTTTAAATACCGCAATCTGGTCAAAAACTCTCCATATAAAAAACAGCCGCTCTGTATTATGAGCGACTGTTTTTTACATTCAATTCTAGGTTATTTATCATAATTTGTTATTGGCATTTGTATTATCTGCAATATAGAAAACGTAAAAAACTGTTGACATATGCAATAAAGAGTGCTATACTAATTGTGTTAGTAATTACTAACGGCTTATTTTTTATATCCAGCTGTTAAATTATTATCAATACATAATAAAGTGAGGTCATAAAAATGAAGAAACACAGACTACGCAACAAACGTCTTTTATGCGCTGTATTGTCTGCGGCGCTGATGACGAATTCCGTTCATTTTGCCGCTGTCAGCGGAGCTTCCGCCTATAAAGACGGAACGTATACGGGTACGGCAGGCGGCTTCAACGGAGATATCACAGTTTCGGTAACTATCAAGGACGGTTCTATATCCGCCATAGACGTTACAGACCAAAAGGATACTCCTTCATACTGGGAGAGAGCAAAGGTGATAATCCCTGATATCATAGCTGCAAACGGCACGTCAGGCATTGACGCTGTAAGTGGAGCAACATACAGCAGCGAAGGTATAATAAATGCTGTAAATAATGCTCTTGCAAAAAGCAATGCTCCCGAGTGCTTTGAGGACGGTATAGGCAGTGCAAATGATCCCTTTGTGATAAAGACGGCTGCTCAGCTTTCTGCTTTTGCAAAGAGCGTTGACGAGGGAGAAAACTATATGGGCAAGTATATCGTGCTTGACGCGGATATCGACCTGTCGGAAATCGAAAACTGGAATCCTATAGGAGCTGAGGGCGCGGCAGGCAAGAATCTGGATAAGATATTTGCAGGCAATTTCAACGGCAGAGGTCATGTCATTAAAGGACTCAATATCAAAACAACTGAAAAAGCTCCCTATTCTGAAGAAACCAATGTGGGCTTGTTCTCAACGCTTCTCAGCACAGCGAAGGTCTCGGGAATAAAGCTCGAAAACGTTGATATCAGTGTTTCCGGAGCAAAGGTGGTCAGGGCAGGCGGAATCACAGGTGATATCACAAGCAGGGCTGTTTCAAAGACGGACGGTCACGCAGTAGTTGACAGCTGTAGTGTCAGCGGTTCTGTATCTGCCAAGACAAACGAAGCTATGGTAATGACAGGCGGTGTAGTTGGCAGAGCGGCAGGAAATGCAACTATTTCAAACTGCATATCAGAAGCAGGCGTTGAGTCATCGTCAGGCACTAAAATTGCATACGGCGCAGGTATCGTTTCCATGGCAGGCAACGACACATATATCGTAAACTGCGCTGACACAGGCGCTGTAAAGGTCCTTACAGCAAGCGGACTTTTCCTTTATGCAGGCGGTGTTGCAGGCATGATGACCTCGGCGCAGTATAACTGCTTCTCGGCAGGAAATGTCACTGTCGGAACTATAGCACAGGCAGACGCCGCAAACTGCGCAGGTATCATCAACGGAGCCCTTATGCCTGCGGCTTCGGGAAAATATGATTATTACGCAGAAAGCGCTAAGCTGAATTATGTAAACGAGACAGGTTCTGCATCAGCAGTTGAAGCTGTATCTCACGGTGCAGGCTCTATGAATGCAGAGGGTACGTTTACCGCTGAAAAGGTCAAAGAGATAAACAGCGCCGAATTCGTAAAGAAGCTCAACGATAATTTCTATGATATCGCTAAGACTCTTGGCGATACGGAGTTCAAGCTCTGGAAGCTCTCCGACGAGGGAAAGATAACTCTTTCAGATGAAGTTTTCATAAATGATGTTATTGATACTTCCATATTTGAATCGGGAAAGGGTACTGCTGAGGAGCCATATATGCTGAAAACAGCAGACCAGCTTCGCGCATTTGCTTTGTCGCTCTCCGAGCATATCGACTATTCAGGTGTGTTCATCGAGCTTATGAGCGATATTGACGTATCCGACAAGGAGTGGACTCCTATCGGCGACAGCGACTATGTTTTCAACGGCAGCTTCGACGGAAAGGGACATACTGTAAAGGGTATGACAGTTGGCAGCGCCGATACTGCTAAAAAGCTTGAGGACGGCAAGAATTATATCGGATTTTTCAGCGTTCTTGGTACGAATGCAGTTGTAAAGAATGTGAAGCTTACAGATGTGCTTATCAATATTTCCTATAATTCAAGCGCATATGCAGGCGGTATCGCAGCAGTTATGAACTCCGAGGGCGAAGGCTGCAAGGGAGCGGTGATCGACAGCTGCTCAGTCAAGGGCAAAATTACCCTGACCTCTGATAAGGGCAATAACTTTGTCGGCGGAATCGCTTCATACGTTTACAAAGGTGCTATCATCAACTGCATGACTGATGTTGACGCTTACTGCACAGTGACCAAGGGCGGCTCATTCGGTGAAACAGGCGGTCTTGCCGCACTGGTGAACAGAGGTCTTGTTGCAAACAGCTACTCTCTCGGAAATGTTTACGGCAGCGGAAACCGTGAGGATGAAGGTATGGCTGTTATCAGCTCACTTGTTGCTGTAAATGCAGGATATCTGGTGAACTGCTACGGCGCAGGTCAGCACGAAACAAATGATTATTCAATATATACAGGAGCTGTTTCAGGCTGGATAACAGGTATCGGCCATACATACGACTGCTATTACAACGGCGAAGCTTCAATGAAGATAGGTGGTAAAACAGTTGATCCCGTTGCTAATGTTGGTACAAGAGTTTCATCGGGTGTAAGCGACGAGGGTATGGCTTACACAGGCGGAGTTGTATACAAAAACGAGGCTTATACCTCAAAGGATTACAGCAAGCTTGCTGAGAAGCTGAATGCTAATTTCAAGGCGTTCCCTGCTGAGCTTACGCAGTTCGGAATCACGAATAATTCACTTAAAGCATGGAAATATGATAACGAGGTAACATTTGCAGACGATTATGAAGAAGCGACATATGTACAGCCCGAAGCTGAGATAGTGAAAAAAGAGGAGCCGAAGCTCAACGACGGTACATGGTACGGACGTGACAAGGATAAAAAGGTGGTTGTTACTATTACAGTTGAGAACGGAGAGGTGAAAAAGACAGTTTCCTCCGACGGTTCGGCTAATGGTGAAGCTTACGATGAGGCACTTAAAACCGCAAAGGACAAGTCAACATATAATGACACGACAACATACACTCCTGCCGATACTTCAAAATTCGCAGGCGGCAAGGGCACAGAGGAAGAACCATATCTTATTAAAACAGAAGCACAGCTCCGTTACATTGCCGAGGCTATGAATGACGACGTTGACTGGAAGGGCATATGGTTCGCACTTGACAGCGATATCAACCTTACAGGCGGCGACTGGCTCCCTATCGGTCATGCTATTCAGGCAGAGATAAACGGACAGAAGGAAAATGTTTCCGTATATCCGTTCAGAGGAAACTTTGACGGCAGAAATCATACTATTACAGGTCTTACAATAGGCAGCAAGGACGCTCCTGCGGATATATACCTTTCAGGATTATTTGGTCTGGCAGCAGGTGAGCATGATACGAACCTCACTCCCGAAGCTGATGAAAAGCTTGTTACTATCAGAAATATCAAGCTCAGGGATATCTCCATAAATGTTGATTCACGCTATGAAGCAAATGTGGGCGGACTCATTGCATGGGCTCAGAACGGCTTTGTCATTGACAACTGCTCCGTTGAAGGCAGCATCAATGCTAAAACAAGAGAATCCTTTGCAAGAATAGGCGGACTTGTCGGCAGTACTCTCCGCGGCACTATCACAGACTGCTGCACAAATGTTGAGATAAACGCTGCTACAGGAACTTCGACCGTATATGCAGGCGGTCTGGCAGGAATGACGAACCGCTCCGCACAGGTGAACTGCTTTACTCTCGGCAATATTTCTGCCAATGCAGAAAGCAACAACAAGGCAATAGTCGGCGGACTTACAGGTATGTCAGGTGGTACAAATATAAACTGTTTTACATACGGAAATGTTGAATCTCTCATCACAACTATTGATGTTGGCGGTATAAACGGAAGAAACGCCGGTATTTCACTTGATTACGAGTGCTATTACAATGGAAGCGCAGTTTATAAGACAGCAGGCAAGGAGCTCGATAAAAAGGCAGCTTCGGGTACCGTTGTCGGCGGAGAACTGAAAACAGCTTCAAAAACTGCCGCAGAAATGGCTTCTGATGAGTTTGCAGCTGCTCTGAATGCAAATAAAGCAAATATGCCGAATATTCTTAAAGAAGTAAGCGCATATCTTGATGATATGATGTCCAATAACAAGGAAGGTCTTTCACATCTGCTGTTTTATACAAAGGACGGAACAGACCTCAACAGCTGGAGCAAGGGTGAGAAGTCGCCTGTATTCACAGCTGAAAACAGCAGCGAAACAAAGACAGATGACGAAAAGAGCAATATTGCCTCTGACGAGGTGCTTGGCAACTGGGCATTGAAAGATTACCTCCGCAAGAATAATGTAGGCGGTACAGATATTACAATAAAGCACAGCAGCGACGGAAACCGCGAGATAACCATCTATGACAGCACAGGTAAGGCACTTGAAAAATACACTGTCGATCCCAAGACGGGAAAGGGCGTAAATTCAGCGAATGAAGCTGTTGACCTGCCTCAGACAGGCGATAATTCCCTTACGCATATCATCATAATGACCATTGCAATGGCAATGCTCGGACTTGGAATAATTTGCTTAAAAAGCAGTATGAAAATACGACGTAAGGAAGAATAATTACACAGAAACAAACAAGGCAGGGAATAAAAATCCCTGCCTTGTTTTGTATATACGGAAGTATCAAGATGAGGTTATCTTTTTTACGAGGGGCATCATCATGCCTCCTATGGCATTGCCTGCCGCGACTGTCAGTATATACGGCATATCAATTGGAAAAGTTCCTGCCATAAACATATAAAATGTATCTGCGATTGAATGATTGAAGCCGCAGATTATGAATATCATCACAGGTATGGAAATTCCTAAAACCAATGATATATCAGCATTTCTTTTTCTGCATTCTTTAGCATTGTCTACTGCAAGATACATGAGCATTCCGCAGAATGCTCCGAGGATAAGCTGACTGACGATAGTATCGCCTGTCTTTGCGGTCATGCACAGCTCGGCTTTTTCGCAAAGCGTCTGCGAGAACCTCGTCTGCTGTAACATAACTGCTGCAAATGCAGTACCTATGGCATTTCCGATAAGCGTGACGATGACTTCGATGATATAAACGGGAGAGTTTTCGGGGATATACCCGACTTTTCCCGTATACAGAGCAAATCCTCTCTGAACTATAGTGAAAAGTCCGAAGCTGAAAAGAAAGCTGCCGATTATCTTATTTTCGCACAGCAGATACACCGCACCGCCGACGCTTATCATAATGCCCGAAAGCACTGCATTCAAAATAAGAACAACATATTTCCCGGCGTTTTTACTCATAATCGACCACATTCACCCACGAAAGGAGAATGTCTTTTTCCTTGTCTTTTTTCTTCACAGATTGCGAAGCTGCAACTATGGGCATCCAAGATTGAACATATTTCTTTGCAGTTGCACTCTTCTTGCAGAAAATATCAAGGTACTTGTCTGCGCCTGCGATATTTCCCTCAAGGCAGAAAGTGAGATACGTTCTTGCTGCGTCTGCCGAAGCATTGCCCTGAGTAGCATGAGCCCAGTCGAGGATATATGGCTTGTTATCGGGAGTTATGATTATATTTGAGGGAGTATAGTCGCCGTGACAGAGCTTGTTGTGCTTCTTCATACCGTCAAGACGGGTGTGGAGGTCGTATTTTGTGGTCTCGTCAAGGTCGGTAAGGTCTATCTTGCGGTTCATTTTGTCTTTCAGACGACTTAAAAGCGGACAGCTTCTTGACTGGATATCAAGCTGTATATCCACGAACATTTCCATATATTCATCATACTTTTTCGGATTTGCCGCAATAAGGTCTGATAGCCTTTCGCCCTCGATAAACTGAGAAACTATAGCCCACTTTCCGTCAATGCGTGTTACCTCGAAAAGCTCTGGTACATTCAGTCCCGTTTCCTCAACTCTTGCATGGTTGAGAGCTTCATTGAGAACGTCGGACTTTGAAAATACCTCGTCAAACAGCTTTATGCACTTGTTTCCGTCGCGGAATATTTTCTTGTTTATTCTTTCTGAGATACAATTATCAAGTTTCATAGCATTGTCTCCTTTCAAGCCTTTGGATACTCTTTTTCGGTGAATGTTCTGCCGTAATAAGCGTTGAGGTATATCTGCTTTATCTCGCTGAGAAGCGGATAACGGGGGTTTGCACCTGTGCACTGGTCATCGAATGCGTTTTCTGTCATTTCGTCGAGAGTAGCCATGAAATCCTTTTCGGAAACGCCGTAATCTGCGATAGTATCCTTTATGCCTATCTTATGGCGGAGCTCTCTTATAGCGGCAATAAGCTTTTCAAGCTTGTCCTTTGAAGTCTTTCCGCCAAGTCCCAGATAGTCCGCGACTTCTGCATAGCGTTCAAGAGTATGAGGGTGGTCATACTGAGGGAACGTACCCATTTTTGCAGGAGTTTCCGCCGCGTTGAAGCGCAGTACATCTTCGATAACGAGGGCGTTTGCGATACCGTGGGGGATATGGTGATAAGCTCCCAGCTTATGGGCAAGGGAGTGGCTTACGCCGAGGAATGCGTTTGCAAAAGCCATACCAGCCATTGTTGCGGCGTTAGCCATTTTTTCTCTTGCTTCGGGATCGTTGGGACCGTTGTCGTAGGCACGGGGGAGATACTCGAATATTATTTTCAGAGCCTTTAGTGCCAGACCGTCTGTGAAGTCTGTCGCCATTACAGAGGCGTATGCTTCGAGAGCGTGAGTTACCGCGTCTATGCCCGAAGCAGAGGTAAGTCCCTTAGGAGCGCTCATGTGGAGGTCGGTGTCGATTATTGCCATATTCGGCAGGAGCTCATAATCAGCAAGGGGGTATTTTACCCCTGTGCTCTCGTCGGTGATAACTGCGAAAGGGGTTACCTCGGAGCCTGTTCCCGCAGATGTGGGGATAGCCACAAAATATGCCTTTTCGCCCATTTTCGGGAAGGTGTAAACTCTCTTGCGTATATCCATGAAGCGCATTGCCATGTCCGCAAAATCAGCCTCGGGGTGTTCATAGAGAACCCACATTATCTTTGCGGCGTCCATAGCAGAACCGCCGCCCACTGCGATGATAACATCGGGCTTGAATACGGATATCTGCGCTGCACCTTCCTTAGCGCAGGCGAGAGTCGGATCGGGAGCTACATCAAAGAATGAAGAGTGCTGTATGCCCAGCTCGTCAAGCTTGTCCGTTATGGGCTTTGTGAAGCCGTTTTCGTAGAGGAACTTATCCGTTACGATGAATGCACGCTTCTTGTCCATAATGGTTTTCAGCTCGTCAAGTGCTGTCGGCAGGCAGCCGCGCTTCATGTATATCTTTTCGGGAGCTCTGAACCAAAGCATATTTTCTCTCCTTTCGGCAACTGTTTTGATGTTGAGCAGATGCTTTACTCCGACGTTTTCGCTTACGGAATTTCCTCCCCATGAGCCGCAGCCGAGGGTAAGGGACGGAGTAAGCCGGAAGTTGTAGATGTCGCCTATACCCCCTTGGGATGATGGAGTGTTTACAAGTATACGGCAGGTCTTCATTCGGCTGCGGAATTCTTCGAGCTTGTCCTGCTGTGTGATAGTGTCAAGATAAATTGATGAGGTGTGACCGTAACCGCCGTCGGCAATGAGCTTTTCGGCTTTATTGAATGCGTCGTGTATATCCTCCGCCTTGTACATTGCAAGGACAGGGGAGAGCTTCTCGTGAGCGAATTCCTCGGAAAGCTCTGTGCTGACCGTTTCACCGATGAGTATTTTTGTGCCCTCTGGAACTTTAACCCCTGCAAGCTCTGCTATTTTGCAGGCGCTCTGTCCGACTATCTTAGCGTTGAGAGCTCCGTTTATAAGGATAGTCTTACCGACTTTTTCTTTTTCGGCTTTTGTAAGGAAATAGCAGCCCCTTGCGGCAAATTCAGCCTTGACCTTGTTATAGATATTCTTGTGCACGATAGTCGACTGCTCTGAGGCACATATCATGCCGTTATCGAAAGTTTTTGAGTGGATAATTGAGTTTACCGCAAGTATGATATCCGCGGATTCGTCGATGATAGCAGGAGTGTTTCCTGCGCCTACGCCCACAGCAGGCTTACCGCTGGAATAAGCAGCCTTTACCATTCCGGGACCGCCTGTTGCGAGGATAATATCAGCCTCCGCCATAACAAGATTGGTCATTTCAAGGCTGGGAACGTCGATCCATGAGATTATTCCCTCGGGAGCTCCTGCCGCAACGGCTGCTTCAAGAACGATTTTTGCCGCCTCGATAGTGGACTTTTTTGCTCTCGGGTGAGGGCTGATAATTATTCCGTTTCTTGTTTTCAGCGCGATGAGGGACTTGAAAATAGCTGTAGAAGTTGGGTTCGTAGTGGGGATAACAGCCGCGATAACGCCGATAGGTTCGGCAATCTTAGTTATTCCCGAAGCCTTGTCCTCCTCAATGATACCGCAGGTCTTTACGTTTCTGTATGCGTTATAGATATACTCGGACGCATAATGGTTCTTGATGACCTTGTCCTCTACAATGCCCATGCCTGTTTCTTCCACTGCAAGCTTTGCAAGGGGTATCCTGCTTTTATTTGCCGCAGTTGCAGCTGCAAGGAATATCTTATCTACCTGTTCCTGAGTGAATGCCGCAAACTGCTTTTGCGCCTGCCTTACTTTTTCGATTGCTTTTTCAAGCTTTTCCGTGCTGTCAACTATTTCATAATTCTTTTTATTCATATTTACCTCCGTTTTGATTTTTATTATCACAGATGTGAATGGAATGTACGGGAAATAACGTCGTCCTGCTGCTCTTTGGTGAGCTTTACAAAGTTTACTGCATAGCCCGAAACTCTTACTGTGAGCTGTGGGTACTTCTCAGGGTGAGCCTGAGCGTCAAGGAGAGTTTCACGGGTGAAAACATTTACGTTGAGGTGGTGTCCGCCTTTTTCAACGTAGCCGTCAAGAAGCTCTATAAGGTTGTCTATCTGTTTTTCATTATTCATAAAATTCCTCCTTTTATACTCCGTATCAGATTTGTTTTTTGAGCTTGTCCAGATCAAGATCTCCGGCGAAAACCTCCATGTCCTTACCGAGAGCATTTGGAACTATGGAGAAGGTATTGGAGATACCGTCCTGTGCGTGTCTGAAAGGCAGTTTAGCTACAGACGAGAGCGAAGCTACAGCGCCGTGAGTGTCTCTGCCGTGCATCGGGTTAGCTCCCGGAGCCAGCGGAACTCCCTGCTTTCTGCCGTCGGGAGTATTTCCTGTTTTCTTGCCATATACGACGTTTGAAGTAATTGTAAGAATTGACATTGTGGGCACACTGTCACGGTAGGTGTGATGCTTTCTTATGCAGTCCATGAACTTGCGGACTACAGTTACCGCTATCTGATCGACACGGTCGTCATTGTTGCCGTACTTCGGGAAGTCTCCCTCTATCTCATAGTCGACTACCACGTTCTTTGCAATGCTTGTAACGTTGCCTGCCTTGTCCTTTATTTCGATATCCCTGCGGATAGGTTTAACCTTAGCATACTTTATTGCTGAGAGTGAATCGGCAACTACCGAAAGTCCTGCGATACCTGTTGCGAAGTAACGCTTTACATCACGGTCGTGGAGTGCCATCTGAAGTCTTTCGTAGCTGTATTTATCATGCATATAATGTATAACGTTCAGAGTGTTGACGTAAAGTCCTGCCAGCCACTCCATCATATCTATGTACTTTTCCCATACATCGTCAAAGTCAAGGTACTCACTGTCAACAGGTCTGAACTTCGGACCAACCTGTATGCCGAGGCGCTCGTCCACACCGCCGTTTATAGCGTAGAGCAGACACTTTGCAAGGTTTGCTCTTGCTCCGAAGAACTGCATTTCCTTGCCCACTACCATTGAGGATACGCAGCAGGCGATAGCATAGTCGTCGCCGTGAACTACTCTCATCATGTCGTCGTTCTCATACTGGATAGAAGATGTTTTTATCGACATCTTAGCACAGTATTCCTTGAACTTCCTCGGGAGCTTTGTTGACCAGAGAATAGTCATATTCGGCTCGGGAGCTGTGCCAAGGTTCTCCAGTGTGTGGAGGTATCTGAAACTGTTCTTTGTAACGAGGTGGTGACCGTCAACGTCAACGCCGCCGATAGACTCTGTTATCCATGTGGGATCACCTGAGAAAAGCTCGTTGTACTCAGGAGTACGTGCGAACTTTACGATACGGAGCTTCATAATGAAGTGGTCGATTATCTCCTGTGCCTGTTCCTCGGTGAGAATACCCTTGTCAAGGTCACGCTGAATGAATATATCGAGAAATGTGGAAGTACGTCCGAGAGACATAGCTGCGCCGTTCTGCTCCTTGACAGCAGCAAGGTAGCCAAAGTACAGCCACTGAACGGCTTCCTTTGCGTTAGCCGCAGGTCTTGAGATATCAAAGCCATATATCTTGCCAAGCTCCTTGAGGTCCTGAAGTGCGCGGACCTGCTCTGCAAGCTCCTCGCGGAGACGGATATTCTTTGAAGTCATTCTCACAAGAGAAGTATCAATCTGGTGCTTCTTGTCCTCAATAAGGAGGTCGATTCCGTAGAGAGCAACTCGTCTGTAGTCGCCGATGATACGGCCTCTGCCGTAAGCGTCGGGAAGTCCTGTCAGAATAGCCGAATGACGTGCAAGTCTCATCTCGGGAGTGTATGCGTCGAATACGCCCTGATTGTGAGTTTTTCTGTACTTGGTGAAGATCTCAACTACCTCGGGATCTACCTCATAGCCGTACTCCTTGCAGGCCTGCTGAGCCATACGGATACCGCCGAAGGGCTGCAATGCGCGCTTGAAGGGCTTGTCTGTCTGGAGACCTACTATCTGCTCCAGATCCTTATCGATGTAGCCAGCACCGTGTGAAGTTATTGTTGATATGATCTTGGTGTCCATGTCGAGAACGCCGCCTGCTTCGCGCTCCTGTCGGGATAAGTCCATGACCTTGTCCCAAAGCTTTTTTGTTGCTTCCGTAGGGGGTGCGAGGAAGCTTTCGTCGCCCTCATAAGGAGTGTAATTCTTCTTGATGAAATCTCTGACGTTTACAGAAGTATGACTCCAGCGCCCCTCTGTAAATCCGTCCCATTCCTTTTGCCATGCGTTGAACATTATTGAATCGCCTCTTTGTTATTTTTTTATCAATGTTATAATACCACATTGATAAAGTTTTGTCAATATATGTTAGCTATGGATAACAAAACGAATTGATAATTATAGTCTTCTTCAGTTGTTTTACCGAGAATAATAACAGGAGAGTCCTTCATTATAGCTCTTGCAATGGAAATACGCTGTTTCCACCGCCGAAAGGCTTGCACTGCCCTCATCGATAACCGTATCATATCCGTCGGGCAGGCTCATTATAAAGTCATTTGATCTATGGTGTTACATAACGAGACTGAGTATTTATTCTTTACTATTGACAAAAATGTTAGTATATGATAAAATGATAATTGGATTATCGATAATTCAAATATCAAAGGAGCGAAGAAATGTCAACACCTGATACAAGTATTGATCCGCGATTGCTTGCAAGTGCGGAAGAAGAGTTCAGTAAAAATGGATTTATAAAGGCCGAGCTCAAAACTATATGTGAAAATGCAGATATCACAACAGGAGCGCTATATAAGCGATACAAAAGTAAAGAGGAACTTTTCTGTGCTGTTGTCAGCGGCATAGTGTATGAACTTAACGCTTTTGTAGACAGCAGATCGGATATCGATTTTTCTGCACTCAGCAATGAAGATATAATTACGTCCTGGACTATGACGTATGAGAATTTTATCCCGATGTTCAAGCTGCTTTATGACAACAGAGTCACATTCACCCTGCTTATTGATAAAGCGGCAGGAACAAGATATGAAAATTTCAGTCATGAATTTGTGGCAAAGCTTAGTTACGCCTACGAGAAATTCTATGACGAAGCTAAAAAACGCGGACTCGCAAAGGCTGATGTTACACGGGAAGAATTCCATGTTCTCATTTCCTCATACTGGACCTGCGTATGCGAACCTTTTATCCATAAGATGTCATGGAAGAAAATACAGGAACACTGCCGCGTAATGTGCAGATTTTTCAACTGGAGAGACGTTATAATTATAGAAGGAGGAAAAGACAATGTTCAGTAAGATCAAGCCCTATATGGGCAGATATATCAAATATACATATGCGGCACTGGCGACAATGTTCATAGCACTTATCGCATCAGCTGTACCTTTTTTTCTGATATATCGTATCATTCAGCCGTTGCTTGATGGTAAAAAGCTATCAGCAGCGTATTATACAGGTCATATCGTTTTAATTTTTATATGTATGTTAGTATATGCTATCTTATATATTCTGGGGCTTAAGTTCTCACATATTGCAGCATTCAATACATTGAAAAATCTCCGTATTTCATTGCAGAAAAAGCTGGAACGTCAGCCGCTTGGCACGATTCAGGATATGGGAAACGGTAGGATAAAAAAGCTTTTTACTGATGATATTGATCAGGTCGAGCTACTGCTTGCACACGCTATACCGGAGGGAATAGCAAATCTATCTATGGCACTTATCGCAATAGTTTGCATGTTCTTTGCCAACTGGAAGCTTGCACTGCTGTCCCTTTGTTCTCTGCCGTTTGGCCTGTTTGCAATGGGTATGATGTTCAAGGCCGGTATGGCGAAAATGAACGATTACTATACTGCCGCCGCAAAGATGAATTCAACGATCATAGAGTATGTAAATGGTATGGAAGTCGTCAAGGTTTTCGGTCGGGACGGAGAATCCTACAAGCGCTACGAGAGCGATATCAAAAGCTACAGGGATTTTACCCTTGCGTGGTATAAAAATTGCTGGCCGTGGATGGCACTTTACAGTGCTCTCATACCGTGCGTGGCACTAGTGATGCTGCCTGTGGGTACGCTGATGATCATAAACGGCTCGGTTACACTGGCAGATCTGGTGCTAGTGTTCTGTCTGACGCTGTCTATAGGTGTGCCGCTGCTGAAAGCGCTGAACTTTGCAGGCAAATTTCCGCAGCTTAATTACAAAGTTGATGAGATTGAAAAGGCTATGGATAACGAACCATTGCATTCTAACGGCAACTCGTTTACAGGCAGTTCGCATATCGTACAATTTGATGACGTTCGCTTTGCCTATAAGGAACAGGAAGTTCTGCACGGTGTTTCATTGGAACTTGGTGAGGGGACGCTCACTGCTCTGGTGGGGGAATCAGGCAGCGGCAAATCTACCCTTGCAAAGCTGCTGGTGCATTATTACGACCTGAACGGCGGAACAATCACACTTGGCGGTCAGGACATCACGGATATGAGTATTGAAGCGCTGAATAACAATATCTCCTATGTTTCTCAGGAACAGTTTTTGTTCAATACAACGCTCTATGAGAATATCCTCATAGGTAATCCCGAAGCAAGCCGTGAAGAAGTATTGTCAGCGGCAGAAAAAGCACAATGCGTCGAGTTTCTCAGACGTCTGCCGAAAGGTATCGACACAATGGCAGGTGACGGCGGTAAAATGCTTTCCGGCGGCGAACGTCAGCGCATATCTCTTGCGAGAGCAATACTGAAAAATGCTCCTGTAATCGTCCTCGACGAAGCAACGGCATTCATAGATCCGGAGAATGAGGAAAAAATGAATGCTGCTATTGCTGAGATCATCAAGGGCAAAACAGTTCTTGTCATCGCACACCGCCTGCAAACTATAGTTAATGCTGACAAAATATGCGTGATGAAGAACGGAAATATTATCGCCGCCGACACACATGAAAAGCTTCTGCAGAGCTGTGATGAGTATGAAAAGCTCTGGAACAGCAGTGAAGCAAGAGCGAACTGGATTATCGGAAATGAGGTGAGAGCATGATAGGTATGATAAAGCGAATCCTTGATGTTTCAGGAAAATACAAGGGTAGGATATACGGAGCAATGGTTCTGTCATTTTTTAAAGGTATGCTGATGAAGGTGCCTGCGATTGCAACATTTCTGATCGTATCTGCTTTCATTGACGGCAAGCTTTCAAAGAAAGCCTGTGTTTATGCAGCTATTGCGCTTATGGGCAGTGTAGCAGTACAGGCACTATTTCAGAATATCGCCGACAGGTTACAGAGTGCAGCGGGATATATGATTTTCGCGGATATGCGTATGAAACTGGGCGAGCATCTCCGCCGTATGCCAATGGGATTTTTCACCGAAGGCAACATCGGACGCATCAGCTCAGTGCTGTCAACGGATATGGTATTCATAGAGGAAAACTGTATGGCAGTTCTTGCGGATATGATGAGCTATTTGTTCTCGCAGATAATCATGATCGTGTTCATGTTCTTCTTTGACTGGCGATTGGGATCAGCCTCGCTTGCAGTTACATGCTGCATGATGCTGCTCGGCAGAGGAATGATAAAAAGCGACCTTTCACACTCAAAGGAAAGACAGGATGCCGCTGAGACACAGACCGAAGCGGTACTGGATTTCACTGAAGGCATCGGCATAATCAAGACCTATAATCTGCTCGGTGAAAAATCAAAGGAGCTGACAGACAGCTTTGAACACAACTGCAAGGTCAACCTTGAATTTGAGGAGGAACATGCTCCGTGGGCGCGCGGAGTGAACATGATATACGCTGCGGGTACTGTGTTGGTGCTGGCACTTTCGTCATTCTTGTATTTCAAAGGAGCTATGCCTCTGAATTACTACATCGGTATGCTGCTGTTTCTCTTCGATCTGTTTGTTCCAATCAAGACCTTCTATGATCAGGAAGCGAGGCTGACGGTTATGAGTGCCTGCATGGACAGAATAGAGGCTCTGTTTGCTGAGAATGAGCTTGATGACAGCGGTACACAAACGCTGACGGACAGCATTGCACCAGAGATCGAATACAAAAATGTGACCTTTGCTTACGATAAAAAGGATGTCCTCAAAGACGTATCCTTCAAAGCTGACAAGGGTACGATGACCGCACTGGTCGGACCGTCCGGCGGTGGAAAATCCACAATTGCAAGTCTGCTGGCACGGTTCTGGGATATACAGTCAGGTGAGATACTGCTGAGAGGTACAGACATCCGCAATATACCACTTGCTACGCTTATGGATAATATAAGTATGGTTTTCCAGAGGGTTTATCTGTTTCAGGATACGGTCTATAACAATATCGCTCTCGGCAGACCTGATGCAAGCCGTGAGGAGATCATTGAAGCAGCGAAAAAGGCACGGTGTTATGATTTCATTATGGAACTGCCCGACGGTTTTGATACCGTCATCGGTGAGGGAGGAGCTTCGCTTTCGGGCGGTCAGGCACAGCGCCTTTCTATCGCAAGGTGTATCCTCAAGGACTCGCCGATTGTCATTCTTGACGAGGCGACTGCAAGCGTTGACGCCGACAACGAGAGCTATATCCAGCAGGCTATCTCGGAGCTTTGCAAAGGCAAGACTTTGCTTGTAATCGCACACAGGCTCAATACCATTGTCGGTGCAGACAACATCATGGTCATCAAAGACGGAAAGATAGGTGAGTCGGGCAGTCATGACAGCCTTATGCAAAAGGGCGGCATTTATCATTCTATGGTGACAAAACGAGCAGTCAGCACGGGCTGGAGAAATTAAAAGGAGAAAAAATTTACTGAAAGCGTTAAAGACGAGGTGATGCGTAAGAATGGGACGTCGTAGCCTGAAACTGTAAGTGACTCTTATTTAGATTCTTATAAAGATACTTCTGACCATAGACAACGATCCACCTGTATCAAATAATGAAATCAGACAGAAGTATAGAAAAGCCCGTCCGAGTTTTCAAAACTCAGGCGGGTTTTCATTTATCATACTTTACGGAAATACTTGATACGTCCATTTTCAAGGCACATCAGGTACTGACAGCACAATGAAATAAGTTCGGGATCGTGAGTAGAAACAATCACTGTTTTTCCTCGTTCTGCAAGCTTTCGCAGCAGACCGCCGACTATTTTCATGTGTCTGTGGTCAAGTCCCGAGGTAGGTTCATCGAAAAGAAGTATTTCAGCATTTGCGGCAAGTGCTGAGCAAATAGCCGTGCGCTGTTTTTGTCCGCCGGACAATGCCATCGGGTGAGTATTTTCGAAGCCTGCCAAGCCAAGCTCAGCTATCAGTTTGTCCGCATACTCCTTATCCTCGCTTTTCATTGACAGCAGCACTTCCGCTTCAACGCTGTCCGTGAAAAGCTGGTGATTTACGTCCTGCATGACCATGTAGCACTTTTTCAGTATGCCTTTGCCAGAGATGCTTTCATTATCAATGTCAAGTTTTACGGGACAGCTTTTTTCAAGTCCGCATAGACAGCGCAGAAATGTTGATTTTCCCGCGCCGTTTCTTCCGATAAGGCCTGTAACGCTGCCCTGCGGCAAACGCAGTTTGGGAATGGAAATGGTGTATTTATCGGAACTCTCAGCAGTGAGCTTCTTTCTGAAAAGCACATATTTCTGCGGCTTATAGGTAAAGTACATATCCCGTATAGTGACCGCTTTTTCAAAGGTTGTGTCGGAGCTTCTGCTTTCTGGAGAGAACATCTCTCCGCCGAATTCGCGTATGTACTTTTCTTCCAGTTTTATGGGACGCAAGCCGTATTGCTGCAGCTCCTCTGATGTCAGTGAACTGAATTCATTTTTATTCCATTCGTGTACTATTTTTCCGTTTTCAAGAAAAACAACGCGGTCAACAAGGTCTTTCAGATACCATAATCTGTGTTCAGAAATGATAATAGTTTTTCCGTTTTCCTTCCATTTGCGGATAACATTTTTCAGCTCGCCGATTGCTTTCCAATCGAGATTAGAAGACGGCTCGTCAAGTATGATGATTTCGGGCATCAATGCAGATACACTGGCGCAGGCTATCTTTTGTTTTTCACCGCCTGAGAGCGCAAAAAGACTCTTTTCAAGCAGAGCTTCAAGTTCAAGTTCATTTACAACTTCAGCCTTTCTGCGGCATATTTCCGCAGGCGGCAGTCCGATATTTTCCGTACCGAAGGTTATCTCACCGTCAGTATCGACTGCAAAAAACTGACTTCTCGGATTCTGGAACACAGTTCCAACCACGCTTGCAAGGTCGTAAAGCTCAGTTTGGGCAATATCCCTGTCGCTTACAGTAACGCTGCCCGACAGCTCCCCTTTGTAGTAATGCGGAATAAGCCCGTTGATAAGCCTTGTTATGGTAGTCTTTCCGCAGCCCGAAGCACCGCAGAGCAGAATGGTCTCGCCGTCCTTAATACTCAGTGAAACGTCATGCAACCCTGCTTCTTCCGAGCCCTTATACTGAAAATCCACATTTTTTATCTCTATCATATACTATCACCTGAAATACTTGGCTGTGATAAAAATAATAACGCTCACCGCAAATATCCCTATCATAATGAAGTCCGTCGCTTTCATTTTCAGCTCATAGGGGCTTGTGCGCTTTACGGGCGCTCCAAGACCTCTTGTTACTGCCGCCGCAGACAGCTCCTCGCCTATGCTTATGCATGAGAACATCAGCGGTATCATACGGTATTCTATCATCTTCGTGACCTTTCCGCCGCCCAGTGATATCCCGCGCATTTTCATAGCGTCGTTTATTGAAGAATACTCCTCTTTTATGGTCGGGAAGAAGCGCATAACAACTGCAAGTGAAATTGATATCCCGTCGGGAACGTGCATTTTCTGCATAGCCGACATGAATTCGCCTATCTTTGTTGTCCTTATGACATACCATGCGGTTATCATAGCAGGCAGGAACTGGGCTACTATTCCGCAGTAACCCACAAGTATGGCGGAGAATATGCCTGTGGAACTTTCCGATATGCAGTATTTCAGCAGAAGTAAAGCGGCTCCGTAAAACACCGTAAAACGAAAGGCTGAGGCGTATTTCCCTTCTGTTACCAGCAGAAGTATGGGTATCAGAGTTACCATAATGCGTATGCTCCATTCAAGGGGAGTTATGGCATTTACCATGACGATAAATGATACCGCAAATATCATAAAAAGCTTTGTGCGCGGATCAAGGCTTATTTTTATCATACTATTCCTGCTTTTTCAAAGTGTTTTTTTACAACTGCCTTGCCGAGAAATGCGCCGATGACTCCGAAAACAAAGCAGAGAATAAGCAGTACACCGATAGTCTTTCCGTTTATGGCTCTGAACAGATTATCGCAGTATTCTGCGGAATATCCTCCCTCAAGCATATTCTTGCGGTAGTCCTTTGCTGTGACGATGACAGGGAAGTAATTAGCGCATATCCACAGGCAGAATACTCCGTGACTGATGGCGATGAGCTTGAAGCTCTTATAATTGCCCTTTTTAGCAAGCAGGTCGGCAACAAAGCCGGCTGCGATTATAAGCGGTCCGCCGAGCCAGCCCATACCTGTCACGAACATGACAATTGCGATTAGTACGGACATGATAGTCAGCATACCGAACTTCTCTATCTTGGTATAAAACAGCATCATTGGTATCGAGCCTACCAGCGGTATCAGCACCACATAAGCGGCGACGATATACGGGTGAATAAAGCCCAACATTCCGCAGGCGAACTCAACTGCAATAATAAGTGCAGAAAAAATGCCTATTGTAATAAAATCCTTTGCTTTAAGTTTCTTGTCGTTCATTTTAAAACCTCCTGAATAATTATAAATATTGCTTTCTGCTTAGCTGAAAGCCCATTTCTGATCCTCTATCTGAGTTTTTACCATTTTGGCAAATATGCCGTTCTTCTGCATAAGCTCCGTCGGCTTGCCCGACTCCTTTACGACGCCGTCTGACAGGACAACTATCTTGTCTGCTCCTGAAACTGTTCTCATCCTGTGAGCAATTACCATGACGGTCTTGTCCTTGATAAGCCGTGAAAGAGCTGTCTGTATTGCGGTTTCATTCTCCACGTCAAGGCTTGCAGAAGCCTCGTCAAGGAGTATTATGGGAGCGTCCTTGAGGAATGCCCTTGCAATGGAGATACGCTGGCGTTCTCCTCCCGAGAGCTCGCTGCCGTTTTCGCCTATAACAGTATCATAGCCCTGCGGCAGGCGGCTTACGAACTCCTCGCAGTTGGCAAGTCTTGCAGCCTCCATGACTTCCTCGTCAGTTGCGTCCTTTCTGCCTATGCGGATATTGTCCATTATGCTCTGATTGAACAGGGTAACGTCCTGAAATACAATAGAATAGGCAGAGAAAAGCGTTTCAGGATCAATTTTTGAGATATCCATGCCGCCGAGAGTAATTTTTCCGCCAGTAACGTCCCAGAACCTTGCCGCAAGCCGTGAAACCGTTGTCTTACCACCTCCAGACGGACCTATCAAAGCTGTTACCTCGCCTTGCTTTGCAGTAAACGATACATCGTCAAGAACTGCCGTATCGTCATTGTATGCAAATGAAACGTGGTCGAATGTGATATCATAACCCTTGTTCGTCATCTGCTCGGAGCCCGTCTGAACCTCATGTGAAAGCACCTCGTCAAGTCGCTCGCACTGTACCGTTGTTGCGATTATAGCCGCAAAATTCTGCAGAGTTATCTGCATAGGATCATAAAGTCTCGATACCAGCATGAGGAACATGAAAAACGTCAGCAGGTCGATAGTTCCCTTTGCAAGCAATACTCCACCTACAAGGGCAGTAGTCGCTATGCCAAGCTTTAGAATAATCGCTGCCGAATTTACGCATACCGCAAGCTTCAATTCCGTGAAAAGGGCTTCTTTTTCCACTTTTTTGATCTTGACGTCAAGTCCCTCCATATAGCTGTCCTGTGCGTTGTTTGCACGGAGGTCGCGGACAGCTTCAAGGCATTCCTGTATGCCGTCTGCAAGCTCCAGTTTAACGCCGTTATTCTTCCTGACAGCTCTTTTCTGATAGCCTGCCGAAGCCCATACAAGCAGGAATGAAGCAGGTATCACCCAGAAGCTTGCCAGAACCATGCGCCAGTCAAAGAAGATGAACATGCTTATTCCCACAAGTGAAGTTGAAATTATCGCACCGATAAGCTCGGGTATCCAGTGGCTGGAAGCCGTCTCGATCATAGCGCAGTCCGCCATGATAGTTGTTGTCAGGTCAGCTATATTCTTCTTGCCAAAATAGGAAAGTGGCAGCTTTCTAAGCTTTTCCGCAAGAGAAGTTCTTCTTATACCGCTTTCCTTGTAGGTAGAAAGAAATGTAGCGTTGTACTGGATAAAATTCGTCAGTGCGATAAGTGCAAGAACAATTATTGAGGCAATCACATAAAAGGGTATGCGTTCCTTTGTAAGATTATCATTCAGCATATCCTTTATCAGCGTGTACAGTACACCCGCTGTCATCATAAAGGACATATTCGTGACCGTAACGCTGATGCAGGCTTTTACCATATCAGCCGCGCCCTCACGGGAAAGGGCGAATGTATGCTGTAATTTTTCAATTATCTTCACTTTCATGCACCCACCTTCCAGTTTATAGAGCGGCTATATTCGTCAAACATCTGCCTGTAAAGTCCGTTTTGCTCCATGAGTTTACTGTGAGAGCCCTTTTCGCAGACGCTGCCGTCTTTCAGTACATAAATGCAGTTGGTGTTCACAACTGTACTTAACCTATGAGCTATCATGATAACGGTCCTGCCCTTTGCAAGCTCGCCGAAAGCCGCCTGCACTTTGTTCTCGTTGTCGGGATCGGCAAAGGCTGTAGCCTCGTCAAGAATGATTATAGGAGCGTTTTTCAGTATAGCTCTTGCAATTGATATTCTCTGCTGCTCACCGCCTGAGAGATATATGCCCTTTGCACCGATGACCGTATGTATGCCCTGCGGCAGCTTTTCGATGATATCCGTGCACTGAGCTGTTTCAAGAGCCTGCATTACCTCTGCTTCTGTAGCTTCGGGACGGGCAAGACGCACGTTTTCAAGTATCGACGCTTTCAGCAGGCGGCTGTCCTGAAAAACGAACGATACCTGCTTCATAAGCTCCTCCTGCGGGATATTACGGATATCCGCGCCGCCTATGAGTACAGAGCCCTCCGTAACATCAAAGAAACGTGCGATAAGCTCCGCGGTTGTGGTCTTTCCTCCACCCGAAGGACCGACAAATGCGATGTGCTCGCCGCTGTCGATTTTTATATTCAAACCCTTTACGGCATAATCCGCAGAATCCTTGTATCTGAAGCTTACATTTTTAAGCTCCACAGAGTTATCTTTGGGCAGCTCCACTTTTTTTGCTTCCGCAAGCGGCTGTATATTGAGGATACTATCCATGCGCTTCAGTGCGTCTACGACCACCATTTCTTGCTCTCCCGAATAGGCTATTTTTGTTAGAGTAACTGTCAGAAGCGGAGTTACTATGATGTAATACATCACGTTGAGTATCATTTCCGAGGTAACGCTGCCCTTTGAAAGCACATAAGCTCCGAGAACAAGAAAGGCAAATACCGCATTTATGCAGGTCATAAACATGGTCATAGGCATACGGAGCATCAAAGTATATGCAGTTACCCACTTGCTGTAGCCGTCGATAGCCTCCTTGAAGCGACGGAATGAATGTACGGACTGACCAAACACCTTTACAACAGGCACTCCGCGGACGTATTCCGTAGCTTCGCTGCTCATGGTATCAAGTGCGTTTTGGTACTCTGCCATTTTCTCCTGCATTCCCTTGCCCATCATGCTCATCATAAAACAAAAGCCGATAAGTGCAGGGATAAGGCAGATAAGACCGAGTTTCCAGTTGAACGCTCCGAGAAGTATCAGCAATCCCACAGGAGTAGCCGCTGCAACAGCTTTATCGGGAAGATTGTGTGCAATGAAGCTCTCCGTTGCGGCAGTTGATTCATTGACGGTACGGCGTATTTTACCCGTTCCGTCCTCGTCGAATACTCCAAGGGGCAGAGTAAGGATACGGCGCATAAGTCTGCTCCTCATATTAGCCTGAACACGGAATGCCGCGATATGAGTACACATCAGGGCGGCAATGTAAACAAGCAGAGCTGCCACGGTTATGCCTACTGCCTGCCATGCTATACTTGCGATCTTTGATAATTCCTCGCCCTTTACAGCTATACGGATTATCTTCCAAAGATCGTAAAAAGGAACAAGTCCCATAAACGCACTGACCGCCGCAAGTATACGTCCGATAGTGATAAGGTGTCGATGTCCGCCTGCATATTCGTTCAGAATTTTCATTACTTTAGGGTTGCTTTCTGTTTTCATGCTTTCCTCCGTTCGTAATCAGATAAAAGAGCTTATACTTCCGCATAAGCTCTTTTATCGTTTATAATATCCTTTAGGTCAGGCTGCTGATTTTTCTTCCTCATTCTCTCCCTGATCGGCACTTTCGTACATCTTATCGGTCTTTCCTATTTTATCTGTAAGTTCGGAACCATCATATGTAATACTTGCCTCACAGCTTTCGATAACGCTGTTCTCAGCACGGCCTGCAACTGCGCCGGGAGTTACTGCACCTACTATTTCACCATTCACAGAGCAGTCAATTATCTTGAAAGCAGTTTCTTCTCCGTAATAATAAAGTCCAGTACCGATAAGTCCTCCAACATGAGTTGCATTTGGCACGTTCATTTTCACAGTGACCTTACAGTTTTTGATAATACCGGGATATTCATGGGTTTCAATACCCTCAGTTTTAAGGGCTACATCACCTTTTGAATGTGTTCCGCTGTATCCGCAGAGACCGCCGATAGCGTGACCGCCCTTTGCTGAGATTATCTCAACATCTGCCGTACAATCGCTGACACTGTCCATCATTTCAAGGCAGCCTGCAATGCCGCCAAGACCTACTGGTTCATTGCCCTCTGCAACGATCTTTCCCTTTGCTGTACAGTTTTCCATGGTACCGCCGAAGCTTCCTCCTATGATAAGACCGCCGCACTCCGCAACATCACACTGGATTATCCTGCCTGATGAGAAATCATTATCGCCGAGGACTTTTACCGTAGTGCCGTCCACCTTACAGTCGTGAACGTGCTTTGTAGAACCGCCTGCAATACCGCCTACAGCATTTACACCTGCAATTTCATTTTCGCCTGTAAGGACAACATCGTGTATTTCACCCATATTGTAGCCTACAACGGCGCCAACAGCCATTGAAAAAGTATCAGTGCATTTGATATTGATATTTTCGGCAGTAAGATTCTTTACTTCGCCAAGATTCATACCGATTATGCCTGCACCGCAAACAGGAGTATCAGTTGTATATGTTACGTTTGATATCTTGTGTCCCTGACCGTCGAACACGCCCTGAAACATACAGGAATGATCTTCCATGTTCTCAAGATTCATTGTGCCGATAGGAGTCCATTCAATATCAGTGCAGTCGATATCATTGGTAAGTACAACAGTTTTCCCTGCATATCCGTCCTTTGAACCGTCAGAGACGCTCTTTGCAAAGGCTGTGAGCTCCTCGGCAGTTCCTATTTCAATCTTATCACCGCTTTCCTGTTCAGCCATTTCGGAAAGATTTTCCTCGGCGAAAAGTGCAATACAATCGGTGATGAGCTTTTCATCACAATCAGCAGGTATACCTGCTGCCAGCCAGTATGCGTAAGCGCCCTTGTTGTACTCCGCAAGTGCGTCTATATCACTTCCGTAACGGAATTCAATGTGATATGTTGTAGCAGGAGTATCGGGCATCATCAGAAAGTATCTGAACTCGCCTGCGTCCTTATCTGAGGTCTCATAGAGATAACCGTCCATCATGCCACCTAAAGAAAAGTTCTTAACGAATTTATATTCGTGCTCGAACACCTTTTTGCCGCTGTCATCAAGTCCTGAGATATTGCTGCCGTTAAAAACGAACTGCTTTACGCCGTTAATGAAAAAGCAGTCGAACTGAATATTTTCAGTGTTTGCATAAGCTTTTATAGCTTCTTCGCCATAAACATTACCCGTACAGGATTTTTTCAGCATTTCAGCTGTACTTTCAGCCATATCCTTGCCTACGAATTTTCCGCAGTTATCGAGCCATACCTGATCGTATTTTGGATCGCAGATAACAGTAAAAAGCTCGTCATAAGTGCCCTTTACATCTTCAAGAAGCTGATCCGCAGGCGAAAGCTTTTCGGCTACAGTCGTTGCCTCTGTTTTAACAGAGTCAGAACTGCTGCTCTCAGAGCCGCAGGCACATAATGATACCGCCATTGCCAGAACTGCTGATATAGTTAGTAATCTTTTCATTAATATTCTCCTTCTGTTATGTTAAACTAACTAAAATGTCAAATAATAAGCAAAGAGCTTATTACCGCTCCTTGCTGTATTTTCGCCGTTGTATATATTATCACAGAGTTCTTCTAATGTCAATATAACAAAATGAAATTTGTTATACTATACAAACAATTATGATTATGATTTGAATTTTTTATGGGTTACAACCTTGTTATAAACTCTTTATATTTGTGCGCAATATTTGTGCTCACTACGGAAGGCTTTATAACGTCAATCTCGTCAAAACTCCTATGCTGTACAAGCAGTACGGCAGCGATCTGAATGATCTTGCAGAGTATAACAAAGGCGCTTACGCTTACTGGCTTGCGGCTGGCATTTCTGCAAACTGCGGTGAAAAGATGATAGAAGATTGTATCAGTCTTTTTGTTGAAGAAAACCTTTCCGAAACAAGTGAGGAAGAAGAAAAGCCGGCTGCATAAGATAATATTAAGTATATCTAAAAAGTGTGATAAAAAACTCGCCTGCATTTGAAAAACAGGCGAGTTTTGTTATGGAAGGAAGGTTCATCCGGATTACTTTTTAACGTTGAATGCTCCCATGCCGGGATAGCAAGCGGAAGCTCCGAGTTGCTCCTCGATGCGGAGAAGCTGATTGTATTTTGCAACACGCTCTGAACGTGAAGGAGCTCCTGTCTTTATCTGGCAGGTGTTAAGTGCAACAGCAAGGTCAGCGATAGTAGTATCTGCAGTCTCGCCGGAACGGTGAGACGAGATAGCTGTATATCCAGCCTTGTGAGCCATTTTGATAGCTTCGAGAGTTTCTGAAACAGAGCCAATCTGATTCAGCTTGATGAGTATCGAGTTTCCTGCGCCGAGAGAGATGCCCTTTGCAAGGCGCTCCGTATTAGTAACAAAGAGGTCATCACCAACAAGCTGTACCTTATGACCTATCTTCTGTGTCATTCTCTGCCAGCCTTCCCAGTCTTCTTCGTCGAGTCCGTCCTCGATTGAGATTATAGGGTACTTGTCAATAAGGCTTTCCCAGTGAGCGATAAGTTCATCTGATGTGAATTCCTTGCCAGACTTTGGCTGCTTGTAGAATCCCTTGCCTTTTTCGCTCTTCCACTCAGAGGAAGCAGCATCCATAGCTATCATGAAGTCCTTGCCGGGCTCGAAGCCTGCTGCCCTGACAGCTTCGAGTATCTTCTCGATAGCTTCTTCATCAGATGTGAGCTTATTGGGAGCAAAGCCGCCCTCGTCGCCTACAGCTGTAACGTCGACCATATGAGAAGAAAAGACCGTGAAGTGATTGATTTTAGAAAGACCTCCTTGACATAGTTCATCTGAAATAAAAAAAGCTCCTCAGCGACCTGTTTTCATACAGGCTCAGTGAGAAGCGATGTGCAATATTCAATTTTTAGGCATAAAAATAGCGGACAGCGCTTCTGTTATGAAACACCGTCCGCTTTTGTCCATTATTCAGTTTGCTTGTCAACAGGCTTTCTACCGTTTGTTTTAGGGTTTCTACCAACCTTGACGGCGGTAGAATTCTACCAGTTTTTCTACCAAAAATCTGCATTTTGATGATTTTTCAGAAACAGCGCAGTTACGCAGTTTTCCATGTTTCTACCCTCAAAAATGCTGATTTTACGGTGATTTGGTAACACTTGGCGATAGATTACGATAATTGGCGATAAAGTGGTGATACTATACCACAACAGTGCGGTTTAATCAAAAGCTTTATCTCAGCTTACTATTGATTACAAAAACGGAGTCATATATATTGGCAGACAGAACAAATCATGGTCCTTGCAATAATCCTTTGTATATATAAGATATTTCCATAGTATCCTGTTTGAATATTTCTCTGAAAATTTATCCATTGAAGTATGAGATTTGTATCCCGATGATTTCACCTCTATTGGACATATCTTATTCTTCCGTGCAAGAAGAAAATCTATTTCATAATTATGACGTGACTCTTCGTTCATAAATGTATGGTAAAACAGCTCATTGCCGTTTGCCGTCAGTATCTGTGCAACGATATTTTCATATAAATAGCCGAGATTGGCAGACAGTTTATCACTAAGCAGTTTTTCATATATATCATTTTCAGTAAAATCTCTGTCTTTAAACATCAATGTCGTAAACAATCCTGTATCACATATAAACATCTTGAATTTTGTCAGATCTTTGTTTGATGACATACCTACATTAGGATCATTCGCATGATATGAAACGAGAACTGTTCGTGAATCCTTCATTTCCGCAATGAGCTGAAGAACGTCTTCTGCACGAGTATTGCCGCTTAACACACTGCTGACCTGATACCGAGATGCATTTTTATTGAGCTGTGCAGGTATGGACTCAAACATCAGCGAAGCTCGTCCTGTTGGATCAATCTTCATAAAATCGTCTTTGTAAAGATTGAGGATATCCCGTTTTACCATATCCACCATTTTAAAATTATTGGTTGTGATATACTCGTTTATTGCCTGCGGCATACCTCCGACAAGCATATACAATCTGAAGCTGCGTAAAATCTGACGGTTCATCTGCTGCCCAAGAGGCTTTCCCATTTCATAGAATTTTCTTATCAGCTGATAGCTTGTATTATCGCCTACAGCCCACAGGAACTCCTCGTAATCCATAGGATACATATTTATTCTGCGTTCTTCGCTTGGGATAACTATGTTGCTGACATTCTTTTTTATGGATATAAGAGAGCCTGTTTCAATGTAATCATATCTATGATCTTTAACGAGATGCTTTATCGCCTGACGCGCAAGCGGACAACGCTGTACTTCGTCAAATATTATCAGGGATTTTCTTTCAATCAAGTCGACCTTGTACTGTAACTGCAACTGTAAAAAAAGATAATCAAGGTCTGAAACATCTTCAAACAACTCTATAGTAGCCTTTGAAGCAATAGAAAAATCGATGATGATATAACTTTCGTATTCGTTGCTGCCAAATTCTTCGGCAACCGTAGACTTACCTATTCGCCTTGCGCCCTCTATAAGAAGCGCAGTTCGTCCATTTGATTCACGCTTCCATTCCAACAATTTATCATATATTTTACGTTTAAACATTATTGCACCTCGCAATTTGATTGATAGTCTTTTCGCAAATTGTTTCAAGCAGTTTTTCCACGAAATCGCAAATTGTTTTTTGCTATTATACCTCATAATCGCGAAATTGTCAAGTGCCTAAAGGAAATTCCTTATGTTCATGTTGACTTTTATACAAAATTAGGATATAATACATTTAACAGAACCCGACACGCCTCTAAGCTATGCGTACCATGTCGGGTCGTTTAATTATTCTAGATTATAGGATATATTATTATACCCTGATCAACTGCTGATACTCCTCCATCTCAAGCTCACCATCGGCAGCTTTAGTTCGCAGTTCGATAGCGTAGTTGCCCCACTCAGCGAACTGAGACTTGCTCATTTTCTTTTTCATATAGCGAGCGTAGTGCTGCTTGTATGCACGATTGTATATCTCCCACACAGGATCACTCTTTATCTTCTCCTTGAAGTTGTGACTCATTGCGTTATCACGACATGTCTTCGGAGGATTGCTGCTGACCAGTCGCTTGCAGTAGTGTGAGAATGTAGTGTGCTTCATGATGAACCACCGACCGCAGTTGCGGCACTTGACAGGCATGAACTTCTCCTCGATACACTTGAACAACTCAAAATACAGAAAGGCTCCCAGCGATGTGAAACGGTAAGTCTCACAGAGTATGGGACCTTTTTTCGTCTCGATAACTGTGTGTCCCATGCACATACTTCCGCTTGAAACAATACTTGTATAACGCTGAAAAGTATCAATCACTTTCTGAGTTGTCGGATAACTGTTGTGGTCACAAAGCTCGTCTACAAACGGCATAAAGATTTTCTTAACGCGGATAACGTCCTCAATAAAAGTTGAGAACTCGTTTGTCATTTGCTCGATACAAGTTGTGAAGTCTGCGGCATCTTTTCTGTTTTCATAGTTGCTGAAAACCTTCTTGCTGTCAAATTCGTAATCAGATAACGCTCGCAGTTCGTGAAGTTCTTCCGTGATGTACATTTCCTCATAGGACACAGGAGTGTTCTCTGCGTTGACAAAGTGTTCGTTGTAGTCATCGACTTCAAACTCCGAGTCCTCATAGAAAGGCTCGTCAAAGATGTCATTGTAGTATGCGAACAGATTTCTCAGGAGACCGTGTCTGAAATGTTTTGTGTCGTAGGGCGGAAGTGACTTTGCAATGTCCATGATGCTATCGTATGTGAATTCTATTTCCTGTGCGCACTTGCCTATGTCAGCAGGGCTGAATAAGGAACTGATGTTCAGCTCTGACTTTGCACGTTCACACACGTCAAACAGTTCACCTAAGTCATAAATATTCATTGAAAAATAGCGCAGAAGTATCTCTCCGAGCGGATAAACTCTGCCGTCGGAAAGATATATTTTTCTGTCATGGTAGTGTGCTTCTATCTCAAACATAATAACTCCTTTCAGAAATAGTGTTCTGTTTCGTCAAAGTGCATAACACTGCGATTTGTCTTGAAAACAGCTATATAAACAGTCCAAAATCAAGAGTTTACAATTTGTTCATAAAAATAGATTATAGATTGAACTCTGTAGAGATAGTATACTATATCTATTGACTTTTGTCAAGAGAGCGTGTATACTGAACACAGTTAAGACGTCCGGACAACTCTTGACATCACAAGTAAAAACTCGAAACGCGAAAGGAAGATGTAGATGAAAGATTTGAACGTTATCAACTGCACAGCATACTCTAACGGCATCAATTCACCGCTTGAGTATCTCAACATCACTACGCCTGCCGAGTTCAAGGTGGTGATGGACTTACTCTGTTACTACGACAGCGAAAAGAAAACCTCGACCATAAGCCGCACAGGTATTGCAAGAGATACTGCAATGTCGGTAAGCAATGTTGAGCGCGCACTGAAAACTCTTGCGCAGAAGGATATCATTCGTATCCACAACAACTATGCTGACAACGGTCGTCAGGTCGAGAACTCTTATGAGGTCGCATTTCTCAACTATGACATGGACGAGGACAAGCTCCGCGACGCAGAGCTGGCACTTCAGTTCAAAAGCTGAATTGTCATAGGGGCTGTGTCATGATGTCATAGGCTTATATATTAAGTATACAAGAGAATATATACTTAATACAGAGAAGGAAGATATTATATTACTTGATAGTTATATAAACTATGTGCCTTCTTTTCTTTGCAATGATAACTGTGACAGTAACCGTGTAAGGATTGATTATCCGAAACACGCACAAAAAGCCCCTTGTTTGCCGCCTTCAGAGTGAAAATGGTATAGTTACCCCACCGCTCCCGTTGAATGCAGTTGTCGCGCAACGTGGAGCGAGTGTGGGGGTATATCAGAGGGAGAAAAAACGGACAAACCTGCGGTGCGGAAGTCGGTCCGCAAGACCGGCAAGCATAGCAAACGGCGTTCCGTTTGCCGCTGAAAACGGGAGAACCCGTGCCCCTTTTTGGTTTGCAGGAAAAAGGCTGGCGTCATTTGCGCCCGCCATTCCACATCGGACGGGCAGTGCCCGCCGATTTTTCGGCATTTGCTGTGACGTAAGCAGAGGCGTCTTTCCGTGGGAATTTCAAAAAAGCAGGCGTCTTTTTTGAGAAAAAAGCCAGATAAAGGCTATGATTAGGGAGATATGGGAGGCGTCTGAGCAGCATAATTGCCGCTGTGAGAGGAGTGATAAAAAAACGAGTAGGCCTCGCAAGGGATGCTCAAAAAGTCTGGGCTGGTAACACGCAGGCTCAGCAAAGACGGTACGATTTGATTTTGTACCTGTGAATTTGAATTGAATAGTTTTAGAGGAGGCGGATGTATGAGCGTAAACCTTGAAAAGACTCATTGCAGTGAAGATCCCGAGGTACAGTCCGTATTGCATCACGACTGTACTGTTGACGGTGTCACCTATCGTGTTTGGTCTGCTTTCCTTGGCAGGAAAAAAGCTGAAGAGTCGCTCGGAGAACTAATGCTCCGACAGCTCGAAAGGGGGTATGAAAAGCCTGCCTTTGATGCAAAGCAGACCGAGAGCAAGTCGATGTAAAAGTCGGAAAATGTTTTTTGTGCAGTCCTACGAAATCAGCTGTGCACACTGGATTCCTGAGCGGAGATGTGGTATACTGTCCGTGTAAGGATCTGCTGCACGGCTGTGAAAGGAGTTATAATGAAAAACAAACAGCCTAAAAAAGCAGCTCTGTATTGCAGGCTCTCGGTCGATGACGGGCGAATGGGCGAAAGCGTAAGCATTGGCTCGCAAAAATTATTACTGGAGCAGTACTGCAAGGATCATGCGATAGATAATTACGAAGTGTACGATGATGACGGATACAGCGGCACTAACTTCAATCGCCCTGGGTTCCTGAGAATGTATGAGGATATCAAAAAGGGCTTGATTAATATGGTGCTGGTCAAGGACCAGTCACGATTCGGAAGATCGTATATTGAAGTTGGAATGTACGTCGAAAAGTTTAATGAGCTTGGAGTACGCTTCATTGCAGTCAGTGATAACTATGACTCGGTGAAGAATGAAAACGATATGATGTTCCCTATGCGAAACGTGCTGAATGATTACTACGCGAGGGAGGCATCTATTAAAACCAAAACAGCCAAGAAAGCTAAAGCAAAGGCCGGTCAGTTCATCGGTTCAAAGCCACCGTTCGGTTACAAGCTCGATCCCAATGACAGGCATCACCTTGTGATTGACGAGCCTGCCGCTGAGACAGTACGAAGGATATTCCGAATGGCGGCGCAGGGGATTGGTTACAATAAAACCGCCAAAATCTTCCGCGAGGAAAAAACTCTTACGCCGATAGCTTACTTTAATCTTCATAATCCCGACTACTTCAAATCGGATTATTGGAGACGGGAATTCGACTGGCACGTTACTTCTATCCGAGTGATACTTGAAAACGAGGTCTATCTTGGTAAGCTCGTATATGGAAAACAGAAGACCAGGTCGATGAAAAGCAAGAAGAAGGTCAAGTGTCCGCGTGAGGAATGGATAATAGTTGAGAACTGTCATGAGCCTATAATCTCTCAGGAACTTTGGGACAGCGCACACAGAATGATGAGCGTAAAGCGTCGTGCTACCAAGACAGGAGAGTTCCAGATATTTGCGGGACACCTGTACTGCGCAGACTGCGGTCATGCGCTCACCTACTCTCAGAAGCAGCGCAGAGATGGCACATATCATGGAGCATACTCTTGCTGGCTGTACAAAACTCATGGCAAGGAATACTGTGCATCGCATTACATCAACTACGATGTTATCTATGACCTTGTGCTTAAGGACATAAGGCGGCTGCTGAGATCTTACCGTAAAAACAAAGACGGTTTCAGAGCCTTCCTTGAAAACAGATGCAGCGGTATCAGCAGTAAAAGAATAGTAATGCTGAAACATGAGCTCGATAAGGCACAGGAAAGAGTAGCCGAGCTTGACCACCTTCTGAATAAGCTTTATGAGGATAACGCTCTTGGCAAGATTCCTGATAACCGTTATGTTCAGATGTCAAATAGATTTGAAGATGAACAGTCCAAACTGAAGGAGTCGGTAAATGAGATGTCATCAGAGCTTGCAAAATATAAGCTTACAACTGACGAGACAGAAAAGTTTACAAGTGTCATTGATAAGTACACTGACATCAAAGAGCTTGATGATATTATCATAAATGAGTTCATTGATAAGATATTTGTCCATCATAAAGAAGACATTGACGGAAAGACCTTTCAGCAGGTCGAGATATATTATAAATTTGTGGGAAATCTGAATCAGACTACTAGGAAAGCAGCGTAAAATAAGCATAGAGGAAACGACTGTTTCCTCTATGTGACAACCTGTAGTCGCAGGTTCGAGTCCCGTCACAAGCTCCAAGCAAATGGCTTAACCACGCGGTTTATGGACTGCGTGGTTAAAATTTTATATACCGTTTTTCTCTAAAAATGTCATTTTGGTTCTTACGTAAGAACCAAAAATATGAGTATTTTCTTCCAGTACACTATTTGTCCAAATAGGCGTTTGGTTCTTATTTGGTTCTTATTGGTTCTTACGCAATATAAACTACAATAAAAAACTACTAAGGAGAATTGAAATGAAAAAGAAAAAAAATCAAAAAATAATATTTCTTTTAACTGCGTTTTTTATAGGCTGCTTCGGTGGAGGCTTGGTAGCTGGAAAAATAATCAAGCATATATCTCCCAGTTCATTAACTGTAAGCGGAGCAGACAAAACAGCTATGGTAATTACAGCTTGTGTTTCACTTTTTATTTCTTATCTGCTTATAATAATAATACATGAAGCGGGACATCTTGTTTTCGGTTTGCTCTCAGGGTACAAATATCTGTTATTTAGAGTAGGCTCACTTACACTGATAAAGCGCAATAATAAATTTGAATTTAAAAAAATGTCAATAAAGGGTACAGCAGGACAATGTGTCCTTATGCCCCCAGAAAGCAAAGAACCTGAAAAAGTGCCTTTTTTCCTGTATCACGCAGGCGGAGGTATTTTCAACATCCTGACTGCTCTTATCACATTTCCAATAGCTTTTTCAATCCACGGAATCATTATACGTACTTTCCTTTTGGTATTAGGAGCAATATCTCTAGTCATTGGCTTTACTAACCTTATTCCAATGATAATACAAGTTCCAAATGACGGCTATAATATAATGATGATGCTACGAAATCCTGCTGAAAGAGTTGCAATATACAAAACACTGAAAGTAAACGGGCTTCTCTTTAACGGCATGACTCTGTCACAGATTTCTCCCGAGCTTCTGGCTCTTGGCAGCGAAGGCTTTTACAAAGCAGCTGAAGAATTACTAAAAGGACAGGCTCTTATGGATAAAATGGATTATGAAGGTGCAGAAAAGATATTATCCGAAGCTGCAAGTGATGATAAGATCAAGTATTATCAGCTTGAAAGCCTTTCGGAACTGATGTTCTGTAAAATAATGAATGGTGCATCTGCTGAAGAAATTGAGAAGATATATGATCAGGAGCTTGCAAAGTACATTACCTCTGCAGGTAAGACATTTATTTCCAAACGAAGACTTATGTACGCTTATCAATTGCTTATCAAGCATGATGCCGAAGCCGCTGAAAAGGAATATCAGGCTGCAATGAAGCTTAAGGATACATATCCGATTGAAGGCGAGATAATTTCAGAACTTAAGCTTATAAATGAAATAAGAAAACGTGGAGAAATAATAAATCCCGAAAGCATTTCATGATTCTTTTGTATCAACCTCCTTAACTAACTCTACATACGGAATCTGCTGTCTGTTGAAGATAGCATACACCGCGCCGATTTGTGCATATTATAGCGTTTCCGGATATTGACATATCGTCATAGGCACTGTATAATCATAGTAACAGAAATCGGTATTTATTTAACTACTTGATTTGGAGGATGTTATGGGACTTGATCTATACATAGAAGCTAAGATAACTGAGAAGGCAACAGGAAGATGTATTACTATGCCCGATACAGAAGATGCACGAAAAAGAGTGCTTGATCCTGACGTATTTGATCCCGAAGAATGCCAATATTTTACTGTATTATGGATGTGCGGATGGGATGCGGCTGTACCTCGTAACAGTTGGATCGACATAATAAACAGGTATCTGAAAACTAATTATAGCTATGATGATATCATTATTCCTTTTCCTCAATCGGCTTTAAGAGAAATGTGCAGCTGCCTTTTCAGCAATGCGATTTTTCCTGAAGATAACCGCTTCTTATATGAAGTTGAAAGCAGCTACTGGGATATACATCAGCGTGAAAAAGAAAATAATATTCCGTATATGGAGCTTTCTGATGATGAAAAAGAATTCCATAAATGGGATGAACGTGAAAACGATGAATACAATTTCCTGATAAAAGCCAATCTGCTGCGAAAGTTTATATATGAATTAGAACGTATCCATTATGAAAACAGGTACACAGCACTTGAATCAGACAAGCATGAAGGATTATGGGAAAATCATTCGTACAGATTACCTGATAGTTTTATTATTCTTGAAGAGGATCGTCAAAAATTCAGAGCAAACCCACAGGCATACGAATGGTCGTTCAGGATTTTTAATTCCTACTGAATTCAAATTTATACGTATAATACCTCGTCAGACTTCCTTCGTCTCCACCTCTTTCACCAACTCTGCATACGGAATCTGCATCCATTACATATAACATACACCACATAGTTGTTTCCGGATATTGACATATCGGCGGAGACATTGTATAATCAAAAAAGTCATTATTAAGAGGGTATGTGATATCATGAGAAAACTTGCATATTTGAAAAATCCATATAAATGCAATAATAAAGATACTGTATATAAGATTGTAGTTTATCAGAAAAAACGCGGAGAAGTTTTCCTTTTTTATTATTGCGACGAAAAGGCTGTGCAGGCATCATTTGATGAATATTGCTTTGATGATCTGGAAGGTGTTCTTGAGGACTGGAACGATGAAATTGATGATAGAGGGTGGATCGATATAGACGATCCGTTGCCTGATTGTCAGCACGACGCTTTGATTCCCATTAGGGTAAAAGGACGTAATATCGGTAAACCGGAATGGGGAAAGCTTGAAACACTTGTTGATGGAGAATGGGTTGATTATAATCCATGAATAAGCTAACTATCAGCTTTCCTTTATCTCTTTCCATTTGACTAGTTCCGCATACGGAATCTGTTGTCCGTTACGAATTACATACACGCCTTCGGCATTCCCGGTGTCCTCAACGTAGCGCCGGAGGATGACGGAGGCGTATTTTTCGTCAAGCTCCATCATGTAGCAGATGCGGTTCATCTGTTCACAAGCCATTAGCGTCGAGCCGCTGCCGCCGAAAGTGTTGATGACCACAGCATTCTCCTGCGTGGAGTTGCCGATGGGATAACCGAGCAGGTCGAGCGGCTTGCTGGTCGGGTGATTCGCATTTCGTATAGGCTTTTCTCAGGTTTCTCTACCGTACAGTAGTCTTTACGCTCTATCGGCTTTATAGTAGTCAAAGAAACCCCTGCTTTTCTGGAAAGTTCCGACTGTGTCATTCGCTCATGTTTATACTTCTTTCCGTCATAAACAAGAATATACTTTTTAAAATCAACATTGGGTGTTACAGCTTCGTTTGTTTTAACTGTCCTTCCAAGCAATGAAGCATAAAAATCGCTCAGGTGATGCGGCTGTATCTTGTTCAGACTAATGTGACCGATGCTTTTCAGAACGTTCTTCAGCATTGCTTTATAGCTTGCCAGAGTTGTCTTTTTCAAGCTTACCTCAGCATATTCCCTTAGCCACATTTCATACAGCTGTCTGAATGTAATACTGCTGTCAACTGTAAGTCCGAGATCGCATTCAGACTCAAACAGCGCTGCTTGTTTCTGAACTTCTTTTTTTAATTGAGCCTTTGTAAGTCCTTTCGGCGGTTTCCATGTTTTTACTATAACATTCTGTTTCCCGTCAGAGTTATATCCCTGAGAAACACGGAATCTGTAACTTGTAACTTCGCCGTTTTTATTGCGACGTTCTTCTATTCTTGCCATAGTATCCTCCTTACATAAATGATAGGTTTAACTTTTGGTTTATCGCTTTAAAGCATAACATTATAGTGCGTAACTGTCAAGATGTTTTACATAATATTTTTCATTTAACAATTTCTTTGCCTGATTATGGTTATTCAAGCTCATTATAACGTTTCCTGTCACGACTGCGATCATGCTGGTTATCTGAGTTAAGAAAGCAATCAATATTATTTTTCATCTTTCTCAGCTCATCAAGTTGTGGTCTCTCGTTTTTTATCTCAGCCCAGAGCTTGTCCGCTTCTGTCCTCAGCTTCTTCTGTTCTGCCCTGAGTTCTTTGATAAGCGGAAGTTTTTTATCTCCGAAAGCCTTTTTAATTGACCTCTCGGCGGCAGCATAAAGGATAAACTCAGCTTCATGTTCGTGCCTGTACTTTTCCTTGCCGAAATGCTTGGGACCACCTTCAACAACAGGTTTGGTCTTTCTGTAAACTTCAATATCCTTTATCTGTTCTTCCAGAATCTTTATGCGTTTTTCATTTGCTTTGGATCTTTCTTTTTTTTCATATAGCTTATCTGACAATTCAGATATTTTTGCATCAAGGGTGGAAATATCGGAAATATTATTTTCTGAAAGATAGTTTACAGTCTCAGCTACAAGTTTGAGATTGAACACCTTTGCCCAGTTCGCATATCCTTTGGATTGCATGCAGTTGTATTTCTCGACGCTATACACTATCATGTCCGCAGCGAGGGACAGATCATCAAGAAGGCTGTATACATAGCCATAGGTGTTAATATGGACGGCAGGAAAGACGTTCTCGGTATGTGGGTAGGTGAAAATGAGAGCGCCAAGTTCTGGGCAGGCGTACTTAATAATCTGCGTAACAGAGGCGTTGATGATATTCTTATCGCCTGCACCGATAACCTGACAGGCTTCTCTCAGGCGATAGAAGCTGTATTTCCTAAAACCGATATACAGAACTGCATAATTCATCAGCTCAGAAATTCCAGCAAATATGTATCTTACAAGGACATCAAGGCTCTTATGGCAGATCTGAAAAAGGTCTATACTGCCGCCACTGAGGAAGCTGCTCTGGATGCTCTTGATTCCTTTGCAGCAGCCTGGGACAGCAAATATCCCAAGATATCAAAGCCCTGGTACGAAAACTGGCCTAATCTAAGCACATATTTCAAGTTTCCTCAGGAACTGAGAAAGCTGATCTATACGACCAATACCATAGAAGGCTTCAATCGCCAGCTGAAGAAGGTCACCAAAGCCAAGTCCGTATTTCCGACAGATGACAGTCTTTTCAAGATGCTGTATCTGGCTATGAAGGACATCACGAAAAAATGGACCGGTCGCCGTCAGGACTGGAGTCGAATCTACGCTCAGTTGGTCATTTACTACGGTGACAGGATATCCGAATAACATTTTCATCTTGACAATCAAATAATCATGTGCTAATATGCTGATAAGACCGACTGCTTTCACAATCGGTCTCATCATATACTCTTTTATTGCACTATTTTTCGTTTACACAGAATTTGGGATTGACTCGCAACACCCAACTCCTTTTTAGTTTCTGACAATTATTTAACTATAATTTTTTTATACTATGTTCTCACGTGCAAACACCGGTAGATACAACGTGAACTTTGACAGACTGATTATTGCATTCAATTCAATGTTTTTTATTCGTTATTTTAGTTTGTTTTTTGAGAAAACTGTTTTTGTGATATTTTCATCGATAAAATCAAAGAGAATAACCCCTGTATAACAGTTTTCATTATTGGAAATGCATTCCACTACACGAGGATTTAGATAGTCAGCATAATGCTTAGGAGAAAATCCGTTCCCCATAGCTCCTGCCCAACCTGTAACTGCACTTACATAATTGATTTTTAAATTGTTAGAAGCAAATGGGATATCTATATTCTCTTTTATCAGTGAGAGCTTAAAATTCTCGCTGCAATTAGGTAGAAAAGTATTGAATTTATCTCTTAAATCATATGGATCGTATACATCCTGTATCAACATATCAGGAGTATTACCTCCACCATATTTAAAGCCATAACCACTATTGAAGAAGAAATAATTATCAGTAAGATTATCGAGAACAACTATCTTTCCTCTTACTTCCTTTAATGTCGGCCATTCTGTTTTGCCGTTTCTTCTCCAGAACAATTCACCAAATTCGGAGAATAAAAAACCAAGGTTATAATTTAGGATAGATACATTATCCTCACTTTCAAGCTTCGTTCTCATAAGAATGGTTTCTTTCGGATTTTCTTTCAGGAAAGAGCTTATCCATTTCATTGCCTGCCACATACCGTCTTTACAGTCTATATCACCATGACGTCCTTCAAGATTCTGATTGATCCTTATGTCTAAAAATCTGCATCCGATGTTCAGCTGCTCCATAATGTCCATTTTCTGAGTTTTGGCGGTGCTCTCAATTACTGCATGGGGAACACAGTAAGCCAAAGAATCGTGTGTTCCGGGGATATTGATCTTATTCAGAGGAGTTTCGTCATTGAGCCAGCCCATCCATCTTGACGGTTGTACAGGTCCATTAAGATCATACTCTTTTATTTTATTCTCAGGTTTCGCTTCCTGCTCTTTTTCCTCTACAGGCACAGCCATTATACCGTCATGCAGCCAGTTTACTTTTTGAGGTACTGAAGAAATGCCGTTAAATTTCAAGCGTGTCACAGTAAAATTACGTTCATTAGCGTTAAATAACGAAATATGCACTTCTTTTTCAGGATTATTCTCGAGATAATAAATAACTGTGCCGCGATCATCGCCCTTTGCGTGAAAAATACATTCATCCCATTCAACATAAACAGTTGCACTTGAGTTTGCTTCGATAGTTTCAGGAAAACTCCATGAATCCATTTGATATGATTTGCAATAACGTCTTTTCATTCTTGAATCTGTCTTGTTTTCGATTTTTATTTTTCCACCCTGTCCCATAATATGGACCTCCTTTTAAATTTTATAGAATAAGTATTGTTTGTTTTCGTGCTGGATCTTTTTATCCTTTGGTTTAGCATTCTGACCTCATGCTTAACATAAGATATGAAAGATGTTTATTACATCAGCTGCAATTATACAGCTGTTTGTATCATTTGTTGGTTCTCTTGGTGTGATTACATGATAGCATATTTCTTTAGTTTTATGTGCAGAATTACAATTCTGTAATTTAATTACAATTCTGTAATCGGCACAAATATAAAACAGCCTGTACTTAACTGTACAGGCTGTTTCTGATAAAAAAAGTCTTTTTGTTCGGGAATTCTTTCATTGAATCTTTTTTTGATTGAGAGAATGTGATATAATATTCGTAAAAAGCATTATAATTTCTCTGAAAGAGCCAATAAATATGAAAAAGAATATATCCAAGATCCGCCTGCTTAAAAGGCGGCTTCCGCTGAGAGTTTCTGATGCTGTTCAAGCAGTTCAAGCATGATCGTGTTGAAGCGTTCCTTATGAACAATATTGCAAACATGGCCGCAGGAAACCATCTGTATCATACGTCCACAAGAACGCTGTGCTTCAAGAATGGTGCGGCGCAAAAAACATGAATCCAGCATACCTGAAATATAGGTGTTTTCAGGGTGATATTCCTTTTCAAACATCTTGCTGAAACGGAATGCCTGATTGAAAATATGCATATAAAGCTTGAATTCCTGTTTATTTAGTGCGATAGCACATTTCCTGAAAATACTGCGGCTTTCCTGATTGCGCTTGCCGGGCATTATTATCCAGCTGAAAACATGATAGACAGCTACAAATGGAAGTTTATCACCTATTTTTGAAAACAGCTTAGCACAGCCGTGCAGAAGTGTATTGACTGTTGCGACTGCACCAACCAGAATACCGAATTTTACATACTCAGGATAAAAAGCCTCTATATACTTCACAAAGACTGTGCCCAGTGAAACGCCCATGAATATAGCATTGCGGACGTTATGCATATCACAGACAGCGAGTATCTCTTTGCTGATTGCATCCAGAGTAACATCAATCTGCGAAAGCCGCAGATTCCCTTCGTTGTGGCTGGGCAGATCAACAGTAAGCACATTGAAATACTTAGAAAGCAGAGGAATCTGATATTTCCAGATACGTGAATTGCCGCCAAAACCATGTAGCAGCACTATCGTTTCGGTATTGCCGTTCTCAGCAGTAATAAATGTGTTATATAACATTATCAGCAGCCTCCTAAGTATAAAATTGTACAAATAGTAATTCCTTTATAAGTATTATATCATAGGCGGAATGCGTTTGTCAATATAGATTCTGCGATGTTTACTACACATTCACAGATATTTTTATTTTTGAAAACAGGAAATGATGAATTAGATAAAGTATACTAAATGTATTGAATATAGAGGCGTTTTGATTTATCCTGATAAAAATATTTTATCATTATTGTGAAATATTCTGAACATTAGATAGTTGATTCTTTTTATTAAATATGATACAATAAAGGTGTTCTCAGTTAGTGATATTTTTTCAGGAGAATATCGGAAGTGATATAATGTCAAAAATAAAAACAACAGAAAATTCTCTTGGTACAAAAACGATAGGATCACTGCTGCTGTGTCTTGCTGTTCCTGCAATTATAGCAAATGTTGTCAATGCTCTTTATAATATCGTTGACCAGATATTCATTGGACATGGTATCGGAAAGCTTGGAAATGCTTCCACTAATGTTTCGTTTCCGCTGACTACCATATGTATGGCAATAGGTCTTATGGCAGGACTGGGTTCGGCGGCAGGCTTCAACCTGGAGCTTGGAAAAAAGAATGAAAGAAGAGCATGAAGCATTGCAGGTACAGCCGCAGTAATGCTCGTTATAAGTGGAGTGATTATCAGTAGTCTTGTGCGGATATTTCTTGAGCCTTTGCTTATATTGTTCGGGACTACTGATAATATTATGCCATATGCAGCAGAATATGCAAGGATAACCTCATTCGGAATACCTTTTCTGAGGTTTTCAACAGGTATAAATCCGCTTATCCGAGCCGACAGAAGTCCCGGTTATTCAATGGCTGCTGTTATTTCAGGCGCGATGCTGAATTTGATTCTTGATCCGATTTTTATCTTTGTATTAGATTTGGGTATCAAGGGTGCTGCATGGGCGACAGTTATCAGTCAGCTATTATCAGCGCTGATGATGGCTGTGTATTTCGCGCATTTCAAGTCTGTGAGATATGAACTTTCGGACTTTATTTCGATATGGAAAGAGATGGGGTACATATGCAAACTGGGCTTCAATGCCTTTATTTTTCAGTTTTCAAATCTACTTGTTCAGATCGTGATGAACAATACGCTAAGAGCTTATGGTGAAAAGAGCATTTATGGCGGAGATACTCCCATTGCTGCTGCCGGTATCGTAATGAAGACAAGCGTTATTTTCTTTGCTATGATAAACGGTTTGATAAATGGTGCACAGCCGATATGCAGCTATAATTACGGTGCTGAAAAATACGATCGGGTGCGTGATGCCATAAGATTGTTTATGAAGTCAGCGATTATAATTTCAGCTATAATGTGGATTTTATTTGAGTTCTTTCCTAAACCGCTCATAAGTTTGTTCGGCAGTACATCAGACGATGAATTGTACCTTGGATTTGCAGTAAGTTTTATGAGAAAATACCTGTTTTTCACTTTTATAAACGGTGTGCAGATATGTTCGGTCACTTTTTTTCCAGCCATTGAAAAAGCATCAAAAGGAACGATACTTTCGTTTACAAAGCAGCTTGTCTTTCGCGTTCCGCTTCTGCTGATAATGCCGTTATTCTTTGGCCTAGACGGCGTCATGTATGCACAGATGATGTCTGATCTGTTGTCGTTCTCATTAGCTGTTGTATTACTGAAAGATGAATTCAGAAAAATGTCGAAACACGCTCTGTGATTTCCGATAGCCTTGTTCAGAATCTTTGGATATCAAAACGACGAGATACGCAGGCTTTTCCTTGACGGTAATTTTATAGCAATAGCAGTTATGTATGTTGTGATAGTGTCACTATGCAATTTATCATAGATTTGAAAAGGCAATGATTGAATGATAAGCGGTTTCATTCTATTTTGAACAGCATTATATCTTATCAACTCTCTATATTTTATAAAAATATACCTGTAGTTTACTTGATTTCTTCAAAAAGCTATGTTATAATACAGGTAAAGTCAGAACAGAAAAGGTCGCAGGACGACCTCTGTAACAAGAATAATTACGAAAGGAGTTACCCGAAATGAAACAGTTTACTATGGTTTATCTGTACAGTGAACACTATGAGGAAAGTTTCTATCACGAGAGTGAAGAGGCTCTATTTGTGCTGCATACAGATAAACGTAGTGGATAGTCATTTCGGAGAACACTTTCTTTGTGTTGTGATCCATACAAATGATAAACACCGTCTGTATGCAAGCAGGCGGTGTTTTTGTTTTCATAATACAAGGAAAGGAGTTGCTCACGATGCCAATAATTGATGTAAAGGCAACAGGCAATAATATCAAAAATATCATAAAATCTAAAGGCTTCAAAATATCCGATGTGCAAGCGAGATGCGGTTTCAATACACCGCAGGCTATCTTCAAGTGGATGCGCGGGGATGCTGTTCCCACTATCGACAACCTGATAATACTGGCGGATATGTTTGATACGCCTATAGATAAAATAATAATCGTCACCCGAATATGAGTGACGAAATATGGCGGATTCGTCTAACAGGTCAGGACAAGAGGCTTTCAATCTCTAAATAGTGGGTTCGATCCCCCTATCCGTCACCAGGTAGTCGTCGTCTAATGGAAGGACGTCAGATTGTGGCTCTGAAAATGAGAGTTCGATTCTCTTCGATTACCCCAGCGCCGAGCGGGCGCGCGCAGTTTCGCGTTTCACTTTTGGCGGAGCGCGAAACACCTCCGCGCATATAAATGTCGAGAAACACGACATTTTCAATTAAGGGCAAGTATGCATAGCGGCGATTGCAGCGGACTGTAAATCCGCCACCCTTGCGGTAAACATCGTAGGTTCAATTCCTACCTTGCCCACCAATAATAATCTCCGCCAGTTTTTGAGCGGAGACATATGGCGGATTCGTCTAACAGGTCAGGACAAGAGGCTCTCAACCTCTAAATGTCGGGTTCAACTCCCACATCCGTCACCAATGGTCGCATAAGCCTAACTGGCAAATCTCAGTGCGACCGCTATAAAAACTTGAATTCAACATTCCCTAAATCTCCTCGAAGCGATTAGTAAATCGTTTCGGGGTAATCATTTATGCAGTTGTCTGTTCACAAATTAATCTTGAAAAACTGCATTTTTTCAGTTATAATAATTGAAAAGAGAGGTGTTGAAGTTGAGCAACATAGTAATTCTTGTTGGCAGTGTGAGAAAAAACGGCAATACTGCGCGGTTGGCACAAAGCTTTGCAGAAGGCGCTGCAAAGAATAATAACGTGGAGATAGTGTCAGTTGCCGACTATAATGTGAATCCCTGCATTGGCTGCAACAGCTGTTTTACACGCGAGGGAAATCAATGCTTTCAGGATGATGACATGGTGCAGATATATGAAAAGCTGCGGAATGCGGACATTGTTGTAGTCGCTTCGCCTGTATATTTCTACGGTATCAGCGCACAACTGAAAGCAATCGTGGACAGGCTCCACACTCCCATGCGGAACACATTCCACATCAAAAAACTTGGACTTCTTCTTGTGGGAGCAGCAAAGCTTCCGAATCTGTTTGAACCCATAGTCATGCAGTACCAAATGGTGCTGGACTTCTTCAAGCTTAAAAGTATCGGTACAGTACTGGTACGCGGAGTCAAGGACATCGGTGATATCGAAGGTAGCTCCGCACTGAAAGAAGCGTATGAGCTTGGAAATTCAATATAGGAGAATTTGTATGTGTATAATAAAAAAGCTGAACGTATTGATCTGCAAGAGATATTGCAACTTCAATACCTTGCCTATCAGAGCGAAGCAGCTCTGTTCGGCAGCAGAGACATTCCTCCGCTGAAACAGACTATTGATGAAGTCATCGAGGAGTGGGATAGCGGCGTAATATTGAAAATGACTGATGACAAAAATACTATTATCGGCTCTGTCCGCGCAAAAGAAAGCAACGGAACAGTTTATATCGGCAAGCTTATGGTACACCCCCATCACCGACATAAAGGCTATGGTTCAAGGCTACTGTCCGAGATTGAAGGATACTTTCCTGATAAGCGCTATGAACTTTTCACAAGTACAAGAAGCCTTGATAATATCCGTCTGTATCAGAAACTTGGCCATACGATATTCGCTCGAAAAGTGATAAATGACGAACTTGAATTTGTGTACATGGAGAAAAATGGAAATGATCAATATTAACGGCAGAACCTGCCATATTATAATAAACGGTGCTGACCTGCCTACGATATACTGGGGCGAGATGAAAAACAGCTCCGAAACTATTGAAAAAGTCCTTGCACTGTGTGAGGGCGTAAAGTGTAACTATGTTGTTTATGAGGTCGAGGACTGGAACGCCGACTTCTCGCCGTGGGAGTTCACGCTCAACAAGAAAATGTCCTTTTCGGGCGGCGGACGCTCAACGCTGGACTGGCTTGTGAACAAATGTGTTACATACTGTGAAAAGGAGTACGGTCTCACGGGAAAGCGTGTCCTCTGCGGATACTCCCTCGCAGGACTTTTCAGCCTGTGGGTGTTCTATGAAAGTCAGGCGTTCAGCGGAGTTATCAGCTGTTCGGGCTCGCTGTGGTTCGGGGACTGGATAGGCTACGCTGAGAGCCATACCGCACCGCAGAACAGCTTCGTTTATCTCAGTCTCGGCGACCGCGAGGAAAAGGCTCGGGACCGTATTATGGCGACTGTCGGGGACTGCACTCGCAGGCAGTATGAGCTTGTGTGCGGCGATAAAAACGTGTCCCGTCATATCCTTGAATGGAACGACGGCGGACATTTCAATGAGCCCGAGAAGCGGATTGCAAAGGGCATAAAATGGCTGATAGAATAAGGAGGGATAATATGCAGGACAGATACGCAGGCGATATCGGAGACTATGGAAAACTCGGACTGCTTCGGAAGTTGTCTGAAAAATTCAGTATCGGTATAAACTGGTACAATCCCGGAGAGCTTGATTTTGAGCGTGACAAGGACGGCAAGTTCAAGCAGGAAGACGGAAAGTATCGTGATTTTAAAAGTGTAAAAGAATTCGATGATAAACTTGCTTCCGCTCTTGAAACTTTGAAAGACAATCATTCCATTGAAATGCTTGAAAAGTTGAAATTGATAAATAATACAGTTTACTATAACAAGCTTGTTCCGAGAGAAAATGCGAAACGTGAAAAATGGCATAGCGCCGCTTTGAAAAAGCTTGGAAAGTGTGATGTTGTTTTTCTTGACCCCGATAATGGGCTTATCTGCAATTCGGTAAAAACAGGTTCACCTCAAAGCGTGAAATACACTTATTACAGCGAGGTCAAGGATTACCTTTCACAGAATAAAGCTGTGATTATTTATAATCATCGCAGCCGCAAAAAGGAAGACATATATTTCAATGAAGTCATTGAAAAACTGGGTAGTGAAGCAGGTGCTGAACGGGATTTGATACAGGTCGTAACATTCCGCAGATTTTCGGTCAGAGATTATTTTATTATCAGCAAAGATGAACATACTCACAATACTATCAGAAGTTTGATTGCAGAATTAGTTAAGAATTCCTCTAATGATAACAAACCGTTTTGCACTTTTTCTGATGTGAAAAAAGCTTCAATAACCAGCGATATATTCAAAAACAAAGTAGCCGTAGTAACAGGCGGCGCAAACGGGATAGGCAAGTGCATAGCCGAGGAGTTCCGCAGAAACGGTGCGGCGGTGTGCGTTATCGACAAAGCCGAGGGAGACCACTTCGTCGGCGATATTTCAGACAAGACCGTGCTTGAAAAATTCGCAAAGCAGGTCATAGCTCAGCACGGACACATCGACTTCCTCGTGAACAACGCTCTGCCGCTGATGAAAGGCGTTGACGAGTGCAGCTATGAGGATTTCCAGTATGCGCTGTCAGTGGGCGTGACTGCGCCGTTTTATCTGTCGAAGCTGTTCGCTCCTCACTTCAACAAAGGCGGCAGTATCATCAATATTTCGTCTTCACGAGACCGTATGAGCCAGCCTCAGACCGAGAGCTACACGGCAGCGAAAGGCGGAATAGCAGCCCTCACTCATGCTCTTGCGGTTAGCCTTGCAGGAAAGGTGCGTGTGAACTCTATCTCTCCTGGCTGGATCGATACGTCCTACAAGGTCTATGACGGTCCCGATGCATATCAGCAGCCCTGCGGACGTGTGGGAAATCCAATGGATATCGCCAATATGGTGATGTTCCTCTGCTCCGACAAGGCAGGCTTCATCACAGGCGAGAATATCTGCATCGACGGCGGTATGACCAAACTGATGATATATCACGGCGATAACGGCTGGGAGCTGAAATGATAATAAAACCGCAGTTAATTCTGCGGTTTTTCTTTTACCTTAAATCAAATGCACATTCGTCCTTTTTCTCTAATTGACCTTTCCGTCAGGTTATGTTATAATAATTAAAATGTTGATTTTTCGGAGGGGAATACCATGAGAATGATACTTACAGCCGAGGACGACAAAGAGATAAACCGCCTTATCTGCGAATATCTCTCCTCACAGGGCTATAAAATGTTGTCGGCACTGAACGGTCTCGACGCAGTGCGCATGGTACGCGAAAATACAGAACTTTCATTGCTGATACTTGACCTTATGCTCCCTTTTCAGAGCGGAGACATGGTATTGCAGAAGATACGGGAGTTCTCAGACATACCTGTTATTGTGGTATCGGCAAAAAGCGAGACAAGCTCAAAGATAGACCTGATACGCATGGGAGCAGATGATTATATCACAAAGCCCTTTGACCTTGACGAGCTCCTTGTCCGCGTTGAAGCGGTACTTCGCCGTTATGACAGGGGATCCGATAAGCAGTCCGTATCCAGAATACTCACATTCAAGAACCTGACCATAGACGTGACAGCAGGTACAGCAGAGGTCTGCGGAAAGGCTCTCAGCCTCACAAGCAAGGAGTTCGCAATACTTGAGCTCATGCTCGGCAATCCCACAAAGCTCTGGTCGAAAGCCAACATCTTTCAGAGCGTATGGGGCGAGGACTACCTCAGCGACGACAATACTGT
>NZ_KK211356.1:2712-116700 GCF_000621845.1 Ruminococcus flavefaciens MA2007 | reverse complement strand
TTTGAAAAAATACATTTGTGATTATTTAAATGCTTTTTTTCTTTTCAAAACATTGAAAGTCCCCCAAAAATGTGATAAAATATTTTTTTAGAAAAAATGTCCTACTTGATATCACAAGTACGAGTGTATATAATGAAAGCGATTGCTGAACTGAATAGGAGGAATACATATGACAGATCAGGAGTTCAAGAAATACATGGAACGATCTCCGGAAGAGTGCATGAGAGTAGTTTTTGATGAATACTGCAATTATGTATACGTAATAGCTGCAACTAAACTAAAAAACTGCGGTACTACGGAAGATATAGAGGAATGTGTGAGTGATGTTTTTACTGAGGTATTCAAAAGGATAAATTATATTGGTGAGCGCAATGGCGACCTGAAAGGATTTATCGGAGTTATCGCCAAACGCAAAGCAATAGATATGTACAGAAAACTTAGTGTAAAAGCTGATAGAACCATATCAACCGATGATGAAGGATTCATAGAAATATCGTCCGGAGAAAACATAATAGAATCTACTGAGATGTCAGAACGTAATTCCATCTTACTTAATAAAATAAAAGAATTAGGTGAACCTGACACGACGATCATAATAAAGCAGTACTACTACAATATGACAGTAGCTGAAATAGGGAAAGCAATTTCAATGACATCAGCCGCAGTACAGAAACGAAGCGTTCGGGCAAGACAAAAGCTGAAAACGATGCTTTGTGAAGTCGGCATAAATTATTAAGGAGGGATATGTATGAATAAGAAAGACGAAATGTTCAATGAATTCGACATTGATCTTGAAACTGCAAACAGAATTGCGAAAGAGTACCCGTCCCTGTCAGATTCAGCCAGAGAGAGGATGTTTAATATGACTAAGGAAAAAATGAATATATCAAATTATACTGATGAGGGAAACAATAACAGCGTATATGGTGTGGAAAGATACAATCGTCCAAGATGGATAAAATTTGCAAGTATGGCAGCGACATTTGCTATAATCGCAGGTGGCATCGGTGGCGGAGGATATCTGCTCCGCAATATGAAGAAGCCGGTTCCGGCTGTAAGCTCATCATCAGAGACAGAAGTTACTACTACATCTTCTGTAACAACAAATGTTACCACAACTACAGCAGTTGCTGAGACAACTACAGCGACAACTGAGTCAAAGAGACTGACTCCTGAAGAGGCAGCGCATAAGCTTACAGATAGTTATTGGGATTATGAGTGCTTCTTTGATAGTGTTGCACATACAAAGGCTGATTATGATGCTGAAAGCTTAAAGTTCAATTACACTATGCAGTATGCTGGATATACACCTGATATTGAGCTAATATATTACAAAACTATTGATGAAAGACTTACAGAGAAAACTATGGACGGTCTGAAGAAGATATACAATACTTATTTCAGCAAAAACTACGATCCATTCTATTCTGTAAATGCTGAATATACCAATAACAATGAGTTATTCGGACCTTCATTTACAGCAGATACTCTTCCTGCTGACGGCAAATTGGATCGTGCATATACCTACATCATGTATGAGGGTGAATTATACCAGTATTGTCCGGGTAAAGGCTATTTTGGCGGTTATTATTGGACAGATGAGCAGATAGATATATCTGATATTACAGAAGGCTCCTTTACATTGAATAGAAAATTTAAAAATGATGGAAATGAGGTATATGAGCCATCAAAGGGCGAAGTAACATTCAGAATAGCATTCGATGAAGATGCTCAGGATTGGAGAATTGAGCAGAAAGATGTTGAATATGAATACCAAGATAATTCCACAACAACTGAGACTAATTCTACATCTATCGAATAAGCTGCACATAAGCTTACTGATGATTATTAATCAGGGCAATGGTGCTCGTCCGAATGAAGCGCCATTCAGCTTATAATACATAATAAGGAAGCCATTAATGACGATAATTATGAGTTCATTGACCTTGTAAAAGAATATAACGATGGACTGATATTATTCTTGAATACTTCAGATATGAAAACTCTTGCAAGCGCATATAGGAATTTCAAAAACCAGCTATTTTACAAGAAGAAAGACGAGAAAAATAAAAATAGGGGACGGTAAGTTTATCGTCCCCTTTGTTATTTAATCAATATTTGTCAAGAACCTGTCTTCTGAGCTCTATCATATCGAAATTATCAAATACTCCGTCATAATTGAGGTCGAAATTCTTGTTATTAAGATCGCATTCCTCGCCAAGGAGATATTTCTGGAAAAGACATATATCATCTGATGTGAACTTCTCCCTGTTAAGTCTCTCAACTATAATATCATTACGGACAAGCTCTATTTCTCCGCCGCCAATGCCGCATATATTAGCATTAAGAGCTACATTTGTGATAGGGCCTACTTCAAGTCCAGCATTTTTCCATGCTATAACAGCGTCAAGAAGATAGATAGTTCCTGATGCAATTGTATCATTAGGAGTCTTGGTTTTAGCTATACAATAATATTTCACATTCTTTTTGCCACCGGCAGTGACAACATGATCGTTATAGTACACATAGATATCGTATTCCCGATCGGTAAACTCCTCCGTACCGAGATACTTGGCTTCTTTTGGAACAGCATCATAATTCAGCACAGGATACATATAAAAATCTATGTATTCCTCGCCGTGCTCATCACACATTCGGCCCTCAGCACCTATGCTGTAATTGTTATCCGTGCTTATATTAGCCTTGAAATTCATATTGATAAAGTCGCCCTTATCATTGTCTATCTGCTCGTCCGCCATTTCAAAGTTCATGCTCTTTCCAAACTTGAAAATACTGTCATCATAATTCTGGAAACAGTCACCGACAATAGTTCCGTTCTTTTTGAGAGTACACTTTCCATTCTCTGTGCAGAATACCATGCTGCCGCCCTCAATAATAGGCTCGGCAGGAGCGTTTATCGATGTATTGTCAATCACTCTGTCATATACGTCATCTTTCTTTACAAGATCAAATTCAGCATTTTCAAGGTCAAATTCACCTGTTCCGGCACCAAATGATTCAGCAAACATTAATATTTCGCTTATCTTGTTTGTCTTTTCCAAATAGTTCTTTAGCCAAACATCGTAATGTTTCTTGAGATCAATATCGCCAACTGCTCCGTATGCCTCCTGTTCAAAGCTAACCTGTGATATGCACCATATCTGAGGTGCAGGCAAGCCCATACAGGACTCATAGTTAAATGTCCTTGAATAAATATCATACTTTATACCGTCTACCTCAACACAGTCAAGGTGTTTAACATCAGCCCTGTCATGACCGTCGTCTACAAAGTCCTTTGTATTGCTGAACTGAACAATATTTATGGTAGTTAAACTGTCACGGTCAAAGAGCTCAACTCCTACCGCATATTTATCCTTAGCCTTGACGGAAGCCTCATAGTGAACGTTCATCTTTTCATATTCATCAAAAGACACCGCCTTTTCGTCAAGAATACCTCTGAAAAACTCACTGTCCGAATTAGTTGAACTATTTTCATACACACAGTGAGCTGTTCCGTCATCAGAGACCGTCATTCCGTTGCGTAAGCCTTTATCCAACGACGAATAGGCGTAATACTGTCCATTAAGCCAGACAGGGTTGCGTGAGTCATAATGGTTCTCAACTTTTATACTCTCCTTGTGAGGAACATTGGCCAAAGTAACATCATTTACGAATATCTTTCCCTTTTCGCCTGTTCCGCGGACATAAAGCTTAGGTTGCTTACCTATTTCTATTTTAAAGCCATTATTCTTTAACTCGGCGTCTATCGCCTTAAAGTCTATCTTTTCGCTTATGCTGCCACCGTCAAGGCTCTCGCAGCGAACAATATATATGATTTCAACAGGAACATTCTCCTCCTCGGTGATAATTACGTAATAATCAGTGCCGTTTATGCTTATTTTTTTTGCATTATCGGTATCTGCACTGAAAGCATCCTCTGTATATGAGTCAAGAACTCTTATTTCTGCTGCTTTTTTATTCTCAGCATCGTAACATTCCACCACAGCTCCAATAGCATAGCTTTCTGTGCCTTTAAGGGCTGCCTCATATTTTACGAAGCAATCCTTGACATCGTCTATAGACTGTACCTTTCCCTCACCGACAAGGAACTCCGCATGTCTTGTACCATCCCAGTTACAAACGTAATAACCGCCCACAGAATTACGAACGATTGTTGCCTCGCCATCATCGTCATCAGCCTTCCATGCTATGAGGTCATTGCACGAATAAGGAGCCTTGAATTCCTCGTCATAATAAGTAAGACTCACCGCGGCACTGTTTGTCACCTCCGAAGATTCCGTCTCTCCCACAGCATTTACAGGAAAAACAGTCATAGCTGCCGCTGTTACAGCGCAGGCAGTCAAAGCTGACAAAAAAAGCTTTATTTTTTTGTACATTGTCACACCCTCCCTAAACATAAAAAACATATATATATTTATTATATCTACGCCAGAAAGTTTTTACAAGTCCTTTATTGCGGCATTCTGCAAAGGTATTATTATTTCTAGCAAAATGTATTACTGTTCTATCGCAATTATCGTAAAGTCGAAACGGAATAACACTAATTAGGTTGTGATTAATTCATTTATGTTATATTATATAATATTAATATTGATGGTAATAATGAATCTAAACGAACTTATAGTGGCGGTATTGTCGCTCTCTGCGGTTGCTACAACAAAAGCATCTGCGCCCACAGTTGCTGCGACACAAAAGGCAGTCTTGGTACTGAGTTGACTTTAAGTGATTTCGGATTCGTGCTTACGGGTAAGGCGGAATGCCTCTGTTCTACATTCAGGGTAATGTTCATAGAGTCCCAAAAACCGTGTTTCATCTACCGGAATGATGTTTATGTCGAACAGATTGTTTGTGTATGGGACGTAGTAGTCGTCCGGTATCATAATTTGCGTATCAAGGTCAGAGGAATCAATGTCGATTAGCAAGTCCTGTGTGCCATCGTCTTTTATGCCAATCAGTTCGCTGTATGTGTTAATGAAAAAACGGTACTCACCGCATCCTTTAAGAACACTAATTTTCGTTTTGTTCCAATTATCTCCAGCGGTGTATATCGTCTGTCCACAGCTACATGATTCAAGATCAAATTCAGAAACGACAGCTTCATTGATTGTATGTTTGTCCGGAGCATAACTCACTTTTTCCTGAAGCAGCACCGGCTTATCATCTCTGTCAAAGCAGAGGAGTTTATAGTTGTAATATGTGTCATCTTTGAGCAGATCCATTACGCCAGAAACTTCTGCTGTTTTTTTGTCAATCTGCAAGACGCTGCTGTCAGGCAGCGTCATATACAACACATCGCCCACACAGACAAAACTTTCATTGATTCGGTAATCAATTTGGTAATCCTGAAAATCATTTATCGGAATGGCAGATAGCAATGTTCCATCTTCAGCATAGTGGCTAAGAAGATATTTCTCTCCACGGGTAATTGACCATATCTCGCCTTTTCCGAGTGCAAACCATTGGTCAGCACGTGTGTAATCCCCCTGATTTTCGGGTGGATTGAGCAAAGATAATTCTATCATCTGCATATCCTCGCTGATGTACAGATAAGCCCTGCCCAGCCCCTTACCGTAGCAGACTATGCCTCTGAATCCGTCTGCTGAACGTTCTAATTTGTCAAAGCTTCTGATATCATCCGGCAGCTTGATCGATTCACATCGAACAATATTGGATAGAGGAGAAGTATCCTGCACAGTCGTTCCGGTATCTGCAAATGTTTGAGTGATGATGATATGTTCCGGTGTAGTCGTTTGAGTTTCTGTCGCTGTCTGTGTGCTGATGTTATCTTTTGTTGCAGGCTGTTGAGTTTCTGTCAACGTTTGTGTACTGGTGTCCTGTTCCGGTTCGGTAGTATGTTTCTGCTGACAGCCTGTGAGCAAGAGTGCTGCTGATATCATGGCAGCAAAGTAGTGTTTGTGTTTCAATTTCATTCTCCTTTATTATTCAGATCTTATGCTTTTTTCTGCTAATAACAAAAATCGCCGCTGCTGCAATGCCTATAACTGCAAAACCTGCTGCTCCTCTGTCTCCTGTTTTCGGAGAATTTGTCTTTGTTTTTGCTGTAGTTGTAGTAACAACAGGATCGAGAGCCGAGAATTTGATGTTGTTATCCTTAGCGTACCGTTCGGCTAAAGTTCCCTTATATCCGTAGATAGTAAGATTCGGGCTGCAATCGAGAAATACATCTTTTTCAATCGTATCTATGCCCTCAGTTGACTCTTTTATCTTAGGAATAGTGACCTTAGCCAGATTTGAGCAGCCCGTAAAGGCATTATTTGAAATGGATTCTACTCCCTCGGGAATAGCTACTTCGGTCAGACTTGTACAATTACTGAAAGCATATGAGCAGATTATCTTAATACTTTTCGCGAGCTTAACCGAATTCAGCGCTGTACAGCCATCGAAAGCAGCGTTCTGAATATTTTCGACACCCTCATTGATAGTAAGGGAAGTCAGACCTGTACAATCGGCAAACGCTGAAGCTCCTATCATCTTAACAGTACCTGGAATAGTTAACGAAGTAAGCCCCGTACAGCCTTTAAAAGCATATGAACCTATGTCCGCAACGCCCTCGGGAATAGTAACAGAGGTCATATTTGCGCAGTTCTCAAATGCATTAAAATTGATGACTCTGACACCCTCAGGTATATCTACCGATGTATTCTCGGGCATTGCGCCTTTATACTTATATAAAACGTGTGCTGCGATAACAAGTCCGTCAGGCTGATCGTCGTACCATTTTGTATTCTTGAAAGCATCACGCAGGATCATCTCGATATTTTCAGGAATATTTATAGTATCCAATTCAGTGCAGTTCTCAAAAGCGTTAAAGCCTATATAGCGAATGTTTTCAGGCAGAATAACAGACTTTAAATTAGTACAATCCTTGAATGTTTCATCATCTATATGCGGAACACTGTCGGGTATCGTTACGGAGGTCAGACCTGTACAGCCCTTAAATGCTCCGCCTGCTATTCTCGAAACGCTGTCCGGGATGGTTACCGAGGTCATTTCCGTACAGTCTCTGAACGCAGTGCCTGATATAGTCTCAACTTTTTTTCCGTTGATCTCAGACGGTATCTTCACCTCAGCGGCATTACCATTATACTTTGATATGATCACTTCGCCGCTGTCCGTGACTTTATAGTCAACAGACGAACTGTCATCGAGCGCATATGTACCCTCTTCAACAATGGTATATGCTGTTACCGCCGAACATTCAAGTGAATTAGCATTGAATACAATTAATGAGCCTGCAACTGTAATTGACGTAATTAATGATATTGCCTTTTTCATAGCTTTACTCCTTATCGTTTTTATTTGGTTTTATTCTTTAATACTTTCCTGAATTCTGCATTAATATCCAAAAATAGCAATTAGATACTGCGCAGTTATTCTTTTTCTTATTTGACGATATAAAAAGAGAAAACTACGCGCTTTTCATAATTACATACTGCATATTTCTACAAAAGCAACATAGAATGCATTAATCGCCCCCCGAAATTAAGCAAATATACCATATCGTTTTTTTAACATGCATTCATTCTGTCTTACTAAGCAAAATAAGTAACCAGAGACAGACATAAAGAAATAGGCTCAAAGAGCTAAGGAAAAATATGGTTTTATGCACCAGAAATAAAAAAGCAGGGGCAATTTGCCCCTGCAAATTCTTAAGTATATACGTTTTTATTGTATCTTGCTGCCGCCCCATTCAACAACGGTAAAGCCCTTTCTCTCAAAGGTCACAAGCTGCTGAGGCTCGATATCCACGGCTTCTTCAAGCGGAACATAAGCCATGAATACACGCAGTAAGCTGTCGGGGGCGGGAGTTATGTTCAGCTTTGCAGAATTTGTATACACATCACCTTGGAAAGATATGAGATTATACTTGTTATGCTCCATTAAAGGCAGCCAGTATACGATGAATTCGTTCATTTCGTCTTCTGTTAAGCCCATATATGCGAGCTTTTCTTTGAGGAAGCTCTCTGTATCACTGCCTGCAACACAGAAGCCTTTGGAAAAATCAAATCTTGTACGGCAGTTTGCTGCGTCCCAGAACAGATATCTGTGATTTGTACCGTCAGCTTTGTTCACGAGTTTTCCGTCGGGATAAGCTGTTACGTCCCAGCCGTTATTATACTTTGGGTATGTTGTTGAAAGCTCTGCTTCTGTCAGTTCAAGCTCCACATGAACATCTGTCGTTTCTTCGGGATAGAGATAAATTACAGGCTTATCAAGATACTCATCAAAATAAATCGTAACAGTCCTGTTATCATCTTCAATAGTCTTTATCCAGCCATACCTGCCTTTATATTCAGTAAACAGCCATTTATCATTATCTGTCTGATACCCCAGTTCATGAAGCCGTGTTCCATTCGGGATCAAAGTTATAGCTTGGTAGCTTTCATTCGGTCCGGAATATAGTTTAAGGTCATTTACCATAACGCGTAATGGCGAACCATTTGTAGTACGTTTATCAGGCTCAACATAGGTTGTTGAGCTGAGATATTTATCCAGAAGCTTTTCCAGTTTCACAAGTACATTGGTCATATCAGCTCTGGTTTCTTTTTCGTCTCCATTTTCATAAGAAAGAATCGTTTTGTAGTTGAATCCGTCTATTACCTTTTCGTGTGGAGTTTTGTTGTATTTGTCAATGATCCAATCATAATTCAGAGACATTATCTCGCTATAATCAGCTTCGGATATCTCAACGATCATCGGCTCGGTATCATCATAGCCCTTCTGATCATCATAAGAGAGAATGTACTTTCCATCATCTTTATAAACTTTCCATACTATGTGTACTCCTGCATATCCACCTGTTTTAGTAATGCTGAGTGAAACAGGTATATTGAGCGGCTGAATGAGAGCTTTCCTCATCAGACACAGGTCAAATACATTCAGCACATTGTCATTACAGAAGTCTGCTGCTTTCCAATTTATGAGCTTAACATCAGCTGAGCCGAGCAGCCATTTCTGCAGCAGTACCAAATCGGCAACATTGAATTCATCGTCATCGTTGATATCGCCTGTGGGTGTAAACTTCAGCTTGAATACAACGTCCGCAGAGCCGTTATCATACTTTTTAATAATAATATGATCATCAGGCACAACAGTTCCGTTGTAGTAACCTGCTGATTTACCATTAGTATCTTGCAGATAATATCCAACAGGCAGATTATGGATATCCAAGCCAAACGAGAAATTGTAACCGTCAAAGAAATTGCCTAAATCTACAACCGCAGGGTTAGTTCTGAATCCAACCGGAAACATATTACAGTTGATCTTGCCCTCAGGAGTATCTTTGCTGATATCTGTCCATATTCTTTGTATTGCCATCTCAGGAAGCGTAAGGAGTTCTCCGGTGTCATAATCAACAAGGGAAACTCGCATATTCCCCGAAAGAAGGATACTCTTTGCATCGTTTATAACTGCACAGTCAGCAACAAGAGATTTTTTGCCCTCATCATCACTTGCGTGCAATAACACGAAATCGTAGGATATCTTGTCATAACCGTCCTTGACTGCCTTGTATACGCAGACTTTATTGATCTCTCCGCCGTCAACAGGAACAGAAGATTCGGGGCTGCAATCGCTTACTGTTTCAAGCTCAAAGCACTCTTTTCCGGTATCATTCAGAACCCAGTCATAGGCAGTGCCTGCGTCATGAGAAAGGCAGAATACAACATAATTATCTTTTACTGATAAATTGGTATTGCTTTCTGCATATTTCCGATATTCCTCCTCACAGTCAGGCAGCCAGCTGTAGATATCAGTCTCTACGACCTGAGTTCCGATACTTGTAAAGGAGTATTCCTTCTGCAATTCCGCGTCGCAGCTGAATTGCACCTTGAAATCAGGCTTTGATGTCGACGCGTTTTTGTATGTCATTACTTCATAGGCAGTATCAGTATCTTCGTCTACAAAAGTATTATGATAGAATACTGTAACAAGACCGCCTGTGTTCTTAATGTCATATTTCTTTGTACTGTAAGAAGTCTCTTTAAATACAACACAAAGCAGATCGCTGTCATAAAACGGATAGCTGTCATTCTCATCGCCTATATGCACAACTCCATACTTATTGCGGAAGTTTACTGCATCATCAAAGCTTTGCGGGATCCAGTCAGGAAATGAAGATACATCAGCCGTTTCTTCTGAATAAGCATTCAGAGGTGTGAATACATTCAGCGTTCCTGCTGTAAAGGGAATAATTGCCGTTGAAGCTGCTATAAAAGCAGCTGTGAGTTTCTTTAAGATCATTATGTTCACCTGCCATTTTTCAGATTTGCAGCATATAACTGCTTAATCACATTATACAATGATATCTCACTGAATGCAAGAGATAATTGCATTTTAGTCTATATATGCATTAACGTATGAGGAAAGCAAAATGTGCGGCTTAAACCGTAAACTTTCTGTGAACACACAGCAGTATGTTTCAGCAATCGGAGAATACTGTTCGGAACAGGCTGAAGCTCATACTTAATAATCAACAGACCGTTTATTGATTTTTCCTATGTTCTTGATTGAAAACGAATAATGTTGTATAATTACCTACAGCAGCGGCGTAGATCAGGTAATCGACGGATATATGAGCTATGACGCTAAAAATGAGAAACTGTACATGAAAGGTGACGGACACCTTTTCTATCAGGAAAAAGAAAACACCATAGAGCTTATAATGAACGGTCATGATACGTCTGCTTTCAGGACTGTGGAAAAGGAAACAGGAAATACAGACCGTCTCGGATTATACAGATACAGCAACGGATATGCTTCTCCTCCGCCTGATAATTACATCTATCTGTGCAAGGGATTAGAGAAAGGTTTTACGCCGAAATTTCTTCATATTTATAATGAAAATAGTGATTCTAAATATGACATCAGAGAGTCAGACGGATTTATTGAATTATACCACCCAAAAGAGGACGGTTACTCGCGTATTGTTCTGACTGAAAAAGTACAGCTGATATCTTTAGAAAGCATTTGGGGAGAAGGAAAGAGTATATTCAGGCTTGATGACTATGTATTCGATTCGCCTGATTTCACTATGGAGGACGTTGAACAGATATATGAAAGCATAAAGGCAGAAGATGAAAAACAGATAGAAGAGATCAGAAAAAAGAATGAAAGCTGAAAAGAAATCCGCCCGTTAAAGGGCGGATTTTCGCTTTATTGTATGTGATAACTATTATTGTATCTTGCTGCCGCCCCATTCAACAACGGTAAAGCCTTTTCTCTCAAAGGTCTCAAGCTGCTGAGGCTCGATATTCACGGCTTCTTCAAGAGGAACATAAGCCATGAATACGCGGAGCAGACTATCAGGTGCAGGTGTGATGTCAAGCTTTGCGGAATCGGTATACGCATCGCCCTGGAAGGTAATGAGATTGTACTTATTATGCTCCATTAACGGCAGCCAGTATACTATGAACTCGTTCATTTCGTCTTCTTTCAGTCCCATATATGCGAGCTTTTCCTTGAGAAAACTCTCTGTATCACTGCCTGCAACACAGAAGCCTTTGGAAAAGTCGAATCTTGTACGGCAGTTTACTGCGTCCCAGAACAGATATCTGTGATGTGTACCGTCTGCCTTGTTCATGAGCTTTCCGTCGGGATACGCTGTAACGTCCCAGCCGCCATTATACTTGGGATAGGTTGTTGAGAGCTCTGCTTCCGTAAGTTCAAGCTCAACATGAACATCTGTCTCCTGCTGCGGATACAGATATATCACAGGCTTTTTCGCAGCTTGTTCAAAAAAGATCGTCGGAGTTTTGCCGTCCTCTTTAACCACTTTTATCCAGCCATAATGGCCGTTGTATTCCGTAAACAGCCATTCGTTGTTGCTTTTATGAACGCCCTTTTCGATCAGACGAGTATCCGCTGGAATGTATGCAACGGTGCTGTACCTCTCATCGGGACCTTGGTAAAGTTTAAGACCGTCTTTCAGAACAAAGAATGGAACACCGTACTCGAAGCTCTCATCAGGCTCAACATAAAAGGAATACTTATCCTTCAGATCTCTGAGTTTTGTCGTGATACCCGGCGTTCTGTCTGAAACCGTCTTTATCTTAGAACCGTCTGAATAGCCGAGTTCGAGCACAAACTCACATTCACTCCATCCGGGTCCGTCGTGATCTTTCATGTTCCGGATCATACTGTCATAATCCTGAGCCATTATCTCACGATATTCCTGCTCTGAGATCTGAATAACATCAGACTGTGGCTCCTGATCAAATGTCATATCCTGATAAGACAGAAAATATTTTTCGCCTTCACAGTACACTTTATATATGATCATTGCGCCTGCGACTCCGCCGGATTCCGTGACGCTGACCTCGACAGGCAGATCTATTGATTTAAGAAGTGCTTTTCTCATCAGACACAGGTCGAATACATTAAGAACATTGTCGTTGCAGAAGTCTGCCGCTTTCCAGTTATCAAGCTTAGCATCAGCTGAGCCAAGGAGCCACTTTTGCAGCATTACCACATCGGCAACATTGAATTCACCGTCATCGTTTACATCGCCTGTGGGAACGAATTTCAGCTTGAATACCACATCAGCAGAGCCGTTTTCATACTCTGTAACGTTAATATGATCGTGCAGAAAACCTCCTTTGGAATAAACTACAAAAGCTGTATCAGCAGGTGCAGCATATCCTTCAGGAATATCATTGCTGCCCAATTTGAATGCAAAATGATCCGCTTTGGAATAATTCCATAAATTATCAATAATCGTAGGATTTGTTTCTATTCTATAGATAGGACCTGTTGCCTTTTCACCTTCAGGTGTATAATATCTGATATCCGTCTCAATGGCTGCCATCGAATTTTCAGCGATTTTCAGCGGTTCTCCTGTATCATAGTCAACGAGGGTGACTCTCATATTACCGGAAAGCAGTATGTTCTGAGCATCATCGACTATCGCGCAGTCTGCGACCATAGTCTTTTCAACCTCTTCGGGAAGATATGGCTTTCCATAGTTCGCAGCATAATCATGCGATATCTTTGCCATACCGTCTTTTTTAGCTTGATATACAACTACTCTGTGCTGCTCTCCGCCGTCAAGAAGCTCAGGCGTTTCTTCATTGCAGTATTCTGTCATTACATAATCAATGACAGAGCGGTCATAATCGTTATCAGGAGTTGGATACCAGTCAAATGCCGTGCCCGCAGCTGAATCAAAACAGAACACTAAATAATTATCTTTTGCAAATATCTCACGGCCCGTTAGATAATAATTCCTGTACTCTTTAAAACAATCTGGCAGCCAGCTGTATATATCTGTCTCAACTGCATTAAGCGAGTCATCTATTGAGAAAGTGTATTTCTTTTCGCCATTTACGTTTACCCAGGTATCCAAAAAAGAGATCTCAAATTCACCCGGCATTATGGGCTTATAGACTATGACTTCATAATTGAAGTCACCGTCCTTTGAGGCGAAGATATCATGCCTCATACACTGTGTCATGCCTTTTGTAGTATTTACATCATAACGCAGTACACCCCGTGGTTCGCCTTCGGGTACTTTTTCTGCCTGTTCCTGAAACACAGCACAGATGAGCCCGTCCTCAATATGTATTGCTCCATAGGTATTTCTGAACTCCAGAGCAGAATCAAAATCAGACGGAAGCCAGTCCGGGGGTGGAGCTATACCATTTATTTCCTCTGCATACGAAATAGGTGCAGTAGCATTAAATGAAAGCGGCGTAATTGCGGTTGCAGCTGCTATTAGAGCGGCGGTCAGTTTTGTGAGCTTCATATCATTCACCTGCCATTCTTCAGATTTGCAGTATATGACTGCATGATATCATTGTATTTAGTCTATATATGCTTTAACGTTTGAGAAAGGCAAAATGTGCGGCTGAAATCGTAAACTTTTTATGAACTTATGAAGAAATCGTATTATTATATCTATTGATGAGGCTTTTTATAAAGCAGCAGATCAAAAGCTGCTATGAATCCTATTCGGGATTAATGCCCTGACAGCTTCGCTGACTATCCGCTCAACGCCCTTTGTCAGGTATTTCAGAAGTTCAGATTTTCGTTCTTATCCTCATCCAATCAATTCTTCAACAGCCTTGCGAACCTCTGCCATAGAAGAACTTTTCAGCATCGTCTCTAATTTAAATTTAATAGTATATAATCAATCGACTTTACGCATTTACTTGCTTTTGATTACATAATATGATATAATATCAACATTAACTGATGGACTAAAATTACAATATCAGATATAATTTCAAACGTACCGAAAGGAGAAAACATGTAAAAAGTAATTTTTGCGGCCATGTTATGTATGGCAATATTTACAGCTTGCAGTGATAATAACAGCTCGGAGTATCCGGAAAAAGGACAAGTTCAAACAACAGCTGTTACTTCTTCGACTACCGCTGCAACAACAACTACGACTGTAACAACTACAGCCGTTACTACTACAAAAGCATTTCATGCTGAGCATTCCGTAACGTTTACACCAAATGACCTTGACAAAATCCAATTAAAGGATGACTTTAAAATAGAAGAAGGGCGTAAAAGCTCTTATGGTGAAATGCGTGATGAATACCTCTCACAGTTGTTGAAAAACGGAAGCGAAATACCTGTGTACGTCGGTGACATAGCCGTGGATCATCAGATTAACTGCGTTTATGTTATCGGGATATACGATTGGTGTACTATAGAAGAACCATACTTCGGAGATGTTGCGGTATTCCGAATAGACGAGGCTTCCGGAGATATAACTCAGTGCTGCCGCAAAAAGTTAACAAATCCGGGACGGAAAAATGGTTTTGGGCTGTTTAATGTGCGCGGAAAGACCTTTATGGATTCAACCATGGGCTTATATCTGGTCGATGAAAAGAATAATGAGTTCATATCTCTCGAACCTGACTTCAATCCACAGGTCTGCTCCATTTATGTAAGCGATGAACGTGTAATCGTTCAGGTGCCCGTTATGAATGAAGGCAGCAGTACATATGACCTACGTACTACCGAGTTTGATTTTGAATCAAATACCATGAAGGAAATCAAGCTCAATGAGGAAGATACAAAGAACATGGAATACTTTAATGTATATGATTCGCAAAACATAAACGTTGAATACGAATTTGCAATCCCTGAAAACTATTACTCCAAAACGAAGATAAAAGTAGAATGGTAACCAAAATGATACAGCAGCAATTGTATTATATGTCTTAAAGACCGCATATCCGGAAAAATACCCATATAGAAATTTTGCTCCTGAACAGCATGAAAAAGTCTCACTGAAATTTGCAGTGAGACTTTTTTAATTATTATATTATCTTTGTGGACCATTCCTCGATATTCCAGATATTATCGGCAATATCCATATAGAACTCGGGTTCGTGGCTTACGATCAATACCGTGCCCTTGTAGTCCTTTATAGCCTTTTTCAGCGACTCCTTTGCGTCAACGTCAAGGTGATTGGTGGGCTCGTCGAGAACAAGGAGATTTACTTCCTTGAGCATTATTCTACAAATCCTGACCTTTGCGTTTTCACCGCCTGAGAGAACCCTCATCTGTGAGGTTATATGCTCCGTGGTAAGTCCGCACTGGGCGAGAGCGGCACGTACCTCTGCATTGGTCATTGAGGGATATTCCTCCCATATAACGTCCAGAGCGGTTTTGGAAGTGCTTTCCTCCTCCTGCTCGAAGTAGCCATACTCTACGAACTGATCGTGCTCCACATATCCCGATACAGGCGGTATTATTTTAAGCAGAGTTTTCAGCAGAGTGGACTTTCCTATGCCGTTTACACCACGTATCGCTATCTTCTGACCATTCTCCACCTTGACCGAGATAGGCTTGGTGAGCGGCTCGTCGTAGCCGAGAACCACGTTCTGACAATCTATGACGACACGCCCGGGAGTACGGGCTTTTCTGAATGAGAAGGTGGGCTTGGGCTTTTCACGCATAAGGGTTATCTTGTCCATTTTGTCCAGCTTTTTCTGGCGTGATTTAGCCATGTTCGTTGTAGCGACACGCGCCTTATTGCGGGCGATGAAGTCCTCAAGGTCAGCGATCTCCTTCTGCTGTTTTTCGTAAGCCTGTTCAAGCTGTTTCTTTTTCAGCTCGTACATTCTCACGAAGTTATCGTAATCTCCCGTATATCTTGTCATAACGGCATTCTCCACATGATATACCACGTTGATGACGCTGTTCATGAAAGGAACGTCATGTGATACAAGAATGAATGCGTTTTCGTAGTTTTGCAGGAAATTTGTCAGCCACCTGATATGATTCTCGTCGAGGAAGTTTGTGGGCTCGTCGAGAATGAGTATCATCGGATTTTCAAGGAGCACCTTGGCAAGAAGCACCTTTGCTCTCTGACCGCCAGAAAGCTCCGCAACGTCCCTGTCGAGACCTATCTCGTTGAGTCCGAGACCGTTGGCATATTCGGATATCTTAGCGTCTATGGTATAGAAGCCGCTGTAGTCGAGAATGCTCTGTATTTCGCCTACTTCCTCCATAAGAGCGTTCATTTCCTCGTCGGAGCAGTCCGACATCTTCTCATAGAGCCCCAGCATTTCGGTTTCAAGGTTGGAAAGGTGGTCGAAGGCTTCACGGAGCACATCGCGTATAGTTTTTCCCTTTGCAAGGGTACTGTACTGGTCGAGATAGCCTGTGGTAATGTGCCTGCACCACTCTATCCTGCCTTCGTCTGGCTGTAATTTGCCCATGATTATATTCAGGAACGTGGACTTTCCCTCGCCGTTGGCTCCCACAAGTCCTACGTGTTCGCCCTTCAGCAGGCGGAATGAGGCGTCATTGAGTATCTGTCTCGCTCCGAAGCCGTGGGTAACGTGTTCAACATTAAGTATGCTCATATTATTCTCCTTTTTCTCAGTCATGCAATCCATTATAACACAAATGCAGGTCTGTGTAAAGTGTATTTTTCAAGGCTGTCCTGACCTGTATCGGAATGCTGTGCATATAAATTGCGGCAACAGCTGTTTTTTTGTTGACTTATTACGAAATATGGGATATAATTAAAGTACTTTTTACATTATTCTATTATATAAAGGAGTAAGACATGAACACTACTGACATTATCATCATCGGGACGATAATTGCCTATCTCATTGTCATGGTCGGTGTAGGCTTTATCTTCTCAAAGAAAAACGAAAACGTCGGAGATTTCTATCTTGGCGGACGTAAGCTGGGACCTCTGGTCACAGCTATGAGCGCAGAGGCTTCCGACATGAGCAGCTGGCTCCTCATGGGCCTTCCGGGAGTTGCTTATCTCACAGGCGGTGCAGAAGCAGGCTGGACAGCTATCGGACTTGCTATCGGCACCTATCTCAACTGGCTCTTTGTGGCTAAGCGCCTGAGAGTCTATAGTCAGCAATGCGGTGCTATAACCATTCCCGATTTCTTCTCTCAGCGTTACAAGGACAAAAGCAGGATACTTATGGGAGTTTCGGCACTCATAATCCTCATATTCTTCGTTCCGTATACTGCTTCGGGATTTTCAGCCTGCGGAAAGCTTTTCAGCTCCCTTTTCGGCTGGGATTACCACCTTGCAATGATAATCAGTGCGGTCATTATCATTTCATATACCTGTACAGGCGGATTCCTTGCAGCAAGTACAACTGACCTTATCCAGAGTATAGTTATGACAGTTGCACTCATAAGCATAGTTATCTTCGGAGTAAATGCAGCAGGCGGTTTCAGCAATGTATTGGACAATGCAGACTCTATGGCAGGCTATTTCTCCCTCAGCCACATATTCAATCCCGAAACAGAAGCTGCTGACAAGTACACCGGACTTACCATAGCTTCAACACTTGCATGGGGACTCGGCTACTTCGGTATGCCTCATATACTCCTCCGATTCATGGCTATCGAGAACAAGAACAAAATAAAGACCTCAAGAAGAATAGCTTCCATATGGGTAGTTATCTCAATGGGTATCGCAATAATAATCGGCTTCATCGGAAATGCACTTTCCAAGAGCGGAAAGCTGGAGATGCTTGACGGCAGCAACTCGGAAAAGGTAGTCATAAAGATAGCTCAGTATATGAGCGAGCATCACGCAGGTCTTGCAGTTATCGCAGGACTCGTATTTGCAGGTATCCTTGCTTGTACAATGTCGACCTCGGATTCACAGCTTCTTGCAGCTTCATCTTCTATGTCCGAGAATATCCTCAAGGGTGTATTCAATGTTAAAATGAGCGACAAGATATCCATGTTGGTTGCGAGAATAGTGCTCCTCGTTATAGCAGCCTGCGGAATAATTCTTGCATGGGATCAGGACAGCTCGGTATTCAGAGTCGTATCCTTCGCGTGGGCAGGCTTCGGAGCTACATTCGGACCTGTAATGCTGACAGCTCTCTTCTGGAAGCGTTCAAATAAGTGGGGCGCTATGGCAGGACTTATCGTAGGTGCGGTAATGGTATTCGTATGGAAATTTGTAATTGCTCCTATGGGCGGAGTGCTTGCTATATATGAGCTCCTCCCCGCATTCCTCTGCGCATTTGCCGCTATCATACTGGTTTCGCTTGTTACGGGCTCTCCCGACAATGAAGTTAAGATCGAATATGATTCGGTAAAGCGTGAACTCAGCAAGTAATATCAAATGCCTCCGTATATTGTCTTTCGGCAGTATACGGAGGCATTCTTATTCTGTTTCTTAAACGAAAGGGGTGAGATCACGGTTGCAGCTGAGATCAGAGCAGCGGTCAGTCTTGTGAGCTTCATATCATTCACCTGCCATTCTTCAGATTTGCAGCATATAACTGCTTGATCACATTATACGACGATATTTCGCTGGATGAGAGAGATAATCGCACTTTAGTCTATATATGCTTTAATGTTTGCGGAAGGCGAAATGTGCGGCTGAGATCGTAAGCTTTTTGTGAAAACAGGCTTTGCCTTGGGGATATGTGTAATGAACTCATAATAAATTTACAGGCAGCCGTTGGCTGCCTGTAAATCTTTGTTTATCTTTTTCTGCTTAAAAAAGCTCCGAAGCAGGCTTTGCAGCATTCTTGAATTCATCGAATGTCAGCTTGCTGCCGTCTGCAAATTCCACTTCATTTATACCGATGACCTGTACATAGCTGTCAAGGCCTCCGATATAGAAACGGGTATATTTCTGACCATCGTAAACAGAAGATTCGGTATAGATGTCATCTATAGATATACCATTGCCAAACTGCAAGGTGTTATATCCGTTGCCCCATAAAGTGCTGTCATTAATAGTGTCACAACCATCGCCTAAATTATAAATATAGCGGTCATCACCCTGTCTGCCTTTGATATAGTCATTTCCCATGCCACAGAATACGGTATCATTATCGCCTGTATCATTTATAGTATCGTCGCCGTCAGTACCGCGGATATACTTGACAAAGTTATCCTGCAAATACTGCTGATCCCAGACCGTTCCATCATCAAAGTAAATCGCCTTCATAGGCAGATTATAGTCAAAGAATCCCATAACATTGCCTGATATGGAAACAGATTCGCCTGTTTTATTAATGTGGAGAATATAGGTATAATTATCAACTGAACGCTCGATAGTTACTTCGTCAGGATTAATGCCCTCGCCCAATAAAAGTATATTATTGCCGCCTTGATTTCCAAGGTCAATGAGGTCATTTCCGTCGCCGAGATCGTATAAGAATATGTCGTCGCCGTCTCCGCCACGCATGATGTCGTCGCCTTCGCCGCCCCAGATCATGTCATTTCCCTTTGCGCCTGTGAGCACGTCGTTGCCTCCAAAACCGAAAAGAATAGAATCAGGAACGTAATCCTTACGGAATTCTGCGTCAGTGTCAACTACAGCTGTAAGGACATCATCACCGTTTGAACCATAGTGGTAGCGTGTGCGCTCAAGCAGGTCAAGACGATCCCATGTAGTTCCGTTAGCAAAGTGTATCTCCTCGATAGGGAATACAGGTGTAAGGCCCGAATACATATTTCCGGGGATTGTAATAGTATCTCCTGTTCTCATGATATGGAGATTATACTCGTAATAGTTGTCAGAGAATGATACCTGTACCTGCTCAGGAAGGATACCCTCTCCGAGCCAGAGAACGTCTTTGCCGCTTGAAGGGTAAGTGAATCTTCCTGTTGTATCGTCGATGTAGTCGTTACCGTCGCCCAGCTCGTAGTAAATGATATCGCTGCCGCTGCCGCTGCCGCTCTTGATAATATCGTCGCCCTTGCCGCCCCATATGAAGTCGTTGCCGTCACTGAGTATTATAGTATCATTGCCGTCCATTCCATAAGCGTAATTATTTCCTACCTGAGTAAAAAGCAGTCCGAAGCAGCTATCTGCAAGTGTGATAGTATCGTCACCGTCGCCGCCAAACAGATAATCGTCGCTCTTGTTTCCGTAAATGGTATCGTTACCGCCCATACCCCAGATATAGTTTGTCTCGGGATAGCCCTCGATAGTATCATCTTCCTCTGTGCCTACAACCGAGTTTGTTATATAGCAGACATCATCGTAGGTCATAACAGAGCCGTCCTTGAATCGGATATTCTCGATACGCTTTGCAGGATCAGAGAAATACTTGCTGCAAATGATATAGACCTCATTATTGATATCGTTGATGAACAGATCTTTACCAATGCGCAGGAATTCCAGAGAATCCTTATCGGTATCGAAATCAAGGAACAGTGTATCGTTTCCTGCTTCGCCGTTGCCTTTTTCATTAATTATTGCGTATATAGGCTCATCAGTATCGATAATATGATAAGTGTCATCGCCTGAAGTCAGGTCATAGAAAAGATGCGGAAGCGAATCCAGCCATGCCTTCAATTCTTCAATTGAAGGATTTGAGGATAAAGGAAGCACCTCCTGTGGTCCTTTTCCAGGATCATAGGGTATCATTACCTCCTCAGGCTCAACATTCCATAGTCCCATTTCTGTCATTTCATGGACTATATAATCAATTTCACGGTTTTGCTCGTTCTGTGCCAAAATCGCGTTTTTCAGCGGGCCTGTAAGTGTTGTAAACTCCAGCTTATCAATATCCCAGTCGACCTTATAAGGTTCTGTGTAATAAAGCTCAAGCTGGAACTGAGCACTTTCGTCTACTGCACCGCCCTGGAAAGGTACTCCCGATACAACAAGAATAGCTCCGTCTATGTAATACAATGCGAAATTTCCACTGCTGACCATTTCTTCAAATCTGTCGGGAGGCATTACATCACGGACTGCCTTGACGACATCAGGAGAAATAAAGCTGCCGTCCATATGTGTTACTTCAAGACCTCTGTAGTCATCATATGGTGAGGTAGTAGTTGTTGTAACTGTTGTGACCGGTGATGCCTGAGTTGTAGTTACAGCAGGCTCAGCTTCTGTACCGTTAGTCTTTGCTGCTTCAGCTGCCTCTTCCTCTTTTTCCTTTCTGGACATTTCAGCCCAGCACTCAAGGAAGTATTCCTTCAGAGACTGATTTGCGTCCAGTTCCTTGAGGTAGCGCTCATTGAAATCAGCAATATAGGCGTTCCAGCGAGCGATAGTTTCTTCCTGTGAAAAAGCCTTGACTTCATTACGGTGTTCAAGCTCGCGCTCATAGACTGCAATTCCGTCAGCAACGCGTTCTTCGGTTGTTGGAGCAGTATTAGTCGTATCATCGGCAAATGCTGTGAGTGCAGTTGATGAAGCTATAAGGCTCATGGCTGCAACGAGTGAAAATAGTTTCTTCATGGTTTTCATTCCTTTCTGCTGTTTTGTACAGCGATCATCAGTGTGTTTTACTATACGTATAGTTCAGTTCGATTTCTCCAAATCATAATAATATTAGCATATATTCAATCATTTGTCAATAGAGATAATATTTTTTAAACTTCTGCAATCATTTTGTTACATTATTATTACCGAAATGAAATAATCTTTTAAGGCATTAATAACGATCCTGAAAAGATAAGAGTCGGTGCAATTGCACCGACTCATTAATCTGACATGATTCAAAAATAGATTTTTTCGCTATTGAATCGCTTATGCTAAAGCGCATGAACTTACGGATATAAGGCTTTCTACAGCTGAGAATATCTTATGCGCAACATATGGGTTGTTCATTGTATAAAGGTGGATACCGTCAACACCCTCGGCGATGAGGTCTGTTATCTGATCTATGGCATAGGCAATGCCTGCGTCCCGAAGAGCTGTTTCGTTGTGCTCGTACTTTTCGAGGACTCGGACGAATTTCTTGGGCAGCTGTACTCCGCAGAGCTTCACCATGCGCTCTATCTGGCGCTTGTTGGTCACAGGCATGATACCTGCTTCTATCGGAATATCAACGCCTGCGATACGAGCCTTTTCGCTGAAATCCATGAAGTACTTATTATCAAGGAAAAGCTGTGTTATCAGGTGGTCGGCACCGCAGTCCACCTTATGGCGAAGCCATTTCAGGTCGTCAACTGCGCTGACGCTCTCGGGGTGTACCTCGGGATAGCAGGCAGCTATGATATTGAAGTCGTAACGCTCCTTTATAAATGAGATAAGGTCGCTGGCATGGCGGAAATCTCCTGTTGCCGGCAAATCCCCTCTCCTGTCGCCGCGAAGTGCAAGAACATTCTCTATGCCGTGTGCCTGCAAACTGTCGAGTATCTCCACAGCCTGAGCTTTTGTCAAGTCAATACAGGGCAGGTGCGCAACGCTCTCCACGCCATAGCGTTCCTTTATGTCGGAGGCTATCTGTATGGTCTTGCAGCCGTTCTGACCGCCCCCTGCGCCGTAGGTGACGCTGATGAAATCGGGAGATATGCCCGAAAGCTCATTAAGTGTATCGTATATGACGCTCTCATCAGTGTCGGGCTTCGGCGGAAAGACCTCCAGCGAAAACACGGTTTTGTGTTCAAATAATTCAGCAGTTTTCATTTCGCACCTCTCTTGCCGCATTTACCAGATTTTTAAGGCTTGGGACAGTCTCCTCGTTTCCTCTGGTTTTAAGTCCGCAGTCGGGATTTACCCAGAGCTTTTCGACAGGGATACGCTCCAGCATTTTGCCGATAGCAGCCTTTATCTCCTCCTTTGAGGGAACTCTCGGGGAGTGGATATCGTAAACTCCCGGACCAACCTCTGTGCGGAAGTTATTTTCTTTGAGCACATCGAGAATGGTAAGGTCGGAGCGTGAAGCCTCAAATGTGATGACGTCTGCGTCCATGTCGTCGATATCTTTGATTATATCGGCAAATTCACTGTAACACATATGTGTGTGTATCTGAGTTTCGGGCTTTACGCCGCTGTGAACGTATCTGAATGCAGGTATCGCCCAGTCGAGATAGTCCTCGCGCCAGTCAGCCCTGCGGAGAGGGAGCTTCTCACGGAGAGCCGCTTCGTCTACCTGAATAATGCTTATACCGTTAGCTTCAAGGTCAAGCACCTCCTCGCGGATAGCAAGAGCAATCTGCAAAGCGCTCTCTCTGAGGGAGATATCTTCTCTGGGGAATGACCAGTTGAGTATAGTTACAGGACCTGTGAGCATACCCTTCATTGGCTTGTCAGTGAGGCTCTGAGCGTACACCGACCACCTTACTGTCATCGGCTTTGCACGGGATATATCGCCCCATACTACAGGGGGCTTTACGCAGCGTGTACCGTAGGATTGAACCCATGCCTTTTCGGTAAAGAGATAGCCGTCAAGGCACTCGCCGAAATACTCTACCATGTCGTTGCGCTCAAATTCGCCGTGAACAAGGACGTCCAGACCTATCTCCTCCTGCAATGCGATACACTCGGCGGTCTTTTTCTCAATGAAGAACTCGTAGTCGCTGTCGGAGAGCTCGCCCTTGCGGTGTGCGTTGCGGGCAGATTTTATCTCGGCGGTCTGCGGGAATGAACCAATTGTTGTAGTGGGCAGCAGCGGCAGCTTAAAGCGTCCTTTCTGTATGCGCTCGCGCTCTGCAAACTCGGGAAGTCTCACGAAATCCTTTTCGGTAAGGGCTGCCACCTTTTTTCTGACAGTTTCGTTGCCTGTAGTTCTGGGCTCGCTGTGAAGCTCTGCATTTCTGTGGTATTCTTCGGTTTCAGCATAGTTCTCAGCAGAGGTTATTTTTTTCAGCTCTGCAAGCTCTGTAAGCTTTTCCTCGGCGTATGCGAAATGCTTCTTGTACTTATTATCAAGCTTTGTCTCGTTTGCAAGGGTGCACGGAACATGAAGCAGCGAGCATGAGGTGCTGATAACGATATTGCTTGTATGCTTCGCAAGCTCGGAAAGAGTTGACAGCGTGGAAGCATAATTATTGCGCCAGATGTTTTTGCCGTTCACAACGCCTGCAAAGAGAGTTTTCCCCTGTGGGAAGCCGTTTTTCTGTACAAGTTCAAGAGACTTCTTACCCTCGGTGAAATCAAGACCGATACCGTCGAAATCAAGTCCGCACAGCTCATTACAGCAGTCGCGGACATCGCCGAAATAGGTCTGTGCGAGAACTTTTACCGCCCCCTTGCTTTTGAGGATATTCTCGTAAAGCGATACGAAAAGCTGTATATCCTCGGCAGTCATATCCATTACAAGTGAGGGCTCGTCAAACTGAACCCATTCTGCGCCGAGAGCATTGAACTTTTTCAGCAGCTCCGAATATGCTGCGGCAGTCTGCTCCGCAAAATCAGCAGCCTTTTTGCTGCCCTTGTAACGCGCAAGCTTCAGAAATGTGTAAGCTCCGATGATGACGGGCTTGGTCTTTACGCCATTTTCAAGAGCTTCGCTGAAAAGCTCAAACGGCTTTGTGCCGACAAGCTTTATAACGGTGCTGTCATCAATTTCGGGGACCATGTAGTGATAATTTGTATTGAACCACTTCTTCATGGCAAGAGCCTTAACGTCGCCCTTTTCGCCCTGATATCCTCTTGCAGCCGCAAAGTATGTATCAAGCTTTGAAAGTCCCAGAGATATGTATCTTTCGGGAACTGCATTCAGCAGAAAAGCCGTGTCGAGGACTCCGTCATAGAATGAGAAGTCATTGGACGGGATAAAGTCAAGTCCGCTGTTTTTCTGTAAGGATAAATTATATGAGCGGATATCCTTTGCTGCTTTTTCAAGGTCTGCGGCATTTATCTCGCCGCGGAAGTACATCTCGCTTGCAAATTTGAGTTCACGTAAATTGCCTATTCTTGGGTATCCGATAATTGATGTCTGCATTTCCTATTCCTCCGATATGTTTATTGCTTTCTCATTATATCACATCGGTCAGAAATGTGTTAATATCAAAAAGAAATGCAGTCCCATAGCTAAAAGCTATATCAGGAAGAATAATTTTCGATGTATTCTCTGAGATGCTCCAGATAGCGCTCCGTCAGCTCATTAATTGGGCGGTCAGTTGTAGTTATATAGCCTATCTCCATTTCTTCGTCGCTTTCAAGAGGTATGGAAACGATGTTGCTGCCGTTGAGGTCTGAGCTTAGGATACCCGACGAAATAGTATACCCGTCAAGTCCTATCAACAGATTGAACAGTGTGGCTCTGTCGGAAACTACTACATTTTTCTGGCTTTCAGCCGTAATATGAAGCTCCTCTGCAAAGTAAAAGGAGTTCTTCACGCCCTGATCGTAGGTAAGTCTCGGAAAAGCCTTCAGGTCGTCGAGAGTGACGTAGCTTCGTCCCACAAGAGGATTGCTCCTGCTGACGAAAACGTGGGGCTTTGCTGTAAACAGCGGCACGAATTTTATTTCCTCATTCTGCAAAATATGCCTTATGACCTCGCGGTTGAAGCTGCTGAGGAAGAGAACTCCTATATCGCTTCTGTGGGTGCGGACGTCCTCGATTATCTCCGCAGTTTTCAGCTCGCGGAGCGAAAACTCGTACTTGTCCCTGCCGTACTCGCGGACGAGCTCAACAAATGCATTTACCACAAAGGCATAATGCTGAGCTGATACCGCAAAGGCTCTTCTCGGCGGTGCTGTGGACTTATATTCGTTTTCGAGAAGCTCCGCCTGCTCAACTATCTGACGGGCATAGGACAGGAACTTTGTACCGTCCTCGGAAAGATATACTCCCCTGTTGCTTCGGTTGAAAATGGTGATGCCCATTTCCTTTTCAAGCTCTGCCACGGACTTGGAAAGGCTTGGCTGTGCGATGAAAAGCCGCTGCGCCGCAGTGGTTATGGAGCCTGTTTCTGCTATTGTGATTATGTATTTCAATTGCTGTAAAGTCATTTATAACGCCTCCTTCAACTTTGTCATTATAGCATAATGTCACCGAAAATACAAGAGAATGGACTTCATGTTCTGCAGCGGCGGCAACCTCAGCATTTTCACTTTCGGCGATAAATTCGGTCTTTTTAATAAAGAAGCGCCTTTTATCAAAGAACTTGTATTTTTTTTCAAAAAATGCTAAAATTATATGTCTGATTCTTTCTCTCACTTTCGTTTATATTAGTGAATGCATTCAATAAAGGAGGATTTCCTGATGACAGACAACGAGCTGCGCTTACTGATGGCGAACTCAGTTCAGAAATGCCACAGGGCGGTCTTTGACAAATACTGCAACTACGTCTATACTATCGCATTCAGCGTCCTTAAAAGCTGCGGAAGCCGCGAGGACGTTGAAGAATGCGTCAGTGACGTGTTTATGAAGATATACAGGCTTCTTGATAATAATACGGACTTTTCCGACAATGTCAAGGGCTTTATAGGAGCTGTTGCGCGGAATACCGCTATAGATTCATTCCGCAGGATAGTCTCACGCAGCAGCAGGACAGCTTATGTTGATGAAAACACTATCAACGAGCTCCGCGATGACGATGACATCACCGAGAAAACAGAGCTCAAGGAGCAGTCCAGCATTATTCTCGGCAAGATAAAAGAGCTTGGCGATCCCGATTCTACTATCATCATACAGCAGTATTACTACAACCGCACAGCAAAAGAAATAGCAAAAAGCATCTCTATGTCGGCGGCAGCTGTACAGAAACGCAGCAGCCGTGCAAAGCAAAAGCTCCGGATATTGCTCACAGAAGCAGGTATAAACAAGGAGGGCTTGATATGAAAGACAACGATCTTTTATTTGATCTCGATGACGAGGCAATAGAAAAGCTTGCTCAGGAATTCCCCGTACTCACTGATGAAGAGAAGGAGAGAATGTATGCCATGAGCGAGAGAAAGTACAATATAACAGAAGATACAAATACAGGATTCAATTCAGAAACAGAGGTAAGCGGCGTTGACGTATACAAGCGTCCCAAGTGGAGGACAGCTTCCATTGCGGCTTCTTTAGCGCTGCTTATAGGCGCAGGAAGCTTCGGCGGTTACAATATCGCAAAGCAGTTCAGCAACGGTAATAACAATGATCCTGACGGTCCTACAACTTCAGCTGAGGATATGTCTCAGGCTCTTACTGAAACTGCCGAGGATCCCCGTACTGAGGAATACCGTCAGACCGCAGAGAGTCTCCTTGCGGAATATGAGGACTTCCTTGAGCCTTTCGACTACGATATCATGCCTAAGTATCCCGATGAAGATATGGAAAGTGAAGAGCTTGGTAAGATGTCCGAGGAAGAATATAACGCTTATTTAGATAAAATATATAAAGAACGCCAAAGAATAGACGAAGAAGCAGGTCAGTCATTTGATTACCTCTATTATGAGCTCGGTAATGGCGATCCCCTCGATTACCCGAATTATACTTTTCTTGGTCGCTGGGAATATCAGCACTACGAAATAGGAATGAAATTCAGCAATACCGATGAGGTAATGGATAAGGCTCTTTCCTTTATGTCACAGAGCCTTATAGACAAACAGTTCCCCGATCTTATAGGCGAGGAGCTTACAAACTATGAGTCTAACCGCACATACAGAAAGGATATTGAGCAGTGCCCTGATTTCGGCACCTATGCAATATACAACGGTAAGCTCTACTGTTCTTCATTAGGTTGTGACAATGAAGGCAATGATCACATCAATTCCACCTACAAATTCTATAAATACAAGAACGAGCCTGCGGAAATATACGACATCACCGATGATTCATTCACTGCTGTCGTAAAGTACGAATTCACCAATATTCCCAACAAGTACGATATGACCATGAAGATAGTCAACAAGGACGGAAACTGGATAATCGACGACATAGAGCCCACAGGTCCCGAGCTTGATGCTCAGAAGCTTGATATTGTTGACAAGATGATGAACAGCGTAAAGCTTTATGACAAGATAAGCGCAAAAAATGCAAGTTTCTATAAAGCTCCAGAGGGTTCTCCTGCTGAAGTTAAGGACTATTCCGTAAGCTACCGTATTTTATGTGCAGATAACAGAGCAGCAAGATCATATGACTTTGGATATTACGGCGACGGATACAACGGCAGTGATGACATTACAAGCATGACTGAATATGCTAAAAAGAACATTGATCCCGAACATGAAAAAGAAAGCGAAGACTACTGTGACGGCGAAAAACTTTATTACTGGCATAATCCAATGGACCTTGACAGAGACGAATCCAACGGAAAAGAATACAGCTGGTACGACTGGAATAATTACTTTTATCGTGACAGCGACGCCGATAAATACAAAGGCTTTGAAGCGATCAGATTAAATTCCACACATGATGTATGCTATGATTCTCCTATATATAAGGGTGCTCTTTGCCCTGACGGAACAGGACTTGTGACTAATTATCTCTACGACTTCAGTACATGGAATATCACGGGAGACATAAACTTTGAGGGCAGAGACTGCTATATTATTGAAGGAAAGCGTCCCGAAAAGGATTATGATGAATATGAAAGAGATAGATATTTACTCTACATCGACAAGGAAACAGGAATACCAATGTTAGATATTTTGTACCTTGAAAACGGAGATATAAACTCTGTTGATTTGTACTTCGATGTAAAGTTAAATGACAAGGCAGAACCTGTTCCCGAAAAGGATATGAGCTGGTTCGACACCAGCCTGGAAAACTATAAATAACAGAAAAAGCTCCCCTCGGGGAGCTTTTCGTTTATATGTTTTTTTCGAAATTTGGTCAGTGAATTATATGAGGAATTACGAGAATATATGCAAAAACTCCGACCAATTGGTCGGAGTTTTTGGGTTTACTCATCAAAGCTTTTGATAAGACCTAAAAGGAATTTCTGGATACGAAGTGCGTCATTTACAGTAAGACCGTTTCCGTCCGTATCAGCGTATTTGAAGCCGGCAGCAGTAATATGTGTCGGGCTTGTGCCACTGGTTCCGTATTTATTCGGATTTGCCAATGCCTGCATGATAAGAACTGCGTCTGACATATCTACCTGACCGTCACCGTTAGCGTCGCCGCGAACAGTTATTGTATCATCGACCTCATCCGTAAAGTCGCCTTCATGGAAGGTCATTTTATGATCAATAGCAAACTTTTCAGCAGCGCTTCCTTTTTCGCCATAGATCTCATATTTACTATTATTTCCACCGAAAGCATAATTGTCTATTTCAACAACAGATGCAGGAATATAAACCTTGACTTTATCACATTGATAATTTGCAGATGGCTGGTCGTAATCATAAAATGCAACGCGTTCAATTTTAGTCATGGTATCAGGTAAATGGATGTATTCAAAAGTGACGAGACTAACTAATGCATCTTCCGGTAAAGTTTCACCGCCTGTGATATAAAGTTTTTTCAAATTTATAGGTATGTATGAAACTTTAGGATGGTCTAAATGAACGCTGGTATCACTTTGTGTGGATACGTAGTATTTCCCCAAATCTTTAAGATTTTTTACAACATACCAATCAGGTGTTCCGCCGTTGCCTTCTCCGTCAAGACCAAAAAAGGTTCTTACAGCAAATCCTTTATCTACATACGGAACTGAGAATGACTCTAAGTCTTGACAATACTTAATACATTCATAACCATATTTTTTTACTGTATCAGGAATGATGATGTTCTTTATTTGAAAACATCCTGAAAAAGCAGAATCTCCGATTTCTTCAATTGTTGGTGGGATCTCAAATACATCTTCCTTATCTGCATTTGGGGAGCCTTCATATGTCATGCGTTTAAGATTAGTACAATACTGGAGCATTCCGCTACCAATACTTGTAATGACTTTGTCGCTAAGTCCGTCGATCAGTTCCTTCTTGAATTCAACAAGCTTGCCTGCATATTCAGTTTTATTCTCTTCATAATATTCACGGGCAATTTCTTTTGAATTTGCATAGATATAATCATTTACCATCTCGTCAAGATATGGATCGTCTTTTTCGACTTCATAATCCTTATTGAGTATATCAACAATTTTATCTCTATGTTTTTCAAGATACAGCTTGGACATATCCTCGTGATACTTTTCAATATATTCATCAAGAAGAATTTCATTATCTGTATCAACAGCTAACTCGCTCATTAAACAGTGTGAATAATCTTCAAAAATGACATTTTTAACAAGTTCCCTGTTATTGATCGGATCACTTGTAATATTCATCGGACCATATCCTGATATGTACAGAAGTCCATCAGGATATAATGAATAGAATACATTATCACCGAGCTGACCATATTCTAACATTAAGTGATCCGGGTTTTCTTCCTTGATCTTAGATATTACTGATTCAACTGTGTGTATCTCAGGATTTTGTGGCGGAGCAGCTGTAGTTGTTACTACGGGAGAGCTTCCTTCCTTTTTCACGCCACTATCAAGATCAACCTTTATTGATGAATACTCAGAACCAACTGAGAAAGAACCGCTCTTTATAACCTTTTCATCGGAATATACCTTATAACTATGGCTCTGATTAGGAGAAAGGAATAAGCTTACGCCGCCGCCAATTCCTGTATTGACCTTTTCATTATCGACTTCCAAAACAAGATTCGAGAGCTTCTCATCTTCTTTTCCTGTAATAGAGATATCTGTCGGATACAGGTAATGCTGGCATTCGCCTGATTTAAACTCGCCATATGACAGCGACCAGTGTAACGGAGTAAAATTCCATGTACGTTCAAGCAAGTCAAGATTGTAATTCTTTATAAACTTTAATGTAACAGAAATTTTGATTGTAAGACTTGGTTCAATACGGAAACAAGCCTTGCACGCATGGATAGGCTCAGATTTAGATGAACCGCTTGGTGCAACCATAGCAACAGTTCCGACTTTGACATTTAAATCGTCCAAATCCGGATCTTCATTACTTGCACTAAAGAAAGTAGCCTTTACCTGGTATTTAATAGGTGTTTCTATACCCACCTTTACAACCCCAAGGAATGACACCTTGAGCGAAGGAGTAAATGTTAAATAAAAATTACCGCTAACTTTCGCCTCGCTTTTTTGCTCTGAATTTTTATGTTCTGCAAAATCGCTGTCACTGTACAGTACTTCTCTGTCAGGTTTATCAGCATAATCCGCACTATGAGTATTAAAATAATACGTTCTGTTCGCAGAGATAGATATAGAGCATTCTGCTCCGATCTTGATCTCAGCACCTACTTCAAGGCTTAAACCAAGGAAAAGCGGTATAGGTACGACTGGATTGCCCAAAGTTAAGCATCCGCTTATAGCGCCCTTTGCTGTAAAATTAAAATCCAATGAACCGTCTATGCCAAGCTCTTTATTATTTTTAACCTTATAAATCGTAATATCCGCTTTAATAGTTATTGTTATCGAAGCTGAAAAATTAATTTTTCCGTCGATATCACAGTAATTCAGATTTTTGGTAACATAACTATGCTCTTTTTTAAAGCCGTCCCAATCTTCTCCTTTTTCATTTTTTTTCTCATACTTTTTGAATTTCTTATTACCATTTTCGTCGGTCTCGACATTTCCATTTTCATCGGTTTTATATGGAGCTATCTCAAATCTGAGAGGAACATTTAAAGTATTTCTTTTATCAGGATTTGAAAGAACGTTCCACAAGCCTGCTGACTTTGGCGTCTGTGTATCAGCATAGCTCAACATACTGTATCCTAAAGCAGGCTGACCGCTTTCATCTTCTACTACTCCTTCATACACAACGGAATAGTCTTCATTTTCGCTTGCCGGAACACCATTTACAGTAAGTTCCTTCTCTCCTGCAGCTTCTTCAAGTTTGTCAGGATCAATACTATCTTCGCCTATTTCGATCTTGATAACATCAAACATATCATCAATATCGATGCCGCCCTTGATGGTAGCTGTATCACCATCAACATCAATGCTCTCAACATTTACTGCAACTACATCCGTATCATCAGGCTGTGCATAAAAATAATCGCCTTCCGAAAGATAGCGGATACTGTCATTAATATTCTCGAAAACATATATTCCATTATCATAATCAGCAGAAACAAGAGTGTTTTCTTCCTCTGTGCTGACTGCTCTGATCGTATCTTCACTCAATACAAAGAAATTAGTATCTTCGTTTTCATCAAGATTTACTAAACGATCATCATTATAATCATAAATGGTAGCTTCATTAAGCTCCTGCATAAAACGCATATACTTACTTAAAATATATCGTTCGCTAAGCTCATTGCCATAATTATCAACAAGAACAGCCCTGACTTCAAAGAATTCAGGCAATACGGCAGTGTCAACAGTAAGAACTGTTTCACTTCTTTCACCGACGCCTACAGGTGCTTTCATTTCATAAATATCCTGCGCATTATCATCATTTATAAATTCAATTTTCAGTGTGCAGGCTTTACTCTGTGTTGTAATTGCTGTAAGCTTCCTTGTACTAAGATCGAAATCAATACCTGCGACCTTGTATTCATCAACAGAAGCTTTGAGATTTAATGGCTGAATGCCATCTTTCTCTTCCTGCAAGGACATTTTCTCAATATATTTTCCGATTGAATTATTGCCCTTAACTGCTGCGTCATTTGCATTGTTGGATGTACTTTTGTCAATGTTTAGACCATTATCTGCATTTTGGATATCATTTGTACTGAAAGCCGTTGCAGTAATGAGTAAAGAAACACTTGCCAAAGCAGAAATAAATTTTTTTAACATTTCTTATCCTCCTTTATTATTGTTATTTTTTTCATTTTTTACCTCCTATAATAAAATTGATAAAATTATTATAGTATATTGTCAGATACTTGTCAACAATTTTATTACTAATACATATTTTTTTCATTCTTTTGCACTATAGGCGGAATTTCCCTGCTATTGCATTTATTACTTTTTTGAACTATTTTTAAGCTCGTCTGACACGTATAACACAACTAAATATAAAAAAGCTCCCCTCGGGGAGCTTTTCTGTTTATATGAACTTTGTTTTCAGCAATACGTGAAGCTCCGGACAGCGTGAACAGCGCACAGCCGCACAAAAGTGCTCCGCTGACTATCTTTCTGTGTGTTATGTGCAATTCAGCATTATACGCTATTACTTTTTTACAATTAAAAAGAATAGCTGCCCATTACGGGCAGCTATTATAATTCTTATTTCAAGAATTCTTCAAGTGTTTTCTTCGGTGTATCCTTAGTTGTGGAGGTATATGCGTAATATGAAAGAATACACGAAGCATCAACGGCGTTTATCAAACTGTCATGGTTTACGTCTGCTGCCGCCTTTTGAGCATCATCAAATCCGCCATCCTTATTTGTTGATATCATTGCATAATACGATAGAACAGTAGAAGCGTCAACGGCATTTATATTTCCGTCATTATTGACATCTCCCAGCATCATTTCAGGCTCGTTATCAACAATAAGAGAGTCCTTTATCTTGACAATCTTCTCACTTGAAGGCTCCGAAGGCACACCGCTGTAGCTAAGCAATCCTTTGGTTATATGCAGCTCAGCCTCCGAGATAGTTCCCTTAGCGGAAATAAGAGTAATAATGTCAGAATAGCCTGTTTCGTTGGTTTCAGACTTTGAAAAGCTTATCTTACACGGAATAACATTTCCCTTGCTGTCGGTCAGGTAAACGTTATCCGCTATCGCCGTACTGTCAGTGATATACTGAGACATTTTTATATGTACGCCGTTTGAATAAGCGTCAATACTTTCTATCTTGGCTGCCGAGGTGCTCTTCAGCGGAATATTGACATCGGTCTGAACAGGAAGAACGGGAAGCCATTCGGTAGCATAGTTCTCATAGCCCTCGGCTTCTATCCTTACCTGCCATAGTCCCTCGGGAACGTCCCACATGAACCAGCCTGATGAGTCGGTGATCTGCGGATTGACCTGATCGTAATCCTCAGCATTCCATTTTACTGCATTACCGCTCTTATCCTTATAGTAGATAGTAGCTGTTGCACCCTTTATTCGGTTATCGGGAACAGCCGCATAAACGTAGCCGCTGGGATCGATACCAACATTAATCTTACCGTCAGAAGTCACAGGATCAATGACATCATCAAGTTCTTTTTCAAGCTTGTTGTATGCCAGTTTCATTGCCCATACTCCAAACGTCAATGCTGCACCTGCAAGAAGCGCAGGCCAGAATGCCAGACCAGCCGCACCTGCTGCTGCAAGCGTGAAAGCGCCTTTTACTGCGAATGCTGCTATAGCTGCGCGTCCAGCAAACAATGCCGCAGATGTTACCATGAGCTGAGGCGCCTTATCCTGAACGAATGTGTCCTTTGAATAGGCTATTTTATTTACGCGATCACTGTGTGTGTAATAGTGGTCGTAAAGTTCATAACCTTCCTGAACAGCTGTAATAACTGCTCCTCCATATCCTGCTACATCGTTCAAACCTTTGGATTCAACACCCCATTTAAGAATGAACGCAGTACTTGCACCTACGTCAAGACTTTCAGCCAGTTCATCAAGGTCATCGTCGCCTGTCAGAGAAGTAGAATACGCAACCGTCATCAGTTCGGCTGTTTGAGTAAATGTGTTATAGTCCGCTATGGCTATTCCTTCGATTATACGTCCTATTTCCTTATCTGTCAGGAAGTCATTGACTGTTCTTGTATCAGAGCCATTGCTCGAAAGAGGGATACTCTTTGTGAGACTCTGAGCAAACTCACTGTCATCTTTGGTGAATACCCTTGCATAGTATTCGTGGACATTTCCGTTCTCATCGGTAACGCTGGTGTTGGACTTTTCAAAATTATAGTCGTTGTGATCCTCGATTATATCTATCGGCTTAAGTGTTTTTCCGCCGATATTTACTGTCTCCGCCTTGCCCTCATAGACATTGAGAGTATCCTCGTCATCATCGTCATCAGGATCTTCGTCATCTGGCTCGGTCTTATTCGGAGGATCAGTCTTGGTCTTTGACTTCTTTTTGAAGCTTACAGCGATATTGTTTCCGCCTGTATCAACTATTTTAGTTTCATGCTCCTCAGCAAATTTTTCAGCAGGATCCTTCGGAGCTTCTTCATCTTGTTTGAAAAGCTCCTTTCCGTCCTTGTTCTTTACAGAGCTGAGTGCGCCTTCACTGTCCTTTTTGACTGTCAGCATATCCGACTTGTTTTTCGGGATCGATTTTATTGAAAGATCTCCAGGGATAGATGTATCAAAGAAGCCGCTTCCTGTCCATTTGCCTGTTTCAGAGTTTCGCTCAAGCGGTACAAATGACTGTTTATCGCCTGTCTTTGATGCAACGAGTATTTGCTGAGAATTATCATCATTGTCGAGATCAACATCAAATTGCAGCGGATGATGAGGATTATACGAAACATATGGTGTATAGCCTGTTCGGAAAATATCAGTCATATTTTTACGCCATACGTCAACGTGTGTTTCGTGTGATACTTCAAAGTCCACAAGCACAGGCATATTCTCGTCAACGCTTATCTGCTTCTTGTCGGATTTTTTGCTGCCGCATACAGCCTGAAGAGTGATAACACCGTCAACTGGCTCGCAATTGACCGCGGCACTGTATTTTCCTGTATAAGCATTTGTATCAACTGTTGAGTATTCCTCTCCGTTGACCATTATGGTGACCTTGCTTCCGATATCGGCATATCCGTAGATGTTGAAACTTGATTTTCCGTCCTTGACGCTTACTGTATCGGGTACATTAATAGTTACAGGTTCAAATGTTGCATCAGTAACTGTAAAGCACTTTTTATCCCATTCATAGCTTGGTTCCTTATGGACTCTCGCGCATAGCTCTGCGGTCACTTTTACAACATCGTTTTCAGGATTTCTTACGCTGAAACGGAAGATACCCGTTGTCGAGGTGAGATTGACTTTGAAGCCTACATCACCGGCTTTCAGTCCGTCAGGAAGGCTCTCGTCAATTACAAGATGCTTCCATGGCTGTACAGATACATCGAGACTTGCCGTATCAAATGTGTCGAGAAAATTCGGATTGATGGAATAGTAAATTGTATAATTGGTGATACCGCCTTCTGTATTTGAAGAAGACGATTTTGTCATAAAAAGGTCGCCCTTTTTGCAAATGCTGAATCTCTCGTCCCAGAGAGCGTCACATCTGCTGAACGCACTGTTCTCTACCTCTACATTATCCTGCTTCATTTCGACTGTTTCAAGTTCATAGCAGTTTGCAAAAGCATTTGCCTTTATCTTGGTAACGCCTTCGGGAATAACAACTTTTTTCAGCACATTACAGTTGATGAAGAGTCTGTCCGGGATCTCAGTGCGTCCCTCTGAAATGTATAAGGTATCAAGAGCGGGTGCACTTGAAAAAGCATATCCTTCGCCTTTGAGTGTTGATGGAACAGTCAGTTCCTTAAGGCTTTTACAGTCAGAGAATACACTCTGTCCTTCTATGGTAGTGATACCTTCATGCAGATCTATATTTGCCAGAGATTCATTGCCGTTAAAAGCATAACTACGAATAGCAGTAACAGATTTAGGTATAACTATTTCTGTCAGATTCGGGTGACCGCTTGCAGTCATTGCATTGATCTCGGTTATGCCCTCTGCGAATTCCAATTTTTCGATCCCGCTCTTCCAGAAAGCTGAAACCTCCTTATAGTTGCCTTTTGTAGGAAGTTCCATAGGAACATACAGGTACTTCAGCGATTTCAGGTTTCCGAAGCTTCGCGAAGTCAGCTCTTTCAGATCAGTGGGCAGATCAAGGTGGGTTATCCCCTTACAGCCATCGAACGCGTAGGAATCAATTATCTCAACACTGTTAGGTATCTTAGGATCCTTCAGAGCATAACAATCCTCAAAGGCACGGGAACCTATCTTTGTCGGAGCCGTTGGCCAGTTTATGGTTTCGAGACTTTCACAATACAGACATATACCCTGAGGTATCTCTTTTCTGTCAGGGCCGAAGGTTATCTCTTTCAGACCGCATTTCTGAAAGAAACCATCTTTTCCCTCTCCGAATGTCCATGTATCAGGAACAGTAACAGAAGTGAGCTTCGGATTCTCAGCAAATGCGTAGCTATCAATGAAATCGAGGGTATCAGGCAGGTCGAGCACCTCAAGGTCGGGATTGTTATTGAACGCGCAGTATCCGATGCTCTTGACGCTGTCGGGAACGTGTATCTCCTTCAGCCCACTGATACTGGTAAAAGAACTATCACCGATTGTCACGACAGAATCAGGGATAACAAGCTCGCCCATATAGTCCGTACAGGAAAAGAGCGACTTGGGCACTGTCTTCATGCCGTCCTCGATTATGACCTTGTTTATCTTACAGTATGTGAAAGGGCGTTCCGCCTCTTTCAGCGTTGCAGGAATAACGAGAGTATCCAATGCTTTATAGTCGTTAAAGCACCAGTTGTTGATCTTTTCAATGTGGTCAGGCAGCACTATTTCAGTGACAGTAGAATTGCTTCCGTAGGTGCTGTGACCGAAATAATTTGTATCTATCTCTGTCACATATTTACCGTCTATTTTAGACGGCAATACGATTTTTGTCTTGTCGTACTCATCTTCTCGCTCGGGATCGCGTCCTTTGAGCGTAATGCTGCCTTCATCATTGACTATGTAGGCGAAACCATCGTCTGTATAGAGATATTTCTCTTCTTCAGCACGGATCGACTGGGGCATACCAGTCATTAATGTTGTGACTGAGAAAACAGTGCTAAGCATCGCAGATGTTAAACGTTTGGCGAAAGATAGCTTCATATAAACACTCCTTTTATTCAAATTACAATCGCTCGTATAAGTAGCGTTATTGAATAAATTTACCGCAATTGTTGATTAAATTATATCTATATGATAGATAATATTCAACTATTTTGTATTAATTAGCAATCATATTTTACAATAAATCCAAAAGAATAATAAAGCAGTGATATTACTGAACCATTCAAGCATTGAGCAATACATCAAAAACAGCAAAAACGATATTGACTTTATGGTAAAAAAATCGTATAATACTTATATAAAAAGACAAATCCATGATATGAGATTTTTATGGGAGGAATCATTAATGAAACCAAGCAAGATAACAGCCGCAATACTTGCGCTTTCCATTGCAAGCAGTGCAATGCCTGCTTTTGAAGTATCTGCGGCAGACGCTGTAACTACCACCACAGCAAAGGCGGCTGCGACTACCACCACAACTGTACAGACCACAACTGCCGCAAAACAGACAACAACGGCAACAACTGCTAAAGCCGCAGCAAAGACTACAGCTAAAACTACAGCACAGACAACAGCTAAGGCTACTGCTGCCACTACAACAAAGACAGCCGTTACAACTGCCGATAAACAAGAGCACCTTGTCTATGACGAGGCAACAGGCACTCTCACTCTCCACGGCGATTTTACAAGCAGCGAGATAAGAAGCTTCAGATATGCGGGAAAGGTACAGAGCATAATCGCGGCTGAGGACGCGGTATTTCCCGAAAATTGCAGCAATATATTCTATTTCTGCAATAAATGCAAAAAAATGGACTTCTCAAAGGCTGATGCATCTAAAATCACAAATATGCAGTCCATGTTCTCTGGCTGCACCGAGCTTTCCGAGCTTGTTTTTGGCAAATTCGATACAAGCAATGTAACTAAGATGTCCTATCTGTTCAGCAACTGTAAGTCCCTTGAAAAAGTTGACATTTCATGCTTTGATACCAGCAAGGTCGAGACCATGACAGGTATGTTCTCGAATTGCGGTTCGCTGAAAAGCATAGACCTGAGCAAAATGAACACATCAAGCCTGAAAAGCATTGACAATATGTTTTCGGGCTGCTACTCTCTGTCCTCACTGGACCTCAGTAACTTCATTCTGTCCGATATCACTTTCAAGCGAAATGTATTCGAGAACTGCTACGGACTCAGCTCAATAACACTCGGAGAAAAAACAGGAAATATCACTGAGGCTATGGGACTTATCAATTACGGCTGGGTAAACGAAAAGGAGCCCTCTGTAAAGGTCAGCGGAGACAAGGAATTTGCAGTTATCCAGAATACAGGTGCAAATACTTACGTATATAACAAGCTGCCCGAGGACCAGCTCTGCTATTCATTCGACGCAGCAACAAAAACACTTACTCTCCGCGGCAAGGTTGACAGAGAACAGATAAGCAATTTTGTTACTAAGCGCACTGTCCTCAAAGTTACCGCAGAGGAGGGCACAGTTCTTCCCGAGGATTGCAGCGAGCTCTTCAAGTTATACAAAGCCTGCACACTGATAGACCTTTCAAATGTTACAGGTTCTCCGACAAATACAAGCTCGATGTTCGACAGCTGCGAAAATCTCGGAACTATCAATTGGGGCAAGGTAGATACATCAAAGGTCACAGATATGAGCAGTATGTTTGAATACTGCACAAAGCTCAGCGCTTCATGCGTAGAAAAGCTCAACACATCAAGCGCAACAAATATGTCTCATATGCTGGACGGCTGCTGGAGCTTCTACGACCTTGACCTTTCAGGATATGACACCTCAAATGTTACGGATATGAGCTATTTTCTTGCAAGAAGCTCCGCTATCACATCTGTTGATCTCAGCAGCTTTGACACCTCAAAGGTAACAAATATGAGCAATATGTTCTTTTATGACCATGAAATAACAAAGCTTGACCTCAAAAACTTCGACACTTCAAATGTCACCGATATGCATAGTATGTTCGATAGCTGCAATGGGCTTACATACCTCGACACAAGCAGTTTTGACACCTCAAATGTCACAAATATGTACGCAATGTTCATCAACTGTGAAAATCTTACTTTTATAGATGTTTCTAACTTCGATACAAGCAAGACGGAGAATATGAACCTTATGTTCAGCGCCTGCCGTGCTGCGGAGACAATAAAGCTTGGTAAAATGAACACCTCATCTGTAAAATCAATGCATGGAATGTTCATTTCGTGCAAGTCGCTTAAAACAGTAGACCTGAGCAGCTTCAATACCAAAAATGTCGTGAGCATGGAAGATATGTTCAGATACTGTAATTCTCTTACAAAGCTCGATCTCAGTTCGTTTGACACATCAAGCGTAAAGAATATGTCGTATATGTTCGGAGAGTGTTCAAATATCGAAAGCCTTGACGTCAGCAGCTTCAGTACGGCAAATGCTGAAGATCTAAGCGGAATGTTCGCAGGCTGCATGAAGCTTAAAAACATTGAAGTCGGCGGCTTTGAGACAAGCAGGGTTACCGATATTGATTTTGTTTTCGCAAACTGTTCGTCTCTTGAAGCCTTGGATCTCAGCGGTTTTGATACTACAGCCGTAACACACGGAAAAAATGTATTTGCAGGCTGCAATGAGCTCAATACGATCACTCTCGGCGAGAAATTCAAGAGTATAGACAGCAATATGAAGCTCCGTAACGGCGGCTGGGCAAATAAGAGCGCTCCCGATAAATGCGTAAGCGGCAGCGGTCAGTATGCAGTTATCTCCAACAGCGGAAAGAACACCTACATCTTCACAGGCAAGGCTGAGCCCATATCAGTGGGCGACTGCAACTTTGACGGTGATGTGAATGCCGCAGACCTTGTTACACTGAGCAATTTCCTGCTCGGCAAAAAGACGGCAGCTGTTATAACTACTGAAAGCTCCGACCTTAACGGCGACGGCGCTATTGATATCTTTGATGTGGTCGCACTGAGGAAGCTTCTCATACAAAAAAATTAAACTGCGCAATACCAATATAAACTGATACAAACGAAGCTCCCCTCGGGGAGCTTCGCTGTTTATGTATTCTCGCGATCATGCAGGATACAATTGTTTTTGGCGGCTTCATGCCGTCCATTTGGTGTATCACGCCTTTATCAATGCTGAAACAGCAAAAACGATATTGACTTTTTGACAAAAAAATCGTATAATACTTATATAAAATAACTAAACAATGATATGAGATTTTTATGGGAGGAATTATCATGAAACCAATCAGAATCACAGCCGCAATGCTTGCACTTTCCATTGTAAGCAGTGCAATGCCTGCTTTTGAGGTATCTGCGGCAGACGCTGTAACTACCACCACAACTGCCGCACAGACCACAACAACTCAGACAACAACATCTGAATCAACAACAACGACAACGACGACTGCAGCGGTCAGCAGTACCGACAGCGACACAAAGCTATATGCTCTTGATACAAAATCATGGTGTGAGTTTAACGAGAAAACAGGTGAACTCATTCTTCATGGCGAATTAAACACTATAGCTCTCCTTTTTTTCACAAGAGACACCGAAATAAAAAGTATAACCGCAGCTGATGACGCAGTATTTCCTGAGATCTGCGCAAGATTCTTCGGTTACGAAAAATGTAAGGGCTGTACTAAGATAGACCTCTCAAAAGCTGATACATCAAAGGTCACAAATATGTCTTCTATGTTTTACGGCTGCTGTTCTCTGAAAGAAGTCGTTCTTGGTAATATCGACACAAGCAAAGTCAAAACCATGTCATATATGTTCTCAAGGTGCTATTCGATTGAAAAAATTGATATAAGCGGTCTTGATACAAGCAGCGTCGAAGAAATGGACGCAATGTTTAAGGAGTGCTATGCTCTTGAAAGCGTAGATTTCGGCAATATTAACACATCAAATGTTAATGATATTTCAGGTATTTTTTCGGAATGCTATTCGTTGACCGAGGCTGACCTTAGTGCTTTTTCTCTTTCCAATATCAAAAAGAATTATAGCATTTTTGAATCCTGTAATCGGCTAAAAACATTAAAGCTTGGCGAAAAAACAGGCAGCATAACAGATGTGATGCTTTTACCGAATTCTGGCTGGTATAATGTAAATGATCCCTCTGATCCCTCGGTCAAAGCAAGCAGATTCACATATTATTGTATAATTGAAAACACGGGTGAAAACATCTATGCCTGTGAACCTTCTCCCGAGAAGCTTCTCTGTTACAGTTATGATTCCGAGGAAAAAATGCTGGTTATCCGCGGAACAGCTGATAAAAAGCAGATACAGGATTTTCCTTATAAGGAAGAAGTAAAGAAAATAAACGTTCCTGCATATCTGCCCGACGATTGCAGCGGATTTTTCAGCGGCTTTACTTCCTGTGAGACTATAGACATCGCCTATGCTAAAGGTTATCCTGTTGATATGAGTTCAATGTTCAAGGGCTGTGAAAGCCTTAAAAGTATTGCACATACTAACTATTCATATCCCGAGCTTGATACAGCACGTACAGAAAATATGAGCAGTATGTTTGAGGGCTGCAAAGCCTTAACAACTCTTGATATTCCTGCTTTTGACACATCAAAGGTGACAAAAGCCGACTCCATGTTCGCAGGCTGCGAGCAGCTCAGCACTATCACTCTCGGCGAGAAATTCAATAGCATAGACGAAGCTATGAAGCTCCGCAACGGCGGCTGGGCAAACAAGAGAACTCCGGATAAATGCGTAAGCGGAAACGATCAGTTTGCAGTTATCTCCAATAGTGGAAAGAACACCTACATCTTCACAGGCAAGGCTGAGCCAGTATCATTAGGCGACTGCAACCTTGACGGCGCTGTGAATGCCGCAGACCTTGTAACACTGAGCAATTTCCTGCTCGGCAAAAAGACGGCAGCTGTTATAACTACTGAGAGTTCAGACCTTAACGGCGACGGCACAGTTGATATCTTTGATGTGGTCGCACTGAGAAAGCTTCTCATACAGAAAAATTAAACTGCGCAATACCAACATAAACCGATACAAGCAAAACTCCGACCAAATGGTCGGAGTTTTTTATGCTTAATCAAAGTTTTTAATAATGCCTAAAAGGTACTGTTGTATTTTCAGAGCGTCATTTACAGTAAGTCCCTCAACGCTCTTATCAACGTCAGCATTTGCATTGCCCTGAGAAGTAAGAGCCCTCGGCTCTGTTCCGCCAACGCCGTATTTGTTCGGATTTGCAAGTGACTGCATTATCAGTACAACGTCTGACATATCAAGCTGTCCGTCACAGTTTGTATCGCCTGCCATAGTAACTTTGAGCTGTGCAGAAGTTGTGGCTGTAGTTGTTTCCGTCTCGGAAGCTGTGGTGGTGGCAGTAGTTGTTGTAGTTGTAGTAGTGGTAGTGGTAGTTGTTGTTGCTGTTGTAGTAGTTGTTGTTACAGCAGGTTTTGATGACTTGAGGTACTCATCAACGACGCCTGCCCAGTATTTGCCCATTTTCTCATATCCCACAGCGTTAGGGTGAACACCGTCGCCGAGGTCGGCAGTACCGTTGAGACAGCTGTGGATATCGGCAAATGTTACCTGCTTGCCATTGCTGTTATATTCGTTTGCAACTTTTTTTACAAGATCATTGTAGCTTGCTACCTGAGCGGTCTTGTCTCCGCCGCCCATGAACATTCCGCCGCCAAGCTCGGGAATAGTTGAGAGGAATATCATACCGTCGGAAGGCATATCAGCTATCATAAAGTCAAGCAATGTATGGAGGTCTTTCTCCAGTTCGCTTTCGGTATGGTTATAGTTCATGTCATTTGTGCCGATTATAAGCAGTATGATATTTGGCTGAGTCTTTTTTACGGCATCTGTTTCCTTTAGGACATCGTATAAGCCTCCGCCGTAGCCGCCTTGCTGTTTTATTATAGTGTATCCGCTGTAACCGGCGTGATTGTCATCATAGGTCACGCTTTTTCCGTTATAATTGAAGCTTGCGCTGTTCTTTCCCTCGGGACCTACAAAATCAAAGTTTGTATATCCCTTTTCCTTCAGGAAATAGTCGAGATACTTTCTGTATCCGCCCGTATCGCCCATACCAAAGGTTATGGAGTCGCCTGCGGGCATTATTCTGATGACGTCGCTGCTCATGGAAATATTTTCCATGTTCTGCTTCTGAGTTTCGCTGTTGCTGCCCTGACCGCCGAACTGGCTCATGTCGAAACCGCCAGCGCCGCCTTGTCCGCCAAACTGACTAAAGTCAAAGCCGCCTGCTCCGCCTTGTCCACCGAACTGGCTGAAGTCAAAACCGCCTGCTCCGTCCTGTCCGCCAAACTGACTAAAGTCAAAGCCGCCAGCGCCGCCTTGTCCGCCAAACTGACTAAAATCGAAGCCGCCAGCTCCGCCCTGTCCGCCGAACTGACTAAAATCGAAGCCGCCAGCTCCGCCTTGTCCGCCGAACTGACTAAAATCGAAGCCGCCTGCATTTCCTGCCGCAGGCTCATCATCGGCTGCGATAGTGGTGTAGGGAACGCTTGCTGCGATCATCAGAGCTGAAACGATACAGCTGATGACCTTTTTGAGTCTGGACTTTTTCACTAAAATCACTCCTTGTTATTTGTCCGCAAATATTATTGCAGAATAAAATAGAACGTAATTTAGTAGTCCCCCAAAAATATTTATTTCTAATTTAATTATATCATTGAAAAAACGTTTGTCAAGTATTATTCCAACAACTATTGACCATAAAAAGCTATCTCACGGGAGTTTACCTTGTTTTTCTTCTGTGCTTTAACTTTTTTTACAAAAGCACTTGTGTAATGCATTTGTATTTGGTATAATTAAAACATATAAACCTATATACAAATTTCAAACCATAGGAGGTATTAATCATGAACTTCAAACGCAATATCACAAATATTTCTGTCCTCGGCATAATCGGCGCTCTGTCATTAACTGCGGTGCCGATGTTCAATAATACTGATAATTCCGCTGATACTGTCAATGCAGATTCAAAATACGGCGATATAAACTCTGACGGCTACATCAACGCTGTTGACGCTTCGATAATACTGAGCTACTATGCTTACACAGCAACTACCAAAGACACGCCCATGACTTTAGAAAAGTTCATTGCAAACGGTTCGGGAACTACAGAACCCACAACTTCAGAGCCGTCAGATAAAAATGTCAGCCTCAAAACAGGCGGCGACACGTTTACCATCGTATCATGGAACCATGACGAAGCACCAAGTCTTATCTCAAACTGGACAGGTATCAAAACAGAAGACGTAATAGAGCGTATGTATTCAGGAGCAGATGATCCGATAACTGCTCCGTCAGGTGCTAAAATAAACTTTGTCAACTTAAGTACCGGCGGAGCAACCGCTTCGGAAAAATATGATGAACTGTTCAATCAGGGCTATGACATAGATGTATATTTCGCCGAACCATACTGGGCATTAAAATATATGGATAATGACGCATTTTCTGCTCCCCTTTCTTCTGTGGGCATAACAGAAAAGGATATGGGCGAATGGTATCCGTACACATTAAAGCTTGCTAAAAACAGCAAGGGCGAATGCAAAGCCATTCCTTATAACGTTTGTCCCGGAGCTTTTGTGTACCGTTCAGACATTGCCGAAAAGTACCTTGGCGTTGACTCTCCTGAAAAAATGCAGGCTGCTATAGGAAATTGGAGCCTGTTTGCAAGTTCGGCAAAAACAATTGCTGAAAAAAGCGAAGGAAGAATGGCTCTTGCCGATTCTCTTGCAGGTATGTGGCAGGCATATTCCTGCGGAAGATTTGATTACGTAGCAAGCGGAAATAAGCTGGATCTGAGCAGTGATGTCAAGCAATTTGCTGACATGGCAAAGGAGCTCTGGAACAACGGCGGCGTTGCAAAGAACAGCCAGTGGGAAGATGCATGGACAGAAGCAGGTCAGAAAGGTCAGTGCGTAGGATATTTCGTACCTTCATGGACATTCTTTAATGACAGCAGCTTCGTGTATGATGCAACTAATAAACAGTCAGGAAAATGGAGCATATGTACAGGTCCGCAGGCTTATTACTGGGGCGGTACTGATATGCTCGTCAATGCGTCTACAGATAACGGCGATGATGTGAGAAGCTTTATTCTGTCTACCGTTTTCAATCCCGATAATATGAAGAAGTATGCATACTCTAATAATATGCCAAACAATATATATGTCAATGCGCAGCTTGCAAAGGATAATTCGTATCATAAAATAAGTATGTCAGAAATACTGAATAAACAGAATTATTACTCTGTTTTTGAGCAAAGCGCCAGAAGCATTGATATAAAGAAGTATTCACCTTATGATGATAAAATCAATTCCGATATTATAGAACAAATAAAGGACTCATACATTAAGAGAAATCAAGCATGGAATGACACCCTGACAGAAATACAGGATAAGATCTGCGAGGATTATCCTGAGCTGAAACAGTAATAAAGTCTCCTGTTTTCAAGCCTGTCTGACATATTTGACGCATCTAAAGATACAAAGCTCCCCTCGGGGAGCTTTGCTGCTTAATATCATTGACCGCAAAAAATATTGCCAACAATGTAACACTTGAAAAGGCTGCTCCGATTGTTGTTTATGAAAGGCAGTACCTTACAAAATTTATCGCAGGGAGGAATGAAAATGACAAGCAGAGAACTGGCAGCTATGATGGAAAGATCCCCCGTCGACTGTCATAAAGTCTCGTCAAGGAATACGGCAGATACGTTTACGCTATCGCCTACAATAAACTCAGAGGCTGCGGCACGAATGAAGATATAGAGGAATGTGTCAGTGATGTTTTTGCAGCTCTTTTCATGCAGTGTGAATATGACCTGTCATCTGAGAACGATCTGAAATACCTCATCGGAACTATCGCAAAAAGAAAGGCTATCGACTACTTCCGAAGCCTTACTGCAAGAGAAAGCCATATATCCGAGACTGACGAGGACGATATGAGAGCGCTTGTCTCGGACTTCAGCGTTGACGAACGCGTTGACCGCTCGGAACTCCGCCGCGTGCTCCTCGACAAGATAGACGAGCTGGGCGAGCCCGATTCGACTATACTTATCCAGAAATTCTATTACAACCGAAATTCCAAGGAAATAGCAGAGAGCGTTTCTATGACGGCTACGGCTGTCAGACAGAGATGCTCAAGAGCTATGGACAAGCTGCGCACTAAGCTTGTGGAAGTCGGATTGGGAAGATAAGGAGGGTAAGAAGTAATGAAAGAGAAAAATCTATTCGATATTCTTGAGAATTCAGAGAACGATTCTATGGAAAGACTTATCGATAAATACCCCGAGATCTCAGACGAACAGCTCGACAGGATATTCAAGATGAGCGAAAAGAAATTCAGAAAGCAAAGGGCAGAAAAAGAAAGAACAGAGAGAGATAATACTATAAAAATGACCGAAAACGACGTAGTTGAGGGCGTTGAGCACAGCAAAAGACCTGTATGGCTCACACCGCTTACAACAGCGGCTTCTGTACTGCTTATTGCAGGTATCGCTATCGGCAGCACAGCAATGATGAAAAGACACACCAAGCCAAACGGAGGGGGCGGCGGTGTGACTCCTGCCGTTACGGTCTCAACATCAACAGGAACAGGCACAAATATCGTATCCACAGACAAAAACGGCTCAACTATCACAGGAACTGACGTAACAACAACTACTACGGCTGTAACATCAGTTTGTGACGGCAGTGCGGAAAACACAGCCGATACTGAGTTCATCAAGCCGTTTGTGGGCAGGTGGAGATATGAGATGTCAAGCATAAATGACCTTGATGTCCCCGAATCTGCGGGTTATATGGGTACAGTTGAAATAACAGCTGACGCAACATACATCATGACAGACAACAGCGGTAATGTCTCACACGGCACTATCAGCAATGCTACAGAGGAAATCGGCGGAACAAGTATACAGTGTCTCGATTTCTCTGTAAATGAAAACGGAGCAAGCGATTTCCTGACCAGACGTGCTTATTATGATGAATCCAGACCTTATGAGCTCCATTTCGGCAACGGTTATGCGGCTCGTCTTGTTCGCGAGGAACACGTCGAGCCCACAGATACGAGCTAGAAGGCATTATACAGAAAAGAGCTTCTAAAACATTATAACAAAGCAGGAATACCATATAATGATCCGATGTGGGATCTTCAGGATATAGACGGCAACGGTATACCTGAACTTCTGATATCATCAGGCAAAACTCAAAATGACTATTTATATATATCATATTATGATAACGGCGATCTGAGGACTGTGGCAAATGCTTATGCTGTAAGTCAGTTAGGTGAATACGGCGTTATGGGATTATGCAGGGAAGAACACCTTCTGGGCTGGAAGAAATCCTTTGACAGCTTGTACCAGACTTATATGGCAAGGTTTGACAGCCACCAGTTCACAAATGAAGTATATGGCTATGATCCCGAAGCTCCCTCATACGGCGGAAGCACCTACACCTTCAACGGCACAGATATCACAGAAGAAGAGTATACCGCAGGAGTCGCAAGATATAACTCCAAGAACTGGGTAACAGTAGGCAGACATTATCGTGTCGGTGACTTCTCACCGCTGATGGACAAATAATATCACACAAAAAGCTCCCGAAAAATCGGGAGCTTTTCTTCTTATTTTATAGTTCCTGCCTTGTATGCTTCAAGAAGCTGGCGCAGGTCGTTTATCTTATCCAATATCTCCTCGCCCTTGTCGGTATCGGAGATATTGGCGCGGTGCTCCAGCTTTTCCACAAGGTGTATAGTCGGAGTATTGCCGCTCTCCCCTGCCACGAAGGGCTTATGCTCGGCAAGATTGAGACTGTGGGAGTCGTATATCAGCGTATATCCTGCGATACCCGTTGTGGACTGGTAAGCCTTTGAGATTCCGCCGTCAATGACGAAAAGCTTTCCCTCTGCCTTTACGGGGCTCTCGCCGTTCTTGATCTTTACAGGCACATGACCATTGATGATATGTCCCTTTTCGGAGTCCAGCCCGAACATATCAAGGAGAGACATACAGACCTCGGCTCTTTCCGAGAATGTATAATAGGCGTTGTAATTCTCGGTATGGAGAGACTTATCCGCAAGCAGTCCGCGCTCGAAGAACGCCATTTTGTCCTTGCCGTAAAGTGGAGACTTTGCTCCGCACCAGAGATACCACATGAAGTCGTTTGCGTAGTCCTTTTCCTCTCCGCTGCTGAAATAAGCCTGATTCACCAGCTCTCCCAGCTTGTCGAGAAGCGCCTTTCCCGAGTATTTCTGACCGCGGATATTCACGCTTTGCAGCTCGCCGTTTTCGTCCATAGGGATACAGCCGTGGAAAAGGAGATTATTGTTGCAGGTCTTGTACATAGCGCCCTTTGCGTATATGAAGCGGATATGCCTCTGGAGCTTTTCGCTGTGTCGGAATGTGGCATTAAGCACCTTCATAAGCTCCGCCTCGCCCTCTGAGAGCGTCAGCGGCGACTCAGGAGCAACTGTGGGGAAGCTCTTGTCAAGGAGCTCATGCTCTCTGCCGTCTATGGTAACAGTTCCCTTTATGAAGTCAGTCCTGCCGAAAAGGTCGCGGTCTGACATTTCCCATTCGGGATGCTTTGCTATGAGCTGTCCCTCTAATTTCATCTGTATGACAGTGATAGCCTTGTGCATTTTTGCAGCAAGCTTTAAATCAACGGGATCGTAGATATTGTCGTCGAGAGCATTGGGCATATAGAGCCTGCAATCGTCGTTTTCATAGGTCTCGGCAGCAAATACAGCAAGAGCACGGAGATTGAGTCCGTAGCCGTCCTCAAGTACGTCGAAATTGTTGTATCTCATGGCAATACGGATAACATTTGCAATGAGAGCGTCATTTCCTGCGGCAGCTCCCATCCATGAGATATCGTGGTTGCCCCACTGTATATCGACGTCGTGCATTTTCATCAGCTCGTCCAGTATCACGTCCGCACGGGGACCTCTGTCAAAGATATCGCCTATGATATGGAGCCTGTCGATACATACAGACTGTATCAGCCTGCACAGGGAGATGATAAAGGTCTCGGCAATGCCTGTGCTGATTATTGCGCTTATTATCTCGTCATAGTAGTAGTCCTTATTTACGTCGTCGGTGACGTTGAGGAGCTCGTCAAGTATGTACACCATATCCTCGGGGATACGCTTGCGGATACGTGAGCGTGTGTACTTTGCGGAAACGGTCTCGCAAACCAGTATCAGGCGGTATATGGTCAGCCTTTTCCACTCGTCGGACAGCTCACCGCTGTTTGTGAGCCTTGCTATCTCCTTTTCGGGATAGTATATGAGCTCCGCTAATTTTTCGCGGTCAGCGGCGGAAACGGTCTTGCCGAGAACAAGGTCTATTTTTATCTTTATCATGCCCGAAGCGCTTCTCAGCATATGCAGAAAGGCTTCATATTCGCCGTGAATGTCGCTGAAAAAGTATTCCGTGCCCTTTGGAAGGCTTCGTATAGCCGAAAGATTGATTATCTCGCTTGCTGCGCTCTCTATAGTAGGGTACTCCTTTGCAAGAAGTCTCAGGTATTTTTTATCCATGTCATCACTCCGTTTTGAAACTGCGTCTGAGCTGTTGAATAATTCATAATTTTCAAACAAATTTTATATATTATATCATAAAAACAGGAAAAGCGCAACATTCGCGGAAAATCTTCCTTTTTTATCTGCAAGAACATCAATGATATTTAAATCAAAAAATTATTTCCCGAGATGTAACACTTGTCATTGCAGCTCCGATTATTGTTTATGAAAACCGATTTGATACGACATCGGTACAATTCAGACAATAAAGAAGGAGTTATATTTATGAAAAAGAATGCTATTATTATTACATTTGCAGCTGCGCTCTGCGCACTTACATCATGCAGCAAGGAAGTCGGTTCACTTCCTGATATGGCTGTGTCACCTGCTGACAGCACAAGCGCTGTAGCCATTTCCGCAGGAACAGAGCTCGCTGCTAAAGCAGAAATCAGTCCAGTCACAACTACTGCCGCTTTGCTTGAAGCCACAACAGCAGAAACGACTGCCTCAGAAGCAATATCCGAGGACGTACAGGCACCTGCTGTCAGCGAAACAGTACAGAACAATGCAACTGTATACAACGGCTTCAAAAGCAGTACCGTAAACGGCAATGTATACACCTCAGAGTATGCAGGAATAAAGATAACACTTCCCGAAGATGCAAATTTCCTTGACGTTGACAATCTTCATACTCATTATATAATGCCAACAAGATTTATGAGCGAAGATGAAAAGAGCTTCTACATGACAGGCGAATTAGACGCTTCTGCCTGCTATGGTTATGCGGTAAACAGAGTTGATGTATGGTTTTACAATACAAAACAGAGATATCCGAGCAATCCCGATATGTCCGCCGAGGAGTTTTTAAAGACCGATGAAATGAATTTCGATCCCGAAACCGAGGTGTCAGATGTAGCTGGTCCCGAATATGTAAAAATCTGCGGCAAGGACTACGTAAAGGTCAGCTATACTGCTTTTTCACAGCCTCATATCACCTATGCAAGAAGAATAGACGCTGAACACATCATGGAGATAAGAACCGCAGGTCTTACAGCTGAGGATTTTGAAAGCAGGATAAGCGCTCTCTGCTGATACGGACAAACTCAGTAAAAACTGCGTGATACAGGATTTATAACAACGAAAAAACGCCTGCACCGAATCATCAGTGCAGACGTTTTTGTTATATACTGTCAATCCTCAAGATAGAGCTTTCTGAGCTTTGTAAAGTCATCGTCTGTAAGTCCTACCTTTTCGCGGAGGAAGTTCTTTACAGAGCCGTACTGCTTGGTCAGGTCGTCGATGTTAGTCTCCATGACCTCAGGATAAACTGCGGCAGTATAAATGATGTTATAGCGAAGGTCAGCGTCCTCGGGTTTATTGAGGATAATATTGAATACGTCACGGTAATAGCCTACAGCTTCATCGGATTCAAAGTACTCGATGTGCTTCTGAACATTGATAACGCTTACCTCTGCCTGGAAAATAGAAAGCTTCAGGCTTCCGCCGGGCTTGCCTGCATTTTTCTGGAGCTCCTGCATTTTCTCAAAGAGCTCGGGGTGCTGTGAGAATGCCTGTCCTGCGGTATCCTTTGTAGCAGACATGGGAACACTGCGGTGATTTACGCCTTCGATATCCTTATCTGTTGTATGCGCATTGAGCTCGCGGTCATAGCGCAGGTCAATGATATCGGAAACCTTGTACTTGTTCTTCAGAGCGTTGATGCCGCCGTCTGTGATGTGCGAAAGGTTAGCTGTACGGAGAAGAACGTTCTGCTTTATCTTCCCGCCCTCGGTATTGATGTAGCCCCTCTGCACGGATAACTACCTTGTTATAGCCCTCTGCAAGTCCGAGATTGGAGATGTTTCCTCTGCAAAGGCGGCAATACTGCACATTGAAGCTATGCATAGCACTACTGCAAAGAAAACAGAAAAAAGTTTTGTGATTTTTTTAGTAAAAACCTCCTGAAAATTATGTTTTTGAATCTGTCTGAAATAGCAGTTCAATTAACATTATAACATTAAAATGCACATATTTCAATGTTCTTTTTGTGTTATGATATTATTTTTTCACTTTATTGAAGCCGATGGTCAATAGCTCCCGAAAAAGCCATATTCAGGCTTTACACTGACATTTGCACTCACCAGAAGTCACGGTAACATTTTCCGATACTGTGACTTTTCTGCTTTTCATTAAAATAATGATATCAGGCAAAATAACGGCTTTTTCTCAATTTTAATACTTTGTTAATTGCAATTTAAAATTTATGGGATATAATATAATTGTATTATTATGCTGGATAAGATGCTTATTAAAGCAGACTGCCTGTAAAAGAAAGGAGTCAATATGGATATACAGAAATTTGCTGATACCTTTTTTTCTCCTACTTGCATTATATCAGTACAAAAAACAGCTGACGGCGGCTATGGAGATATCCGTATTGCTGCCTGTAACAGAAAATATATGGAAATGATCGAAATACGGCTCAGAGAGGAAGAATACTATGTCTCGCCCGAAGCAGGCAACGTTTTTGAGCCCGGTTCGCTTTATTACAGATATTTCCCGAAAAGCCGCAGCTTCGAGGACGTATGCTTCCGTGCCGCCGTACAGAAAACTCCTATTCATACCTATTCTCACATTGACAATGTTGATATCTGGTTCGATATCTATGTCATACCTGTGGACTATGAAGACGGCGACGTCTGTTACTGCGCATATACAGCTTCTCCAAGCCATAACCCCGATATCATTCTTGATACTGTAAACACGGTCCAGACCTCAAACGACGTCCTCAAGACCTGTATAAAGCTCCACAAAGCAAACAATCTGAAGGACGCCATGGAAAATATCATCTCGGAGATACGTCAGATATGCAAAGCCGAATGCTGTACTGTACTTCTGCTCAACGACGCCGATGAGACATACTCTATCCTTGCAACCGACTTCAAGGAAAACAGCACTATCAAGCGTGTTACGGAATTTCAGGACTTCTATAATATCGCAGCCTCATGGATAAATATGATAGGCAATGAAAACGACTGCGTCATAATTCAGGATAAGAATGACATGGAATACTACAGCAGGATAAACAATCCATGGTATCTGACTCTTGTGGAAGCAGGTGTAGAAAGCGTTGTTCTCTTCCCTCTCCGTCAGGGACATGAAACGCTCGGCTTCATATGGGCTACTAACTTTGACACCAGCGAAACCAGACGTATCAAGGAAACTCTGGAGCTTACAACGTTTTTCGTTTCTTCGCATATCTCCCGATACAAGGTTCTGAAGCGTCTGAAGCATATGAGCTATACCGACGCACTGACAGGACTGCCTAACCGCTTTGCCTGCAACGAGCATATTTCCCAGCTGATAAGTAAAAACGACAGATTCACAGCTGTTTCCATTGACCTGAACCATTTCAAGAGCGTTAATGATTCCCTCGGACAAGACGCAGGAGACAAGGTGCTTATCGGTATCACAGAGCGCTGGAAAACATTATCGGCAGATGAGAGCGCGGCTGTGCAGAACTATTTAACGCGCATAAACGGCGATGAGTTCCTGCTCATCATCTGCGGATATGATACAGAAAAAGAGCTGAGAGATACTATCGACAGATTCGCAGACGCTCTCAGCGAACCGCTGACAGTAGAAGGCTGCGACCTTTATATAAGCGCAAGCTTCGGTTATGCGGAATATCCCACGGACGCCGACTCAGCAGATTCGCTCATATCCCATGCCGACGCAGCCATGAACGAAATAAAAAAGGCTAACAGCAGCGACCATATCCTGCGTTATTCCTCAGATATCCTAAGGAACGAGCATATACTCGAAATTGAGAACAAAATACGTGCTGCCCTTGAAAATGATACCGTTTATTTCAATTTACAGCCCCAGTACAATATGGAGCACAAGCTGCGCGGCTTTGAAGCACTTGCACGTATGAAGGACTCGGACGGCATCTTCATCTCCCCGGGAGAGTTCATACCCATAGCCGAAAAAGTCGGACTTATCGACAAGGTAGACAGCATGGTGTTCAGAAAGGCGGCTGACTGCTTCAGCAGGATAATAAAGAAGTCAGGGCTTGACCTGACGCTCAGCATAAATGCGTCAGTAAGACATCTGCTGAAAAACGGCTTCATTGAAGAAATACAGGAGCTTATAAGCAAAAGCGGCATTTCAGCCTCTCAGCTTGAGATAGAGATAACCGAATCAATACTTATCGACTCGGCAGAAAAGGCTCTGCAATGTATAAATCGGCTCAGAAATATAGGGGTAAAGTTCGCCATTGACGATTTCGGCACAGGCTATTCGTCGCTGAGCTACCTCAGCAAGATACCCGCAGACCTGCTGAAAATAGACAAATCCTTCATTGACAGGATAAATTCCAATGAATCCTCAAAGCAGTATGTTGCCGCAATGATATCAATGGGACATATCATGGGACTTGACGTAATTTCTGAGGGCGTTGAGGAGCAGGAACAGTTAGAAGCTCTCCGAAGTATAGGCTGCGACCTTATACAGGGCTTTATATGGGGACGTCCCCTGTCAGCTGATGACGCCGAAAAACTCGTTGACAGCATTACGGCTCAGACATAACATACATCACGCAAAAACACATTATATCTGATATAAACCTGTTACCCTATCAAGATTGGATTCTTTTTTATGATTTGGAGGTATAGAGATGGATCTTCAACAGCTTGCAGACAGTTTTGAACCAATGACCTGCATAATGTCCGTTCAGGTCTTTGACGACGGCAGCTACGGCAATATCCGCATAGTATGCGGAAACAATCCCTATGTCGCTTCAATAGAAAGCCCTGATAATATTGCGTTTTCGGGTATGCTGAAAAACAAGTTCATCCCTGATTCGCCTTACGAGAAATACATTCCCAAGGACCTGAATTTCGAGGACGCCTGCTACCGCTGTGCCGTTCTCAAAAAGCCCTTCCACACATATATTCACCCCGAAAGATACGATTTCTGGGTAGATATGTATATGATGCCCATTGCAGCAGATGAAGGAAATACGTACTATTTTGCCTATTCTCAGGAGCTTACGGCAGGCGCTATCAGCAGCCGTATGTCAAACGTAGACGCAAATGTTGCAAGCGCAGTTCTTGAGACCTGTATAAAGCTCCGCGGCACAAACGACTTCAAGCATACAATGGACGAGGTCATAAGCGATATCAGAGACCTTTGTGAAGCCGACAAGGTATGCCTGATACTGACTGACGCTCAGAAGCGCAGCTTTTCGGTGCTGAGCGAAGCAGCTTCTTCTCCCGAGCGCAATTATCCTGTAGAAAAATACCTGCGCGATACATACGAGGATTTCTATGATATCATCGAAACATGGGAGGATACCATCGCAGGCAGCACTTGTCTTATCATTCAGAATGAGAACGATATGAAAGTCGTCAGCGAGCGCAACCCTGTATGGTGCGACTCCCTCAAAAAAGTCGATGTGCATACCATTGTGCTCTATCCTCTGAAATACGGCAAAGCAACATTGGGCTATATATGGGCGCTGAACTTCGATACGGAAAAGACTGCCCAGATACGTGCTACTCTCGAAAGCACCACATACTTTATAGCTTCCGAGATAGCCAATCAGCAGCTCATGGACAAGCTGAAGGAAATAAGCTCGTTCGATATCCTTACAGGCGTTATGAACCGAAATGCAATGAATCAGAAAGTAGATTCGGTCATCGCAGGCACAGATAAGCTCCCTCCGCAAACGGCTGTCATATTCGTAGACCTTAACGGCCTTAAACAGATAAACGATAACGGAGGACACGCAAACGGCGACAGGCTTCTTAAACAAGCTGCCGATATACTTAAAGAGACATTCGGCGGCAGCGATATATACCGTGCAGGCGGCGATGAGTTCATGGTTCTGGCAACGGAAATATCAGAAAAAGCCCTTGAAGAAAAGATAAAACAGCTAAGGCTGTACCAGACTCAGCCCGGTTCAGTCAGCTTCTCGCTGGGTTACTGCTATTCGGAGGGCGAGATAGACATACGTCAGGCTATGAGCACTGCGGATAAGCTCATGTACAAGGACAAGCAGCTTTTCTACGAAAAATACCCCGAACGCAAGAGAAAATAATACCGCTCACAAAAGGCATATGAGGAACAGTACGATTTGTCCGAAATATCCGATGAGCTGTATTAGTATCGGAAATTGAATTTATAATAACAAAAACGTCTGCACCGAAAAATTCATTCAGTGCAGACGTTTTTTCTATATATCGTCCTTTTTGCTGTAAAGCTTTGAGGGACGGTGTCCCGCTCCGCCCTCGATACCGCCTGTTTCCTCTACATAGGGAGCAATTTTGCGTCTGAAATTAGCCATTATCAGCTTCTTATCAAGTATGGCTTCATAGACCTGCTGGAGCTCGGTAAGAGTGAATTTATCAGGCAGGAGCCTGAAAGCGGCATATGGCTTCTCGAGACTGCTTCTCAGCTTCAGAAGCGCATTTACGATTATCTCGGCATGGTCAAAGGCAAGGCTGTTTTTCGGTATCTCAGCCTCTGCGGACTGATTATACAGCTCGTTGGGATTGTTTATCCTGACCTCTGAGACGTACTCCCTGCCGCTGTCATCGGTAAGCACAAGAGTATGCCTGCCGCCCTCCTCTTTCAGCGAGACCTCATACCACTGAGCGTTCTTATCAATAGCCGCCTTTGTGTGTTCAATGACAGTCCAGTAGCAGCATGAGATTATCCAGCCTCTGGGATCTCTGCCAAATCTGGAAAGATTGCACAGCAGCGAAATGGGCGGACAGTCAATGCCCGTTTTTTCTTTCAGCTTGCGGAATGCCGTTTCCTCGATAGTTTCCTCGCGGCAGCAGAAGCCGCCGGGAAGGGACAGCATATCCACAAATGGCTCCTCCGTGCGCTTTACAAGAAGCACCGAAAGAACAGGCTTTGCAAGATGCCTGTAGCTCTCGCTGTCGCCCTTGCGGACTGTAAACACCACAATATCGGCAGCTACCGACGGTCTGTCGTACTTAGTTATATCGTAATCCATAGGAACCTCCGTTGATAATATCTGATTAATAATAACACACTTTTCCTGCCAATGTCAATACATACGGGATTTTTGTAAACTCTGCACATAGTTAATATCATTTTGATATTATCTGATTGTGGATAACATAGAATCAGCCCAAATGCTATTGACAAATCAAGCTGTTAATGTTATTATGATAATAACAAAAGGACATTAATTCAAATGTCTTATTTTTTTAAGTCGTGTTAATATCATTTTGATTCTATTATAAGGAGGGAAGCTGTATGGATATATCCGAAATTCTGAACTGCAAATGCTGCACTGACATTTTTCCCGAGGATATTTCCCTTGCACAGCCGCTTTACATGGCTCTTATGCTGAAATATCACCCCGATAAATGCAGTGATCCGAGGGCTCCCGAAGCAACTGCGGTGATAAACGAGCTGTACGGAAAGCTGAAAAAGGCTCATGTCGCTCAGGAAAAGCTTTTCCGCTGCGGCAGCCGCGCTGTCGAGATAAAGTATCTTATGGAACTCTCGCAGGAATACGGCATGGAGTACATCGGCGAGCGGAACGTTTACTTCCTTATCAGCAATAAGTTCACCGACTGCTTCACTAATTCCGAAGCAAAGTCAGACCTGTTTTTCAGGGAGTATCTTCCCCAGCAGATACTTGCACAGGCAGAGGTGTTCCTGCCGCTGGTAACTCACATCTTCAACACCGATGAGGGGCTTCTCATCGAGACCTGCAAGCGCACAGGAGAGCTCCCCCTCTCAAGGATACTGGACTTCTACGGCGGCAGCCTTGACAGCCGACACGCCGCATGGATAATATCACGGCTTCTGGGGATATGCTGCTACGCCGAGACGCGAGGGATAGTCTGGAACTGTCTCACCGAGGAAAATCTCTTCATTGATCCTGCCGAGCATACCGTAAGAGTATGCGGAGGCTGGTGGTTCGCCGCAAGAGAGGGCAGCAGAATGACAGGAGTCCAGTCAAGAGTATACGATTCCCTCTCGTCACTGACAAAGACCGACGGCATTGCGCGGCATATCACCGACCTTGAATGTGTGAAGGCACTGGCAAGGCGGATACTCCCCGATGACACTCCCGACGCCGTAAGGGATTACGCCGAGAGCATTTGCAGCAGCTCGGCTTTTGAGGAAATGGAAAAATGGGAAAAGGTGATAATCGACGGCTTCGGCGGAAGAAGATTCACACAAATGAACGTCAGACTGCCTGATATTGCAGGCTGAAAATAAAAATCACAGGAGGTACTAATATGGGATACGGTTCATGGAATTCAGCAGACTGGAAAAAATACTCGTCTGCAAGGATAAGCGGAAAAAAGGTAAACGACATCTACAAGGCAACTTCTATCGATCCGAAATACGACCCGAAGAAGATAAAATTCAGAGAAAGCCTTGATTCAGCGGATCACCCTGTAACTACGCCTATTATCATAGGACTTGACGTTACAGGCTCAATGAGCGACCTGCTGGACGTAACAGCAAAACGTCTCGGCGAAATGGTCAAGGATATTATTGAACGTCAGCCTGTTGAGGGACCGCAGATAATGTTCTGCGCTGTAGGCGATTCAAGATGTGACCGCTCACCGTTACAGGCTACACAGTTTGAGTCCGACATACGCATTGCCAGCCAGCTCACAGAGCTTTGGTTCGAGCGCGGCGGCGGCGGAAACAACTTCGAGAGCTATCCTCTTGTATGGTATCTCGCCGCAAACAAGACAAAAACAGACGCATGGAATAAGCGCAGGCAGAAAGGCGTCATCTTCACACTTGGGGACGACGGATTCCCAGAAAAGCTCCTTACTAAGGAGATAGAAAGGGTATTCGGGGACTATGTAAAGAAGGATATCGACACTGGAGCTCTCCTCGCACAGGTAAGCAGACGCTACGACGTGTTCCACCTTATGGTCATGGACGGGAGAAACGAAAGCATTGTAAAGCTGCCGGAATGGCGCAAACTCATGGGCGAAAGGGCTATCTCCGTAACAGACGTCAACGCTATCCCCGAGATAATCGTTTCCCTGCTTGAAAGCGTTGCAGGAAGAGACACAGAGGATATAATCAATTCATGGAACGGCGATACACAGCTTGCTGTAAGGAACGCTCTCAGCGGACTTCCCACAAGAAAAAGGAGCGTAATGAACGGAATATTCAGATTCTGAGGTGATAATATGAAAAAAGCATATGCGGTCATAGGAGCAAATTTCGGCGACGAGGGCAAGGGCTTGATGACAGACCTTTTCTGCCGTACTGAGGGCAGCGTCATAAACATCAGAAGCAACGGCGGCGCTCAGGCAGGTCACACCGTATGCACAGCCGACGGCAAAAGACATATCTTCTCCCACATAGGTTCAGGCAGCTTCGCAGGGGCGGATACCTATCTTTCCGAGTATTTTATCCTTAACCCTCTGCTTTTTTCAAAGGAGCTTGAAAAGCTCGGCAGGGACATCGGCAAGATCTTCATAGACAGGCGCTGCAATGTGACTCTCCCCTGCGATATGCTTATGAATCAGTTTGTTGAGACCATGCGCGGAAACAGCCGCCACGGCAGCTGCGGCGTGGGGATTTTCGAGACTATCGTCCGCAGCAGAGACAGCAGGTACGCTCTTGACTATGACTATGTTTTAAAAGCAGATAGGGACGCTGTACGGGAGCTAATAAACAAGATAAACAATGAGTACTGCTGCAAGCGAGCCGCAGAGCTCGGCATCACAGGCGGCGCCGAAAAGGAGCTGCTTGATATACTGGCAAATGATATGCTGACGGAGAACTACCTCGACGACCTGTACGCTATGGCGGCGATATGCCGCGGCACTGACGAGCAGATAATCGAGGAATACGATACTGCTGTATTTGAGGGAGCACAGGGACTTATGCTTGACCAAAACAGGGAGGACTACTTCCCTCACCTGACTCCCTCGGATACGGGTATGAAGAATATCCGCGCCATACTGAACAGACTTGAAAAGCGTGATACCGAGGTGTGCTACATTACAAGGTCGTTCTTCACACGTCACGGCGCAGGCAGATTCGATACCGAATCAAAGGCTGTCGCAGAGGAATACGGACTTTACGACAAGACCAATGCTCCCAACGAATTTCAGGGCGTTTTCAGATACGGCTGGTTCGACCTGCCCGAATTCATGGCTTCACTTGCACTGGATAAAAAATACATCGCAAAGGGCGAAAGAATATCCATAGCCGTAACTCATCTGGATATGACAGACGGCATGGTAGTATGCCCAACGGGAAAGCTCATGCCCGAGGATATCGCATATATGGCAATGGCAGATATGCTGTATAAGGTCAGCGGCGAAACAGCAGAGGACGTTGCAGTCCAGCCAGTTACCGCAAAAGCCCTGTCGAGAAGATAACTGCTTCTGTTGCTTGCAGATATACGCAAAAAGCTCAGACCATGTCCACGATACTTATACAGAAATTTTATGCTTATTATTGAGAGAGCCCTTTTGAAAAGGGCTTTTCTCGTATCTCTATCAAGACCGTTATTTCATTTTTTCTATAATAGAGCCCATATAAAAACTCGCCCCTCTGTAGTTCTTACAGAGGGGCTCTGTTATAAAAAATCAGCTAAAAGTCTTTGGAAAGGGGTTCGGGGTGACTCCCCGCAGTGCGGGGAGATGTCCGAAGGACAGAGGGGCGCGCCTCCGTCAGAGGGAAACTTTCCTCAGAAAGGTTTTCCCCGATAAATAACTATAAGCTTCTATATAAGTATTGCGGTTATGGTCGGAGCTTTTTGGTGTATGACATTATTTTTTGAGAGCCTCACGGATTATCTCGAATCTCTTGATAAGGAAGTCAACGACTGAAGTCTGACCGCCGCCGAACATTCCGTTGCCCCAGTCCATATCACCGAAGTCCATGTCGCCCCAGTCCATATTGCTCCAATCCATGTTTTCCCAGTCGAAGCTTGCGTCGCCGCCGAAACCGGGCCAGCCGCCGTTCTCGCCGTCACCGAATGCAGGTAAGTTACCGTTTCCGTCGCCGAATCCCTGCCATGCACCGTTGGCGTCACCGTTTCCGTTGCCGAATGCAGGGAAATTACCGTCTCCTGCACCCTGCCAGTTGCCCCAGCTCATACCTGTATCCTCTTCGCTGTACTGGAGTCCCTCTGCGCTCTTTGACGTATTCACATCAAATTCCTCAATCGTGAATGAAGCGCGGGGATCAGCTATAACGTGTGAGCGTATCTTCTTGGCATAAGCAGAAACATATGCTTCGGGATCGCTGTAGTAATTCAGGATATCGTTTACGATATCAACATACATATCGTAGTACTCAGGCACCTGTAAAAGCTTCGCAAGAGGACGGTCCTCTATTGTGGACTGATAAAGACTTGTAGTTATATCAGATGTAACAGAGTTTGCGCCGCCTGTGAAGTTTCCGAGACAGAGATTGTAGTCCCAGCCTACGAAATGAGCCTTGCCGCCCGAGAACATCAGGTAGTAGTTATGTGCAAGGGAGCCGTTGTAGCTGTCATAGTTGCAGAAAATGGAGTTGACTGCAAATCCCTTGAGGAAACTGGGTACGTCGATAACGTCCTCGATAAACTTGTAATCAGTGGGAGTAAGCTTGTTTATAGCTGTCTTTACGTCCTGAATATGCTTGAATTCGTCGTCCTTGCCGAATTTGACGTCGAATCTGTCAAGAGGCATATTCTCAGTGAATGAGCAGTAGCTGTCGCCGCCGAAGCCGCCCCAGCCGCCTTCTGCACCGTTGCTTTCAGTAGCCTTGTAAAGCACGGAATCGTCATCTACGGCATAGCGCTCGGCTACGGTAGTACCGGGCTGCTCAGCAAGGAGATAGAAGCTGTAGAGCTCGCCGTTGAGGTACATATCAGTATGTGCGGCATGAGGTGCAACGCCGTCGACTTCATACATAGCGTTGTAGCAGAGGATATCTCTGAGGCATGAAGCGTCCATGAGCATATTGTTCATGCAAAGCTCTGTAAGTCCGTGGTAGTTTACTTCCTTGTCGAACTTGTCTGTCTTGATACGGAAGCTGTACTTGCCGTTCTTAGCCATCATAAGGGAGCTGTTGCCCTTGGTGCGGATACCCACGTTTTTGAGTTCCTCGCCGTCGATAACAACATCACATGGAGTCCATTCCTCCTTGCTGGCGTTCTTGAGGAGATTATCCCACTGGGCTTCGTCCATTTTGACATCTATCTTATGTATCATGTCCTGACTGAAAAGTTCGCTGTAGAGCTGCTCCTCATTCTCCATGTCGTTATTGACTTCCTTGTATGAAGCAGGCTTTCCTGCCTTGAAGGTACTTCCTGCACTGTGCTTCATCTTGATACCGCCGACAAAGAGCTTGTATTCAGCACCCTCTATCTTAGAAGAGGAAACTATTGCATATCTGAACTTCTTTGAGGTATTCTTGTCAAAGAGCTCCTTGTTTGAAGAATCTGTAATTGCAACAGGATTGTTCTTGCCCCATTCCTTGACAAAGTCGAACATGAGAGTATTCTGCTCTGTTGAGGTAAGGTTCTCGCACTGGCAGTCGGTAGCTGTTGCGATGAGCTCGCCGCCTGTGATACTGATAGTGCCTGCGCTTGTGAGTCCCTTATCGCCGAATGCGGAGATATCGCCGCCGCTGATATTGATAGCCGTTTCAGCCTGTACAGCGTCATTGCCGCACTTGATGACTACCTCGCCGCCTGAGAGGTCAACATTTCCCTTTGTGGACTTGATACCGTCGCCCTCGGACTTGATGACAAGCCTGCCGCCCTTTACTGTGACTGAGGACTTGCCCTTTACAGCGTCATTTGGCTCGGTCTCGTTTAGAGTTTCGATGTTGGTGATACCGCCTGTGAACTTTATATCGTTGTTGCAGACGATAGCAGGCTGTGTATTGGCAGTTATGGTCAGTGTACCCGTGCCCTTGTCGCCGCCCTTGATAGTGAGATCGTCCTTTGCCTCGATTACTGCATTGGTCAGATCGTCGCCTGAGTAAGGTGAAGTACCGTCGGAAACTGTATTCTCTGTGCCGTCAGCAAGAGTGATAGATGTCTTGTCTGCGTTCTTAATAAGAACAGCAGGAGCGCTCTTGCCTGTGATATTGACGCCGCTGAATATGAGCTTTACTGTGCCCTTATCAGCCTCAGCATCAGGTATCTCCACATATATCTGACCGTCTGAGAGAGTACCGTCGATAGTGTAGCTTCCCGAATGAGAGATAGTCACCTTTGAGCCGTCGGCTTTAGCATACTGCCCATCAACAGTAATGGCATTATCTTTAAGGTGTATCTTTGTGTTTACCTCGTCCTTTGAAGAGGTATCGCTGCCCTTTCCGTCAGCAAAGCTCTCGGGCAGACTTTTTATAGTGCCGAGAAGATAGCGCTGTATGGAGAGGGCGTCATTGGCGGTGATACCGTTGCCGCGGTCGGAAACATCGGCAAGGTCTGCACCGTCGGCAGTGAGGTGCCTTTCGTCTGTGCCGGTTGTGCCGAACTTTGAGGGATTAGCCAGCGACTGCATTACAAGAACGCAGTCCGACATATCCACAGAGCCGTCGAGATTGGCGTCACCGTACACCTTGTCGGCTGCGGCGCCTGTGAGAGACAGGACTGATGCCGTGCCAACTACGCAGGCAGAGAGTATGCCTGCAAGCATTGTTTTTTTCTTCATTTTTATCATCCTCCTATAAATTATAAAAAAACAATATAAATATATGTGCATAAATCATAACCAATCATTCTTAAAATACTCTTAAAATTTGATGAAAATGTTTAATCCAAATAAAAAAACTTCATTTTCGTCCGCAAAAGCTGCAAATTTTTCACCTACAGCCGTGTTTTTTCGTCTTTCTGCAATATAATTTCCATTTTACAGGGAATTCATTGTCTCTCTGCAAAAAATCAACAAATCAAAGCATTAATTTTTGTTGGTTTTTTTATTCTCATTTTATTGATAAAAATATGAACGTGTGCTATAATTACTACATATTGTAATTCATTTTTGACAAAGGCGGGATAAAGAAATGTCAAAAAAGGAATTTGGAGACCTGAATAAACGGGAGCTTGTTGACCTCGTTTATACTATGATGAATACCGAAGATGAAAATAATTCGGAGCTGCCGCCTGTCGAACAGGTCGCAGCAGAACGGACAAAGCTTGATAACAAGGCAAAATTCCGACGAATATTAAAAAGCACTGTTTCCGCGCTCCTTGTGGCAGCTGCTATAGCAGTACTGATATCCATGCTTTTCCTGCCTGTTATACAGGTTTCGGGAGACAGCATGATGCCCACACTGAACAATGGAGATATTATACTCCTTGTAAAAACAAAGCGCTTTTGTACAGGCGAGCTATGCTGTGTTTCGTGGCAGAACAAGCTTCTGCTCAAACGTGTAATAGGGCTTCCCGGTGACAATATCGATATTGACGAAAAAGGAAATGTGTATCTTAACGGAGAGCTTCTTGACGAGCCTTATGTTACCAATAAGGCTCTCGGCGAATGTGATATAGATCTTCCCTATACCGTTCCCGAAGGGAAGCTTTTTGTCATGGGAGATCAGCGTGAGACCTCCGTTGACAGCCGAAGCACTGCTGTCGGCTGTGTAGATTACGACCAGATGGTCGGCAGATATCTTTTAAGGATATGGTCGGCTGATTAAGCATTAAATTATATTAAATAGGAAAGGGGGGATGCATTTGAATAACTCCTTGAAAAAATATCTTCACGAGCTTCGCATGGAAAAGAAACAAAAACGGCGGCTGGCTTCATTTATAACCGCCATGTCTGTATTTGTTTCCATAGGCGTTTTCTGGCAGCTGCGCGGTATAGGCACAGCATTGACAGATGATACGCTCAGCCCGAATGAGAGCAGCTTAGCAGCTGCGCTGTCGGCTTCCGACGGCTCTCTTTGCGAAACAAGTGAGATATGGGAATCGACACTTCCTGAGCTTACGGACGATATGGCAGAAAATGCCGCTCTTATAGCAGCTTCACAGTTGGACTATACCGAAAACGCTCAGAATTATATTATCGGCGACGACGGCTCAACTCACAAGAATTACAGCCGCTACGGCGCATGGTTCGGAAATCCCTACGGCGACTGGAACACCATGTTCACCTGCTTCTGCCTGCACTACGCAGGCGTAAAGGAAACGGAGATCCCGTTCGGCTCAGGCTGCTGGGCATGGTCACTGAAACTCAGTGAAAAAGGAGTACTCTCCCCTTTGAATAAGGGCTCGCCCAAACGAGGCGATGTACTTCTGCTTGATACAGACCTTGACGGTAAGGCGGACCGCTCGGGAATTATTTCCGAGTTCATTTCCGATACCGACGAGCCCTGTATAACCACCATAGAGGGACAGACAGACGGAGCTGTTTCGGAATGCAGATACTCCCCTGACGATGAGCATATCATGGGCTATGTGCCTGTTGAAACGCCTGAAAGCAGTAATATTTCCCATATGAAGTTCTCGGCGGAAAGCGAATCGGGAATAAAGGTGACTGCTTCGGCTGAACATGGGGTATTCCCCGACGGTACAGAAATGCGCGCCGCAGACGTCCCCCGTGACGAAGCCCTTGAAAAGGCGTCTGAAGCTCTGGGAGCAAATGATATCGAGGCTGTTGCCGTTGATATCTCATTCATGTCTCCTAACGGTATTGAACTCGAACCTGCCGACAGCTCTGCGGTACACGTTGAGATAGCTCTTCCCGAAGAACAAAAGCTCAGCGGCAAGGAATTCAACCTGCTCCATTTTGATGACAGCGGCGGTGCTGAAATAGTCAAAAATGCCGAAGTGTCTGAAAGCAGTGCTGTTTTTGAAGCAGAAAGCTTTTCCATATATGTAGTAACCGCTCTCGGTGAAGTCGAAAAAGACAAGCTCCATGAATCGCTGGAGGAGCTTACCTGGCTGCCGAATGACAACGGATACGTTCATAATTCTCCATATTTCCCGTATATTATCCAAAAGGGAGATACGATAACCATCGCAGGCTATTCAATGCTCCCTGACAAATGGTTTTATTATGATACAAATCGTGAAAACGAATATAAAAATATTCTGATACCCGGTGATTATGACGAATCACAGAGTATTTCTGTTACAGGCAGTGACGGAAATACCTACTACAAAAAGGTCAGAAAATATACAGCCAACAAAGCAGGCGATGTGGTCATAAAATACCAATTCTCTCAAAACGATGTAAAGGAATTTTATGTCAGAGTGCTTGAAGAAAAGCTTATTGACTATGATTTTTTAAGTATATATGGAAAGCATAATAATCAAAATAATCCGATAGTGATCGAAACAGGAGATACTATAAGATTAAAGATACCGATATCTCGAGTAAATCAGGATGCATGGTTCTATTTCCCGACGGATAATAATACGTCAAAGTGGATGACTCTTGAAAGCAGTGCCGATGGGAACTATAAATATGCAACTCTGAAAGCATTTGACAATACAGGCGATAATGTTCAGAGCGTAGCGATATACTGTGACGGCGAATACAAAACAATATACATTAAGGTCAGAGACGCAAATGTCAACCTTACTCATGCAGATATTGAAATAGCAGAAGGCGGAACGTATAAAGCAACTAAAAAAGTATCTGCCCCCGACGGAAGCTATATCGAGACTATTACTGAATATGAAGCATATGTTGCAAATGTCAACAGATGTGATATACTTGATTCAAATGGCTCTACGATACAAACTTTCATTACTGACGATTATTACCGCCACGGAAATCCGGGAGATACTCAGTATGAGCTTACTTCTAACTATATCAAATGTGAAGATCCGAACGCAAATCCAAATGCTATGAAGATAAAAAACGGAGATTACGTTTATCTGAGAAATGACAAAAACTTCTCGCTCTATAATACGGATACAGCTCTGTTTGATATTCAGCTTCTTCTCGTTCCAAAAACCGAAACAGTAACTAAATACAATGCAAGCGGCAATATCATCTCTTCATCATCAGATGATATATCTTCCAGAGATAACATATTCCTTGACAGTGTTAATTTTGAAATGGATCATCAAAGCGTTATCGACGCTCTGAACAAGTGCCCGACACACACAGGTCTTGACTTTACAATAAAGGCATCTCTGAACGAAGTGCTTCAGGAAACGCTTCCGATCTACAGACTGCCGTCAACAGGCGGTGTCGGCGTAGTTCCATATATGATAACAGGCTCAGCCGTTATCATACTCTCTTTCGCGGCTCTTCTGCTGCGGAAAAGAAAGGAGGATAAATGATACCTCCTCAAATGCATATCAAACAAAATTCTATTATGAAAGGTGATATTATGAAAAATACATTTAAACGCTTATCAGCAGCTTTATTTTCAGCAGCTATAGCTGCTTCACTCGGAATGTCCGCTATCCCTGCTTCTTATGCAGAAGACTACACAGTAACTATAAACAAGGCTGATGATTCAAATGATAAAGCCACACATACATATGAGGCTTATCAGGTATTCGCAGGCGACCTCCACGGAACGGGCGATGACGCTGTTCTTTCAAATGTTGTATGGGGCTCCGGAGTAAACGGCTCAGCTCTGCTTGATGCATTGAAGGCATCATCGGAATTTGGCACGCCAAGCGCATTCGCTTCCTGCGACAGCGCACAAAAGGTAGCTGAGGTCATAGACAAGTGGAGCGACGATACCAAAATGCTCCAGAAGTTTGCAGACATAGTTGCAGCAAATCTTTCCGCCTCACCAACAGTATCAGGTACAGCCGGCAACAACAAGCTTACAATGAACGCTCCCGGATACTACTTCATCAAAGACAAGGACGGCACACTGGACAACTCAGAGCTTGGTGCATATACCGATTATATCCTCAAGGTAGTTGATTCTGTTACAATAGAGGCAAAGGAAGACGTTCCTGCTATCACAAAGAAGATAATTGAGAGCGACGGACTTAAAGAGGCAAATACAGCAAGCATCGGAGATTCTGTTGATTTCCAGCTTGATTCAAAGGTCCCTGACATGAGCGCTTATAACAAGTATTTCTATGTTATCAACGATACAATGGGCAGCGGACTTGATTTCAAGCCTTCAACCGTAAAGGTCTATATCGACGATATGACCACTCCGATAAACTCCTCTAACTATGAAGTACAAACAGGAGCTGCTGCTGACGGCTATTCATTCCAGATAGTAATGAAGGATTTCAAGAGAAACTACGGCGATCAGACAGGCAAAGCCATAAAGGTGACTTATTCCGCAGAACTCACCGATAAAGCCGACAGAACCGAAAAGGGCAATGAAAACAAGGTGAACCTTACATATTCCAACAATCCGAACCATGAGTACAAGGGTGAAAATGAGCCCAGCACAACTCCGGGTGACGGAGATGTTACCGGCAAGACTCCTGATTCAAACACTAAGACCTATACCACAAGCCTCCTGCTCAACAAGATAGACGGCGCTGACAACTCAGCTCTCGCAGGAGCAAAGTTTGAATTAAAGGGCTCAGGCGTCAACAAGGTAATAATCGCAAATGCTGAAAGCTTCAAGGCTGATGCCGCAGGAACATATTATAAGCTTAACGACGGCACATTCACACTGACAGCACCTACACCTGAAACATCTGCTCAATACGTGAGCACAGAAACCAAGTACATACTTGATGAAAAATCAACTTCGCACAGCGGAAGCGGAGAGGATTCATATGTTGAAGCTATAACTGATGACATGGGCAAGCTTACATTTGCAGGACTCGGCTCAGGCACATATACTCTAACTGAGACCGAAGCTCCTTCAGGCTACAATAAGCTTGCTAACCCGATAAATATCAGTATCACAGCTGCTCCGACACTGGAAGGTCCTAACTGGACAGTAACAAAGGACGGAGAGGCACTTACAAAACCCACAGGCATATACGAATTCACAGTTGAAAACAACAAGGGTGTAACTCTTCCGAGCACAGGCGGCATGGGTACAACAATATTCTATGTAGTCGGCGGACTTCTGGTTGCAGGAGCACTGATTCTTCTTGTTGTAAAAAAGAGAATGAATATCAAGGAAAAGTAATTTCCTAAATCAGCAGTATCGCGGCGGTCATTCTGCCGCCGCAGATATTGCAGCAGGGAGGATCCGATGAAAAAACATTTTTTCAGCATTGCAATTTTCATAATGTTTATCGTCGGATTGTCCGTGCTGCTATATCCAGCAATAAGTGATTATCTTAACTCAAAGCACGCCTCAAAGGTAATCTCAGAATATAACGACAAGCTCAGCGTTTCATCGGAAGAAGAGATCGAGGCTGTGTTTAAAAAAGCAGAGGATTACAACAAAAGGCTCCATGATTCGCCCTCGGCGTTCTTTGAGCCCTCTCTTGTAAGCGGCTACAAGGACACTCTCGATATCACGGGAACAGGCATAATGGGATATATCGACATTGACAGAATAAATGTAGAGCTCCCCATATACCACGGTATCAGCAAGGAACTCCTTCAGGTGGGCGTCGGACACCTGACAGGAACAAGCCTGCCTGTAGGCGGCGAGTCAACTCACTGTGTACTCTCAGGACACAGAGGACTTCCCAGCGCTAAGCTCTTCACCGACCTTGACGAGCTTGAAATCGGCGATACATTCACCATTACGATACTTGACCGCCGCTTCACCTATGAAGTGGATCAGATAAAAACAGTCCTCCCCGAGGAATTCGACGATCTCCGCATAGCAGACGGAAAGGACTACTGTACTCTCCTGACCTGTACTCCCTACGGTATCAACACACACAGACTGCTCGTCAGAGGAGTACGAACCGAAAATACCGAGGAGAAAAAAATCGGCGTATTTGTTAAGAACGAAGCTTTCAGGATAGATCCGCTGATAGTAGCTCCTATTGCAGCTGTACCGCTGCTTATAATAACATTCACGCTGATATTCATCAGCGACAAACGCCAAAGGAAAAAAACAAAAAAATGATAAATACCAAACAGTTAGCAGGGTGATAAGATGTCTGAAAATAAAAACAGAATATGTTCAGTTCTGCTGAGTATGCTATGTACAGTCATGCTTCTCGCCTCTGTCGTTCCATGCAGCCATTCAGCCGCAGAAAAGTCGTCTGTCTCTCTTATATGCGCACAGGACAGCGTCAAGGTCTCAGACATGAACTGGAAGATATACAAAGTAGGTGAACGACGCAGCGGCAATTTTGCCCTCACAGGCGAATTCGGAAAATATCCCGTTGATATGAACGAGCTTTCCTCCGAGAACGTCCGCGGGATCGCTCAGGCACTGGAAAGCTTTATAATAGGCGACCGCATAAAAGCCGACGCGGAGGGCGTCACTGACAGCAATGGCGCGGCTGTATTCAGCGGTCTTGACAAGGGACTATATCTTGCTGTTGCCAAGAGAGTCAAAAAAGAGCCGCTGACCTATATCGCCACTCCCCTTCTCTTTGAAATAAAGGAAGACGGCTCAGCTGAAGAAGCCTTCCCAAAGATATACAGCGTAATAGTTCTTCAAGGACAGGTCAGCAGCTATACCGTAAAAAAGGTATGGGCTGACAATGACAACGCCTATGAAGCACGTCCCGTAAATGTGACCGTTGACCTGTTCAAGGACGGCGAGCTCTATGATACGGTAGTCCTTGACGAAGCCTCAAACTGGCAGCACCGCTGGAACACCCTCGACCTTGACGCCGAATGGCGCGTAGTCGAGCGCGATATCCCTGTAAAATACTCAGTTCTTGTGGATTACAACTCCAAGCAGTTCCTTATCAAAAACTCCTATACTCCCGACCTTATCATTGACAGCGGAGAATACACTAAGCTCACAACGGTTTCTGTCACCACTTCCACAGTGAGCACGACAAGCTCAGCAGCTGCAAAAACTTCCGGCTCGGGACTCCCCCAGACAGGACAGCTCTGGTGGCCTGTGCTCCCCCTTGTACTTGGCGGTATGACACTCATATGCATAGGTATGCTTTCAAGAAAGAAAAACAATGACGATGAGAAATAAACTGCGCAGGCTATGCATTATCTCGGGCTTTGTACTTATATTTGCAGCTTTTTGCCTGTGTGTTTTCAATATTGCCGAAAGCAGGACAGCAGCCAGGCGCTCAAAAGCTTCGCTGTCGGAGCTGAAAGACATCATCGGAAAGGCTACCGAACCCACAGCCGCCGCAAGCACCGAGGACGACCTCTTTGCCCGATACGATGAACCTGCTCAAGCCGAAATACCCACTGTCAGCATTGACAATACGGGCTACTGCGGATATCTCACCATAGCAGAGCTGGGACTGGAGCTGCCTGTGATAAATGATTTCAGCTATGAAGCGCTGGACACTGCACCATGCAGATACAGCGGCTCTGCCGAAAGCAACGACATTATTATTGCCGCTCATAATTTCGGCAGTCACTTCGGCAAACTGGGCAGTCTTTCCGACGGCGCTGAAATAGTCTTTACGGATTGCAGCGGAAGAAGTTTCCGCTATAGCATAATAAGCATTGAAGAGATACGCGGCAGCGATGTTGAGGAAATGCTCAGCAAAGAAAGCTCACCATGGGATATGACGCTTTTCACCTGCACACTCAGCGGAAAAAGCAGAATAACCGTCAGAGCAAAGCTTATAAATAATAATAACTGAAAGCTCCCTTCGGGGAGCATTTCTTGTTTATATGAGGTCGGTTTTATCCGTCATAAGATATCATTTCACCATTTTTATATTCAAAAAAGGATAATTTGCGCTATTGCCTTTGTAGCTTTCACCAAGTTATCAGAAGATGAAATCGTGAAATTATCCAAAATGTTTATAAACTTCCGCATTTTATCCACTTAACACGTAAGAATGTGGATTGAAATTGTCGAAATATTATGCTAATATTATATTAAATATATATTTATCGTAAACTGACTGCGGAAAGGAACCGCAGTCAAAACAAAAAAGGTTAAAACGGGATATTAATTAAAAAGGAGAATTGGTATGAAAAAGTTTTTTTCGGCGATCGCCACGGCTGCATTGTCAGCCGTAACTCTGTGCGCGGCAGTTCCTGCTGTTACACACGCAGAAAACCCAATAGTGCAGACATCATTCACCCCCGATCCTGCTCCGGTAGTATTCGGAGACGAACTCTATGTATTCACAGGCTGTGACCGTGAAGGCAACAACGACTTCTACTACATGACAGGCTGGCAGTGCTTCTCCACAAAGGATATGAAGAACTGGACAGACCACGGCAGAATACTTGAGGATACAAGCTTCAGCTGGTGCAACAAGAACGACGCATGGGCTTCGCAGTGTATCGAGCGCAACGGCAAGTACTACTTCTACTTCACCACCACAAACAAGAGCGGCGGCGGAAGAGCTATCGGCGTTGGTGTTGCCGACTCTCCCGAGGGACCGTACCGTGATCCGTTGGGCAAGCCTCTTTGCGGTCCTAACTGGGACTACATTGATCCTACCGTTATTATCGACGACGACGGTCAGGCATGGCTCATGTTCGGAAATCCGAAATGCTACTATGTCAAGCTTAAAGAGGACATGGTAACACTGGACGGTCAGATACAGACATTCAATCTGTCACTCAAGTCCGGTACAAAATACACCGAAGGTCCTTGGATATACAAGCATGATAAACTCTATTATCTTGTCTTTGCTTCAATGGTTAACGGATTCGGCGGTGAGAGCATTTCCTACTGTACAGGTCCGACTGTTACAGGTCCGTGGACGCATCGCGGCACAATACACGAAGGTTCAAACTGTTTTACAACACATGGCGGTATCATCGACTATAAAGGTCATTCATACTCATTCTATCATATGAATGGTCTCCCCGGAGGCGGTTCGTTCAACAGAAGTGCTGCCTGCGAGGAGTTTACATACAATTCCGACGGTTCTATCCCTGCGCTCAAGTCTACAAAGACAGGTCCTGCGCAGATCGAGCCTCTCAACCCATTTGAGCGCGTCGAGGCGGAAACTATCTGCTGGAGCGAGGGCATCAAGACCGAAAAGGACGAGAATAACTCTGTATGCATAGGCAGTATCAAAAAAGGCAGCTACATAAAGGTCGCAGGCGTTGACTTCGGTGATGGCGCTGATAAATTCACAGCCTCTGTAGCTTCTGCCGAGAGCGGCGGAAACATCGAGCTCCACCTTGACAGCAAGACAGGACCTGTCGTAGGCACCCTTAAATGCAGCGGCACAGGCGGCTGGCATAACTGGGAGGAGGTATCATGTGACGTTGCAGGCGCAAGCGGCGAGCATGACCTATATCTGGTATTCAACGGCGGCGACGGCTACCTTATGAACGTTGACTGGTGGAAATTCGACGGAGCAGGCTCATCTGCTTCTGACGCTGACCAGACATATATCTTCAAGAGCACATTCGAGGGCAAGCTTGACGGCTGCTCAGACAGAGGCGGCGCAACAGTTGCTGTAAGCACTGATGAAGCGTATGAGGGCGACAGCTCGGTATACTGCTCAGACCGTTCAGCTTCATGGAAGGGCGTCGGCAGAAGCCTTAACTATAAGTTCAAAGCAGGCGAGAAATACAGCTTCTCAACTATAGTAAAATATAATGAGGGCGCAGATTCTACCAAGTTCCACCTTACTCTCCAGTATGACGGAGCAGACGGTGAAGCTCACTACGATAAGATAGATACAAAAGAAGTTGCCAAGGGCAAGTGGACACAGCTTGCAAACACAAGCTTCCAGATACCGGCAGGCGCTAAGAATCTTCTTGTATATGTTGAAACAGAGGGCGACTCTGACGATTCAACTCCTGCTACCAATTTCTACGTTGACAATTTCTATGCAGCAGTAGACGGCACTGTCATAGACGGTCCAAAGGGTGAGGAGATACCTCCAACTACCGTAACACCTCCTACTACACAGGATCTGAAGGATATACTTGATTCAAAGGTATCAAAGTGGGGCGACGCCAACGGCGATAAAGAAGTTGATATGAGCGACGTTGTTCTTATAATGCAGTCACTTGCAAACCCTGACAAGTATAAGCTCAGCGATACAGGACTCTTCAATGCAGACGTATGTGAAGCAGGCGGCGGTATCACTTCAAATGACGCCCTTGAGATACAGAAGTTCCTCTTAGGAATAAACACAAAGCTTCCCGTAAGCTATTCTGAAAACATCAAGACAGTTACAGCACCTGTAACGACCACATCGACAACTACTACAAAAGCGACAACTGTTGCAACAACAACTACTACGACTACAACTACTGCAGCAAGTGCACATCTTTCCATGAAGGACTTTACTGCAAAGGTTGCGTCAAGTATAGCTGAAAAAGAGCCCGATTCCGCAAATCAGACCAAGAACGGCGTGAAATACGGCGAGATACAGAAAAAGAGCTATTATTCAAATACCTGCAAGAGAAACAAGAAATACAACGTTCTTCTGCCTCCCAACTATGACCCGAACAAGAAGTACCCTGTAATGTATATTCTCCATGGTTACTGGGAGAACCCCGACAGAATGCTCACACAGGGCAACGCTGTGATGCATACCCGCGAGATGCTCGGCAATGCTATTGCAGAGGGCGCAGCTAAGGAAATGATCTGCGTATTCCCCGATGTTTATTCGAGTGCTACTCAGGATGCCTGCTCGGCTATGGATAACAACAACAACGCTGCTTACGATAACTTCATCAATCAGCTCACAAAGGACCTCATGCCCGAGATCGCAAAGAACTACAGCGTTCTCACAGGCAAGGACAACACAGCTATAACAGGCTTCTCCATGGGAGGACGCGAGTCACTCCTCATCGGAATGAAGATGGCTGATCAGATCGGCTACATCGGCGCTATCTGCCCCGCTCCCGGTGTTTCGGGCTCGTTCAAGTGGGATAGCAACAACGAGCCTTACTTCCTGATGATAACAGGCGGAAGCAACGACCAGACTGTTTACGACAATCCCAAGAATTATCACAATAACTTCGAGAAGAACGGCGTTCCTCACGTATGGCACTATGTAAACGGCGGTTACCACGGTGATAACTGTATCAGAGCTCATCTTTACAACTTCTTCCGTATAGCATTCCAGAACTGACTTTTATTATAAAAGCTCCGACCGAATGGTCGGAGCTTTTTTGCGTATTATTCTGTTTTCTGTAAGGCTCATCTCTTGAATTTCAGGGCAAATCCAAGACCGAGCAGAAGTGCCAGAGCTGACACGCCAAGCAGTATATATGCTGTGGTGTTGTTCTGCTGAGGTGCTCCGTTCATATCGGGGAAGTCTCCCATCTGCGGTCTTTCGCCGCCTCTTGACTTATTTTCATTCTGAGGAGCGGAACTGCTGTTTTCATCACCATTCGGCGCAGGCTTTTCCACGTTTTCAGTGCCTTTTTCAGCCTCTGTGACCTTTTCCGTCTCGGAGCTGTCTGCGTCCTCATCATCTGTTTTGGCGTTATCTCCGAAAGACGGAGCGCCGTCAGGCATATTATTCGGATCAAAGTCACCGGGCATTTCGCCGTCAAAGCCCTGAGGGGGCTGACCGCCGAAATCAGGCATATTGCCAGGATCAAAGTCGTCGGGCATTTCTCCGCCGAAGCCCTGAGGAGGCTGTCCGCCGCTAAAGTTGGGCTTCTCGCCGCTGCCGCGCTGTGGTTTGCCGCTGCGGCTGGAATTATCCTCGTTTGCAAGCGGCTGGATATTGCTCAGCATCTTTAAAGAGATAGATGAAGTATTTGAAGTCTGCACTATCTCGGAGTCTTCAGTTTTCTTTGAAGTATCAGATGTAGCTGCCTTTTTTGAGCTGTTATTCCTGTCGAAACCGCCCTTCTGACCTCCGCCGAATCCGCCTTTTCCGCCGCCCATGGAGCCCATATCAGAGGTGTTCAGACCGTCTGTGTCAACGAGTACAGAGCTGTCCTCTTTCTGTCCCTCTGTGGTAGACGGGATAGTGCCGTCGAGCTGTCCGCTGACGCTTTCTGCGCGGAGAGTGCAGAACTTGCTGATAGCTTCAACGCCTGTTTTGAACTCGTCGCAGGTGCAGAATTTTGTAGGATCTTTTTCGACGTATTTGTCGATAAGCTCTGCGGTATCTGCCACAAGCTTTTCAAAGTCCACGCTGTCAAGGAACTCGCTGAAAAGCTGATGATACTGCTCTGTGTATTCCTCATTATCGAATATCCAAGCGATCATAGGTCTGTCGCTCATGCCGTTTGTCACAGGAGTATCGATTGGCGAATTAACGGAAGATGAAGCGTTTCCGCCCATGAATGAACCGTATGCAAGGTTATAGTCCCACGGTATCATAGAGAGCTGACCGTCTTCCTCATAGAGGTAGTAGTTGTGAATCATCTGACCTGTGTAGCTGTCGCCGTTTACAAGGAAATCATGAACTACAAAGTAGCGGATAACTTCCTCAACATCGACGGTATTTTCAAGGTCTGACTGCTCCGAAAGAGCTTTCAGTGAGCTGATAAGGCGCTTTTTATCGGCTTTATCAACTGTAGTTTTTGCGTTATTGAAGATGTTGGAATAGCTGTCTATATCGTCATCGGTATATTTAAGCTTTACATCGTCGCTTCCCATACCGAAGCCGCCGCCGAATCCGCCTTTTCCGTTCATGTCAGGCATCTGACCGCCGCCGAAGTCGGGCTTTTCGCCGTTCTCGCCGAACATCTTTGAGGGATCGAAGTCCTCAGGCATATTTTCGGGATCAAAGTCACCGAAATCAGGCATTTCACCGCCGAAGTCAGGCATTCCGCCTCCGAAATCGGGAGGAGTGAACTGCTTGTTGTTATCATTTGAATTGTCGGAGCTTTCTGTATCTTCTCCGCTCTCTTTATCCATAAAATTCCCCATACTAAAGTCCTTGCCGTTGCCGCGTCCGCCGCCGAAGCTCATAGCGTCTGGCTTGTAGAGGTCGCCGTAATTGCTGCCGTAGTTTCTTTCAAGGAATGACTCCTCGATAGCTTCAACAGCAAGATACAGTCCCCAGTCCTCGCCGTTCACCGTGATATAGGCATAGCTGCAAAGGGGGGCGTCCACGCCGAAATCATACATCAGCGTATACGCAAGGTAGTCCTTCATGTAGGTGTTGTCCTGAATGATATTGTTCAGGCACAGCTTGTCAAGGCCGTGATAGGTCTTGCCGTTTTCGTACTGGTCGAACTCTATCTTGAAGCTGTAGCGGCTGCTGTCCATATTCTTTACGGAGCTGAGGGAAGTATTGCCCTTTGCTCTGATACCGACGTTTTTCACAGCTTCGCCGTCGATAACAAGATTGCAGGCGGAGTATTCCTCGCTCTCGCAGCCCTCTATGAAGCCCTCCCAGTCGTTCATGACTATGTCAATGGTATGCACCTTTGAGCGGTCAAACAGGCGGTTCTCATAGCCTATGGCATGAGCCGTCGTTTTTATGCCCAGCGCCTGACTATTGCAGAAGATAAAGGCTATGACAAGGGCAAAAGCTGTTATCGCAATGCATATCCTGTCTATGTTTTTATGTACTGACATCAAATCACACCCTTATCCCATGTAGTCGCCGTTGTAGCTTACGAGGACAGCACTGCTGACGCCCTCCATATCTGCAAGGGTATTGACGAAATCAGTGTTGTCGTCCTTGAGGCGTATCTCCATATTAAGCTCAACAGAGCCCTTCTGAGCTGTCTTGCTCTTTACTACGCATCTTTCGGTCTTGCCGTCAAGGAAAGCCTTAGCCTTTGTCTCGCTGTCGTGACCGTCACAGCGTACAACTACGATGTAAGGGTTCTTGCTTGCCTTGCGGTTTACGAATACCAGCAGGATAACGCCGATGATAACGCTGCCGATAACTGCAAGAGGTATCATGCCTGCCGCAAGAACGATACCGACTGCGATAGACCAGAACAGGAATGCGATATCAAGAGGTTCCTTTATTGCTGTACGGAAACGGACGATAGAAAGTGCGCCCACCATACCGAGCGAAAGTACCACATTGCTGGTAACTGCGAGGATAACTACTGTGGTTATCATTGTAAGTGCAACGAGTGTTGTGCCGAAGCTTGCGGAGTACATAACTCCCGAATAGGTCTTTTTGTAAACGAGGAATATGAACATTCCCAGACCGAATGCAAGAAGCAGGGCTACTGCCATATCAAGAACGCTGACGCTGGTCACATTCTCTATAAAATTAGACTTGAAAATATCACTGAAACTCATAATAAAAACTCCTTTTTATCCGTATATCCTACAGGCTGCATATTTTGAGAAAGCTCCCTCACGCCTGTCTGAGAGGGAAACTGCGTCTCTGATTATATCGGGAAGAAAACCGTCCCACTTGACTTCAAGAACGATAGAATCCGAAACGGGTACTGTCACGCAGTCGGGGCTGAGAAAATCTGTACACCGCAGACCGCTCCTGATATTATAATCAAGGGTGACGCGGACATTTCCCGCGGGATAGATGAATGGCTCTCTTGTATAGTCTACTATAGTTTTGGGAGCTATCCCCTCTGTTGCCATTTTGGTGTACAGCTCACGTATAAGTGGGTACTGTGAATCTATCATCCATTTCGTATCCCCGTCAACTATGCTCTGAGCCTGCTGTGCTGTCAGCGGTGCGCTCTGCTTGTTGCCGAGGTGGTCTATCTTGCTTTTCTTTTCAAGATGAATGACCGAGGTATCGCCGTTGTAGTATCTGATACGGAACTTTTCACGGCGGTTCATGCCGTTTATCTTTTCCATAAGCGCATTGTCTGCAAGGTTATCGAAGTAAAGACTGCGGATAAAGTATTTTCCGTCTATGGCGTGTGGATCGTGATATGCTACTGCGCTGAGTCTGTGGCGTATCGTTATCATGTCGGAGTAGTTTATCTCATGCTTTATCTCATGTCTGAGATCCATAGTTTTCACCTCTTTTCATTGGTATAGGTGCGCACACAGCCATTGAATGGGCAAGTTATGTCTGCGTGCGCCGTATCCTATGCTTAAATTATACCTGTAAACGCTGAATTGACACTGAAAAACAGTGTGAATGCTGTAAAACCAAAGTGAAAGTTAAGTGAAATTACAGCAAAAGCTTTTATTTTCAGCTTGTATTCAGCTCTGTGTTGTATTATAATTAATGTAGGAAACGCCGCCTCGGCGTTACGTGCGTATATATTATGTGAAGAAAGGGGAATCACATATGAAGATACTCATTATAGAAGACGAAAAGGTGCTTGCTGATTCGCTGAAGCTTATGCTGGAGTCAAAGGGCTTTGAAGCAGAGGCTGTTTATGACGGCGAAAGCGGCGAGCAGTACGCTATGCTGAATATCTACGACCTGATAATACTCGATATAATGCTTCCGAAAAAGAACGGCTATCAGGTGGCAAAGGCTGTCCGCGCCAAGCGCAATTCCACACCTATTTTAATGCTGACGGCAAAATCCGATATTGAAGACAAGGTGCAGGGGCTTGACGCAGGTGCGGACTATTACCTCACTAAGCCCTTTGACGCAAGGGAGCTCCTCGCCTGCATAAATGCGCTTCTCCGCAGACAGGGCTCGCAGGTCAACGAGCTTACCTTCGGCAACACACGCCTTGATATGGAGTCGGCTTCGCTGATATGCGGCGAGAATAACGTGAGACTTTCCGCAAGAGAGTTTGAAGTCATGCGAATGCTTATGGTCTCGGGAGAAAAACACATCTCAAAGGAGACCTTGCTCACAAAGGTATGGGGATACGATTCAGATGCTGTGGAGAACCACGTTGAGGCATATGTGAGCTTCCTGCGTAAGAAGCTTGTAAGTATCGGCTCAAATGTCCGTATCGAAGCCATGCGTCGTCTGGGCTATCATCTGGAGTGTGATGGATAATGCTGAAACGGCTGAGGATAAAATTCATTGCAGTGATAATGAGCATTGTCACTGTCCTGTTTATCGTGATTTTCGGACTTGTACTGCACTTTACAATGCAGAATATGGAGCGCGAGAGCGAACAGATGATGAGAACTATGGCATTTCGTCCGCCTGCCGACGCTTCAATGCATAAGCCCGACAAAACTCCCGATAATATACGTCTCCCCTTTTTTACGGTAAATATCTCCCATGACGGCGAGATAACTGCTTCAGGCGGAGATTATTTCGACCTTACAGATACAGAGATGCTGGAAAAGCTTGTGGATACTGTAAATGCCAGCAAAAAAGAAACGGGAATACTGCCGGACTACGGTCTGAGGTACATGAAAAACTACCGCGGACGCATGAGATCTATAGTTTTTGCGGATATATCCAGCGAAAAAGCCATGATAAAGGGACTTATCAGGAATATGGTCATAATAGGTCTTATAGGGTATGCGGTGTTCTTTCTGATAAGCCTGCTCCTTGCAAAATGGGTGACAAAGCCTGTTGAAAAGACATGGAACGAGCAGAAGCAGTTCATTGCGGACGCTTCCCACGAGCTGAAAACTCCGCTGACTGTTATCATGACAAATGCGGAAATGATGAGTGATAAGAGCTACTTGGAAAGTGCCAGAGACGGATTTACAAAGAATATCCTCTCAACATCACAGCGTATGAGAGGACTGGTCGAGAGCCTTCTGGAGCTTGCAAGGCTTGACAATAACAGAACGCAGATAAAGTGCGAAACAGTTGACCTCAGCAAGCTGATAAACGACAGCATACTCCCCTTTGAACCGCTGTTTTATGAGAATGACATGGAGCTCTCATCGGATATCGACAATGATATCAAGGTCAGCGGCGACAGGGACAAGCTGAGACAGGTGGTGAATATCCTGCTGGATAATGCGCTGAAATACTCCGATCCAGCCGATAAAGTCACCGTGAAGCTGAAGCGTCACAGCTCGGAATGTATCCTGTCAGTAGCAGGTCTCGGCACTCCCCTTACAAAGGAGGAACGCGAGAATATCTTCAAGCGGTTCTACCGCGTAGATCAGGCAAGAAACGACGGACAGAGCTACGGTCTCGGACTTTCTATAGCCGACAGCATAATCAAGGAGCATAACGGAAAAATATGGGCTGAAAGCGAGAACGGATACAATATTTTTTATGTTTCTTTGACGATGTAACAGAATAGCATCAAAGGCTCCGACCATAACCGTAATACTCATATAGAAGCTTATAGTTAATTATGGGGGAACCCTTTTTGAAGAAAGGTTCTCCCCCATACCCCTTTCCAAAGACTTTTATCTGGTTTTTTCTCAGATAGGGCGCTCCTGCATTTTGCAGGACTTTTTTATTTTATAAAGCGCTCTATCTGAGAAAAAACAAAACGAAAGTTTTAGGGAGAGAGTTTGAGAGTGACTCCCCGCAGTGCGGGGAGATGTCACGCAGTGACAGAGGGGACGTCCTCCGTCAGAGGAGCCCCTTTTTCAAAAGGGGTTCTCTCAATAATAAGCATAAAACTTCTTTATACGTACTACGGTTATGTCGGAGCTTTTTTATTTATATTTGGCAAGAAAAATCACAAAATGGCAAATATAGTATTGACATTCAAAAACAGCTATGATATAATACTAACGACTTTAAGTATATAAGCACTTGAAATCGACAAAATGTATATTTATTTCCCAAAAAGCTAAAAGCTTCTGTAAAGAACACATCATGATTTTATAATGTCTTCTTGTCCTGTTTTTCGATTCAAAAATTCCGTATTATTTGTACTATTGATGTTTTTTGCCGTGTTTATCAGAAGTAAGTTCAGCTTCTTAATATGCCATTTGTAATAGAATAAGGAGGACATAGTAATGAAAAAACACCTTGGTTTTAAGAAAACAACTGCATTTTTAATGTCAATGGCTCTTATTGCAGGAGCAATGCCTGTGAATGCAGGCGGCTTTTTCAATGCAGGCAGCGGTATCACTGCCAATGCAGCAGCAGAGAAAAAAGCTCCAGCAGTAGGCACACTTTATAAAGAAGGCGACACCATTGCTATTACAGGCGAGACATGGTTCGTAGTCGATGATGATCCTAATTCGGGTTATCCCTCAGCAAAGGTAAGCAGTGATATTACAATAACCGCATTTGAAAACTCCGACGCAGATAATCAGTATATCTGGAAAACAGGCGACACCATGTTTACGGAAGTACATAACGGTTTTTATGTAACTCGCAAGGATAAGTCTGTAACTCCTAAGGGCTTCTATATAACAGGCGGTAAGGGCACAGAAACCGAGCCTTATATTATCGGACTTTCAGTTCCAAAGTTCAGCAGCAAGAATATTACTCTCAACGACGGCATCGGCTTGAACTTCATCGTCGGTGAGGTAAACGAAGAAAACGCTGACAGCTTTAAGGTGAAGTTATCAGGCGACTGCGACGAGGCAGGCAATACTCTTCACGAACTTGAGCTCAAAACAATAGGCGGCAAGGAAGTTTACTGCGTAACAGCCAATGTTGCCGCAAACAAAATGAACAGCAAGATAACTGCCGAGCTTTATTACGGCGGCAGCAAAACACCTGTTGATACTCTTGCTTTTTCAGTAAATGATTATCTTGACGCTGTTGGCACTTCAGACAATACCAAGCTCAAAGCCCTTGTAAACGCAACAAAGCAGTACGGAAAGGTCTCCGAAGCATATTTCAGCAACGGAACTCTGCCCGAGGTAAAGGACCACTCAAAGGATATCCTCGACGCAAAAACAGTATTCGGCGAGTATTCTTTCAATAAGTATCAGCCAATGTTCGATTCAAGCGAAGCTTTAATGTCACTTGTTCTTAACTCAAAGCTGGCTGTTCGTCTGTACACAGCCAAGTATGAGGAGTCAGGCCACGATGTTGCTGCATATGATATGTGGACATTCGATGAGAACAATAAGCTTGTAATTTCACCATTTGCTGAAACCTATGCATTTAAAGGCGCAAACGGAAAGGTCTGTTTTGAAGTTCCGGGCATAACACCTACACAGCTCGGTACTACATTCAATTTGAACTATCAGGGTACTGATTACTTATTCAGCCCTATGTCATGGGCTTTCCGTGTTATGGGCAAGAAGGACGCTGCTAAAAAGGATATCGTAATGGCTAATGCCCTTTACGAGTATTTCATCGCCGCATCTGATTATGCCGAATAAATAAGAATACTATAAAAACAGGCAGCTCATTAATATGGCTGCCTGTTGCGATAAGAGGAGAATCATGAAAAAACTGATACATATTTTTCTTGCAGCCTCTCTGCTGCTGACAGGCTGCAATGTAGAAAACAGCGATACCGACAGCAGCAACAGCTCTACTGATACGTCAGTGACTACTGCCGCAGCTGCGGCAACAGAAAGAACTGCAAATACAACAGAAGCTGTTACGTCCGAAACTGAGACAACAAGCAAAAGCGATGAAAAGCAGCCCGAAAAAACGGAAGCAGAGACAACACAGGCAGCAAAAGAAGAGATAACAGAGGCATATACTGCGGAAACAGCAGCGTCTGCCGAAGAAAACACAACCGCTGCAAACGACAGCGTAAAGGTCAATCCCGACGGCTCCATAGACCTTCCCATAATCCCTGCGGACCAATAACACAAGCAAAAGCCACGGTATAACCGTGATACTTATATAGAAGCTTATAGTTATTTATGGGGGAAACCTTTCTGAAGAAAGGTTCCTCTGACGGAGGCGCGCCCCTCTGTCCTGCGGACATCTCCCCGCACTGCGGGGAGTCACCCCCATACCCCTTTCCAAAGACTTTTTTAGCTGATTTTTTCTCATATAGGGCTCGCCTAAAATAAAAAAAGCCCTGTAATAATACAGAGCGAGCCCTATATGAGAAAAAATAAAACTGAAAGTTTTAGGGAGAGAGTTTGAGATAACCCCTTTTTCAAAAGGGGTTATCTCAATAATAAACATAAAATTTCTATATGGATATCACAGTTAAGCCGTGGCTTTACTTTACTGCTGTGCCGCCTGTTAATGTACCGCCGTATGCAGCAAGCTGTGTCTGGTCAAGCTGCTGGAAGTATGCAGAACCGCTGAGAGTTCCGCCTGTATAGAACGAAGCTCCCGAAGTATTTGTGCCGCCTGCCTTGAGCTGGCTTACAGCCTTGTCAACTATGAATGAAACTATGACCTTGCCGTCCTTGCCAACAAGTGAAAGCCTTGTATTGGCGCTGACATTAGAAGAAGCTGTTACAGAAGCTGTCATCTCGCTGCCGCCCATGCTCATGCCGCCTGACGGGCAGTTTGATACCCATGTTCCGCCGTTTACGATGATAGAGCTGCCGCGGTCTCCGCAGTCAAATGGCTCGTTGCCGTTTGATACGATATATCCGCCGTTTATCTCGATATTACCGTTGGAATCATAGCCGTCATGGTCGCCGTTGGCAGCATTGACTATTGCAAAGCCGCCGTTGAACTGCATGAGGTAGTCTCCTGAGCTGCCGCCGAAGCCGCCTCCTCCGAAGCCACCGCCGCCCTGTCCCCAAGGCATACCGGGATTGCCCATGCCTGAACCGTCGCTGCCGCCTGCCGCATTGAAGCCGTCGTCAGTGGAGTTCACAACAACAGAACCGCTGTTCTGGTAGATTTTCTGAGCTTCGATACCCTCGTAGCACTTCTCAACGTATATAACTATGTCGTCATACTTTCCGCTGGCCTTTGTGCCGATTGTGAGAGTATGGTCTGAATGAGCTCCGTCATCAGCAGAAGCAAGCTTCAGCTCGCCGCCTGTGAGAGTCATATCGCCGCCGCAGTGTATGCAGTCATCGGAGGAATCAATGGTTATCTTACCGCCGTTGATATCAATATCGCCTGCGCTCTGCCATGTAGTGCCTGCCTCGTCATAAAGACCTACAGCCTTTATGCCCTTTGCGGAGATATCGGTCTTGTTGGCATTGCCATCCATACCCATTCCGCCGCCGCCCGGTCTGCCGCCGAAGCCGCCCTGCTGACCGCCTGTGTTTGCGCCGCTGCCTGTGTAGGAGCTGCCCTGATAGGTCTTGACAGTCAGGTCGCCGCCGTTCATAACGAAGAACTGCTCAGCAGAGATGCCGTCTGCGTAGGAGTCGATATTTACAGTACCGCCGTTGACAGTAACGATACCCAGCTGCTTTGCTGTCGAAGAAACATCTGTAGCTGTTGCCTTGATACCGTCGCCAGCCTTGGTCTTTACGGTTACAGAGAGCGCTGAGTAATCGACCTCTGTACCGTCAGATGATGTATTGCCAATAGTAACGCTGTCCTTGCCGCGGATTCCGTCGTCAGCAGCATTAACCACCAGTGTGCCGTTGTATATCTTGATATCGTCCTTGCCGACGATAGCGTCAGCGGCGTTGCCGTTTACAGTGAGCTTGCCCTTGCCCTTGAACTTGATATCGTCCTTGGAGTAGATAGCTCCCGTATCGTTGTCTGCGTTGGTGTATTCTGTTCCGTCTGAAATAGTATTTTCTGTGCCGTTTTTAGCGACGATAACTACCTCGTCTGCGATAGAGGCTACATATATAGGTGAATCCTTGGTGTTTGTAAGGCTCATGCCGCTGAGGTCAAGCTCTACAACGCCCTCGGGATATTTAGTCTTGTCCACATCAACAACTATCTGTCCGCCTGTCATCTCGCCTGTTACAGTGAATACACCCGGCTGAGTAATAGTGCATACGTTGTTTTCGATTTTTGCTTCTGAGGACGCATTTGTGGTCATGCCTGAGTCTGAAAGGGTTATAGTAAGTCCGTCAGCTGTCGGATCAGGCTCAACGATCGTTCCGCTGCCTGCGCCCGAAGGATCAACGTTATTGAATACAGTTACAAGACTGAGCTGGAACTGCGTCTGCTTGCCGTCTGTATGTGTTACCGCCGCACCTGTTGAAAGGTTCTTGAAGCCGCAGGACTTTGCTCCGTTTATGGACTTGTCGCTGATAAGAACATACTTGAACTTCTTGGTGTACTTAACATCGAGACTTCCTGTAACTATGGAATTATCCTTTTTCCATGTGCCGTCTTTTTCATTGGTTGGATCGGCAATGCAGTTGAGAAGAGCTGTTGTCTGGGTAGTTCCGCCCATGAGCTTCTCGTCTGCCTGATTATCGGTAGCTGTAGCGATAACTGTACCGCCTGTGATGTTGATGCCTGTAACAGCTGTGAGGCCTCTGTCTCCGCCTGCAACGAGCTTTCCGTCGCTGATGTCGATAGTTGTTTCAGCCTGTACAGCGTCATTGCCTGCCTTGATTCTTGTAATACCGCCCGAAACAGTAACAGCGTCCTTGGTGGACTTGATACCGTCGCCTGCAGCGTCTATATCGAGAGTACCGTCCTTGATGGTAACAGACTTTTTAGCCTTGATACCGTCGGTCTTGGTCTCGGAATTATTTGTGGTAATATTGATAATGCCGCCGTTTACCTTGATGTCATTATTGCAGGATATGGCGTCCTGAACATTAGCGGTAATATTGAGGACTCCGTCGTCCTTTTCGCCGCCCTTGAAGGTAATATCATCCTTGGCTTCGATAAGAGCTGCCTTTGCGAAGTCGCCTGCGTAAGCAGTCTCGCCGTCGGTGATAGTATTCTCAGTACCGTCAACGATATTTATCGAGGTATTCTCAGCGTTTGTCACGAGAATAGCAGGAGCGCTCTTGCCTGTGATATTTGCGCCATTGAGGAATATCTTTACGGTCTCTGCGTCGGCAGTCTCGTCAGCAATATTTACATTTATCTGACCGTCGTCAAGAGTACCGTCGATGTAGAACTCACCCGAATGTGTTATAGTAACGGTAGTACCATCAACTGTGGCATTCTCGCCCTCAACTGTGATAGTGGTATTCTTGAGGTGTATCTTTGTGGCTTCTACAGCAGGAGGCTGCTCATCAGTCTTGCCGCTGCTTATCTCGCCCTTGCCGAGGAGATAAAGCTGAATGGCAAGCGCGTCGTCTGTGGAAACTCCGTCAGCCTTGCCGTTGCAGTCCGCATTTTTCCAGCCCTGCTCAGTGATAGCGTGTTCGTCGGTTCCGCCCAGACCGAACTTGTTTGGATTTGCCATTGCCTGCATGATAAGGACAACGTCTGACATATCAACGCTGCCGTCGCAGTTTGCGTCGCCTACGACTGAAGAGACCTCTGTCTCTGCCGCAAAGCTCACAACAGGCATTGCCGCCGCAGCTATACAGGCTGCCGAAAGACCTGCAAATAGTTTTCTTAAACCGTTGTTTCTCATAAATATCATTCTCCTTTTTTTTAATATCGCCCATTCAAGTCAACCATTTTCTTGACTATGTTCATTATATACTATATAACTTAAAGGAGTCTTAAAATAATATGATGAATCAACAGTTTTTTTGTGATAAAAAAGTGGATTCTCAACAGCATGAAGTACGGCAAATAATATCGGATACAGCTTTTTGCCGAAAATATGTTAAGCTATTGACTATATATGATAAAATGTGTTATAATAAAACATAACTTTCAGAACTTATAAACTATACAGCAATTTCCCTAAAGATGAAATTGCTTTGTTTTTAAGTTCTGGACTGTTAAATTATTATCAAGGAGAATGATCATGAACAGCAAAAAAACTATCGCAGGACTATCCGCTCTTTCCGTACTTATAAGCTCCGGCGCATTCACTGCAATGACAGCCTTTGCAGCAGATACTGCCGAGTACACCACAGGAAAGATGACAGCGCACCTCTATTCAGATGAAAAACTGAAAGAGATCGAGTGCCGCTACTACAACGATATGCCGAATGTACCCTACATCAAGCTCTCAGACTACTACAGCTGCTGGCTGTGTCAGTATCCGGATCAGGAGCTCGCTATCACAAACAAAAATGACGGCACCTATGAAGTAAAAATGCCCATCGGCGCTACAGGTATCATCGACACAAACAAGGATACAGTTTCAACTGATGACGCCGCAGGCTTTTTATATCCTCAGTATATATTAGAAAGCAACGGTGAAAACATCTTCACATATGTAAAGGGAGATTCATCGGCGGAAGAAGATGAAGATGAAAAGGTAAGCTATACTCAGGACTTCTCCGTATATGACATAGATATCCGCGGAGACGAAAAGGATATATGGTGGCCTGCTACGACCTTATGTGATTTTTATGAGTATTCTCTTAATCAGGGTGCAGTAATCGACGATGACCTGTATTTCTTCCCTCAAATCCTCTCCACTTATTCAAGAACAGCTCTTGCAGGTACTCCCGAACACACCGCTGCATTTATTGAGAAATACAAAAACGGACGTCCAAAGGATATGATAGAGTACAACTACAACGAGCTCTGCTTCTGTTTCGACAGAAACTACGGTTTCCCGGGAAGATTCAAGTACAATGAGCTCCTTGAAGAGAACGGCTTTGATAAAATGCTCTCAACAGCAAGCGACGGCACAAAGAAGATAAAGGAGCTCCTCCTTTCAGAAGACCTTTATGATTACTGTGCAGGCTATGAAATGCTCAACGACTATCTCTGGGACGGCGGACATACTGTATTTACTGATTTTATGCTTCAGAACAGCAAAGACCTCGCTTCTGCCGTTTCAGCTAAATTCCAGACTATAGCAATGCCCGAGGACGCTTTTGACCATTATGCCGTGCTGAATAATTCCAACAACAGCGGATATACCGCATTAAAGACAAGAGAAGAAATGTACAAGACTGCCGATACTTATGAGAAGGGCAACGGCTCGGAGTATTCCGTAAAGGGCGATACTGCCTTCTTCGCTTTCAACTTTTTCGAGGACAACGCAGCAGGCTGGTACAACTACTACTTCAATAACGGCGAGCTGCCGCAGGACGTTGTAAGTGAATTCTATAACAGCATAAAAAAGGCAGACGCTGATCCGGCTGTAAAGAACTTCGTTATCGACCTCAGCACAAACGGCGGCGGAAGCCTCAGCATAGTACAGTATATGATGGGACTTATAAACGACCTCGACAATGTAACTGTCGTTATGAACGGCAAGACTGAAAATGCGAAGTTTGTCATTGACAAGAACCTCGACAAGGCATACGACGACAAGGACAAGGCTTTCAAGACAGACCTCAGATTCGGTATCATCACATCTAACTACTCATTCTCATGCGCTAATCTCATGCCCTCACTTGCAAAGGACGCAGGCATAATGCTCATAGGCGAGAGAAGCGGCGGCGGCACCTGTGCAACAAACCGCTACTTCACACCTGACGGTCTGTTATACGCCCTTTCAACAGGTCTGAAGTTCGTTGACAAGGACGGCAATACTATCGACGACGGTATCGTTCCTGATTATGATATAGTAAAGAAGAATGCAGACGGCACAAAGGATTACTCCGACGTATACAACTACAGCAAACTCAGCGCACTCTTCGATGAATTCTACGGCAAAAAGACTGACAGCAGCCAGTCAACATCAACTACTACAACCACAACAACGACCACCACTACTTCTGCAACTACCACTACATCTGCTACAACAACTACCGCAGCATCTTCAACAAGCACATCATCTTCTGCTGCTTCTACAACATCAGGCAGCACAACAACTACAACAAACGTTTCCACACTTCCGCAGACAGGCAACAAGTCCGCAGCAGCAGCCTGCGCAGCTGTACTCGTAATGGCAGGCGGAGCATTCATGCTTATGTCACGCAAAAAGGAAAACTGAGCTCAGCAAGATAAAAGCGCCGATATAGCTTGACTTCCTAAGCTTTATGATGTTGTCTCAACTGTCCGATAAAAAATTTTTTGCCGATAGTGTAACATTTTACCTGCTTCTTTCGATTAGTATTTATGAAAGCCGATATCACCAATATAAAAATGCAGGGCTTTCATCTGATTTTTAACGAAAGAAGGTATTTACTATGAATGAAAGAAAGCTTAGTGAAATGAAAAACAACGACAACAATAATGAGTACACTGTGAAAGTGGAGGGAGTTGAGCCCTACCGCCGTCCTATATGGCAAAGATTCTTCAGCAGTGCGGCTGCCGTTGCTGTTATGGCAGGAGGTGTAGTCGCAGCTGCTTATATGCTGCCTAAGATGAGCGGTTCAAATCATTTAGCCGCGCAGGCTGAGGAACAGACCGAAGAAGCCCACGCCGTTACAGAAGCAGCCACAGAGGCAGCTGCCGAAACAGCAGATAACGCTGTATCAGCACCTTTATCCAATGAGGAGATGAAAAAGCTCTTTGAGGATAACGTGAACGTATACTTTGAAGCAGCTGCTTTAAGCTCGGATACAAATACCGACAACAGCGCAGAGCCTATACAGTTCTGGCGCTACTGGGGCGAATACGATGAGAGCCTCGGTGATGACTTCGGTATGAGACGAGAGGGCGATTCACTTTATTATCTTGCCACATATTACAAGGTAAAAGAGCCCCGCTCCAATGATATCAACGAGCTGAAGGACTACTACAGTCAGTACATCTACGAGCCCGAGCGCGAATTCGGCTTAGGCTTTGACCTCAGCGACTGCGCTGTTGGCTCTGTCATTCATCAGCCTACACGTTATCTGGATATAATCGGATACAACGGCGGTATATACTCAACACAGCACATCGTTACAGCTATGCCCGTCAATGAAGCCGACAGAGGTGAGATAATCTGCGACAAGGCTCTCTATGCTACAGACGATTCCTTTACATGGGAAAGGATATACAAGGTATACAACGCCGATATAGGCGGTCAGACCATACCCGTCAAGGCTGAGTCCATACAGCTCGATTTCGAGAAGCTCAGCGACGGCAGCTGGAAGGTCACAAACGGAGAGGTCGCAGGCGATGAATACAACAGCACTCTTGATTATTACGCACTGGATACTGTATTCTCAAACGCAGGCGGAGCTTATATCTCGTCAAATATGTGTATAGACTTTGCTAAAGCCAGCAACGCCGTTTCTGATTATATCACGGACGTTATCAACAGAGAACGCGCATTTTATATGCTCTGGGAGCGCACAGACAAGCTCCCCGAGAATTATGAGCATATCACAGATGATTACGTAAAGGACAACAACTGGCTGAAATTCACCTACCGTGAAGCCTTCACCCACGACGGACCTGACGTTGACATCTTCACAGACAGCAACGGAACTATTTTCGCTGTTGCAGAGAGATAAACCGTTGAGCGCGATATAAAAAGGTACTTTCCGGAAATAACGGTGCTGATATATAAGTTTTCGCCATAGTATTTCTGATTTACGGTCAGAAGTGCTATGGCGTTTTTTCTATTGACAACCATGCAGGAAAATGATATTATATTAGCAGTATAAATTGGGGTATATCAGGTCAATCAACAATTTAATGATAGGGAGATATTTATATGGGGTACAATTTTTTTAATATCAAAGAAGTTTCAGGTGTTTTTGACCGCAAATTAAATGATTTCAGAGCCTCACTCGGAGCGGCTGTCTGCAATGGAAAAAGCATACCATTTGCAGATAATGATATTACATATATACTCAAGCTCCAGCATGACAGGCTTTCCAAAAAAGGACTGGAAATTTCCTATGATATCTATTCAAGAGACGATAATAAAAACAAATTCATCGCAGGAAACAGCTGGAAAGACGCCCACTATGAAAGCACTGTCTGCTTTAATCAAAGCGGAATAAAACGTAAAGTAAAACAAAACGTCAGGATAAAGTATAAAGATGACCGCAAGAGCGTTTTATATGAAACAATAACAGACGTAGTCAACGGTATCCACCCTGATAACGATACGTATTGCTGTCCGAACTGCGGTGCTGTATCCACTGTTTCAGGTCTTCAAAACGGCTGTTCCTACTGTGGGACAAGGTTTCAGATGGACGACCTTTTCCCAAAGGTCACGTCCTATTATTTTATAGATACTTTCGGAATGACAAAAAAGGAATTCTTATCGGGATACCTCACTTCTTTTATCATCATGCTTATCGCCGTGTATATCCTTGGCATTATATTCAGCAAGGGATCAGGCTATTATATAGGATTTACCATATTAAGTATTTTTATAGCCTATTTTCTGTATGTTTATTTCCTGTTTATGAAAATGATAGTAAGAGTTATCTCTTCTGCGGGAAAAATGGGAACTGCCGGTTCACGCAGAAAATTTGAAACAAGAATGAAAAAAATCAGTCCTGAGTTTTCTTATGAGTATTTTACGAGCAAGACTTTGTCCCTTATAAAAACAGCTGTATTTTCCGAGAACGAGAATGAGCTTTTGTTTTATAAAGGGGGAAAACTTGATCCTAAGATGAAGGATATCATAGATATGAATTATGGCGGAGCGTTAGGCTGTAAAAGTATCCATGAAGAGGGAAATTTCGTAACAGTTGAAACAAAAGCATATTTTGATGTACTTTATGCGAGTAATGACAAAGTATTTTTCAAAAAACAGATTTTTAGCGCAACATTAAAACGCCGCACTGATATCCCTGTGAATTTCAACTTTTCCATGACAAAGATCGCGTGCCCGTCTTGCGGTGCAAGTTTTGACGCAACGAAAAACAAAACCTGCCCGTACTGCGGAAACAAATATGAGATAACCACAGATGACTGGGCTTTAGTTGAGCTGAAATACAATTGAATATCCAAATAAAAAATACAATGCCCCGAAGCGCTTCATTAACGCTTCGGGGCAAATTTTTGCATTTATCATGCCTTGAATATGAACCTTATGAAGTTATACATAAGCGGAATTACCGTATTGCTGTCGTGACCGCCGCCCGGTACCGAGATATAGATATTCTCTGTGCCGTGCTGTGTGAACAGGTCGCTGTACTGCTTCGGGAAGTCGTTTACCATAGTGTCGTTGGTTCCTCCTGCTATCATCAGGATATACGGTGAATACGGCGGATCAATGCGCATATCATCCTTGCTCATAACACCGGGGTGAGTCATGAACTGGTCTCTTGTCGGGAAGATACCCGGGGCAGGAGCTCCGCCGCCGATGTAGCCCACCTTGTCGCAGCACTTCATACCGATGTAGAGGGATTCTCTGCCGCCCATTGAGAAGCCTGCAACCGCGGTATTCTCGCGTCCTGTCTTTACAGGGTAGTGGGATTCGATATAAGGCATAAGGCTGTCGGGCATATCCTCTACGAAATTATCGTATCCCGGAACATCTGCCTGACCGTTGCCTGTCTGCTTTTCGTGGTTCGGATCGGTATACTGGTTTGCGAATACGATTATCATAGGCTCTGCTTCGCCGCTCTTTATGAGGTTTGTAGCTATCTCGCGCACGCCCATACCGTTCATCATAGAGAACTCATCGCCGCCGTATCCGTGGTTCACATAGAATACAGGATATTTCTTGCTGCTGTCATATCCTGGCGGCAGCCAAACATTTGCGCCCTTATTGCGGTTAGCCTTCTTTGAGAAGTATGTGATATGCTCTATCTTGCCCTCTGCATTTTTCAGCACATTCTGCGGAACATTTACTGTTATCTTATCCCTTATGCTTGCCATGTAAGCGCTTGGATCGGCATTGCTCGTGGTAGTCGTGGTCACAGGAGGAGCTGTCGTAGTTGTTGTCGTAACTATCGGCTCAGGGAACTCCTTTACCTTTCCGAGAATGAACTTTGACAGCATAACAATGTCGTTTACAGCAAATTCGCCGTCGCAGTCAATGTCTGCCACCGTCATAACTGTATCTGTGGCTGAACCCGATGTATAGCTGACCAGTGACTTCCTTGCAAGGACAAGGTCGAATATATCAACTCTCTCGTCGCCGTTGAAGTCGCCCTGTATCACATTAATAGGCTGAGGCACGTCAGGCTGTGTGCCTGCCTTTGCAGCGATGACCTCGTCAACAGAGAAGCTCGCTGTGCCGTCCTCTGTCTCAACATAAAGGATATATCCCGAGCCCTCGGGGAGCTTATAATTCGTATTGGAAAGCAGTACATAATCGCCCTCGGACTGACCGCTTGCTATATGTCCGTAGGCTGTTTTTCCCGAAGCGTCTGTGTACTGGAGAGATAACATCATATTGCCCGAGCCTGAAACAGCCGCACTGAAGCTGTACTCCTCCCCTGCCTTGAAGGTCTGTGAGTCGAGGGCTTTCTGAGCGCCGTGCCACGAACTGCCTCTGTCCGAGACTGTGAGAGCCTTACTGCCTGCGTAAGCCGTACCGCCTGTAGAAACAGAAGCACCGCCTCTCCCCTCCCAGTCGTCTGTGCCGTTTTCAAATGTATCGTGATAATAGTATCCGTTTGCGTCAGGCTCCTGTGCATTAGTAACGGCAGGCATTGCCGAAACAGCAGAAAACATCATAGCTCCTGCTATCATTCCCGAAAGCCCGAACCTGACAGTTCTGGATTTTTTCATAGTCATTTCCTCCTTTAATGTCATGATTTAGCCTATGTATAGTAAAAAAGTAATACACTTTTATCATACAGCATATGCACAAAATGTTAAACCCATTTTTTTAAAGCTTAGGTGGATAAAAATCAGAATTTTTCCTGCTGAATATAAATATCAGCCGCTTTTTTCGCTGTATACCGACAATTTCAGAATTTTAAAAAAATTTTGAAACTGTGTAACACTTGATATTTCAGCTTCGATTGTTCTTTATGAAAGGTCGACCAACAGAACACAGTCCCCTGCGGACTTAACTATCAAAAACAAAACTGCGCACACGGAGTTCGTGCAGCAGTATCACATTTATATATCGGAGGAAATTATTATGAAAAACTTTGTATCTGTTATCGCTGCACTCAGCCTTATGCTTTCAGCAGCTCCCGCGATCACATCTTATGCAGCAGAGACTGCAACAGCTTCCATAACATCTGAGGTTTCCGCTGAAACCACAGATATCGCTCATATTGCAGGCGAATGGAAATACCAGAACTCGGATACCAACTTACCCGTTAATATCACACCAACAGACTACGGCACAGTCGTTATAAACAAGGACGGCACTTATACTTTTACCGACCTCAGCGGCAAGACCTCATCGGGAACAGTTCAGTTCAGCATTGAGACTATCGGCGACACACCTTTTCAGTGCATAAGCTTATATGAAGGCGAAGAGCGCAGATTCGGCGGCTACTATCACAGCGATGATCCCGACGCTATCTATTACGGAAACAATCACGTTTCACGCCTTGTCCGCAAGGGTGCGGCAGAAACAAGCCTCAGCGGATTCACAGGTGTATGGAAGTATCAGGAGTCAAAGGGCGGCTTCCCTGTTGACGTATCTGCAAGTGAGACAGGTACATTTGAGGTAAATGCAGACGGCACATATAAATATACAGATATTGACGGAAACACAGTCACAGGCGAAGTAAAGCTTGGCGACGAAACTATCGGCGGCAAAATGTTCACAGTTCTCAGATTTTTCGAGGGTTCAGAAATAAAGTATACTGCTACATATCGTGCAGAAAGACCTGACGAGCTCTATATCGGAAACGCAGGCAGGATACGCCTTGTACGTGAGGCAGACAAGAAGTCCCTTGCTACTCACGCTATCGAAAAAATGGACGCTTACTCATTCATTGATTTTACATTCGCAAGCGGTCTTGCTCACAGCGACAAGGCTGACTTCAAAGTAAACAACACTCCCTACTACAAAGTAACAGACCTCTCACTGTTCAAGTCAGTTGATGAGGTCAAGGAGCTCATCGGCAAGAAATTCACAGGTGAGGTCAAGGACTACTTTATGAGTGAATGCAACGCACGTTTCCTTGAAAAGAACGGTATCCTTTATATGAATGAAGGCGCAAGAGGCTCACTGGCATTCAATACTACCGACGGCGTCGTTATTTCCAATGTGACCGCAGACAGCTTCACAGCAACAACTGTTTCAAGCAATGATATACAGGGCAAGTGCAGAGCCGTATTCGCATTTGAAAATGGCAGCTGGAAGATGAGCAGCTTTACCACAGGCGATTTCAAGACCGACAGCGCTCCTGCTACACAGCCAGCAGTTCTTGTCAAGGGCGACGCAAACTGCGACGGTCAGACAGATATGTCAGACGTAGTCCTCATCATGCAGGCTCTTTCAAATCCCAACAAATACGGTGAAAACGGTACTGCGTCAATACACCTTACCGCACAGGGCAAGGCTAATGCCGATGTAAACGGCGGCGGACTCACTGTCGGCGACGCACAGGCTATCCAGCAGGCTCTCCTCAACAAGTAAGCTGCTTCAATATTTATATACGCAAACTACGTTCCGAACTTCCCCATTCGGAACTGAGTTTAAAATCCCCGAAGCTTTCTCTCCTTCGGGGATTATGTTTTATCCGTAAAAAAGGCTCCAACATAAAGTTGAAGCCTTTTAGTATCAGTTTTACTTGATAAGACCTACGCCCCAGATTGTGAAGCTGCCGCTTCCGCTGATAGAAACGTCAAGGTCACCTGTTGTATCCTGATAGTAGCCAAGCTCTGCGTCAGGACCGCCCCATGTATACTGCTTGTTGCCGTTTACCTTTGTGGTCTTGCCGTTTACAGTAACATTGATGCTGCCCATGCCTGAGCTGTTTGCCTTGAATACGATGATGAGTCCCTTGCCCTGTGTCTTGAAGGTCATAGGACTGCCGCCGTTGAGTGTGTATGAGTAGTTGAGACCAGGGTTATTGTTATAACCGCCGCCTGACTTCCATGAACCTGCGTTGAAGTTTGTCAGATTCTTAGGATCAACGTTCACGCAGTTTGCATACTCTGCGCCGTATACGTACTTAGTAGGCTGAGTATAGCCTGCGGACTGGTTCTCGCTCTTTAATGCCTGACGAACATAGTAAGCCATACAGTCAGCTACAAGCTGTCCGCCCTTCTGGTGTGGGTGATACTCGTCTGTGTAGTAGTCGCCTGGCTGGAGGAAGTTGCTGTTGAATGCCTTTGTAAGAGCGTCGTCCATGCTAATTACAGGGATATCGAAGTTCTTGCCGATAGGATACATCTGTGACTGGCTTGAGAAGCCGCCCTTTGCACGGGTGATGATGATACCTACAGCCGGCTCGTTAGGCATATCAAGGAACTTCTTGATACAGCTCTCGAAGCACTTCTTGTACATGATATCCTCGTGGTCGTTTACCGAGAATTCGAGGAAGATGATATCAGGCTTCTGCTCAACTATCTGCTTTTCGCTGCGGACGAGACCAACAACGGAAGAAGTTCCTGAGAGACCTGCGTTTATCTCCTTGAAGCTGCCCTTAGCAAATGTTGTCCTGAGGTAGTTGGAAAATGGTGTTGTGTAATTCTTGCCCTCAGTGATAGAACCACCGAGGTAAGCAACTGTCAGAGGTGAACCGCTCTCAGCAGCAGTGAGCTTCTGAGTAAGTCTGTATGTGTTGCCCATGTGCTTTATCGAGCTCTTGTAGAAGTCGATATACTGAGCCGAAGCTGTCTCCTTGTAGTTATCCCACTTAGTAGTGTCTACTGTAGGTGTAGGAGGAACAACTATCTCAGGCACCTTGCCTGTGCCGCCTGTTGTAACTGCTGACTTTGTGCCCTCAGCTGCAACCAGTACATCGTCAATATAAATATCCATAAGGTCTCCCGAAGACTCAACAGTCTCAACGTAGAGTGTCATATCGCCTGCATTGTCAGGGATAGTGAATGATGTGTTCTCTATCTTTGTCCATACGCCGCTCTCGCAGGTCGCCTTTGCGATAGATGTGTAAACAGCGCTTCCGCCGCCGTTGCCGCCCTGCTGGAGAGATATCTGTATCTCAGCGGAGCTGCCTGACATCTGGAGAGCTGCAAGACTTACGCTGTATGTCTGACCTGGCTGGAAGTCTGAGCCGAGGCTTATAGCCGCACCGTTCCACTCAGCGTTTCTGTCTGTGATAAGCATAGACTGACCTGACGCGCCGTAATAAGCTGCGTCTGTAGCGGTAACAGAAGCTGAGCCTCTGCCTGCCCAGTCGCCAACGCCTGAATCGAAGTTATTATTCAGAGCGCCGCCTGATACAGGAGCTGCAGTAGTAGTTGTTGTAACTTCAGCAGTTGTTGTTACTGTTGTAGTAACAGGTGCTGTAGTCACATTTACAGAATAGCTCTCAGGAAGCTTTGTTATCAGACCTAAGAGGTACTTCTGGATAGCAAGGGCGTCGTTTGAAGTAATACCGCTGCCTGCCTCATAAGCGTCTGCGTTGTAGAGACCTGGCTCTGAAAGCTTATACTTATCGGGGTTGGCAAGAGACTGCATGATAAGAACTACGTCGCCCATATCAACTGTGCCGTCGTTGTTTGCGTCGCCCCACTTAGTTACCTTTGCGGAGATATCGCCGCCGAAGCCGCCGCCCTGTGAGTTCTGCTCATTCTGAACTGTAGTTGTAGTAACTACGGGTTCTGCTGTGGTAGTTGTTGTTGCTTTAGTAGTTGTAGTCGTTGCAGCAGTTGTAGTAGTTGTTGTAACAGGCTCACTTGCTGAAGCCTTGAAAGCATATCTCATGAATGTATAGAGATGAGGCTTTACAGAGTTAGCGTCATGTCCGCCGCCGGGGATAGACTGGTAAACGTGATTAACGCCGTTTCTTGTGAGAATGTCGCTGTACTGCTTGGGGAATGTACCAACAACGCTGTCGTTGGTTCCACCTGTTATCATGAATACAGCAGGCTCGGGACCTACGTCTCTGAACTTCATCTCACTCTCCTGCATACAGCCGGGGTGAGTCATGAACGAGTCCTTACCGGGTGTGATACCGGGTGCAGGGCAGGCGCCGCCTACATATCCGAATACATCGGGGCGCATAAGTCCGCAGTAGATAGCCTCACGGCCGCCCATTGAGAAGCCTGTGATAGCTGTATATTCTCTGCCTTCCTTAACGGAGTAGTTCTCCTTGATGAAAGGAAGAAGGCTGTCTGTAACGTCATAGAGGAAGTTGTCGTACTCTGCACAGGTCTGCTGGTTGATACCGCTTGGGCTGTTCATAGTCTTGCTTGTGAACATATTCGGAGTTACAACGATGAACTCCTCAGCCTGACCGCTTGACATAAGACCTGTCATGAGCTCCTGAACGCCCATGCCGCTTACCATATCGTTCTCGCTTCCCATGATTCCGTGGAGAACGAACATTACAGGATATTTCTTGCTTGAATTGTAGTTCGGAGGGAGAATAACATTGCACTTTTTCTGCTTGCCTGTAAATTTGCAGTTATAGGTCTTGTTCTCCACCTTGCACTGGCTTGTCTTTTCAGCGCCGTTCGGTACCCTTGTAGGCATATCGCCCTTGATCTGAGAGTTGAGACCTGACTGAGCGTTTCCGCCATTGCCTGCGTCTGAGCCTATGTTGGTGTTTCCGTTGGTCTCGAAGCCGCCCGCAAAGCCGCTCCAGTCCTGTCCGCCGCCGTTATTTCCCCAGCCGCCCCATGTCATGCCGCCGTTATCACCGCCGAAATTGAAACCGCCCGCATTAGCTGAGATGGGTACGGACGCCGCGATCATTACTGCGGATACGGTTCCGCTGATGATCTTCTTCATTTTTGAAAGTTTCACTTCAATCACTCCTTTTATTATATGTAGTCCTGAATAACGTTCCGTAAAATAAGCAGGACAATTTTTCTGGTTTAAATGCAGAAGCCGCCGTATAAGAGGGGTACAGCTGACCTCTGAATGTCCCAGCCAGAAGAAACACTGTGATAAATAATCCACCCAAAACGGTTATTATGCCTAATGTATGGCATAATTGTCTAATATCTTTATTTTAAATATACAATAAACAATAACAAAAGTAAATAAGCTATTAACAAAACCGCAATATTTAGCTATTACTTCGCAATAAATGGTCAGGTTTTTTGTAATATTATGATATTATTATGATATTTTTAGCATTTTTATTACCTAAGCAAACTATTTCCGAAATATTTCGTTCACACAGTTCACTAAAAACTGTAAAAATGAGCTTTTGGTGATATTGTCCAAGGAATTTCAGTTTTATTGCGCACACGTTCCGGCTGCGAAAAATGTCTTATCAATTTCACAAAATACTTTAAACATTATATTTCATATTACGCCTACCGCGCAGTTACAAAGAACACTGTTAAAATGACGCTTGAAGAATTTCTGAAGTAAAAGAAAAAAGCCATGCAGGGGCATTCCTGCATGGCTTTTATTATGCTTTTAGTTTTTTACTGCATTTTCAGCATAGGCCGAAAGTATCTCGGAAGCGTCTACGCTGTTTACTTTTCCGTCTGTGTTGACGTCTGCCATATACTCCATGTGAGCTACGGTAACGTTGCTTATCTCCGCATTTACAGATGTTTCTGCATAGTAGCTGAGCACATAGCTTGCGTCGATAGCATTTACACTGCCGTCGAAGTCAACGTCGCCTGCTTCCTTGTCCTTGCAGAGCTGCTCGATATATGGTCTGATATCGCTGAGGTCTACCAGTCCCTTTTTCTCAAGAAGCTGGAGGTAGTATATATCCAGCTTGTACTGAGGCTGTTCAAAAGGCGAGCCAACTGCGGCTTGATACAGCATGAAATCGCCGAATGTTCCCGGGATATCATCATTGTCAAGCTCTACATTCTGGTCGATGAAATTCCACATATCAGCAGGAAGTATACTCTTTTCAGCAGTTATGCCTTTGATAAGGTCGCCAATATACAGCTCAAAGACATATGAATCCAGATAATTTATCTCGCCGTCCTTATTTATGTCGAACATATCATTTTTGAGACCGCTTTTCAGCACATCCTTTGTCTCAGCTATCATTGCTCTGTAAATATCGTTATCATGCATATAATCGTGATCTGCGATAGCTGTATAATACTTTTCGGACGCTTTTCTTTCGTAAATGTCATCATTCTGACTATCCGTCCTGTTAAAGTGCTGCCTTAATATCCATGATAACTCACCTGCAAAGTACTCACTTACAGAATGGTCGCAGAGCATAAGGTCTCCGTGATACTGTACATAATACAGACTGCTCATATTTACCATGTCAAGCTCCGTATTGCTGACGATATATCTTGCGATAATGTCAAATACTGTCTGATCGCACAGATACATATCGTCCTTGTAGTAATCTAAAAACGAATAAACATAGTCGTATAACGGCTCGCACTTAGCCCAGAGCTGCTGCTTGAACTCCTCTGACATAGGAAGGCGCTTGCGAAGCGGATTATCTTTATCGGCAACGATCCATGTCTGACCGTTGATGATCTTTTCGACATTATTAAACTGTCCGAAATAAGAATTCTTGCATATCGGGCCGCCCTCGTCAGCAGAAGCTACATCATAGATAAAAATGTCATAGAGGTCTTTCAGATCAACGATTCCGTCCTCATTTATATCAAAGCTGTACTTTTCTGCGTCATAGTTTTCGATGAATCTCTTATAATATGCGTCGTTATACTTATCATAGGTATACTCGGTCGGAAATGCAGAATTTCTTAGATTAAAGAAGAAATAGTCTATAAAGATTTTTTTGTTCTCGTCCGAACCATAGGTATAGCTCTCGTCAACATAAACATTATTCAGAAGCTTTTCTTTCAGCTCGGCAGGAGCGTCGGGAGATACTGTCCTGTAGACGTGTTTATGAGGATCTGTACCCGCAGGGAGCAGATATTCAGCATTGTCTATATAATTTCCATAATCTTCCAGCATATATCTGAGTTCACATATCTCCTTGAACAGGTCGGTGTCGAGAGTATCGATTACTCCGTCCTTGTTGAAATCACCGTACTCAGCACATTTTGCAGCATAGCCCTCGGGGAGCGACTCAGGCTCATTCATATATGTGAAAAGCGCATATGCATCGAAGCCGTTTAATTTTCCGCTGCCGTCAAAGTCCATTTTATCGGTATTTGCCTCAAAGTAAATGACAGCGTCTGCGAGAGAGTCTATAGGCTTGGGTGTGTACATAGCCTGAGCATTTGCAGGCATATTGACTGAAGCGGAAGCCATTGCGGCTGCTGAAAGAGCAGCAAGATATTTCTTAACGTTTATTACTTTCATTCTGATTACCTCCTTGCAATCATCTTCATTGATATCGGTAGTAACAGGTGGTTGTGTGTTGTTCGTGTCAGCATTTGTGTCAGCTTTTGCAGCATCTGATACTGTTGTCACAGTATTCACTGCTTTGTTTCCTGCGGCTGATGATATCATGGAGAAAGCGGCTTTTGTCACGGAAGTTACGGGCTTTGCTGTCGTTTTTACAGGAGCTGTTGTATTGGTGACAACAGTCGATACAGCTGCTTCGGTGCTGCGCACATCGGTAACCGTCTCGCTTGCAGCCTCGGTAGTCACAGCAATTACCGAGCTCATCTCAGGCTGACGCGAAGGCTTGCTGTCATAAGCAAGGTCGGCTGCTTTTGCGGTTATGACAACTGCGGCAGCAATAGCCGAAACTGCGGCACAGGCTTTCTCGGCACGTATGCGCTTTTTTCTCTGCCTTGCAAGATGCTCGTCACGTATCCTGAATACGGCTTCTGCGATATCCTTAGTATCTCTCATAAATAAAGCCCTTCCTTTCAAGTTCAGATCTTAATGACTTTCTCGCTCTGAAAATCAGATCGCTGACCTGTCGTTTTGCTTTGTGCATTATCCTTGCTATATCCGAGGTATCAAGGTCCTCGAAATACATAAGGTAGAGCACCTGATAATACTCGGGATTAAGGCGCTTCATAGCTCTGTAAAGCTCCTTTTTCTGCTCTTCCTTGAAGTATTCCTTTTCTGTGTCGGTAACATCGGATATAACAAGATATTCATCAAGAGACAAATCTGAAATTTTCTGATCCTTCCTCAGATGGTCGATTGCGCAGTTCCTCGCAATAGTGAAAAGCCACGTCTTGAATGAGCACTTCCCCCGGAAAGGCGGCTTTTTAATGGCAAGCTTTACGAAGGTCTCCTGCACTATATCATCGGCAAGGCACATATTATTCACTATACTGTTGAGGTAAAGCGACATTCCCTCATGATATTCATCAATTATTTCTATTAATCCATTATCATCACCATCAAGGAAACGGCGGTAGCGCTCTGCATCGTTTCCCATTAGATTACCCCCTTATGTTTTTAAGGCAAATTTGCTTTATATCTATTAGACGTATGAACTCTGAAATTTACGCACCCAAATTTTTATTTTTCCGAAAAAAATTTTTTTCTCTCGGACACATATCTTCAATTATATCATAGCACTGTATTTTCAGCCTGTCAATCAAACATTACAGCGTATTGCGGAACATTCTGTTAATTTGCTTAATGTTTGACTGCAATGCCGCTATAACAGCAAAACAGCTCCCCGAGGGGAGCTGTTTGATATGGTATTATTGTTTCAGGAGTTCCTTTCTAAGCAGAACAAGGTCGAATATATCGGCGGCGCCGTCCTCGTTCATGTCAGCAAGCATGAACTGCATCTGACTGAAGCTTTCTGCTCCTCGGAGATATTTACACATAAGAAGCAGGTCGGCTACCTTTATTTTGCCGTCAAGGTCTACGTCGCCCGACTTGTAGTCCTCCTTGAAGGTACAGGTCAGCGTGACTGCCTTGTCGGCGTCAACGGTTATAGTCGGAGAATCGGAAGTCACAGCTCCTGACCAGCCTGCGAAAACATAGCCCTTTTCAGGATTTGCAGTAATAGTCACCTTTTGTCCGCTGTTATATGAGCCCGTCCAAACATTTCCCGAAAGCGCTGTATCAGCCGAATCAACGGAAATACTTCCCTTTCCCTGTGCTGTTACGGTAACAGTCGCGGTATTATCGGAGATACCAAGGTATTTCTGCATATTTGCCACGGCATATCCTGCGCGGTTCTTGAAAAAGGTGCGCATTACGTCCATTTCATCGTGATAGAAGCTCTCCTGCTCCGCTATGAACGTGTCAAAGTCCGTATCGGGAGCGCCGTCGCACCAGCGCCATGCAGTCATGGTCAGGTAGTCCATGTACCTGCTTTCCTCGTCGTCAAGCTCTTTCACCATTTTGTCCGACTCGAATACAGAGTAGGCATAGGAATAGAACTTATCCGCAAACATCTGCTTGAACTCGGGATTTTTGAGGAGCTCCGCAAATATCACAGTGGGGATAGCGTCTGAAACACCGTCCATTTTTGTGAAGCTGTCGTGCTGATAGGACTCAACACCGCCGAAATCATCATAGGTAAGTCCCACTGAATAATCGAAATCAAATGCGCCGAAACGCCATTTTCCGTCGCTGTAGACATTACCGTCTATGGCGTCGCCTGTGTATCTCCACATGAGATAGTTGTAGTTAGGCCAGTCCCATGTGCCGAGGTACAGACCTGTGCAGTAGCAGTCGATAAGGCTCTCGAAGTCTACCTGTGAAGCCACATATTCGTAATTCTCGGGAACTGTCAGGTCATTATCGCGGCAATATTCACCAAGGAGCTGAATATTCAGCGGCTCGTCGTCAGGACCTTCCTCAAGCTCGCCGTTCTTTACTAAAGAAACGTTTTCCGCAGGAACGCCGTAATTGGACTGTATGTAGTAATCCGAGGCTTTCTCGGTTATCTCGTACATTCCCCACAGCTCGCCGTCGATGAACAGCATACATCTGTCCCCTGCGTAGGTAGCCAGTGCAGGCATATCGCGGAGAGACGAATTCACCACGCGCTCTCTGAGCCTGTCCACCCATGAGACTGCTCTCAGACCGAATGAATCGTAGCGCTTTATCTTTTTGCCGTCATCTGTGGAATAATTGTCGTCAATGAGCTTATAATCCAGCTTTGAATCGCCGTATTCGCTCCTTGCATAGACATTGAAGCTCTTTACAACGCTGTTCCGCGTGGACGAGCCTCTTATGCGTATGCCCATTTTCTGTGAGAAGCCCAGCTCTCCGTCCTTGAAATAGGTGATATCAGCCTCGCGCTCCCAAGCCTTTCCCGTTGAAATAAAATTTGCAGGCATTTCCGTTGTGCCGTCGGTCTTCAGCCAGTCAAGATACTGCTGACCTGTAACGTATATGCCCTTATCCTTGCCGAAGAGGTTATCGGGATCGGTAACGAGAGAGACTACAGGTATACCCGAGTAGTATTTCAGCTTTTCATCGTCCATTACGAAATATGTCTTTGAGGATACTCTGCCAAAGGTACCGTCTGCGGACTTTGAGACCGCTCTTACGATAGTTGCCTTGTCCATTTTCTCGGGATTAGCCTCAAACCACTGGGTAGGCGTTATGGAATAGGCGCTGTTCTCCTCATGCTGATACTTGCTGTAGACGTTCTCATCAGCGCTCCTGTCATACATCGGTATAGCGCCGCTGTAGACCTTTGCGGTCTTTGATGTGGTCGGATCGGAGCCGTCAAGGGTATAATAAACCGTGTCCGACGAGCTGATAGTCAGCTCCTTGACCTTGTCTGCGCTGTAAAAGCCGGATTCCAGCGAGAATACAGGCTCCGCAGGCATATTTTTATTTGCAGCAGCAGGAGTAGGCGGCATTACCGCAAAGCTGCCGTTTGCTGTACGTCCGTAAGAGGAGTCCTCCGCAAGTGCAGGTATCTCAAGCTTTTGAAGAGCTGTTCCGTCAGGAGCCGAAAGTATAAGAGTCTCCTCTGACTTGCTCAGTCCGAAGCCCGTGTTCAGTTCTGTCAGTCCCTCAGACTTTTTATCGGCAACTACAAGGAGATATCCTCCCTTTTTTATAACAGTTCCCGACGGAAATACGAACCTCAGCGGCAAATCCGCGCTGTCGGATATACCGAAGCCTGACAGGTCGATATCCTTGCTGCCGCCGTTATACAGCTCTATCCAGTCTGAAGCTCTGCCGAGGCTGTCTTTGAAGCTGCTTTTATTCTGGGTGCAGACCTCGTTTATGAAAAGTCCGTCTGCGCTTTGCTCAGCCATAGTACGCGGAAATGCGCATTGGAGTGAAGCGGCCATAAGGAGAGCCGCCGCAAAGCTCCCGATCTTCTTTAGTTTTTTCATAAAAATGCCTCTCTACATATTAATAATAAACCTATTATAGCACATTACTGATAACAGTTCAATGATTTTTTGCGGCAAAGCATATATTTTGCCGCTTTTTCTTTATATACCGCAAAAATTGATTAGAATCACGGCATAAAAATGGATATAATTAAACATGACATATTCTTTGAAAGGACTAAAAACATGAAAAAAACAAGAATAATAGCCGCTGTTATGGCACTTCTTATGGCTGGCGGCTCGGTGAATTATTCACTGTATAATTCTGCCGACAGTTTTTTTGCGGCTAACGCAGCAACAGCCACAACTGCCGCAGACCTGAACCTTAAAGGTATCTTTTCAAACAGCGATTACTATGAATTCAAACAGGGCAGCGGCGATAATTCATTCATTTTCAGCATTGAACTTTACGATGACCGCGGAACATCTGCAAAGCTCCTTAAATTCCGTGAACAGATCAAGGATTTTGAATACGACTTCGTATTTGATGATAAAAACGTGGTCGTACAGAAGAAAGAACTGTGCAATTTAGGCGACTTCTATTCCGTTCAGGCAAAACTGAAATTCCCCGAAAACACTCCTATGCGCGAATACGGATTTAAGATCGTTGTAACAAAAGCTATTGATAAAAATGGCAATGATGTTACATCTAAATTCAATACATATAACGGCAAATATTCCATACTTGACAAAAACGGAAAGGATACGGGAAGACCTGATCCCGAGGTTGAAATAGTAAAAATAACCTCGATGAGCATAAGCCGAGCAGCCAGCGGCAACGAAAAGCTTACAGGCAACGAAAGAACGCTGACCGACAAAGGCTATTATGTATCAGGCAATATCAACGGCAAAGACCATTATTTCAAGGAATTTGACTATGATGTTGAGCTTGATGACTCAAAAGCTGTGATACTTGAAAAGAAATTATCAGCTGAGCAGCAGAGTTACGGAGGCTATTTCTTCTACCCTACAGTTAAGATAAAGATACCCGATGATTCAGCTGTCGGAAATCATGAATGCAAGCTAACCATAAAAAAAGCCATTGATCTCAACGGCAAAGATGTCACAAACAAACTCCTCTCCAACACATTATTTTATTATTATACAGTAACCGGCAATGAAGGCACAACACCAGTAACAAATGGCAAGCCTTCACTGGGCGATCCCAACGGCGACGGCGCTATCAACGCTATCGACGCTTCGATCATTCTCACTGCATACACAAGGGCAGCTACAAGCAAGTCCAAGCCCACAAGCGATGAGCTGACATACTGCGACGTAAACAAGGACGGAGCAGTAAACGCTGTGGACGCTTCATACGTGCTCTCCTACTACGCATATAACGCAACCAGCAAAACAAAGATAAGCTTTACCGATTATCTGAAAAAAGACAAGTCCTCCGAGACAAACAGCCACTAAAAACAGCTGTCGGGATAAACAGATCCCGACAGCTTTATTTTTTACCGCAAAAAACTCCCGCACAGATGTACGGGAGTTTTAAAACAAATATTATAATGACAAATACCGATCAAGCGCGTGTGTGGACCTGACCGCCGCCAAGTGTCTTTCCATGAGCCTTAGCCATATCAGAGATGTTTACGTTCTGGTAACCATTCTGTGCGAGCCATGGGAGGACTTCTTCCATAGCCGCTGCTGTGTTGGCATATGTCTCGTGGCAAAGAACGATAGCGCCTTCAAGTGAGCCGTTCTGTGCAGCCTGCTTGATAGTATTTACGATCTGATCCTTAGAAGCGCCGTTCCAGTCCTGTGTATCGATTGCACAGCTGATAAGCGGTACATCGTTGAGTGCGGACTGAACTGTTGCATTGCTCTCAAGGTAAGGAAGTCTCATAAGCTTTGAAGGATCAGCGCCGATGATGCTCTTGAGCTTGCTGTTGCACTGCTCCCACTCGCTTCTGATCTGTGAAGCGCCCATCTGTCCGAGATGTGGATGAGACTTTGTGTGGTTAGCTACTTCCATGCCGTTCTGGTACTCATACTTGATCTGGTCGTTGGACTTGATCCAGTCGCCTACGTTGAAGAATGTAGCTGTCATGTTGTTCTTGATAAGTGCGTCGATAATTCTGTAGCCCGGATCTGACTTGCTTGTAGCGCTTGCACCGTCATCGAATGAGATAGCGCAGAGCTTCTTGCCGCTCTGAACAGCTGTGTTGTTCTGCTGCTGTGGCTGCTGATTATTCTGCTGCTGATTCCAGTTCCACTGGTTCTGCTGCTGGTTGTTGTTCTGCTGCTGATTCCACTGGTTGTTCTGCTGCTGAGTATTATTATTGCTTCCGCTGCCGCTTGTGCCGATAGTGAGCTTTGATACGTTAGCCTTACCGCTGCTCTCCCAGCCCTCAACATTGAGTGCTACCTCTGTGAGGTTACCGATGTTCCAGCCTGCTTCTGCCCAAGCCTTGAAGTGGTCTGATACTGTGATAGTACCTGATGTTCTCTTTGACTTGCGGACGCTGAAGTACTGCTTGAATGTCTCGGTAGTGCCGAGGATAGTAGGACCTGTGTGGTCGAGCTGGAATATCTCATACTGAGCACCGTCGATAGTAACTGTCTTGCTCTGTCCGTTTGCTGACGGGCACCAGTTTACCCAGTCCTCGATGATGTAGTACTCTACGAGCGGATTCTTCATCCAGCCGTATACGCAGAGACGTGAGTTGCCCTGTGAGCTTGCTGAATAGTCAGCTGCATAGTCCATTACGATCGGACCGTAATCTGTAGCCTTCTTTGATGCGTCATAGTTTCTGCCGCGGCGAGCAAGGAAGTTACCTCTTGAAACTGTAGCATTCCACTCTGTGCTGAATGAACCGCCGCTGCCAAGTGTCATTGAACCGCTTCCGCCTGTGTTGTCAAGCCATATCTCATAGCTGTAGCCGTCAACGTTGTCGCCCTTGTGCTGAGTCTGACCGCTGCCTACGCTGAACTTCTGTCCGCTTGCTGTGAAGTTGGAGCTGTTGTTCTGCTGCTGCGGCTGCTGATTCTGCTGCTGATTGTTGTTCTGCTGCTGATTCCAGTTCCACTGATTCTGCTGCTGATTGTTATTCTGCTGCTGGTTCCACTGGTTGTTCCAGTCGTTGCTGCCGTATGGGATATCAGGTATCAGACCGAGGAAGAACATCTGGAGCGATGCTGCGTCAAAGTTTGTGATACCGCTTCCGGGGTTGTAAACGTCGCCGTTGTAAGCGCCCTGCTCGGAAAGATTATACTTGTTCGGGTTGGCAAGTGACTGCATGATAGATACAGTATCGCCCATATCTACATTATTATCGCCGTTTGCGTCGCCCCACTTTGTTACGTTGTTGAACCAGTCGTTGTTCTGGTTGTTCCACTGATTGTTCCAGTTGTTGTTCTGTGGCTGATTCCAGTTCTGCTGCTGGTTATTATTCTGCTGCTGGTTCCACTGGTTGTTCTGATTCTGATCCCAGTTCCACTGCTGCTGTGGCTGCTGATTATTCTGCTGCTGATTCCAGTTCCACTGGTTCTGCTGCTGGTTGTTGTTCTGCTGCTGAGTATTGTTATTATTGTTGTTGTTTGAAGGTGTAACGCTGCCGCCCTTTGCAAGAGCAACTACTCTCTCATAAGCTGGCTTTGGCTTGTAGCCCTGTGAGAACAGGAGCGGATTCTGTGAAGATCTCCAGCTTACGTTATCTGATGTTCCCCAGATAGTAAGAGCAGGTATCTTATCAGAGTTAGCCATTGCGATCTTGAAGATATCCTCATAGAGGTCAGCCTGTGCGTTAAGGTCTGAGCAGGTGATGTCCAGCTCAGTGATCTGAACGTCCAGACCTGTGCTGAGGAACTTCTTTAAAGCTGTCTCAAAGGTCTTTGCGTCAGGATAGTTTGTAGCAAGATGAGCCTGCATACCGATACCGTCGATAGTACCCTGCTGCTTGAGCTTCATTGCCATGTTGTAGATATCGTTTGTCTTAGCGCCGATGTACTCGTTATAGTCATTCAGGTAGAGCTTGCAGCCTGCAGGAGCATACTTTCTTGCATACTTGAATGCGTTGAGAACGAATGAATCATCGCCGTAGACCTTTACCCAGTTGGAGTTGCTTGCAGGTCTGAGTCCGCCGCCGTCGTTTACGAAGAGCTCGTTGCATACGTCGTATGCATAGACGTCAAGCTTAGGATACTGAGTCTTGAGTGCCTCGAAAGTATTCTTTATCATGCTCTCAAGACGCTGATCCATGATATCCTTTGATACGTAAGCGCCGTTGCTTGAGAAGTTCTCACGGAAGAACCAGTCAGGAGTCTGGCTGTACCAAACGAATGTGTGACCGCGGAGCGAGATGCCATTGCTCTCGCAGAACTTCAGAGTCTGAGCAGCTCTGCTGAGGTTGATCTGTGTATTTACATTGTTTCCTCTCTGCTGACAAGCTGACTGATCGAGTATCGAATCAGGCTTGAGCTCGTTCTCGGGAGTGATAGAATTGTAGTTCTCCTTGAGGAATGAAGCACCTGAATTAAGCTCGTTAGGGCTTACGGAAGTACCGATCTTGAACCAAGGAGCAAAGATGTCCTTGAGTCCTGATCCCTGTGAAGTGCTTGTGTTGTTATTCTGCTGCTGATTCCACTGGTTCTGCTGCTGGTTGTTATTCTGCTGCTGATTCCACTGGTTCTGCTGCTGGTTGTTATTCTGCTGCTGATTCCAGTTCCACTGATTCTGCTGCTGGTTATTGTTCTGCTGCTGGTTCCACTGGTTCTGCTGCTGGTTGTTGTTCTGCTGCTGGTTCCACTGGTTCTGCTGCTGGTTGTTATTCTGCTGAGTGTTGTTGTTTCCGCCGCCGCTTGTGCCGATAGTGAGCTTGGATACGTTAGCCTTACCGCTGCTCTCCCAGCCTTCTACGTTGAGTGCTACTTCTGTGAGGTTACCGATGTTCCAGCCTGCCTCTGCCCAAGCCTTGAAGTGGTCTGATACTGTGATAGTACCTGATGTTCTCTTTGACTTACGAACACTGAAGTACTGCTTGAATGTCTGAGTATTGCCGAGGATAGTAGGACCTGTATGGTCGAGCTGGAATATCTCATACTGAGCACCGTCGATAGTAACGGTCTTGCTGCCGCCGTTTGGTGACGGGCACCAGTTTACCCAGTCCTCGATGATGTAATACTCAACAAGAGGATCCTTCATCCAGCCGTATACGCAGAGTCTTGAGTTACCCTGTGAGCTTGCTGAATAGTCAGCTGCATAATCCATTACGATAGGACCATACTCTGTAGCCTTCTTTGTAGCGTCATAGTTTCTGCCGCGGCGAGCAAGGAAGTTACCTCTTGAAACTGTAGCATTCCACTCTGTGCTGAATGAACCGCCGCTGCCAAGTGTCATTGAACCGCTTCCGCCTGTATTGTCGAGCCAGATCTCGTAGCTGTAGCCGTCAACGTTGTCGCCCTTGTGCTGAGTCTGTCCGTTGCCTACGCTGAACTTCTGTCCGCTTGCTGTAAAGTTTGAGCTGTTGTTCTGCTGCTGCGGCTGCTGATTCTGATTCCACTGATTCTGCTGCTGATTGTTATTCTGCTGCTGGTTCCAGTTCCACTGGTTCTGCTGCTGGTTGTTGTTCTGCTGCTGATTCCACTGATTCTGCTGCTGGTTATTGTTCTGCTGCTGATTATTATTGCCTGAACCGCCTGTTGTTACAGTAACGCTCTTTACATTAGCCTGACCGTTTGAACGGTAGCCCTCGATATTGAGAGATACCTCATAGAGAGTACCCGACATATCAAGTCCTGCCTTTGACCATGCGTCAAAGTGCTTTGAAACGTCGATAGTGCCCTTCATGTAGTTTGTAGTGTTGTTCTTGGAACCGCTGGACTGACGAACGCTCCAGTACTGCGGGAATGTTGCAGTACCGTCGAGAGACGGCTGATTGTAACGCATTGACTTACGGATATCGTAAGTATTGCCGTTAAGAGTTACAGTACCCTTGTTCTCGCCGTCATTTCCGGGTGGTCTCCAGTCGCCCCAGCCTTCTACGATGTAGTATTCCATAAGAGGATTTCTTGTCCAGCCGTATACGCACATATACGAATTTCCTCTTGGTGTGTACTCTACATCATAAGTGAGGACAATATCTCCGAAAGCCTTGTAATTCTTCTTCTGGCTGTCGAAATTCTTACCCATACGAGCAAGGAAGTTTTCGATATTGCTCCATGAACAAGTAAATGAACCTGCACCCGGGTTCATTGAAGCCTGTCCCTGACCATTCTGGTTCCACATCTCGTAGTCATATCCGCCGACATTTCCTCTCGTCTGCTGATCAGCAGCCGAAGCAACAGCGGGTATGCTTGAGGCTATCATCAGCGCTGAAACAGCTCCGCTGATTACCCTCTTCATTTTTGATAGCTTCACTTTAGATCACTCCTTTGAGTTTTTGATTACGGTATCTGCCGAAGCCGCCATACAGGCTGAAACCTCGGAGAAACCCTTGTTAGATTAAGAATCCCAATAAGTGCATATTTTTATATCTTATACACTAATTATAATATCTTAACTAATTAAAGCACAAGCCAAAATTTGCTGTCATTGACTTTTTGACCAGATATTGCGGATTCTTCAATACTACACATGGCTAAAATCAGGCAGAAATCAAATATTGCTATCTGCCCGAAAGTGCCAAACGCAATTTTTGATAAGTAACATCATTTAAGTGCACTTTTTTTCAGATGTGCTGCAAGGTCCATTTTTTAACTGGTTATCTCATTTAATCTCCGCAAACATCGCATTTTCGCAGTATTTCATTTTGTGCACAAAATATTACTTACTTTATTCGCAATAACTATTGCTATATTCCAACCTCACATTTATACTGCGAAAGCTTTGCCTCTCCGAACTGTAAAATCAAACCAGAATATTACAATTGGTAGGAATATCCTTATTTTCTCCTGAAAAATCCTGCCGCAGACCAAAGCATATTTCATTTTTTGCGCTTCTTTTGTCATTTATTGCTCTTTCCTGTCTCGGGATTTTGTAAACCACGGGTGGAGTATTGCAGACAAGTTCTGATAAAAGCGCATAACTTGGCTATATTTCGCGCAGTATGATTGTGCATTACGCTGATTTTTGCAAAATCAAAACTGTTTATCCCCGAAAAATCCCTATCCGTAAGATCTCCAATGCCGCTTATTTCCATAAAAAAACAGACGCAAAGAATTATTCTTTACGCCTGTTTTGTTTTTATGCTATCGGGCAATTACTGCTTGTTGTATGTTACCCACTGATAACGTGCTGTGAGCGGAGTTCTGCCGTCATAATGTGCAAGCCACTCGTCAACACCTCTGCCGGGCCATGCGTTCATCATGATCTTACCGGGTGTCTGAGGAATGTTCTGATTAGCTGTGTAAACTGCCTTGCCGTCTACATACCATGTGATATGATCGCGCTGCCAGTCGAATCCATAGGTGTGGAAGCCCTGTGAAGCGTCGAAGCCAAGGTCGTACATGAACTCATGCTTGCCCTGTCCGTTGGTATAGTAGTTGAACTGTACCTTTGTAGTGTCCTTGCCGAGGATCTCGATGTCTATCTCGTCCCAAGGATTGCCGTCGGACTCGCCTGTGTAGGTGAAGAATGAAGAAACAACGCCGTTGTTCTTGATAGCCTGCATAGATGTCTCATAATAGCCGAAGCCGTAGAAATCATTGGTTCTGTACTCAGCGCCTGCATAGTTGTACTTGCCTGTATTGTCTCTGTCGATAGTGAGCTCGAGAGCGCCGTTTCTGAAAGCTGTCTGTGAAGCATACCAGCCGCAGTCAAACGGATCGCCGTTCTCCCAGCCGTCAGAAGCTATGAAATGGCGTGATGAGCCGTTTCTGAAATCATCAGACATAGTAGCATTCTTGTTCATCTCAGTGCCTGCGGGAACTGCATTGTTCTGAGGCTGCTGATTGTTCCACTGGTTGTTCCAGTCGTTATTCTGGTTCCAGTTCTGCTGCTGATTCTGGTTGTTCCAGTC
>NZ_KK211356.1:0-1780 GCF_000621845.1 Ruminococcus flavefaciens MA2007 | reverse complement strand
CATTATTGTTTGCAGGAGCTGCTGCGCCAGCGCCTGAACCGTCTGTGCTCACTGTTACGCTCTTTACATTTGCCGAACCATTCGAGCGGTAACCCTCGATGTTGAGCGATACCTCATAGAGCTTTCCCGACATATCAAGACCAGCCTGTGACCATGCGTCAAAGTGCTTGGATACGTCGATAGTTCCCTTCATGTAGTTGGTCTGGTTGTTTGCAGAGCCGCTTGTCTGACGAACGCTCCAGTACTGCGGGAAGGTAGATGTGCCCTCCAGAGACGGCTGATTGTAGCGCATAGACTTGCGGATATCATATGTATTTCCGTTCAGAGTAACTGTACCCTTGTTTTCGCCGTCGTTTCCTGGTGGTCTCCAGTCGCCCCAGCCTTCTACGATGTAGTACTCAACGAGCGGACTCTTTGTCCAGCCGTATACGCACATATATGAGTTTCCTCTTGGTGTGTATTCAACATCATATGTGAGTACGATATTTCCGATCTCTTTGTAGTTCTTGCCCTGACTGTCGTAGTTCTTTCCCATACGAGCGAGGAAGTTTTCAATATTGCTCCATGAACAAGTAAATGAACCTGCACCTGGATTCATCGAAGCCTGTCCCTGACCGTTCTGGTTCCACATCTCGTAGTCATATCCGCCGACATTTCCTCTTGTCTGCTGGTCGGCAGCTGCTGCCACGACGGGTACGCTTGAGGCTATCATCAGCGCTGAAACTGTTCCGCTGATTACCCTCTTCATTTTTGATAGCTTCACTTTGATCACTCCTTTGAGTTTTGTAAAAAATGCTGCGTCGGTCACGTCTGACCTTATTTCTCCAACTATTGATTAGATCAAGTATCCCCAAAAAGTGTACGAGCTCGTTTATCTTTTTCGTATATAATTATAATATCTCAACATATAGTTATACAAGTCGTTTTTTGTTCTCGCCGTATAATTTGACCAGATATTGCGAAATCTTAAAATTCACAATCGCCTATAAATCGCAAAATACAACGTAGCATCTATAATTTAGCACAATAATTGCACAATGGAGCGCAATAAAAATCAAATGCAAGATTTTTGCAATTATTACATGATTTTACCATTTTTGAGTTTTCCGCTTTCTCATTTCTCCCCTGTCATCTGCAATAAAAGCAAAAGCCCGATACTTAGCGAGGGCGTGATAAAGAAATTTATCACGCCCTCTAAAATAATAAAGAAGAAAGAATAATGAATAAAGAATAATAGTGGTTTCGCCTTCGGCGATATTTTTTATTATATCCGTGAAACGGATACCTTAATTCTTATTTATTCTCTATTCTTTATTCTTTTAGAAAAAGCCTTAAAGAAGCTAAAACTTCTTTAAGGCTTTTCGCTTTTCTGTATCGTACTTTCGATCGTTTATTACGTTTTTGCTATTAAACCATTATAATTCAACGGCGCCGAGAAGATATCTCTGTATTTTAAGTGCGTCGCTGACAGTAACTCCCTTGACCGTGGTATCAACATCGCTGTTCTTCATACCCTGCTGAGTTATGTGGAACTTCTCAGTGCCATTTACGCCGTACTTGTTCGGGTTAGCAAGCGCCTGCATGATAAGCACAACATCGCTCATATCAACGGAGCCGTCGCAGTTAGCGTCGCCCTTGACATTGGTATCCTGAGTATTTTCCTCGGTATATTCTTCTTCAAGAATATTGAAATTGTAACGCTGCTCCCTTGTTTCGCCGTCAAAACCGTAGTTGATGATAAGGTGAGCTTCACCGCTCTGTCTTGCCTTGAATGTAAATA